>NZ_LT630450.1:1822500-2422500 GCF_900116045.1 Desulfovibrio piger
TTTTTCGCGGCCCCGCCGGGGCAACTCGTTGGCGCGAAGGAGACGTATGTCTCATTTTCAAACCCGCGTCAAGAACTTTTTTGCCATCCGGGAAAATTTCCTTTCCTGCCGCCCTTGCGGACATGGCCAGTTCGTTGGCGCGAACGGCTTTATGCGCCTTTTCGACCCCACCGTCAAGCATTTTCCCGCAAAAAATCAAAAAAATGCTGCCGAACCGTCGAAAAGGCGCTCCCGCGTCATATGGTGGCTCTGTTTTTCAACCAGCTTTCTGTGACGATACTTCTTCCCCCACAAAATGTAAAGCATTTCATGCCATTTTTCATGCGATCCTGTTACAGTACAGATAAAGTAAATAAAAACATCATGATATGATACAAGTCCCAAGCCTTCTGCAAGCAGCGGAAGGCCCGCCGGCAAAAGCCCGCACCAGTGCAGCAGCCCCCTTCCGGCTGCCGGGGAGGCGCGGCCACAGCCACAAAGCCCCCTGCTGCCACAGGCCCCCCGTATCCTGCCTGTATGGACAGCCGCCCCGGCTGAGTTTCCCAGGCCCCTTATATCCTGACCTGTGCGACATTGCCCCCGAAGCACTGCAAACCCACTGGAACACATGGATTTTTTGACGATATCACAGTTTTTCCGGGCACTTTCGGCCATATGGAAAAGGCGCCCTGCCGTACGACAGGGCGCCTTCATCAGTTTCTACAAGGCAGGATCTATTGCGCGGGGCTTTCATCCATGTCGATGACACGGCCCTGCAGCCAGACATAGGCGTCCACTTCGTCGCCTTCCTGGGGTTCGTAATCCCGCAGGACCATCTTGCTGGCGTAGATGGGCAGCACCATGTCCGGGCGCTGGTCGAAGGGGAAGCGCACATAGAGGACCTTGATGTCCATCTTTTCCAGCTTCACGTCGTCCACGCGCTCCACCCTGGTGCGCACCTGATACTCGGCAAAGCGGCGGCCGGGCATGATGAGCTGGCGGCCGGTCATGGAGATCTTCAGGGGCGGCACGTCCAGGCGGGTCTTGCCGGGATTCTCGGCCAGCCACTGGGCGGCCCAGGCTTCGTACTGGGGCCCCTGGGTGATGTTCACGTCATCCAGCAGGGCCTTGCGCAGGGCGATGGCCAGAGCGGACAGCAGGAAGGTCTGGGTGACGCCGGGGGTCAGGTCGTCCTTGTCGCGCAGATACAGGGGGTCATAGAACCACATGGGGTTCTTGCCCTCGATCATGCTCACGGCCACGTTGGCGCCGCCCCCCTGGCTCCAGGGGTGGATGCTTTCCACGGTCAGGTCGTTGGGCAGGCCTTCCAGGAAAGGAACGGCGGACAGGGGCTTGAACTTTTCCCCTTCGTCAGCCTGCATGAGCACGGCAGCGCGCGACGGCTGGTCCTTGGGCCAGGCCATGAGCACATATTCCTTGCCGCCGCGCTTCCACTGCCAGGCAGGACGGGTGCCGCCATTGTGCAGCACCGTGCCCACCACCTGCGGCATGACGGTCATGGGGTTCTGTCCCAGCAGCACGGCCCAGGCATCGCCCAGGGCCTCGTCGTGCTGGCGGTTCTCGCCGCGCAGCATGGCCTTCAGCTCTTCTTCCGAGGGCTGGCGGGCAGCGTCGGCGCTTTCCATCTGTTCCGCCTGCTGGGCGGCGGGAGCAGTGTCCTGCACTTTTTTCTCGACCTGTTCAGCCTTGCTCTTCTTGGTCATGGCTCGTGCCTCCGGTTAACGACGGTCGCCCCTGCCGCCGCGGTCGCCGCGGTCACGACGGCCGCCGCGGTCACCGCGATTGCCGCGGTCGCGCTGGGGACGGGCGGTCTCTTCGGGGTTCCAGGGATGGCCCTGTTCTTCCAGCAGCACGGCCTTGCGGCTGGCGCGGATACGGTCACCGTTGATCTCGATGACCTTGACCACCATGTCTTCACCCAGATGGGCCACATCGCCGGGCTGCTCCACGCGGTTCACGTCCAGCTGGGAGACGTGCACCAGGGCTTCCACATTGGGCAGCACTTCCACGATGACGCCGATCTCCATGATCTTCTTGACCTTGGCGGTGTAGTTCTTGCCCAGTTCGGGACGCTGGTCATAGTAGGTGACCATCTCGCGGGCCTTTTCCAGGGCATCGGCCGTGGGGGCGAAGATGGACACGCGGCCGGAATCTTCGATGTCCACGGAAGCGCCGGTGGCGGTGGTGATGGCCTTGATGTTCTTGCCACCGGGGCCGATGATCAGGCGGATGATGTCGGGATTGACGAAGATCTCGGCATGCTGGGGCGCGTAGCGCGACAGTTCCTTGCGCGGCTCGGGCAGGGCCTTGGCCATCTCGGCCAGGATGTGCAGGCGGCCTTCGTGGGCCTGCTGCATGGCCTGGCGCATGATGTCAGTGGTCAGGCCGGTGATCTTGATGTCCATCTGCACGCCGGTGACGCCTTCCGCGGTACCGGCGATCTTGAAGTCCATGTCGCCCAGGGCGTCTTCATCGCCCAGGATGTCGGTGAGCACGATGAACTTGTCGCCTTCCTTGATGAGGCCCATGGCCACACCGGCCACCGGGGCGCTGATGGGGATGCCCGCATCCATGAGGGAGAGGCAGCCGCCGCACACGGCAGCCATGGAAGAGGAGCCGTTGGATTCCACGGTCTCGGAGACCACGCGCACGGTGAAGGGGAAGTCGGCGTCGGCCGGCATGACGGGCCGCAGGGACTTTTCGGCCAGGGCGCCGTGGCCGATCTCGCGGCGGGAGACGCGCACGGGCTTCACCTCGCCCACGCTGAAGGGCGGGAAGTTGTAATGCAGCATGAAGCGCTTGGTCACGTCGCCGCTCAGGCTGTCCATGCGCTGTTCATCGGTGGAGGAACCCAGGGTGGTCACCACCAGGGACTTGGTCTCGCCGCGGCGGAAGATGGCCGAGCCGTGGGCGCGGGGCAGCACGCTGGTCTGGATCTGGATGGGGCGCACGGTCCTGGTGTCGCGGCCGTCGATGCGCACGCCTTCGTTGACGATGCGGGCACGCACGATCTTCTTTTCCAGATCGCCGATGATCTCGCCCACTTCCTTCAGGGCGTCGCTCTCGGCCCAGGCGGGGTCATTGAGCAGGGCTTCCATGACCTTGTCCTTGACGGCCTTGCGGGCGTCCTTGCGGGCCAGCTTCTCGGGCACGCGCATGGCCTCCTCAAGGCCGGCCTCGCGGGCCAGTTCCTGCACGCGGGCCACCAGCACCGGATCGTCCTGATGGGGGGTGAAGGGCATCTTTTCCTTGCCGGCCAGTTCGCGCAGCTTGAGCTGGGCGTCGATGAGCGGCTGGATCTCCTTGCGGCCCCATTCCAGGGCGTCGATGATGACGTCCTCGGGCACGAAGGTGGCCTCGCCTTCCACCATGGTCAGGGCATCGCGGGAAGCGGCGAACACGATGTTCAGGTCGCTGCGCGCCTGCTCCTCGAAGGTGGGGTTGAGCACGAACCGGCCGTCGATGCGGCCGATGCGGCCACCGGCCACCGGGCCTTCGAACGGCAGGGGCGAGAGCATGACGGCGGCGGAAGCGCCGGTCAGGGCCAGCACGTCGGATTCGTTCTCCTGGTCGGCGGAGATGACGCTGGCCAGCACCTGCACGTCTTCGTTCAGGCCCTTGGGGAACAGGGGACGGATGGGACGGTCGATGAGGCGGGAGACCAGGGTCTCACGCTCGGAGGGACGGCCGATCTCGCGGCGGAAGAAGCTGCCGGGGATGCGGCCGGCGGCGTACATCTTTTCGGAATATTCCACGGTGAGGGGGAAGAATCCCTTGTCGAACTCCAGAGCCTGGGAGCAGACGGTCACCAGCACCACCGTGCCGCCGCACTGCATCCAGACGGCGCCGTGGGCCTGGTTGGCCAGACGGCCGGTCTCGAAAATGATTTCCTTGCCGCCCACGGTGGCCGTGACGCGGGTAGGATTGAAGATATCCTGGTTCATGTGGACCTCGTATGAAGGGGATTCCGGCAAAAACGGGCAACAGCGCCCCGCCGCGGGCCTGGGGCCACGGGTGCTGCCCGGTCTTCCCGGACCCCCCTTCCTGCTAGATGTTGTCGTGAGGTAGTGGATTGCAAAAAGGGGGGGCTTGGCCCCCCCTCTCAAACCATCGTCATTACTTGCGCAGGCCGAGCTTGGCGATCAGCGCACGGTAACGCTGAATGTCCTTCTTCTTCAGGTAGTTCAGCAGCTTGCGGCGCTGGCCCACCAGCTTCAGCAGACCGGTGCGGGAGTGGAAGTCCTTCTTGTGCACCTTGAAGTGGCCGGTGAGGCCTTCGATGCGGGCGGTCAGCAGGGCCACCTGCACTTCCGGGGAGCCGGTGTCGCCTTCGTGTTTGGCGTGAGCGTCGATAACCACTTTCTTCTGTTCAGCGTCCATAGCCACAGCAGTTCTCCTTTACGGATGTAAGTTAATTCCAGAGGCCCCGCAGCACGGTCCAGCAGGGGCCCTGGGGCGTGTCGGAACGGCGGGCCAGGGCCAGGGGCATGCCCTGACGCTGCAAAAGCGCCTTGTCGCCCACATCGTCGCGGCAGGGGATGGCCATGCCGTTACGGATGCGGGCCTCGGCGGCTTCGTCCAGCTCCAGCACCGGCCAGTGGGGCAGCGCCTCGGCAAGGGGGCGCAGATGCTTCACCAGCAGGCCCGGATCGGCCGACAGTTCGTCCAGTCCGCAGGCCACTTCGAGACCGAAGGGGTGACTGTACTCCCGGGTCAGTTCCGTGAGCACGGCTCCGCATCCCAGTCGCATCCCCAAGCTGTGGGCCAGGGAGCGTATATAGGTGCCGGAACTGCATGCGACCCGAAAGCGTACAAACGGCAGCGCCACTTCGAGCACGTCCGCTTGCGAAATTTCCATGCTTTTGACCTTCTTGGGCACTTCCTTGCCCTTGCGCGCCAGCTTGTAGAGGGACTGGCCCTCGTGCTTGGCCGCGGAATAGGCGGGCACTTCCTGCTCGTGCAGGGTCAGCCAGCGGGCCACTTCGGCGCGCACATCGGCTTCGGTCACCTGCTGCCACGGGGATTCCGCCAGCACCTCGCCCTGGATGTCCCAGGTATCGGTGGTGAGGCCCAGGCGCAGCTGGCCGCTGTAGACCTTGCCGCCATCGGCCAAGAGGTGCGAGGCGATCTTGGTGCCCTGTCCCAGCAGCACCAGCAGCACGCCGGAAGCCATGGGGTCCAGGGTGCCCGCGTGGCCGATCTTGCGCTGGCCCAGGCGCTTGAGCGCCGAGAGGCAGCGGGCCGACGTGGGGCCGGAAGGCTTGTTGAGCACCAGGACGCCGTCCAGCTGGGGCAGCGGCGCCGCTTTGCGTGCGGCAGGGGAAGTCTGTTCGGTCATACGCAACAAATAATGATAGCAGGCCTGCGGCATGAAGTCAAAAGCGCAGGCATATGGCGGCAGGCAATAGCCTGTTGCGGGCCAAAGGTCAAGCGTTTTCCCTAATCCCGCAAGACAGGCAGCGTTTTCTCTCTGCTGTTTGCATCGTTCCCGTTGCACGTTTATAGTCACCGGGACCAAGAGCATCCATCTGCCCGTGGCGGCAGTACGGCAAGGAGATCTACATGGACCTGAAGCGTCTGGAATATTTCTCATCGAAAAAGGACAGATAAGCAAGGCGGCCCAGTCTCTTCACATCTCACAGCCGCCCCTCAGCATGCGTCTCAAGGAGCTGGAAGACGAGCTGGGCGTGACTCTCATCCACCGGCAAGGAAAGGCGTGGCAGGTAACGCCGGAAGGCAGGATGCTCTATCGCAAGGCCCAGTTCATCCTTTCCTACATGGAAGGGGTAAAAAACGATATAGCCAGCATCGCAGGCGAGCTCCACGGCCGGATCAAATTCGGAGTCTGCCCGCCCTGCCGCCAGATGGCCGCCCATGTCATCTCTGACCTCGGCAAGAGCCATCCCCGCTTGCAATTCCGCGTCTGGGTCATGGACAACCAGTCTCTGGAGCGCCACCTGCAGGAAAGCCATCTGGATTTTGCGCTCGTCCTCCTTCCGGTCAAAGGGAGGAACTATGCCATCCGCAGCCTGCAGGCAAAACCCTACTATGCTGTTTTCGGCAAGGGCATGCCGCAGCCCAAAGCCGATATCATAGGTGTCGAAGACCTGGCCGGGCTGCCGCTGATCGTGCAGCACCGCCGGGACAGTGCAGGTATCAATGCCGTCCTCATGAAGGCCTTCCAGAGGCAGAACAGACAGGCCCATGTCGTGCTGGAGACTCAGGATTCCAGTTTCCTGCAGGCCCTTCTGCTGGAAGGCTTCCCTGCCGTGGCCATCCTTAACGAATACGAACTCGAGCGGCTCCCGCTGGATCAATTCCCCACGGCCCGGCTTGACGTGGCAGACCTCACCTTGGCCCCGGCCCTGATAAGCCTGGAGAATGCCTATACCAGCCTCCTGGCCCAGAAAGTCATGGACTGCTTTGCGGCCCGTTTCTGACCCTCTGCTGCCGGTCGTTCCGTACAGCAGACGGCAGAAACGGCCAACTCAGAAGCTATAGCCAAAATAGAGCGTGGCGTGCCAGGCGTCCTGACGGCTCATGGAAGGCCCCAGCCAGTCACGTCCGTCCTTCTGCCAGGTATCCTTGTCGAACCCGTTGACGATATAGCCCAGCTCCAGGCCCGCCGTCAGGTTTTCGTACACTTTCCAGTAGCTGTCGAGATTGAATTCCAGCAAATGATCCGCCGTGGTCAGGTACATGCCCGCCTTGTTGGGATTGCTGTCGAATCCGTAGTTCCAGGCATCACGGGCCTGTGCATACTTGACCATCCCGGTGCTGTTGGTGCCGTTCCAGTAGGCCACTCGCAGGATATGCTTGAGGTCGGGCAAAAACGACATGTCTTTCAGGCGTACGCCGATGCCCCATGTACCGGCATAGTTGCTGCCCAGATCGTTGTATCCTGTAGGATAGGGATTGGCCGCGCCCATGAAGCTGGTGAACTTGCTCCAGGGGTCGATGGACGGCATACGCTCGGAACCGTTCTTCAGGCTGCCGTCATCGCCCGAAGCATACCAGCCGAAAATACCGGGCGTGCCCCAGTCCAGCCGGTATTCTGCCAAAGCCATGGCCAGCCATCCCTCACGCCGGGTACTGGCCCTGTCCATGCGTTGCCCGCCGCGCACGGGTATGTCATAGCGGCCCATGGCCTCCACATAGCCATAGTTGATGTCCAGCTCGAAATTCCAGGGTGCAAAGGCGCTGATCCCCACAGGCAGGCCGGCCCAGAACATGCTGCCCCACGCCTTGTCCGTCTCCCCTACCAGATGGGCGCCCCCAAAAGGATCGCTGCTTAGCGTATAGTGGGGCATGCCGTCCTTCCATATCTTCACGGCACGGCCGTCAGCAGTACTGGGGAACGTATTTTTGCCCCGCAGGCCAAACATGACCCACGGCGACATGTCCCACCCGTCCTGCCTTACCGGCAGGATCAGGGCGAACAGATCCATGTTGTCCAGATAGGAGATCGTGCCGTCGCCACTGGCGGCAGTGGCATTGTCATTGAAGGGACGGACCCACAGGCCGGTCAGGGACACAGCATCATTGAAACACCAGGAGGCTGTCACGGCGGCGGCATCCATATTGTCCATGACCATGCCACCACCAGCTTTTTTGGGCAGATTGATGTTCTGGATGCCCATGCGAACCCGTAGCGGCATGCCCGGTACGGTCCAGTCCGTATAGGCCTGACGCAGCTTGACCACTGTCTGGTCTGCTCCCAGGGCAGCACCACTACTGTTTTTGCCCCACATGAGCTGGCCGATCTCGAAAAAAACCGTTCCTGAAAGGGCTGGTGAAGCCACCGCATCCATCTGCAGACGCAGACGCTGCCGGGCATGGAAGGTATCTTCACTGTCAGCCTTGCGGTCACCGACAGTATCTACCAGATTGTTGTCACCTGCGCTAAAGGCAAACTGCCACTGTCCCTTCATCTTGAAGTCCACGGCCTGGACCGTGAAGGGATGGCAGAGCGCCAGGCTCAGCAGGCACAGCAAAGACAGTATCCTGTTCATGGCGGTCCCTCATGAGGCCCCCTGCCATCTGCAGGGGACCTGTCGTGTAAGATTCATCGGGGAGCTTTTTCCACCGGAGGACAGCGTTGTTACGTGATATCCTCCGGCATGGGGCCGGGTTATCCGATCCAGTTCCGCAACAGTCCCGTGTACAGACAGAACTCCAGCCAGACGAGCCCGGCCACAGGCAGGAATAACAGTTTCTTGAACAGGACATCTGCCTCGCGCTGATCCTCAAGCCCTGCAAGGGCCATAGCGCCACAGGTAGAGAAGGGGGAAGAACCTGTGTAGAACCCGCCTACCGAGATCAGCGAGAACAGGATGATGGGCGCGACACCCGTGCTGGAAGCAAGGGGCGCGACCAGCAGGGCCAGCGTGGGGATAACCACGCCCAGCGTGGCAACAAAGAAGCTCATGGTGCAGGCCGCCGCCAGCAGGATGTAGGGGGCCGCGGCACTGGTCACATTGACCTGCACCCACGAGGAAAGACTGCTGACAAGGCCGCCCGAAACAGCCGTACCGATCAGCGTACCCATGGCACAGATCATGATTATGATGGAGAATGGCACCTTGGCTATGGCATCTTTTTCTTTGGCCACCTTGCAAATGCTGCACAGTATGATGCCTACGGTACAGATGACGGTGATGTCGCAAAAGGAGGCGACTTTTTTGACTGTCGCGACATCAGGCATGGCAACCTTGAGCATGGCCGGGATAACGGTGCAGAGAAAGACCAGGCCAACTATCCACAAGGTCCTTTTCTGAACTGCAGTGAAGGGCTCAGGTTTGTTTATCTCAACTTTCTTTGTCCTATGACCGCCTGTGACAAAGTAAGTGATGACAAAAAATATGGACATGGTTACCAGGGAATTCATGAGCACGTTCATGCACATGGCCATACCTTCATTATGGAAACCGCTATTCTCAGCCACCTGCTGGATGATTATGCCGCCGACACTGAAGGGAAACTGGGAGCCGATGGTCGAGCCACAGAAGATAAGTACCGTAGCCAGCACCCTGGAAATCTTCGATTTTATGCAGATCGTCATCACCAGGGGAGACAGGAATGCAAATGTGGCAGGTGCCCCTGCGCCAGTCCCGGCAAACATCATGCAGATGAAGAACAGGACGATGGGCAACAGTGCTGGCCTATTGCGGCTACTGTAGATAATCTTTTCTGCCAGCTTCACGAGGGTCCCGTTCGATATGGCAAAGCCATAAAATGCCGTGACGATGAACAGCATCAAAAATAGATATATCGGCCATAGACCTGCAACTTTTTTTACCGACATATCATAGATGAACACACCGTTCACGAAAGCAAACGTCAAAGCAAAATAGCCGATATTCGTTTTGAACAGGAACCCAAGGACAAGAGCCAGTACAAGGGATATCAAAAACAGCATTTCTGCGCTCATTGCTCTCTCCAGATTAAACAGGCACGTTTGTTTTTGAGTACTATGCCGCTATTTCCCTATGGCCGGATCGGCCACGGGAAGTACGGCTAATGCACTCTTTCCTGGAACAGCTTCCAATCCATCCGGTACAAGAGTGACGGTCTGGAATGTATTCTTGAGCAGGGGCGTAAACGGGAAGTCTCCCCTTTAAGAGGATCATTGGAGATGTTCCGGACTGGTCATGTGGGAAAACCAGAAGGACATGCAGATGGCTGTATCTATGACTTCGCCGTCAACAGGGGTACGCAGGCAGGGCGATCAGGACCAGCCCACAGCCGGGACAATCCCTTCACCATCGTTTTTTAGTACGGCAAAGCCGGACAAGGCTGTCCATCGCAGCATCTGTGGTCTTGCTCCATGCTTCTCCGCCCGCGATCCCTGCATTTTCTGTCCCCGTACCGTGCTCAGGGTACGGGGACAGGCAATTACTACAGCATCATAGTCAACGGGAAGCGATAGGCCACGGAACCGGTGCTGCAGGCGATGCGGCAGCAGCCGCAATGCCAGCACTGTTCGGGATAGGCCACAGCAGGCCCATCCTCCGTCATGGTCAGGATATGGCCGGGGCAGCTCTCCACACACGAACCGCAGGAGATGCAGTGCCCACAATGGAGGCAGCGTCCGGCTTCGCTACGTGCGGCCTTGTCCGGCAGGCCGCCTTCCAGCTCGGCAAAGGCCAGACGGGGCCGGGCTTCACTGGCCGGGACCACAGCCCGGGGCGCATGCGGGTGATAATCCACATGCATGATCTCCTCCAGCTCCACCACATGGGCAGCATCCAGGGCCGGACGCACAGCCAGAGCCATGCTGCCGTCATCCTCGAACCAGGCATCGATATTGCTGCCGGCAGGAAGGCCGGCAAGATAGGCATGCAGGCCCAGCGCCACGTTCCGGCCGCTGCCGATGGCCGACGAGACGAGACCAGGTCCGGTTGCCACGTCACCAGCGGCAAACAGCCCCCGGATGCTCGTCATGCCCGCAGCATCGACGGCCACGCAGCCACGGGGCGTCAGGGCGACGTCCAGACCGGCCAGAGCCGTCAGGTCAGCCTGCAGGCCACTGGCGCAAATGACCAGATGGGCGGCAAATGTCGCTTCTGCCCCGGCAGCAACTTCCGTATGGAGCTCGCCGGCGGCATCGAAGGAAAATGACGATATGGGTCTGGCCGTGACCTGGAACATGCCGTCGGCCGAACAGGTGACCGCAGTGGTCTGCATGCTGTTGGCGATGCTGATGCCTTCATCGCGGGCCTGGAGCACTTCCGCTTCAGGGGCATGCATGGCTCCTTCGGCCTCCAGGCAAACCATGCGTACACTGGCAGCCCCCAGGCGACGGGCCGTGAAGGCGCAGTCGAAAGCAACCCCGCCGCCGCCCAGGATGACCACCTCCTGACCTTCCAGGCTGCGGCGCTCCAGCGTGGAGCGCTTCATCCAGCTTACAGCAGGCTGCAGATGTTCCTTGCCCGGGATATCCAGCAAGCGTTCCTTCCACAGGCCCACGGCCAGCACACAGGCATCGTGGCTGTCCAGCAGATCCTGCAGGGAGATGTCGCGCCCCACCTGCACATTGGTATGCACGCGCACGCCAAGATCCGCCACGGCCCCGGTCTCGCGGTCCACCACGTCCTTGGGCAGGCGGAAGTCCGGGATGGAGTGGCGCATCAGACCGCCCATGACGGCCGAACCTTCGTAGACGCTGACCTCATGGCCCAGCAGGCGGGCAAAACAGGCCGCGGTCAGACCGGCAGGTCCGGCACCAATGACGGCCACCCGCTTGCCCGAATCGGGCAGAGGGCGCAGTCTGGGGGCATGACCATTATCCGCTGCGTAACGCTCCAGACTGTGGATGGCCACGGCCTCATCGTAGCCGCAGCGGTTGCACTTGCCTTCGCAGGGATGCGGACAGACCCGACCGGTGATGCCGGGAAAAGGATTCTTGGTATGCAGGGACAACAGGGCCTCGTCCACACGGCCTTCGGCCAGAAGACTGTGCATGCGCTGGATGTTGTTGCCGGCAGGGCAGGTGATCTCACAGGGGGACGTACGATTCTGCCGGATGCTGCCGCGCATGTTGACGACGGCTTTTTTCCATTCCTTGCTATAAATGGGAGGCATGACTTTTCCTTGTTGTTGGCTGTGAATGCAAATCCGTCCGTGGCCTGCTACTGCAGCCAGAACACCTCAGGCCCTGCCGTACCCTTGCGGACGGCAAGGATCTTTTCGTAGGCGGGATCCTTTTCAGGGTAGTCGCTGCGACGGTAGATGCTGCGCCCGCTCTCCTTCCGTTCGCGGGTACAGAGCGTGGACAGACGGCAGCTTTCCAGCAGATGCAGTGCCTCGTGGGTCATCATGAGCTCATGCATGTTGCCCGCACGGACCTTGTCCGCATAACCGGACAGGAAGGCCAGGCGATCCAAAGCCACGTCGATCCCTTTCTCGTTGCGCACGAAGCCCATGTAGTACGACATGACCTGGCGTACCGAAGATTCGAACATGGCCTGGGGCACAGCATCTTCCAGCGGTGTCAGGGGCGTGAAGATCCGTTCGCATTCACGGTCGATCTCGTCCTCCAGTCCTTTCAGCCCCGGGGCCTTGCCCAGGTTGGCAGCAGCCGATTCACCAGCCAGATAACCGCTGCACATGGAACCGGAGAAAGTGTAGAACACACAGCCGTTGTACAGACCGGGCAGGCTGCTCATGAAAGCATCGTCCGTAGCCAGCATGCCGCTGAACTCGATCTCGCCGATTTCCACTTCCATGGGCGCCTTGGCAAAATCCACACCGCGCTGCGCGCAATAATCCAGGAATGTCGCCTTGTCGCCGGGCATGAGCACATACTGCAGGTGGTGCAGGCTCTCGGCGTCGATATGGCGCATCTCCATGACGAATGGCGGGCCATTGCCCTCGATCTGTTCCTGATACGTGCCGCCGATCTGGAACTGGCGGGGACAGTTTTCCATCTGGGGGTGATACTTGGGCATGAAGCGCTCGCCCAGGGCATTGAGCTCATGAGCGCCGGCACCGTTGATGCCGTTCATGCCCGCACAGCCGAAGCCCTTGGGTACCAGGGTGGCCTGCTGCTTGAGGTCCATGTTGATGATGGTGGCACCGGCCTCGTAGGCCAGCACGTACTGGCTGCCGGTATTGAAGGGGCTGTGCCAGGTATTGTAGGGATTGCCCGTAGAGTTGGCGGTGGCACGGTTGCAGCTGTTGCCCAGCGCCATGATCACCGCAGCCGCCGAGATGACGTAACAGGTACCATCCAGTACGTTGTATCCCACGGCCCCGGCTGCCCGGCCATCACGGACCAGCAGACGGGTGATCATCACATGATCCAGTACATCCGTCCCAAGGGACCTGAGGTGCCCGGCCACAAGACGCTTGATGCGCTGGCCTTCCGCAATGTTGATGTGCCAGGCCGGTTCACCGCGACCGGCCGTACGCAGATAGCCGCCGTCAGCACGATGCAGCAGCTTTACGCCCAGCCCCTCGAGAAAGTTCACCATCAGGGGCATGGTCCTGCCCCAGCCCCGCAGCATGCTCTCGCTGAAACCGCTGCACGGTTTAAGATAGAAACGGACCAGGTCATCCACAGTGTCATCCGGGTCGTTCGTCCCCAGCACTGCCAGAAAATGGTCGTTGCCGCCGCCCAGACAGCCGGAGCTCTCCAACTTGCCCTTATCCACCATCAGTGTGCGGATGCCCGCCCGGCGGGCGGCCAGAGCCGCGCCGCAGCCGGCTGCACCGGTACCGAGGACGAGCAGGTCGGTTTCCAGGGTCACGATCTTGCGTTCGCTATCCATCCACTTCTCCTATGGCGGTTGCCCGCAAAAAATATCTTTCTCCCGGAGGGGTCGCCCCGCTTCCGGTCACTTCGTATTTTTTTTCACTAGTAGTTTTTCTCCATTCTATAAAATACTTTAAAAATCTATTTTGCATATCAAAAAAGAATGCATTAGCTGACAGCAAAGCACTGTCCGGAACAGGAGCGACCGGCCGGAAGCTAGCGGCAACGCCTGCTTTGACGCACGGCACAAGATGGCTGTCCACAAGGTGGAGCGGACATCCGCAAGGCCCAATGTGTCCGAGGGATGACCAAAAGGCTCGTGCAGGAAAAGACAGAAAGGATGTGGCGACGGGAAAGTTCCCGCTGCCGGCAGGTACAAAAAAAGGCGGACCGGGAAATTCCCCGGCCCGCCTTGCGGTGCTGTGAAAAAAAGTATGGGCTTCGGCCTCGGTATTTGCCGCTAGACCGGACATTCGCAGCAGTCATCCGGCATCCCGATACGCCGGGACAACCCGGCACACTGTCTGCCGTAAAAAACGGCCCGCCGGAAAGCATCCGACGGGCCGTCCTCTCTTTTCGGAAAATCGTCTGCCGGTCTAGGCGTCGGCCTCGGCCTTGAGGGCCTCGGTCTGGGCGGCGGTGGCCAGGGCCTCGAACAGGGGATCCACTTCACCTTCCATGATGCGGTCCAGAGAGTACAGGGTCAGGTTGATGCGGTGGTCCGTGCAGCGGCCCTGGGGGAAGTTGTAGGTACGGATGCGCTCGGAGCGGTCACCGGAGCCCACCTGGGCCTTGCGGTCGGCGGAAAGTTCGCTGTTCTGGCGCTCGCGCTCGGCGGCCAGGATGCGGGAGGCCAGCACCTTCATGGCGCGGGCCTTGTTCTTGTGCTGCGAGCGTTCGTCCTGGCAGGTCACCACGGTACCGGTGGGGATGTGGGTGATGCGCACGGCGGACTCGGTCTTGTTGACGTGCTGGCCGCCGGCACCGGAAGCGCGGTAGATGTCGATGCGCAGGTCTTCGGGGCGGATCTCCACGTCCACTTCCTCGGCTTCGGGCATCACGGCCACGGTGGCGGCGGAAGTATGGATGCGGCCCTGGGTCTCGGTGGCGGGCACGCGCTGCACGCGGTGGGTACCGGCCTCGAACTTGAGGTGGCTGTACACGCGGTCACCGGAGATGAGGCAGATGATTTCCTTGTAGCCGCCGCTGTCGGAAGGGGATTCGCTCATGATCTCCACCTTCCAGCCCTTGATCTCGGCATAGCGGGTGTACATGCGGAAAAGGTCGGCGGCGAACAGGGCCGCTTCCTCACCGCCGGTACCGGCGCGGATTTCAAGGATGGTGTTCTTTTCGTCCAGGGGGTCCTTGGGCAGCAGCAGCACCTTGATCTTGTGCTCCAGCTCGGGCAGCTCGGCTTCGGCGGCGGCGATCTCTTCCTGCGCCATGGCCTTGATGTCGGGGTCGCTGTCGTGCAGGAGCTGCTTGTTCTCTTCCATCTCCTGCGTGAGGCTGCGATGGCGGCGGAACAGCTCCACCACATCGTGCAGGTCCGCATGCGCCTTGGTCAACTTGCGGTACTGATCCTGGTCGTTATAGACCTCAGGCTGGGCAAGCGCCTGTTCAAGCTCCATATACTTTTTTTCAAGACCTTCCAGCTTGGCAAACATGCGAACTCCAGAAAATGTATGGTCCCGCCGGGGCGACTAGGCGTCGCGCCGGTAGGGAGCCGTGATGATATTGTCGCCCGCCTGGGCGCCCAGGGCCTCGCGCAGGGCCACCACCGCCACGTCGAGCTGGCGCTCGTCGGGCTCGGCCGTGGTCATGCGCTGCAGGGTCAGGCCGGGGGCCCGCAGCAGCGTGGCCATGAAGCCGTCGGGCATGCGGGCAGCGTAACGGATCAGCTCATAGGCCAGCGCGCTGATGGGCACCATGAGCAGCAGTTTGAACACGATGGTCAATGCCTGCTTGGCCACCGCCCCTTCCGGGCAGTAGAAGAACAGCAGCAGGGGCACCAGCACCGCATGCAGGATGATGGAGATGCCGATGACGAACAGCAGGAACGTGGTGCCGCAGCGGGGGTGCAGGCGGCTCATGCGGGCCGCCGTGGCGGCGTCCACGTCGCCCCCGGCCTCGAAGGCATGGATGACCTTGTGCTCCGCGCCGTGATACTGGAACACGCGCCGGATATCGGGCACGAAGGAGATGGCCCAGATATAGCCCATGAAGATCAGGCACTTGAACAGACCGTCCCACAGATGGAAGGTGAGCCCTTCCACCCCGCCGCCCAGATCCAGCCACTGCATGAGCAGCGACAGCAGGTGCGGCACGACCACGAACAGGCCCACGGCCACGGCCAGGGAAAGCAGCAGGGTCAGCACCAGATGCCAGCCCTTGAGCTCCTCTTCACTGCCTTCGGCCTGCTGCTCCGCGGAACGGTTGAGCGCCTTGATGCCGTTGACCAGGGTCTCGATGAGCACGGGGAAGCCGCGCACGAAAGGCTTTTTCAGCCAGGGATGCCGTGTCAGCGAGAACCAGGGCAGGCGCCGGGCCACGATCTCGCCGTCGGGGCGGCGCAGGGCCAGCGCGTAGGCGTCACCATTGCGCATCATGACGCCTTCCAGAACGGCCTGCCCGCCCACGGTGGGGCAGCCGGCCGTCAGCATCAGGGAAACAAGACGGGAAAGGGGCATAGACTCCCTCAAAAAAACGCCAAGCCTCCGGCGGGAGCGTGAAACCAAAGATTCCAACGCCTCCGCCAGAGGTGGGATAACGTTCGCGTCCGGCAGACGCGGGGCAGCACACCGCTTGCGCGGCAGCGCCTACTTCTTTTCAAATTTGGCGTACTTCTTGCGGAAGCGGTCGATACGGCCGGCCGTATCCAGGAAGCGCTGCTTGCCGGTGAAGAAGGGATGGCAGGCGGAGCACACTTCGACGTGCACTTCTTCGCCCTTCGTGGAGAGCACCTGTTCCTGATTACCGCAAGCGCAGGTAATGGTGGCGTTGAACACCTTGGGATGGATATCTTTCTTCATGATCCTTACCTCGTATGGCAACGGCATATGCCGTCAATAGTCGTCTTCTGCGCGGCTTTTGCGCATCAGGGCCCAAACCAATAGCCCATAAACGCAGCTTTGGCAAGCCCCCCGCCCCGGCGGAAGGCCGTTTTCCCGGAGATTTTTCCCGCTCCGCCCGGACCGCTCCGCCCGGACCGGGCCGCCCTTCACGGCAGGCGCCGGAGATACGGGCCCGGCGGACGGCGGGCAACAGGCAAAGGGCCGCTCCCCACGGCATGGGGTACCGGCGGCGGGAGCCTTCCGTCGGCAAGGCCCGCCGCAAGGCGGACACGAAGACCCGGCCATGCCCGCGCGGGGCAGATGCCTGTGCCCGCCGCCCGCCGGGCCGGTTGCCAGCGCCGGGCCGACAGGCTACAGTGCGGCCATGTGTGCAAAAATCGCCCGCCAGCGCGCGGATCAACTGGTCTTCATGCAGGGCCTGGCCGAAAGCCGTGAACAGGCCCGCCGTCTCATCATGGCCGGCAAGGTGGCGCTCTCCTCCGCAGGACTGCCCCCCGGCGCCCCGCCCCAAAAGGTGGACAAGCCCGGGCATCCCTATCCCGAAGGCACGGTCTTCGAACTGCTGGGGCAGGAGCGCTTCGTCAGCCGCGGCGCCTACAAGCTGCTGACCATCCTGGACAATTTCAGGCTCGATGTGGGCGGCATGGTCTGCCTGGACGCCGGTGCCTCCACCGGCGGCTTCACGGACTGCCTGCTCCAGCACGGCGCCGCGCGCGTCTACGCCGTGGACGTGGGCAAGAACCAGCTGCACGAGAAACTGCGTGCCGACGGGCGCGTCATCAACCTCGAAGGCGTCAACCTGCGCGCCGCCGCTCCCGAGCTCATCCCCGAGCCCGTGGACCTGGTGGTGGCCGACGTGTCCTTCATCTCCCTGACGCTCATCCTGCCGCCCTGCATGACCTGGCTCAAGCCCGGCGGTCTGGCCGCCGTGCTCATCAAGCCCCAGTTCGAACTGGGCCCCGGCGAGACCGTCAAGGGCGTGGTGCGCGACGAGGCCGCCCGCCAGCGCGCCGTGGACAAGATCGTCCGCTTCTGTACCGGGAACCTGCGCCTGGAGAACCGGGGCGTGCTGCCCGCCGCCATCAAGGGGCCCAAGGGCAACCAGGAATACATGGCCCTTTTCGCCCGGCCCTGACCGGAGCGGTGAGTTTTTTTGAGGGGAGGGGGACCCCCTCTACTAACGCGAGAGGGGGTCCCCCTCCCCTCAAACTCCCCTCCCCTTCCCCAGCGCGTTTTATTGGGGAATGGGGAAAGCAGGGACGCCCTCTGACATCAGCAAGGCTCCATGACGACCGCTACAAACGATAAAAGCCCTGCCTTTGTTGAAGGCAGGGCTTTTTATATTTACCGGACTATCGGCAGGCAGCAGAGCTTTTCCGAGGCCTTGCCACCGTCCTGTTTTCCCTAAAAGCTGTACAGGAAGGCCGGGGCCTCGCGGCCCAGCAGGGCATCGGCATCAAGGCCGAACCAGGTCCTGAGGCTTTTTTCCCACCATTCGTCTTCGCTGGGGGGCGTCAGCAGGGGCCGGTCCACAGGCACCTTGCAGACATCGGCCAGCCAGCGGTGCGCGGTCTGCTGGCCGCCCAGCTCGTCCACAAGGCCCAGCTCCACGGCTTCACGGCCGGTGAAGATCTTGCCCGTGGCCAGACGCGCGGCGCGGGCGCGGTCCATGTGGCGGCCCTGGGCCACGATGTCCACGAACTGCTCGTGCATGTCCTTGAGCACGCCCTGGAAATAGGCCTTTTCTTCCGCGGTGAGCGGTTCCAGCATGGAACCGGCGTCCTTGTAGGGCGCGGTGGTCAGGGTCTGGCGGCCAAGGCCCAGCTTGTCCAGCAGGCCCCGGATCTGGGGGATGTCCATGCGCACGCCGATGGAGCCGGTCACGGTGGAGGCATTGGCGAAGACGCGCCTGCCCGCCATGCTGACCATCAGGCCGCCGGAGGCCGCCGTGCTGCCCATGCTGACGGCGACGGGCTTGTCCTTGCCCAGGCGGGCCAGGGCCTCATACAGTTCCTGCGAGGCGGCGGCACCGCCGCCGGGGGAATCCACGCGCACCAGCACGCCCTTGACGCCGGGCATGCGGCCCAGCTCGTCGATCCAGCGCAGCTGGGCATCGATGTCCATGATGGGGCCGGTCACGCGCACCAGGGCGATGCGCTCGCTGCCCAGACCGGTGGCCCGGAAGACCATGAAGGCCGCCAGACCGCCCAGCAGCAGGAGCAGCAGGCCCCAGAAGATGACGGGATGCCGTTTGCGGAAAGGCACCCGGAAAAGGTGCAGCCAGGCCTTTTGCGGCACATGGGAAAGCGGGCAGGACGCGGCGCAGGAAAAGGAGGGGGCCGCAGCCGTGGCGCCCGTGCCGCCGCGGGCGCTTTTGCCGGCCGGGGCCTCGCCGTTCATGCTCAGGGGATGTTCCGTGAAGTCGTCGGCTTCGGGAGCATCCAGGCGCAGTTCGGGGGCAGCGGCCTGCCGGGTACGTTCGGGATCATTGATTTGCATGGGGCTGTTCGGGTAAAAAGTGCCGGTATGGCCGCCGGAAGAGCGGCCCCTGTCCCCAGCGGGACAGGCTCCAGGGACGCGCCGCCCGCGAAGCACCGGAGCGCTGCGCGCGGTACGGCATCAGGGAAAAAGACGGACGGAGCCGGACAGGCGTGCCGCCAGGCTTTTTGCCGGTGGGGCCGCCGCACGGCGAAAGGCGCCGGCGGCAGGCGTTGATGCGTCCAGACCCTAAGCCCATCCCTCAGGAAAGACAAGGAGCCTTCATGGAAACATTGTCCGTGGCCACGCGCAGCCGCTGTGAAATGCGCGACATCACCGCCCAGGTGCAGGAGCTGGTGGCCCGCGGCCGCCGGCAGGGCCGCCGCAACGGGGCCCTGCTGCTTTTCTCGCCGCACACCACCTGCGGCCTGACCATCAACGAAGGGGCGGACCCCGACGTGCGCCGCGACATGGTGCGCTTTTTCAGCGCCCTGGTGCCGCAGGATGCGGGCTTCGATCATGCCGAGGGCAACAGCGACGCCCACATCAAGACCACCCTGCACGGCCCCAGCCTCATGCTCATCGTGGAGGACGGCCAGTTGCAGCTGGGCCGCTGGCAGTCCATCTACCTTTGCGAGGGCGACGGACCCCGGCAGCGCACGCTCTGGGCCCGGTGGCTCCCCGGCGCGGAGGATGCACGCCCATGAGCATGCCGCACGACATCTCCCTGATCCTGACCCTCACCGGCGGCCTGGGCGCGGCCCTCGTCCTGGGTTTCGTGACCCAGAAGCTCCGTTTGTCGCCGCTGGTGGGCTATCTGCTGGCGGGCATCCTGGTGGGGCCGCATTCGCCGGGCTTCGTGGCCGACGCGGGGCTGGCCTCGCAGCTGGCCGAGATCGGCATCATCCTGCTCATGTTCGGCGTGGGCCTGCATTTCCACCTCAAGGACCTGCTGGCCGTGCGCGGAATCGCCCTGGGCGGGGCCGCGGTGCAGATCACGCTCACGACCCTTTCCTGCATGTTCCTGCTCCAGTTCTGGGGCTTCTCCCTCTGGGCGGGCGCGGTCTTCGGCATGTCGGTCTCCGTGGCGAGCACGGTGGTGCTCACCCGCGTCCTGGCCGACAATCATGTGCTGCACACCCCCACCGGCCATGTGGCCCTGGGCTGGCTGGTGGTGGAAGACCTGTTCACCATCCTGCTGCTGGTGCTCCTGCCCGTGGTCCTGGGCGCCGGCGAAGGCAACATCTGGTGGATACTGGGCAAGACCCTGCTCAAGCTGGCCGCGCTCACGGCCTTCACCCTCGTGGCCGGACAGCGCCTGATCCCCGCCCTGCTGGGCTATGTGGCGCGCACGGGCACCCGCGACCTGTTCACGCTGGCGGTCATCGTGCTGGCCCTGGGCATCGCCGTGGGCTCGGCCCTGTTCTTCGACGCGTCCATGGCCTTCGGGGCCTTCCTGGCGGGCATGGTGGTGGGGCAGTCCGATTTCAGCGCCCGCGCCACCGCCGAGGCCCTGCCCCTGCGTGATGCCTTCGCCGTGCTGTTCTTCGTGTCCGTGGGCATGCTTTTCGATCCCGCCGCCCTGCTGGAGCAATGGCCCCTCTTCCTGCTGGCCCTGGGCGTCATCGTGCTGCTCAAGCCCCTGCTGGCCTTCCTGGTCTGCCTCGCGGCCCGCAAGCCGCTGCGTCTGGCCGTTTCCGTGGGCCTGTCGCTGGGCCAGATAGGCGAATTCACCTTCATCCTCATCGCCCTGGGGGTCAGCTTCGGCCTGTTCGACAGCAGCATCAGCAATGCCGTCATCCCGGCGGCCCTGCTCTCCATCACGCTCAATCCCCTGATCTTCCGGCGTGTGGGGGCCCTGGCCCGCCTGCTGGGCCGCCTGGGCCTGGGCGCCCGCCTGCCCCGCATGGAACACGGGCAGGCCGATGCCGACGGCCTGCCGCGCGTGGTGGTGGTGGGATACGGCCCCGTGGGCCGCAGCCTGTGCCGCATCGCCCGGGCGCACGGCATGCTGCCCGTGGTGGTGGAGGCCAATATCGATACGGTCCGCCGCCTGCGCGGTCTGGGACGCCCGGCCGTGCACGGCGACGCCACCCAGGCCGAAGTGCTGCGCGAAGCCGGCCTGGAGCAGGCGCAGGCCCTGCTGCTCTCGGCGCCGGGCATCCCGGCCCGGGAGGTGGTGCCCATCGCCCGCGCCATCAACCCGGATCTGCGCATCTTCGTCAACACGCCCTTCGCCAGCGAGGCCGACAGCCTGCGCCGCATGGGCGTGGACGGCGCCTTCAGCGGCGAGCGCGAGGTGGCCCTGAGCATGTCCCGCTTCCTGCTGGACGATCTGGGCGTGGGCCGCACCGGTCTGGAAGCGGAACTGGAGCGTGTGCGCGAAGTCTTCGACGAAGGCCCCGCGACGCAACAACGCTGACGGCCGCCGGGCCGCCCCGGCGGCCCGGCAAAGGATGCCCCATGCGGTCTTTGCCTGATCCTTTCCCGCGCATCATCCTGCATCTGGACATGGATGCCTTCTTCGCCTCCGTGGAGCAGATGGATCACCCGGAATGGCGCGGCAAGCCGGTCATCATCGGCGGCGGGACGCGCGGTGTGGTCTCCACCGCCTCCTATGAGGCGCGGCGCTTCGGCGTGCATTCGGCCATGCCCGTGACCACGGCCCGGCGGCTGTGCCCGCAGGCCGTCTTCGTGCGCGGCAACCGGCGGCGCTATGCGGAGCTATCCGGCCGCATCATGGCCGCCCTGCAGGATTTCTCGCCGCTGGTGGAACCGGCCAGCATCGACGAGGCCTATCTGGACGCCACCGGCCTGGAACGCCTGTTCGGCCCTGTGGAGCGGCTCGTCCCGGCCATCAAGGCCCGGGTGCGCGAGGTCACCGGCGGCCTGACCTGTTCCGTGGGCGCGGCGCCGGTCAAGTTCCTGGCCAAGATCTGTTCGGATATCAACAAGCCCGACGGCATCTGCATCCTGCGGCCGGAAGACGTGGACGGCTTTCTGGGCGGGCTGGACGTGCGCCGTCTGCCCGGAGTGGGCAGGCGCATGGTGGCCGAGCTGGAGGCCCTGGGCATCCGCCGCGTGGAGCAGCTGCGCCGCTACAGCCCGGAACTGCTGGAACAGCGCTTCGGCAAATGGGGACGGGAGCTGCACGCCCGGGCCCGGGGCATCGACCCCAGGCCGGTGGTGCCCGAACACGAGGCCAAGAGCGAGAGCGCCGAGACCACCTTTGCCCGCGACACCCGCGACCGGGAGTTCCTCAAGACCATGCTCCTCGGCCATGCCGAGCGCGTGGGGGCCTCGCTGCGCCGCCACGGCCTGCGCGGCCGCACCGTGACCCTCAAGATCAAGTTCGCGGATTTCCGCCAGATCACCCGCTCCCGCACCCTGCCCGACGCCACGGACAGCACCGAGACCATCTACGAGACCGGCACCGCCCTGCTGGAGGCCCAGGCCCTGCCCCAGCCGGTGCGGCTCATCGGCCTGGGCGTGTCCGGCTTCGGCAGCGCCCCCACCCAGGAACTGCTGCCCGGCGTGTTCCGCGGCGTGCAGGGCCGCGACCCCGAGCGGGAGGCCCGGCGCCGCCGTCTGGACGCCGCCCTGGACAGCCTGCGGGACAGATTCGGCAAACAGGCCGTCCAGCGCGGCCGCCTGTTCCGTCCACGCGATGATGGCGAGGATGATTAGGATGATGTTTTGAGGGGAGGGGTTCCCCCTCCCCTCAAACTCCCCTCCCCTTCCCCAGCGCGCTTTACCAGACAGGCCGCCCCTGACGAGGCGGCCTGTCATGCGTCGTTCTCCGGGACATTCCTATAAGACATAGTGTGCCTGCAGGATCTCACAGCGGCCCAGAATCCAGTAACTGTTGCCCTACGCATGTGGACTGTCTGGCCCCTGTGCACTGCGATCCTTGCCGCCTGCAGGCTGTCTTCGCGTGTATTGAGCGCGCCGCTTGGGCGGCGTGCGCCGAAGGCGCTGTGCTGCCCCGCCTACGGCGCGCCGTCACGGCACCGGGGACCAAGGCGGGGCACGGGGGTGCAGGGGGCCTGGGGCTGCCCAAGCCCCGGCCCCTTGCCGCCCGCCGCGCAGGCGACCCGCCCCTTCCCCCACAAAAAACAAAAAAGGCCGGAAGAAAAAGAATTCTTCCGGCCGGGCCGCCCCCCAAGGCAGCCCCGCACTGCCTGCCCGCCTGTGCGTCGGGCGCAGGTAGTCGGCTGTGGAGAAAGAGGCAGGCTGCCGCTGTCGGGCCCCATCCGCAAAGGGCTGCCCGGCAGGGCGCATCGCCTAAAATTCGAAGCGTTCCAGTTCCGGCACGGAAAGATCGGCATGGAACAGGGCCGAATCCCCGGCATCGGGCCGCAGCAGCAGGCGCAGGCACAGGGAGACCATCAGGCAGGCCACCCCGGCCGGGGCCGTGGCGATGACGCCTTCGTGGCGGGCGCTGCCCGCTTCCTCGCCGGTCAGCCCGGAGGCGTAGAGTTCCCGCAGGTGCAGGCGCCCGGAACGGGCCGCGCGTGCGAAACCCTCGGCCCGCAGCACGGAGCCGTGCACGAACGGCACCCCCGCCGCGGCGGAACGTTCTTCCAGTAACATTTTCAGCGCAAGGTCGTCCAGACAGTCCAGGGCCGCATCCATACCTTGCAGCATGTCCGGCAAATTTTTTTCATCCGCTTCCACATGCCGCACGTCCAGGGCCAGATGGCCCGCCATGTCGTGCAGGCCGCGCGCCGTGACCGCGGCCTTGGGCTGTCCCAGCGTGCTTTCCGTGCAGAAATACTGACGATTGAGGTTGCTCTCCTCGAAGATGTCGCTGTCGCACAGCCGCAGGCCCCCCACGCCCAGACGCGCCAGCAGGGAGGCCACATGTCCCCCCAGGCCGCCGCAGCCCAGCACGAAGACACGGGTTTGCAACAGACGGACCATTGCATCGGCGGAAAAAACGCCGTAGTTTCTACGGAAGCGTTCCGGCCAGATGCCGTCTTGCAGGAGCGCGACCATCACCTCCCGTTCGGGAAGGACGGCCCCCGCGGCCAGCTGCCGGATGGCGGCGCCGCCGACGAAGGCCGTGCCGTCCGCTGCCCGGCGCAGCACATGCGGCCCGGCCCATGCGGCCAGAGAGCCGCCGCGCAGGAACGCGCCGAGGCGCTCCCGCCTCCCGGACGCCGTCCAGGGCAGGAACGCCGCGGCGCATCCTCCCCCATCAGGGGATGGCGATGTGATGGGTGTCATGATCAACGGGCGTCTAACCTCCTCCGACAGCAGGAAAAAAGGCCACACGAGCACCGTCGCATATCTTGCTCTGGACCTCTTTTTGACGCCCGTTGATCATGACGATTTTTATCTCTTCCAGCGGCAGTCCCACCATCCTTGCCACATCGGCAGCCGTGGCGTCTTCGGGCGCATCAAGCGTTATCCCCGCTTCCGGGTCATATCCCGGGACATAGTCCCGCAGGGTCGTGCTCAGTTTGACGAGTATGCTCATGCTGGCCTCCGATGATGGCGTCCGCCGGTCAAGAAAATGTGTGACATCCCGGGCCCGCCCGAAAGCGGGCCCGGTGTCAGTCTATGCTACTTCTTGATCCAGTTGAAGACCGTCTTCAGCTCTTCGTGCGGGATGTCGAAGGTGGTGTTGTGCGGGGCCACGGGCTCGTCCACGAAGAAATCGGGCAGGTGGTCGGCGGCTTCGGTGATGCCGGCACGACGGTTGAAGTCGATCTCGGTGGAAAGGATGCGCTGGCCCAGGGTGACCACGTCGTCACCGGTGAGCTGCCAGCCGTACTTGGCGTTGAGCATGTCCACGATGGCGGCCAGGGCATCCGGGATGTCCAGGATGGCGAAGGCGGTGAACAGGCACAGGCCCACGGAGTCCACGGAGGCCGTGGCGATCTGCAGGTTGCGGGAAAGTTCGATCTGGCCTTCGGGCTTCAGCGGATCCACCTTGCCGCCGCAGCTCAGGATGTTGGCGGTCACGGCGTAACCGGCGGTATGGTCGGCGCCCATGGGGGTGGTGGCGTAGGTCACGCCCACGCCCTTGACGGCGCGCGGATCGTACGCGGGCAGGCTCTGGCCCTTGACGCAGGGCACGCGGCGCACGCCGAACACGCGGCCGGTGGTGGCGGTACCGCAGCCGATGATGCGGCCCAGGGGGGTACCGTCGCTGATGCCCTGCATGGCGGCCTTCACGGCTTCCACGTCACCGTAGGGGATGCCGCCGCCGGCCATGGCAACGCCCACGGCCACGCCCACGTCGATGGTGTCCACGCCGATGTCGTCACACATGTAGTCGAAGCGGCTCACGGCGTCGATGTCGCTGATGCCGCTGTGGGGACCGAAGGACCACAGGGTCTCGTATTCGGGCCACTTGCTCTGGAACTTGCCCTGCTTGTCGGGGAACAGGCCGGAGCAGCGGATGATGCAGCCGCTCATGCAGCCGTGGGCCACGGCACCTTCGCCGCCGCGTTCCTTGGTCAGGCGGTTCATGGTCTCGCCGGACACGCCTTCATGACCGTCGAACTGGCCGATGGTGAAGTTGGCGGTGGGCAGGCCGCCGGCTTCGTGCAGGATGTTCACCAGCACGCCGGTGCCGTATTCGGCCAGGCCCTTGCCGGTGATGGGATGCTCGGTCAGAGCCTTGGCGAAGCGCTTGGAAGCCTCGCGGAAGGCCTTTTCATCCACCAGAGGATGGTTCTTGCCGCCCTCGGGGTTGATGATGATGGCCTTGAGGCCCTTGGACCCCATGACGGCGCCCACGCCGCCGCGGCCGGCATGACGCATGGGGCGCAGCTCGCGGTCGGTGAACGCGATGCTGGCGGCGGTCAGCTTGAACTCACCGGCGCGGCCGATGGTCACATAGCTGCACTTGTCGCCGTAGGTCTCCACCAGCTTGGCCACGGCATCGAAGTTGTTGAGGCCGGCCACGGTGGAGGGCACCAGTCTGGCGGAGTCCTTGCCCAGTTCCAGCTGCCACCATTCACCTTCGGTGGCCATGTCTTCCACGATGATGGCCATGATGCCCAGCTTGGCCAGATGGCCGCCGGGCTGGCCGCCGGAGTTGGCTTCCTTGATGCCTTCGGTGAGGGGGCTCTTGCAGCCCACGGAAATACGGTTGCCGTTGGGGCTGTTGGTGGCGCCCAGCAGGCCGGGGGCGAACACCAGCTTGTTGTGGGGGCCCAGCGGCGTACAGATGGGGTTGACTTCGCGCGCCACGATGGTGGAGGTCAGGGCACGACCGCCCAGACCGGCGTATTCTTCGGGGATATCTTCAAACACACAGGTCTTGGTGGCCATGTTGACCCGCAGGAAACGGAACATGAGACTCTCCTTTGATTGATGCGAAACAAGGCAGTTCAGCAGTACATCCATCCAGTTTGCCCCACCTTAGTCCCGTGAAAAAAATTTGGTCAAGAAAACGGAAAAACAGACACGCTTCCGGCCCTGCCCCTCCCCAAAACGGACACGCTTCCGGCAGGGATGCGTCCTTTGGGCGCTGATCCTTAAAAAAATTTCATAAAACACGACAAAAAACACGCTTTTGCCCGGTGATATCCCAGCCACGGGCAAAAGCGTGTTTTTTTATGGCGTTCCTCCGCTCCCGCTGTCCCCGGCAGTCCCTTCCGCGCCCCTTGCGGGCCCCCGCCGTACGCAGGGCCTGGCCGACCTCCCCGCGGCACGCGGGCCGACCCATTGATGCAACCGGATACCAGAAACTTAAAAGACTGCGGGCACGCGGGCCGACCGGTCCCCAATACCGCTGCGCCTGCGCCTTCCGCCTGCCTCCACGGGCCCGTGCCGTTTCCGCCCGGGCATCCGTGCCGGCGGCCTGTCCCCGCATCACGGGGCAGATGCCCCGCCATCCTTTTGCGGGGGGCTCCGCGACCTTTCCTTTTTCAGCATGATAAAGCCTCAGGCACACAGTCATGCCGGGCAATCCCTGCCATGTCCGCCCCGCACCGTCCGGCGGCCCCCGTGATGCGACAGGGCCCCCGTCCACCGCTGCCGTCCGGCGGCAGCACTGCACAAGGAGGATACCATGAACACCACCTACGGCTATGCCCGGGTCTCCAGCACGGACCAGCACACGGACAGGCAACATCTGGCCCTGCAGGAGCGGGGCATCCCCCGGGAGCGTGTCTTCACGGACAGGCTGTCCGGCAAGGACTTCCAGCGGCCGCAGTACAGGGCGCTCCTGGCGAGGCTCCGGCCCGGGGACCTGCTCTGCATCACGAGCATCGACAGGCTTGGCAGGAATTACGAAGAGATACAACAGCAGTGGCGCATCCTCACCCGGGAAATGGGCGTGGACATCCTTGTGCTGGACATGCCGCTGCTGGACACACGGAGGGACAGGGACCTGCTGGGGACGTTCATCGCCGACCTTGTCCTGCAGGTGCTTTCGTTCATCGCCCAGAACGAGCGGGAGACCATCCGGCGGCGGCAGGCGGAAGGCATCGCGGCGGCACGCCTGCGGGGCATACGCTTCGGCCGGGAACCCAGGCCCCTGCCCCGCAACTTCATCGAGATCTACGAGCTCTGGAAGGCGGGCGCCATCCCGGCCACGGAGGCGGCAAAACGCTGCGGCATGGCCCGCTCGACGTTCCGCTACCGGGCAGAATCCATCAGGAAAAACAGCCGGTAAGTGGCGAAAAAGTGTACTTTTTCACCATGTCTGAACTGACCATTACACTATAGTAAAAAATATTATTCTGTAAACACGCCATCCTATGGTGAGGATGCGCTGCCCTGCTGGTGAAAAGGTACACTTTTCCGCCAGCGCCTTCCGCGGCGCCTGTCCTTCTCCTGCCGCTCCCGCACGGCCCGGGCAGGCGCCCCAGGCATACGCTCCGTTTCCCGCCACGGGGCAGCCCCAGCCTTTCCGACCAGACAGGAGCCCCCATGTCCGAAGACATTATCATGATCGCAGCCCGCAACCTGCAGCAACGGCGCCAAAAGGCCGGCCTCACCCAAAGGAAGGTGGCCCGTCTGCTGGGGCTGAAGACCGAGACCATCTGCCGCATGGAAAAAGGCCACAACCCTGCCAGCCTGAGACGCCTGCAACAATTCGCCGACCTGTACGGCTGCACGGTCATCGACCTGTTGCAGCCGCCCCGCTCCTAGCCCCCGGAAGCACGCCCCTCCACTTCCCGAAGGCTCCCTGGTCCCATGCCCGCCCGGGGCAGTCCCCGGCACGTCCCGGTCCATTCCCCCGGACCAAAGACCAGACCACGCCCTGCCAGGAAAGGAAACCCGCTTTTACCCGTTACTACGAGGCGAAAACGGTTTCCCCTATCCCCGCCCTCCATGCCATATGGCTCAAGAACGTACAGCATTTCAATGTATTGAATGTATTGGACATAACGGTCATGTGCACGGAACGGCCGTTGCCAGCGCATGCCCTCTTTTCTCTTCCGCTGGTACCGCTGTAATGACGCCGGAATATATGTAAACAAAAATAATTAGTATTTGCTTTTTAATGGTTTTCAGGTGTAGGATTTCAAGACATATCCCATAAAAAAATCATAGTAGAAAACTAATATTAATTCTCCCACTGCCCCCACGGTGTCCTTCCTTGGACACCCTGTTCATCAGCCATCGCCATACCGGCAAAAAAGAGATCGACCTGGCATCACAGCCGGGATTTAACACGATGCGCAGGGACTGGATCGAAGACGGCAGCACCATCAGGCTCAAAGCGGATCTGGCCAGCGGCAAGACGGATCAGCTCATCATCGAATGGCCGGACTGGCAAGGGCAGTTCAGCATCCATGTGACGCCCACAGGCGCAGAGCCCGGTATCGCCGAGACGGACTTCCTCGTCCATCTGGAGTCGGGGAACGAGGCCAACTGTGCGCTGGCCAATCCCGGCGGCAAGATAGATGCAGGGGTCTACGTCTACGAGCTCGCCCGCAGGGAGCTGCCCATGCCCGATGATCCTGACTCTGATGTATCTTTCTATATCGCCGTGGCGCCCGAACCTCCCCTGGAATGGTATCTGCGGCGTGTCGGGGACGAAAAATCCCCCACGGCCGAGACCGTTCTGGGGCTTTCGGGCATGGCCTCCGCCTATGCCATGTGGATGGGGCAGCTTTCCGACCTGCGCGAGCGCCTGGGCGAGATCCGTTACGGTAACGGCACGGACGGCCTGTGGGTGCGGGGCTTCACGGAAAAGAACAGGCTGTCCGGCCTGGCGGGCATCGACTTCAGCCAGAATTTCTACGGCACGTCCTTCGGTTATGACAGGCTCGTGAAGCAGGACGACGCCAACAGGTGGCTGTTCGGCCTGCGCGGCCAGCTCACCAGGGGCGAACAAGAGATCGACGGCCTGCATGGCGGCTCCGGTGACAGCCGCTCCTACGGCATCGGGGCGTATGCCACCTGGCAGCATGCGGACGGCTGGTACGCCGACACCGTGCTGACCTGGGACTGGTATGACCAGAACCTCAAGACCCGCATGCTGGACGGCACCCGGGTGCACGGTTCCTACCATACCTATGCCGGCGGCATCAGCCAGGAAGTGGGGCGCATGTTCCGCTTCGGCGACGGATGCTTCATCGAGCCCCAGTTCCAGCTCTCCTGGTACTGGATGAAAGGCATGGACTTCACGACCAGCAACGGCATGAAGGTGGAGCAGGACGATGCCTGCGCCCTGACCGGTCGCGCCGGTCTGGTGCTGGGCAAAAAGTGGGATCTGTCCGAAGACCGCTACTTCCAGCCCTATCTCAAGGGCGGTGTGAACCATGAGTTCATGGGCGACCAGAAGGTCACGGTCAATGGCATCGCCTTTTCGGACGACCTGCGCGGGACCCGTCTCTACTACGGTACGGGCTTTGATGTGCAGTTCGCCCCCAATGCCCGGTTCTACGCGGAATTTGAACGTGAAGACGGACACAAGGCCTCCACGCCCTGGAGCGTGAGCGCCGGGCTGCGGATAGACTTTTAAAACACCAACGACCTGTTCCGCCGCACGGGTGGTCAGCCCGGGAGTTCCGCTTTATGGACAAACCGCAACCTCAATATCACATCTCGGATATCACGTGGAGACGTATCCAGCCGCACCTGCCTGGACAAAAGGGGCAGTGGGGAGGGATAGCCAGGGATAACCGCCTGTTCATCGATGCCGTCCTGTGGGTACTGCGAACCGGTGCCCCCTGGCGAAAGCTGCCGGAGGAATACGGGAAGTGGGGCACAGTGCACCACCGTTTCATCCGCTGGAGAGACAAACGGTTATGGGAGAAGTTGCTCGAAATACTGATTGACGACCCGGACTTCGCGTGGCTCATCGTCGACACCGGCCCCTGCGGGGAGCATCGCGGCGGCGCTGTTTTTCTCCCTGCTCCCCGGCAGATGAAACACCATGCCGCCACCCGCTACCGCTGGCCGTGGATGCGCATGGTGTGCCAGTCCGAGTACCTTTTGCAGGCAATGCCGCAGCTGCTCACCAGCAGGCAGTGATCTTACCTCCAGGGAAAGGCCTGCCGCCTCCCCCACGGGGCTCCCACCCGGCAACGTCCCGGCCCTGGGGACGGCAGGCCTGTCCAGCGGGAAGTGCCCCCGCCTCCGCGCTGGACAGCATGCTCCGCTGCCGCCCCCGCCGCGGGCGCAGCGGAGCATGTCATGACGGGCGGCAGCAGCGCCGACGAACGCCCTGTTTCCATATGACCGTACCTGCGCACTACCGGGGGACATCTCCACAGGATGCCGCCTACTAGGGCACGTTTTTTCTACAGGCATGGAAACGGTCCGCCCCCCTACCCACATTTTGCCGACGAATAAAAAACACCATCAAAGCATTATTCCAACCAACGACATTACACTTCTTTTTTGGCCTACCGACTCCATTTTTTGCAATGCAATATAGCAATATAAAGAAAATACATAAAAAATTATCTACCTCTCATAGAGTGCTACGCCGTAGTCCGATATACTACTGTACCACTAAGGACGCAATCCTATACCTAAAAAACAAAAAATGTCTTTATCTCATTATTATGATCCACATACACTTTATTTTAATCAATTCAACGCATATTACCGTGATGTAAAATAAAAATAATATATAATTTATGATAGTTATATTCAGGCATAAATATTTCAATGAAAACATTTTATTAACCAGCATATTTATTATATTTACATTAAATAAAATTCTATTATATCGTATATTCTATAAAGGCGAATGAAAGCGTCAGCTCTGTACTGTCCCTGCCGGGCAAGGAAGGCGGCCTTTCCCCGCATGAAAGCTTTCGGCCCGGAACGACCGCTCTACCGCTATGCACGCCGGCCTGCCTTTTTTACGTAAACGCCGACAAAAAGGCCAACAATGCAGGAGGATCTATGGCCCTGTTATTTGACGAAAGCTATTACCTCAATGCCAAGCTTGAGCAGCTCCATGCCAAAGGGGAAATGGATGCTAGCGGCAAGCCCTACACCATGGAGTCCCTTGTCAAGGCCATCAGCGATGCCGGGCTGACACCGTACAGCCACTACACCCAGTACGGCTGCCGGGAAGGGCTGGATCCCTCTTCCACCTTTGACCAGTCCTACTATCTGGCATCCAAGCTGGCCCAGCTGCGCAGCACGGGCGAAGTGGATGCCGACGGCAATGCCTATACCATGGCGTCCCTGACGGCTACCCTGGCTGCCCAGGGCATGTCTCCCCTGCAACATTACCTGCAGTTCGGCCGGGACGAGGGCCTCAACCCCAATGCCTGGTTCAACGAAAGCGAATACCTGAACGCCAAGCTGGCCCAGCTGCACAGCACGGGCGAAACGGATGCCAATGGCGATCCTTACACGCTGGCCAGCCTGCGGCAGGCCATCAGCGATGCTGGCATGACCCCGCTGGAGCATTATGAGCAGTTCGGCCATGCGGAGACCAACGCGGACGGCACCCTGATCAACCCTTCCAATGCCTTTGACGCCAACGCCTATGTGGCGGCCAAGCTGTACCAGTTGCAGACCACCGGCAGCAGCGAGGAACAGACCGCTTGGGCGGACAAGAGCCCGGCCGACGTGCTGGCGGCCCTGGAAGACGCCTCTCTGTCGCCCGTGAGCCACTATGTGCAGTATGGCGCCGACGAGGCCAATGCCGCCGGGGTGGCCCTGGTGCAGACCGTCCCCTCGGAACAGCGCGTGAGCAATGACCCCCTGCGTAACGACCTGGGCCAGAACGTGCCCTCCAACTACAACGACCCCACCCCCGGCCCTGACGCGGCCGAGGCCGCACCGGTGACCAAACCGGCGGACATGGGTGGCCTGGCAGCGGAAAGCATCTCGCCCGGCGTCGTGCCGCCCGAGGCCCCTGTGGCCGTGCCTGGAGATGACGCCTATGTGGCCCCTACGCCCGGTACGGTGGATACCAATGAGGCCCCCGTGGTGCCGGAAACCGATCCGGACAGCGGTCTGCTGGTCCTTCCCGACGCCGAACCCGAGCCCGAGCCCGAACCGGGCACCCCTGGCGGCGGTACATCGCCCTCAGAGCCCTCCTTCTCGGTGAATGAGACTGGGGATGGCATCTCCTTCACGGGCGTGACGGACAACAGCATCTCCCTGAGCGTGCAGGACGGCAAAGCCACGTTTACGAGTGGTAATGCTGTTGTCTCGGGAGTGGACATTACGGGCAGGCCCATTAACTTGGAGAACGGCCAAACGCTCACGGCCGACCTTGCTGACCTGGATGGGCTCACGGTGACCGGCGGGACTGTGGAGGGCAGGCTGCCTGGTGAAAACATCACGACCAATGAGTTCGCAGAAAATTCTATGCTGGATGGCTGGGAGATAGACCGGGCAAAGCCTGAAGGATTTAAGGTCATCGACGGACAGCTCCAGCAAGTCATCGGAGCGCCAGCTGATGGGGCGGATGCAAAGACGTTCCTCGGCGTGCAAGGATACAAATTTGATGATCTGGGGGCGAATGTCTCCAGCATGTCCATTGATCTGACGATCCCGGAGGAGTGGTTGGCCCTTGAGGTCCCTGAAGATGCCGCCGCCATCCGTCTGGCCGGCTTCTGGGGACGGGGCGGGGAATCTGGTGAAGACTACCCGCTCATTGATGTTGCGGTCAGGAAAAATGATAACGGGGAGAGCAAGCTGGGCTTCTATGCCTGGGATACGGTGACAGGAGAGCTTTCCCTCATGCAGGAAATCAAAAATCTGGGTACCCACACACTGGGCATCCAGGTCGCCAATGATATGTATGCCTACTCCATCGATGGTGAAGTCCTGGGCTCGACTCCCATCGATGAAGAGTCAACACTGCCCCTGTCCACAGTCTATTTGCAGGGATACAGCTATGCCTTAGAGAAGAACACAGCGGATGATGTGACGTACGCGACTGTAGACCAGGTATTTACGGGCGGGTCATACACCATCACCTGGGACAATTTCACGACCACGACAGCGTCCTCCGTGACTGGGGATCTTGACTTGAGCGGCATCTCCGGCCTTAAGCTCAACGCCCCCCTTTCTGTGGCGGAGGGTGCCACGCTGACCATCAATGCCGAGCAGGCCAACGATCTGATCATCATCGGCAAGGGCGATGTAAAGATCGACGCCGCTGACGCGACAGAGGGCGTCAAGGTCGACACCGTTGCATGGGTCGGATCTTCCGACAACTGGTATAATGACAAGGGCTTCGCGGACGGCCAGCTTGCCGCAGTCACTGGCAGCAGCGGGGACGATTCCTTCTCGCTCGATCTGGCGGACATCGGCACGCTGACTGTCAACGAGGATAATAACACTGTTACCTTCACTACCCATCAAGACTTAGATCTTAATGGCGGCACCGGTAACGACACCCTGATGCTGACCTGGTTCGCTCCCAAGGGGAATGAGGGCCATACGCTGGAAAAGCTGAATGCTACCAATCTCTTTGACCACATTGAGGGCTTTGAAACCATCATCCTCAACAAGGGGAATTCGTCCAACAACTTGCAGATAGACGCCTCCTCGCTGGGAGCTGCTGAGAACCCTGTGACCCTGATGCTGATGTCTTCCGGAACCATAGAGGGGATCCATGGTGATCTGGTCATCGGTTTCACGGAACCGGGGTTGAATCAAGATGTTAATTTCCAGCTTAGCGCCAAAGAGCCAAGCTCCACGCTGAAGCTGGATATCGGGACGACGAGTGACCATGCCATTAACCTTTCCTCACTTGAGAATATCAGCGCAATCGTGTTCCAAGGGACGAATATAATGCTCGACGGCGACACCATTACAGGCAGCAGTGCTGACGGTAGCTGGAAAGTCCATCTGTCTGGTGTCGACGACGGCAGCAGTCTCAGCCTTGACGGGAACACCCTGACCATCGGGGAGGCCACAGGAGTATAACTTCTGCGTACCGGCAACCGGAAGGAGGAGCGGGAAGGCACAAGGTTTCCCGCTTCCGCGGTGCCGGGCAGATTCGGGGCGGTGGTCCGCAGGGGCCGCCGCCCTTCTTTGTCCTGCGCCTGTCCGCCGCCGGGGCCAGCGGCCCGCCGGCCCGCCCTGGTCCCTGTGCGGGCTCCGTCTTTGCTGCTCTCCGGCAACTTTCCTTGCAGGAACACCCGTCCCGCAAAAGCGTCCTGAACGTCGCCGTCCATCTGCCGGCTGTTGACCGGCAGCGGGCAACCAGACGAGAAAGCCCCGCAAAAACGATCTTCTTCAGGCAGCCGGGGCCCCGTGTCCGCCCCTATCCTTCCAGGCTCCAGCCCTGGCCCAGTTTGAGCTGCTCCCCGCCCAGGGCCCGCATGAGCGCGGGGTCGTGGGTGGAGCAGATGATGGCCGCGCCTTCGGCCCGGCACCGGGCCACGGCGGCGGCGATGGCGCGGGCGCTGCGCACGTCCACGTTGGAGGTGGGCTCGTCCAGCAGCAGGGCGCGCGGACGCAGCACCAGGCGCGAGGCCAGGGCCACGCGCTGGCGCTCCCCGCCGGAAAGGGCATTGGGCCCGCGGCGGCGCATGGCATCGGGATCATCAAAGCCCACCTGCCGCATGGCGGCCTGATAGGCTTCCTCCAGACCGTCCCGGCGGCCGCGCAGCTTCAGGCCCAGCACCACGTTCTCGAACACGGTGGTCTTGAGCAGATAGGGCTCCTGGAGCAGCAGGCTCACCTCGCGGCGCGGGTCCTCGCCGCCGTGGTAGATGATGCGGCCCTCGTCGGGCTCTTCCAGAAAGGCCAGCAGGCGCAGCAGGGTGGACTTGCCGCTGCCGTTGTAGCCCACCAGGGTCAGCACCCGGCCGCTGTGGATGCGCAGCTCGTCCACGCCCAGGGCGGGCAGGTCCAGCGCTGTCACGCGGCCGTAACGGCGCACCAGCCCGCTGGCTTCGTACAACAGGCTCATATGCGCCCCCGGTGCTTGATGAAGGTCATGAGCACGTTGATGGCAAAGGCCATGAACAGCAGCACCAGGCCCAGCGCGATGCCCTGGGCGAACTCGCCCTTGCTGGTCTCCAGGGCGATGGCCGTGGTCATGGTGCGGGTGTGGTAGCGCACGTTGCCGCCCAGCATCATGGCGATGCCCACCTCGGTGATGACGCGGCCGAAGGCGGTCAGGCAGACCATGGCGATGGCGAAACGCACCTCGCACAGGCTCAGCCAGGCCAGTTGCAGGGGCCGGGCGCCCAGGGTCAGCAGGGTCTGGCGGCAGCGGGGGTCGAGGCCCTCCACGGCCTGGGCCACCCACGAGACCACGATGGGCAGGGCCAGCAGGGTCTGGCCGATGGCCATGCCCGGCAGGGTGAAGAGCAGGCCCCATTCGCCCAGCGGGCCGCGATAGGTGATGAAGGCGTAGACCAGCAGGCCGATGAGCACGGTGGGGAAGGCCAGCAGGGTGTCGGAGATGAGGCGCAAAACCTTTTTGCCGGGAAAATCACAATAGCCCAGGGCAAAGCCCGCGGGCAGGCCCATGAGCAGCGAGGCCGCCATGGCGTAGGACGTGGACACCAGCGTGGCCGTGATGGCCGAGAAGGTGGCGTCGTCCATGTTGGCCAGCAGGGCGAAGGCCGCCCAGAAGCCGTTGACCAGATAGTCCATAGATCACCAGGAACGCGACGGAGGGAATCCGTGGAGGGAGGTCGAAAAACGAAACGGGGACGGCCCGGAGACCGTCCCCGCCAACGGACGGAAAAACGCTACTTGCCGGCGTTGGGGAAGAAGAGCTGCTTGCCTTCCAGCTTGAACTCGGCGATGCGCTTCTGGGTGGAGGGGGCCACCCACCAGTCTTCAAACTTCTTGCCCAGGTCGGCCTTGGTCTTGGGGCACTGCTTGGGGTTCACGGTGATGACGCTGTACTGGTTGAACAGGGCCTTGTCACCTTCCACCACGATGGCCAGGGGGTTCTTGGCGCCCTGCTGGGCGTTGAACTTGATCCAGGTTCCGCGGTCGGTCAGGGTGTAGGCGCCCTTTTCGGCGGCCATGTTCAGGGTGGCCATCATGCCCTGGCCGGCGGAGATGTAGAAGGCTTCCTTGTCGGGGTTGAGGCCGGACTGCTTCCACAGCTTCTGCTCGGCCTTGTGGGTGCCGGACTGGTCGCCGCGGCTCACGAAAGAGGCCTTCTTGTCGGCGATGGTCTTGAGGGCGGCGGCGGTGTCCTTGCCCTTGACGCCCGCGGGGTCGGCCTTGGGGCCCACCACCACGAAGTCGTTGTACATCACCTGGCGGCGGTCGATGCCGTGACCGGCCTTGACGAATTCCTTTTCAGCGGCGGGGGCGTGCACCAGCAGCACGTCGGCGTCACAGTTCTTGGCGATCTCCAGGGCCTTGCCGGTACCCACGGCCACCCATTTCAGCTCGATGCCGGTCTCTTTCTGGAAGGTGGGGGCCAGGAATTCCAGCAGGCCGGTATCCTGGGTGCTGGTGGTGGTGGCCATCATCAGCGTGTCGGCAGCCTGGGCCGGAGCGGCCAGGAAGGCGGCGGCCAGCACGGGCAGGAACAGTTTCTTCAGGTTTTTCATGATGCGACTCCTTGATCGGTTGATGATGCGCCGCCGGTTCGGAACGGCGGCCCCTTGCGGGAAATATCAGTCCAGACACAGGCGCGCGGCCCGTGACGGGAAATGGGCGTAGACTTTCTGGCCCTCGTAGATGCCCACCCGGAGCAGGCCCGGCGTCTCCACCGTGGCGCACAGGCGCGAGCCGTCGCCCAGTTCCAGCGAGACGAAGGACTCCACCTGGTCCTGGTGGATGCTCTGCACCGTGCAGGGCAGGCAGTTGCCCATGCTGAGGGTGGCCCGCCCGCGCGAGAGCACTATCTGCTCCGGGTCCACCAGCACGGTGACCACCTGGTTGGCGTGGATCTCCATATGCACGAACTGGCGCGTGCTGCACTGCACGCCCAGGCGCATGTCGCCAAAGGTGCGCACGCTCACCGCGGCCATGCGCATGCCCACGGAGATGTCCTCCACGATGCCCAGAAAGGAATTGCAGAGCGGATCCGTGCCGGACGAGGGCCCCAGGGTCTTGCTCTGGACCATGCGCCGCGCGGCGCCGTCGGAAAAGTTGAGGAAGGCCGCGATCTGCGAGGGCTTCTGCTGGCCCAAAAACTTCTGCACCAGGTTGACCGGCACATGCAGGTCCAAAAGCTCCAGCCCGCGGGCGTAGCGGATGGCGCGCGGCCCCACCATGGCCCTGTCCAGCCCCAGCGGCCGGGCCACGGCATAGAAGCTCTTGCGGATGAAGCCTTGGTCGAAGCGCAAAAAGTCCCTGCCCATGCTCTCGGCCTCGGGCAGGCTCAGGATGCGGCGCACATGGCGCATGGCGCTCAGGGGCAGCAGCACGTCCCGGCTGTTGGGGCCCGGCACATGCACCATGCCGGTCACGGTGTCCACATCCTTGCGGGCGTCCAGCTCCAGCGCCTCGCCCAGACGCAGGCCGCCGTAGCGCAGCAGCAGGAACAAGAGATGCAGCCGGGCACGCGCCACCTTGCGCTGGGGCGTGGCGGCCTCGGCCTCCCACTGCTCCCAGCAGCGGGAAAGGGCTTCCAGTTTTTCTCGGGTCAGATGGGACACTGCGGCGGCTCTCTTTACGGGCTGAACGTCTTCCGAAGACTGGGCAAGGCATACGACATTTCCCCGCTCTTGTCACGTTTTCGGCAGAATCAGGAATGATTTTTCCATGTTTTGGTGACCATGCTCCCCGGCCGCCGAAAACGGGGCGATGCCGCCAGGCGGGAGCGGGCGGGGAATCCGGGGGGGCCGCCGGATGGCGGCAAGGGCGCGCCGTGACGGCCGGGGCCCGTCCGCAGGCACGGGCGGACATCGCAAGGCCGGATGCCCGCCGGCGGAAAGGCCCCCGGCGCGGCGCCCTCCCCGCCGGCCGCGGGCCAGAAAAAAGGGCGCCCTTGGGCGCCCTTCTGCTGTTTTGTCGGGGAAAGATTATTTTTTCAGTTCTTCTTCGATGGCCTGCCGCATCTCGGGCGAGATCTTCGGATCCTTGAGGCCGGCCTCCCAGTGGGCGCGTCCCTTGTCCTTCTGCTGCAGGAAGTAGCTGTAGAGCACCCCCAGGCTGTAACGCACCGTGGCGTCGTCCCGCAGGACCACCACCTTTTCCAGGGTCGTGGCCGCTTCCTGCGGCTTGCCCTGGTTGTGCAGGATGACGCCCAGCATGTAGAGGGGCTGGGGATCGTTGACGTCCAGAGCCACGGCACGCTGGGCAAAGGTGGCCGCGGCGTCCCATTCCTGGGTGGCCATGAGATGTTCGGCCAGATGCATCAGGGCATCCTTGTTGGTGGGCTCGGCGGCCACCTTCTGCATCAGGCTGGCCAGCAGGCTCTGTTCCTGTCCCATGCCCTGCGGGGCCGCGGGACGTTCGGTCACCAGATGCGGATTGCTGATGCGTTCCTTGACGGTGACGCCCAGCATGACCAGCAGGCTCAGGCCCAGCAGCAGGATGATGGCGCGGGCGGTGAAGGAAAGACGGCTATCAGTCATGCAGGATCTCCATCTGGCGCAGACGGGCATCCAGACGCCGCTGGGCACAGCCCATGAAGACCAGGTACGCGGCCAGACCCAGCCAGACGGCGGCACCGGCCGCCACCAGCCACAGGAAATTGCTGTCCATAGGGCACTCCTTGAAAGCGGGGATCCCGCTTGTATCCGTTGAAAACAGGGCTCACCAGGCCCGGACGGAGCCATGCTCCGCCTCTGCCGCTCCCCGGGAGCGGCACGTCCACGGCCGTCATCCCGCCGCACGGCGGCAGGGACCTGCCGGGATCCGAAAATCAGTCCTCCGCCCGCAGGCGCAGGCTGTCCAGACGGTCGCGCAGGCCCAGCTGGCGGGTGCGCAGCCACACCAGGCCCGCCCAGAACAGGCCCATGCCCGCCACGCAGGCGATGGCGGTCAGCTTCATCTCCGGCTCCAGCCCGCCCCCCTTGGAGGCGAACACCGCCGGATGGATGGAACGCCACAGCCGGGCCGAAAGAAAGACCAGCGGCACGTCCAGAAAGGCCACCACGCCCACCACGGCGCAGATCATGCGCTTGCGCTGGGGCGGCAGGTCCAGGCCGCGCAGCACCAGATAGCCCGCATAGATGAACCACATGACCAGCGTGGTGGTCAGGCGGGGATCCCACGTCCACCAGACGCCCCAGGAACGGCGGGCCCAGATCATGCCCGTGACCAGGGCCAGACCGGCCAGCAGCACGCCCACTTCGGCAGCGGCCGCGCAGACGCGGTCAGCGGCCGGGGAACGCCGGAGCAGGTAGACGATGGAAGCCACGAAGACCACCAGAAAGCTGATGAGCGCCCACCAGGCCAGCGGCAGATGGGTATAGAAGACCTTCTGCATCAGGCCCAGCTGGGCTTCCACAGGGGCATAGAAATAGATCAGCCACTGGCACACGGCCAGGGCCGCACCGCCCAGCAGCACCAGCAGCAGGGGCCACACGGAAAAGGCGCGTTGCATCATTCGTCTCCCGAATACATGAAGCCGAACAGCAACAGTCCGGCAGCCAGAAAGACACCGTCGAAGGCGGCGGCCAGCCCTATCCACGAGGCCGGGCCATCAGGCGCGGGCGCGCCGAAGACCTGGGCCGCCACGCCGATCCCCGCCAGCAGCAGGGGCACCAGCAGGGGGAAGAGCACGATGCTCAGCAGGGACTCGCGCGCCGCGCCGCCCTGCGAGAGCGCGCCCAGCAGCGACCCCAGGGCGCACATGCCCACGTCCACCAGCAGCAGCGTGCCGAGGCCCACGGGCCAGAGCGCGCCGATCTCCTGCGACAGGAAGACCACCGCGGCGGGCAGGAAGAACATCTGGGCCACCAGCAACAGCAGCAGCCCGGCCAGGGCCTTGCCCAGCCACACGGCCTGTACGGGGGCCGGGGCCAGCAACAGGCCCAGACGCGCGCCGTTGGCCTCTTCCAGCGCATAGAGCGTATTGAAGATGAGCACCTGACAGAAGGCCGAGCCCAGCCAGAACACGGCGCCCGCGCCCTGCGGGCTCATGCGTTCGCCCACGCCCTGCGACAGGCTGAACACGAACAGCAGCAGCAGGCCCAGCAGCAGGCCCTGCACCAGCCCGCTGCCGCGGGTGAAGGTCAGCAGCAGGTCCTTGCGGGCCACGGTCAAGGCAAAGGAGATCATGCGGGCACCTCCCCGGCGTCGGAAGCCTTCACGCTCCCCGTGGCCGCGTTGAGCACGGAATCCACGGCGGCAAGGCCCTGCGGCGGCCCGTCATAGGCCAGGCGGCGGTCCTCCAGCAGCAGCAGGCGGTCGGCCAGGGGGCTGTCGCCCGCCAGATCGTGGCTGACCACGATGACGCAGGCCCCGCGCTCCCGGGCGGCCAGCATCTCGCGCCGCACCAGGGCCATGGAAGTGACGTCCAGCCCGGTGCCGGGCTCGTCCAGCAGCACAAGGTCCGCGTCCAGCAGCAGCACCCGCGCCAGGTTCAGGCGCTGGGCCATGCCGCGCGAGAACACCCCGGCCCGCTCTTCGGCATGGGCGGCCAGCCCCACATGCTCCAGCAGGGCCAGGAGCTCCGCCCGCGAGGGGCGCAGGCCGTGGGCCCGGGCCCAGAACTGCAGGTTCTCCAGCGCGCTCAGGCCCGGATAGACGAAGGTGGCGTGCCCCAGATAGGCCAGGCGCGGCCCGTCCTCCCGGGCGATGCCGCCCGCCCCCGTACCGTCAAAGACGACCTCGCCCGCCGAGGGCCGGGACAGACCGGCGACGATGCGCAGCAGCGTGCTCTTGCCCGCGCCGTTACCTCCGGCCAGCAGGGTGATGCTGCCCGCCGTGAAGCGGCAGCTCACCCCCTTGAAGACCACCTTGAGGCCGTAGAGCTTGGCCAGGTTCTCAAGACGCAGCATGGCGGCCTCAGGCCTGCGGCCCGTCGTCGGCGGGCGCGCCGCCCCCCGCTGCGGGCGTCTGCTTTTTGCGGCCGCGGGCCAGCATGAGGAGGGGGAACAGGCACATGAGCGTGCCGCCTATCCACATCCAGTTGACCAGGGGCTCCACGCTGAAGCGGATCAGCACCGAGGCGTTCTCGTCCAGGCCCAGGAAGGAGGCGTACAGCTCGTTGCCCAGGCCGGGGACCACGTCCACTTCGGAGAACTGCATGGTGCCGAACTTGTCGTACATGCGGCGCTGCGGCGTGAGCTCGCCCAGCAGCGTGTCGCCTTCATAGATCTTGAGACGCGCTTCCAGATAGTCATGGTCCACGGCGCGGCCCTGCCGGGCCTCCAGCAGCTCCACGCGGTAGGCGCCGGCCTGCTGCACGCCCTTGCCGTTCTGGAAGAGCAGATCGTATTCCTGTTTGTAGGGGCCGGAAAAGGCCATGCCCAGCACCAGCACCGCCAGGCCCGCATGCAGGCCTACGGCGCCCACGGCGCGCCAGCCGCCCTTGCCCGGCAGGGAGGGCAGGCTGGCCAGCAGCCCGGCCAGACAGGCCAGACAGGCCACGGAGCCCGCCGCGGCCAGCAGGGCCACGGGCTGGCGGTAACCCAGGAAGAAGAAGGCCGCGCCCGAGGCCACGAAGGCCCCCAGAGCCAGCCAGAAGCGCGGCGCGTCACGCAGGCCGCCGTCCCAGCGCAGCCAGGGGCAGACCATGAGCAGCAGCATGACCAGCATGCCCAGGGGCACGCAGACACGGTTGTAGAAATTGGCGTCCAGGCCGTGGGGCTCCGGCGTCCAGAGCAGGCTGATGACCGGCCACATGGTGCCCACGAGGATGATGACCGAAAGGGCCAGCAGCAGCCAGCAGACCATCACCAAAAAACCTTCGCGGCTGACGATGCCCGCCAGCTCGCGCCCGCGCGCGGGCACGGCAAAGGCCGCCCAGAAGGAGATCAGCAGGCCCCCCAGCACGAAGACCGTCAGGGGCGTGCCCACGCTGCCGTCGCCGAAGGCATGCACGGACTGCACCACGCCGCTGCGCACCAGATAGGTGGCGAAAAAGGCGGAGATGGTGGTCAGGCACATCAGGGCCACGTTCACGCGGTGCAGCTTGTTGCGGCGCTCCTGCACGATGAGGGTGTGCAGGGCCGCCGTGCTGATGAGCCAGGGGATGAGGGAGGCGTTCTCCACCGGGTCCCAGGCCCAGTAGCCGCCCCAGCCCAGTTCCATGTAGGCCCACCACATGCCCAGGATGATGCCCGCGGTCAGAAAGGCCCAGGCCAGCAGGGTCACGGGACGGGTCACGCGGTGCCAGCCGTCCTCGCCCTCACCGCCGGAAAGGCTCTGGGCCAGGGCCAGACAGGCGGGCACGGTGAAGCCGCCGTAGCCCAGGAAGAGCAGCGGCGGATGGAAGATCATGCCGGGGTTCTGCAGCAGGGGATTGAGGCCGTTGCCGTCCGGCGGCACGGGCGACTGCATCTCGAAAGGATTGCTCCAGCAGGAAAGGATCAGGGCGAAGAAGGCCATGATGGCGTAGAAGAAGCCCCAGTACCAGAGCCGCGTGGCGGGCGTCAGGCGCCTGTAGGCGGGCGTCAGGGCAAAGATGCTGCCGCTGATGGCCACGGAGAAGGCCCAGAACAGCATGGAGCCCGGCTGTCCGGCCCAGAAGGCCGTCAGGCGGTAGAAGGCGGGCAGCACACGGTCCGTGTAGCTGGCCACATAGACCAGGCTGAAGTCGTTCCAGAACAGGGCGTGCAGCAGCAGGGCCGCCGCCAGGGACAGGGCGCCGGTGATGGCCCAGTGGACCTTTTCGATGAGCGCCAGGGCGTCGCCGCGCTGCTGCCAGAGCTGCAGGAGCGCCAGCGCGCTGCCGCCCAGAGCACAGATCAGGGTCAGCAGCTGCATGGCATAGGCAATGAAATACATGGGGCTCCTTTGGGCACGCCACGGCCCGCCGTGGCGGCGCATTTCCGGTGAGGACACGACCGGCCCCTAAGGCCCCGCCGTGCGCCAGGAAGGGTGCGGCCTGCGCCGCCCTAACTCTTGCGGTTTTCCTTCTGGTACTTGGAAGGACACTTGGTCATGAGGGTCCTGGCCATGAAGCGGCCGTCGGGCTGCAGGCCCCCTTCCACGATGACCTCGGCGCCCGCCTTGAAGGTGTCCGGCACGGCGCCCTTGTAGACCACGGGCAGGGTCAGGCCCGCATCGTCCTTGTCCTGCAGCAAAAAGCTGGCCCCGGGGCCGTCCACGTTCTTGAGCAGGTTGTCGGGGGCCACGGTGCCGAACAGGCGGGCCGCCTGCAGCTTGTCGGCCGTGGCGGCCCTGGCTTCGGAGACGTTGAGGAAATAGACGGTATTCTCCGACAGGCCGGAAAAGACCAGATAGCCCAGACCACCCAGGAACAGCAGGGCGGCCACGAGATACATACAGGTGTTTTTCTTGCGGGGCATGGGCTCTCCTTGCATGAAAGAACGTGCCTTTCCCGGCACGAAGCTGCTGCATACCCTAGCACAGCCCTGTTTTTTTGACAAGTAAGAATCGCTCCTGATAGGCCAGCAAAGCCGCATGAATCAAGTGTGCGCGCACGCACACTCCGGCCCCTCCAGCCGGACTGGCCGGCGGTATTGGCCAGAGCCGTCAGGGAATCGTAGGGCAGGGAGTCCAGGCAGTGACGGCGGGCATACTCCTGCGTGAAGCTGACGAAGAGCTCCGCCGGGGACGGCAGCAGCTGCTGCGCCGGCCGGTACAGGAGCATGGCGCGCCGGAGCACCGGACAGGCCGGAGTGGCCACAAGGCCGAAGCCCCCGGCCGGCAGGACGGAAAAACGTCCGGCCAGGGCGACGCCCGCGCCGGTGGCCGCCAGGGCAAACGCCGTTGCCATATGGTGCACCGTGTGCGCCACATGGCAGTCTTCCTCACCGCCCGCACCTCCAGCCGGATACGAAAAAAGCCGGGGCTCGTCAGAGCTCCGGCTTTTGCCGTCCGTGTTTCTGCGCCAGAAACGAAAAAAGGGTCTGCATTTCCGCAAACCCTGATTTCCTTTTTTGGTGGAGCTGAGGAGAATTGAACTCCTGACCTCTTGAATGCCATTCAAGCGCTCTCCCAACTGAGCTACAGCCCCTCGGCAAGAAAGGACATTGCCCCAAAGCGGACCTCCTGTCAACAGGAAAATCAAAAAGTTTTCCTTTCCCCATGCGGGCGGCGGCCATCCCCTTCCTGCCGTGCCGCGCCCCGGCCGGGCCTTCCCTTCCCCGGCCAAAAGCGTATGCTGCGGCCATGAACTTCCTCTATCTCACCGATGTCTTTTGTCCCTGGTGCTACGGCTTCGCGCCGGTCATGCGCCGCCTGGCCGCGGAACATCCCGAACTGCCCGTGCGCGTGCTGGGCGGCAACCTCATGGCCGAGCCCCAGACCCTCACCGGCATGCTGGAAGAATACCCCACCATCCGGGAGTTCTTCGTCCGTCTGCAGGAGACCACCGGCCAGACCACGGAACAGTTCCGCCTGGCCCTGGAACAGGCCGCGGCCGGGACGGGCCCGGACCTGCTCATGCATTCCCCGGCCATGAACCTGCCCCTGGCCGCCCTGCGCCAGCTGTCCCCCGGGCACCAGCTGGAACAGATGGAGGCCTTCCAGATGGCCTTCTACGCCCAGGGCCGTGATGTCATGGCTGCCGGTGAACAGGAGGCCATCGCCGCCGCCTGGCTGCCTGCCGGCGCTGCCCCCGGCGCCCTGGCCGCCGTCATGGCGGATCCCGCCGTCCGGGAGGCCGCACGGCATGACGCCGCCGAAGCCGAGGAGATCATGGGCGAATTCCTCCTTTATCCGACCCTGTATCTGGAGCACGACGGCCGGCGCACCCTGCTGGCCCGCGGCTACAGTGACTACGACAGCGTCCGGGCCAAACTGGACGATGCCCTGCGCGGTATCCGGGAAAGCCCCGTCGTTCAGGGCGCGGCCTGCGGCCTGGACAGCAAGTGCTGCTTTTAGGGCCATGATGTTTCGCTGAGAGGGAAGAGGCGTTTGGGGGGCAAAACTGCGCCTCCCCTCTCCACCTCTCCCCACCCCGAAAACACCTTTTCCGGTCTGGCCGGACGGTCCCCGTCGCCGGCTCAAGGGAGCCGCCATCCCGCTGCGGCCGGCAGGCCGTCCTCCCGCCGGTTCGTCGTGCGGATGCCCCGGCAGCGGACGCCCCCGGAAGATTTATGCCGTGAAAAAGAAGGGCGCTGGAGGCAAAAACGCCCTCATCCCTTTGTCGTACCCTGTCCCGGGCTTTCCCGGATGCCATCTGCAAGAACGTCAGAGGCCGCCTTTCTTGTGAAAGGCGGCCTCTGACGTTCTCGGGCGCACAACACACGTTCCGACAACGGGAAAAACACCGGAAGCGCCATCCCCGGTCCGTCCCGGAGGACACGCCCCGCCAGCCAACGGCAGGGACCGGCCATACAGACCTGAAGAAAAGTTTCAGGGGGGGATGAGGGGGAAGGGAGCCCCTGTTTCAAAAGGGGCTCCCTTCCCTTCAACTTTTCGCTTTATCTGCGAACTAGCAGCCGTACCTGGCTTCGATCTCGGCGGCGGCCTCTTCCACACCGGCCTGCATCCTGGCGCGGGCGGCGCGGATCTTTTCATCCAGCGCGGGGTCGGCCACGGCCAGGATCTGGGCGGCCAGCCAGGCGGCGTTGCGGGCACCGGCCTTGTCCATGGCCACGGTGGCCACGGGGAATCCGGGAGGCATCTGCACCGTGGCGAGCATGGCGTCCATGCCGCCCATCAGACCGCCGGAGACCGGGATGCCGATGACGGGACGGGTGGTGCGGGCGGCCACGGCACCGGCCAGGTGCGCGGCCATGCCGGCGGCGCAGATGAAGACCCTGGCGCCGGCGGCTTCCTGTTCGCGCAGGATCTTTTCCGTGCGCTCGGGGGTACGGTGGGCGGAGCTGACCGTGAAGAGATAGGAGATGCCCAGCGAACGCAGCACATCCACGCAGGGGCTGACCTTTTCTTCATCGGACTTGGAGCCCATCATGATGACGACTTGAGCCATAGATGTTCCTTTGGCGGCACGGGGCCGCGGTTGCTTACTTTTCTTCCTGCGCCAGCTGTTCCAGACGGCGGATGCCCTTCTGGCCGATGTCGCTGCGGTGGAAGCTCTTGTCCATGCGGATGGCCTTCACGCCCTCATAGGCACGGGCCTGGGCGTCGGCCAGGGTATCGCCCAGCGCGGTCACGCACAGCACGCGGCCGCCGCTGGAGAGGATCTTGTCGCCGTCCATGCTGGTGCCGCTGTGGAAGACCTTGACGCCGGGCAGGGCGTCGGCTTCGTCCAGGCCCTCGATGACCATGCCCTTGGGATAGGCGTGCGGATAGCCTTCGGCGGCCACCACCACGCCCAGGGCGGTCTGGGAAGTGTGGGAAAGGCTCTCGGGACGGAGCCTGCCCTCGATGCAGTCCAGCATGATCTGCACCAGATCGCCTTCCAGGCGCATCAGCAGGGGCTGGCATTCGGGGTCACCGAAACGGGTGTTGTATTCCAGCACCTTGGGGCCGTTCCCGGTCATCATCAGACCGGCATAGAGCACGCCCACGAAGGGATGGCCGTCCCTGGCAAGCGCGGCCAGGATGGGACGGATGACCATGTCGGCCATGGCTTCGGCCTGGTCGTAGGGCAGGATGGGGGCGGGGCTGTAGGCGCCCATGCCGCCGGTGTTGGGGCCCTGGTCGCCGTCATAGGCGGCCTTGTGGTCCTGGGCGGAAGGCAGGGGCACGGCCGTTTTGCCGTCGCACAGGCAGAGGAAGGAGGCCTCCTCGCCCACGAGGAACTCCTCGATGACGAGCTTGGCCCCGGCGGCACCGTGCGCGCGCTTGCACATGATGTCATCCACGGCATCCAGGGCCTCCTGGGTGGTCCTGGCCACCACCACGCCCTTGCCCGCGGCCAGGCCGTCGGCCTTGACCACCAGGGGCGCGCCCAGTTTGACCACGGCGTTCTTGGCCTTGTCGGGATCGGTGAAGACCTGGCTGCGGGCCGTGGGCACCCCGGCACGGTTCATGACGTCCTTGGCGAAGGCCTTGCTGCCTTCCAGCCGGGCACAGTAGGCATCCGGGCCGAAGCAGGGGATGCCGGCCTCGCGCATGCGGTCGGTGATGCCCCCGGTCAGGGGCAGCTCGGGACCGGGCACCACCAGGTCGATCTTTTCCTTGCGGGCCAGTTCCACCAGGCCGTCCAGGTCTCCGGCGTCCACCGCCACGTTGATGGCGCCCTCACGGGCCGTACCGCCGTTGCCGGGGGCCACAAACACTTCACTTACCCGAGGGCTCTGCTTGAGCTTCCACACCAGGGCGTGCTCACGCCCGCCGGAACCGATAACCAGGATGCGCACAACCTCTCCTCCCTGAAAATAGACATACGGAACACTTTCCGGCAGCCGGAGCTGCTGAAAAAACCCCGCCCCGCGCCGCAGCGACACGGAACGGGGCTGTATCCTCTTGTTTTAGTAGTTGGGGGTCACTTCAAAGTCGCTGAGGTCGGCAGGCGCGTTGGGGTTCATCTGCGACACGTCCAGCGGATAGGCGGTGACCAGGCACTGGCGGCTGCCCACACCCAGGTCGGGCGAGGTGTTCAGGCCCACCACCAGGTCCAGGGTGCCGTCGTTGTTGAAGTCGGCCAGATCCACGGCCGCCACGGAGCCGCGGATGCGGCGGGTCTTCCACTTCAGGCCCAGGCCCACGCCGTCCCAGAACAGGGCATGGATCTCGCCCTGGGGGAAGTAGCGGTAGCGGTCGAAAATCTGGGCCGCCGTGGAGATGGGCTTGTTGACCAGCAGGGTATATTCGCCCGTATGGCCGATGTCGGCCACGATGAGACGCATGGGGGCAAAGTACTTGCTGGGCATCTGGTAGTTGCGGTCCACGCCCAGGCCCGGCATGCCCTTGTAGTGCTCCATGCCGGTGGCGGAACCGGAGAAGCGTTCCATGGTGGTGTGGATCAGGGTCTGGTTGGCGCCCTGGAAGATCTTCAGGCGCTCGTCATCGGTCAGCATGACCAGCTGGTCGCCGTTCTTGCCGGGGATCCAGGCCACGTTGAAGACATTGGCCCCGCTGGGCAGGTTGATGCGCTGGCCCAGGACATAGGTGCCGTTCTGCTTGACCATCATGTACACGCCGGGGGCGAAGAGCTTGATGGAGTCCCAGCCCTGGCCCACCAGCGTGGGCTGGTAGGAAGGCGGCAGGTTGATGACGCTGACGAAATAGGAGCAGCGCTTGGCCACTTCCGTGAACTTGTTGCCGCGGAAGCTGTAGAAGTAGGAGTAGGGGCGGTTGCTCTCTTCTTCGAAGGTGGCCACCACCAGGTCCTTGGCACCGTCACGGTTGAGGTCGATGGCACGCATGGAGAAGTTCAGGTTGCTGCGCGAGATGGTGATCTCGCCCAGCTTGCCCAGGCGGCCGTCGTTGCCCCACTTGTAGATGACCAGACGGTGGTCATGCAGGATGGCGATCTCGTTGCGGCCGTCACCGTTGAAGTCGGCCACGGCCATGTCCACCATCTCGTCCTTGAGGCGCTGGCTGCGGATGCGGGAACCGTCAGCGGAGTTGCCCTGATAGCGGAACTGGGGGTTCAGGTAGGATTCGGTCTGGCCGGTCTCGTTGCGGATGATGTCCGAACGGCCGGCGCGGCCGGCAGCGGCGGCGCCGGCGACGCCCAGCACTTCGGAAGAAAAGGCGCCGGCAAGGCGCTGCACGGTGGCGTTCAGGCCGCTCATGGGGCCCTGGGCCGTCTGGCTCCAGGTGGCGCCCTTCTTGTCCACGCTGTTGAGGACGATGGTGCAGTCATTGCCCATGACGCTCACCGTGCCCCACAGGGCGTAGTCGGCGCCGCCGATGAACTTGCGGGCCTCGGCAGCGGAGCCGGCCGCGCGGGGGCCCATGCTGCCCGTGGCACCCGTGGCGCTGAGGCGGCCCATGAGCGTGGAAGGCACAGCCTTGGACAGGTAGCTGTAGTTCTGGGGCGCGTGCACCTCAAACGGCAGCAGTACGAAGGACTTGGCCTGGGCAGCCTGGGCCTGGAGGCCCATCACCAGCATCAGGCAGGCGGCAAACGCCAGCTTCATGGCAAATTTCATTCAAAATCTCCTTGCAGTTCTCTGCGTACGTCGACCGCCCTCGCGAAGGGAGGGCTCGCCCGGGCCGGAGGATCTGCCGCTGTCGCGGCGGGGACCGTACAGCCTGCGGCACCGGAACTATAGCGACACTTGGCCTGCCGCGCAACTTGAAAGCCGTATCCGCCGCCCCGCTGCGGGCCCGCTCCCTGCCGGGCCCTGCGGCGGACGCTCTTGCCCCCTCCAGACGGAACAGATAAGAAAGGCCCATGAGCACCGCCAATCCTTCCCGCCCCTCGGGGCGTTCCTTCCGTCTGGTCTGCCCGCCGGAGCAGATGCCGCAGGTGGAGAACCTGCTGCACGCCCAGGGCTATGCGTTCGAACCCGAGCCCTTCTCGCCCTTCTGCCGTCGTCTGCTGTGCGAACCGCGGCCCCTGGGCTCCTCGCTGGCCGCCTTTTTCGGCTACATCTACATCCAGGACAGGTCTTCCATGCTGCCGCCCCTGGCCCTGGCGCCCCGGCAGGGCGAGGCCGTGCTGGACATGTGCGCGAGCCCGGGCAGCAAGACGGGTTTTCTGGGCCAGCTCACCGGCCCGGACGGCTTCGTGCTGGGCAACGAGCTTTCCCGCGCCCGCCTGGCCACCCTGCGGGCCAACCTGCATGCCTGCAACCTGCCGCATGTGGGCACCTGTTCCTTCGAGGGCCAGGCCCTGCCCCTGACGCCCGGCACCTGGGACGCCATCCAGCTGGATCCCCCCTGCTCCGGCTGGGGCACGGTGGAAAAGAACCCCCAGGTCCTCAAGCTCTGGCAGGGCGACAAGCTCAAGGGACTGGTGGGCCTGCAACGGCTGCTGCTGGCCCATGCCGCGCGTCTGCTGCGTCCCGGCGGCCGGGTGGTCTTCTCCACCTGCACCACCAACGATGACGAGAACGAAGCGCAGGTGCGCTTTGCCGAAGAGGAACTGGGCCTGGTGCGCGAGCCCCTGACGCCGTTCGAGGGCTTCGTCTGGGAACAGCGCCCCGGCGGCGAGGGCACCCTGCGCGTGGACGGGGAACGCTCGGCGGCCCAGGGCTTTTATGTGGCCCTGCTGCGCAAGCCAGCGGACGCCCCCCTGCCCGAACTGCCGCCCGTCCCGGCCGGGCCCGATGCGCGCACGGCCGCCCGCAACGCGGCCCGCGGCCGCAACCGTCGCGACGCCCGTCCGGCCCTGCCCCTGGGCCAAGTGGTGCCCCGCAGCGCCCTGGCCGGGCCCTGCTGCGATCCCGGCCGCCTGCCCGCCGGCGAGGCCCGCATCTACGGCGAGCAGGTGCGCTTCATCCCGGCCCATGCCGACGTGCTGCTGCCGCCGGGCTTCACCTGGCAGGGGGCCCTGCTGGGCCGCATGGCGGGCGGCCGCCTGCACATGGCGCCCCGCCTGCGCTGCCTGCTGCCCGCCGTCCCCGACCCGGCGCACAGCCTGGTGCTGGACGACATCAGCGACATCACGGCCCTGCTCAGCGGCCAGAGCCGCCAGACCGGCCTTGCGGGCAACGAGGCCGCCCTGTGGTGGCGCGACCTGCCGCTGGCCCGGATGATGCTCAAGCAGGGCCGGGCCACCCTCAGTTTCAGCTAGGCCCGGCACCAATGCCGGACAGGGCCGCAGGCAGGGGCAGGCTTGCCTCTTTACCTGCCTGCGGCTACTCTTGCCCCCACTTTCACAGCCCAAGGAACAGCGCACAGGGCAAAGCCGCCGTGACGGCGGCCGCCCCGCGCACGCAGAGGAGCGATCATGGCCAAAAAGAAGACTTCCCAGCAGCCCGCGCCCGCCAGGCCCCAAGCCCAGGCCCCCGCACAGGATCAGGCCCGGGCGACGGCCCCGGCCCGCGTCACCACCGTTTCCCTCACCACCTGCCTGGTCAGCGTGGTGGTGGCCCTTGCCCTGGGCCTGTGCATCGGCAGCATGCTGCCGGGCTTCATGGAGAGCCGCCAGGCCCCCGCTCCCCGTCCCCAGGCGGCCGCTGCGGCCCAGCAGCCCGCCCCGCAGCAGCAGGCGGCGCCCCCGCAGCAGGCCAAGACCGCCCTTTCTCCCGAACTGAACAGCGCCCTGCTCAAGCTGCAGGAAGCCGTGGTCAAGGAACCCGGCAAGGCGGAGAACTGGATCAAACTGGGCAACTTCCAGTTCGACAACCAGAACCCCGCCGCGGCCGTCACGGCCTATGAGAACGCCCTGCGCCTGCAGCCCGGCAATGCCAACGTCCTGACCGACCTGGGCATCATGTACCGCGAGCTCCACCGCTTCGACGACGCCCTCAAGGCCTTCCGCGAGGCCGAGCGCGTCCAGCCCGGGCACAGGAACGCCCTGTTCAACCAGGGCATCGTCCTTTATTACGACCTCAAGCGCAAAGACGAGGCCGAAGCCGCCTGGCGCAGGCTGCTGGCCGCCGATCCCAACGCCCACGCCCCTGACGGGACGCCCGTCTCGGAGCTGATCAAGCACCTGCACTGATCCGGCTCCGGCTGCCCCGTCCCCCGGGACCGGGCAGCCCGCCGGCCCTGTGGCCCCGTGGCGCGCAGACCGCCGGTCCGGCCTTCCTGTTCCCGCCGCTGTGCCGGCATTTCCCGGGGCCGCCTCCTCCCGTGACGGAGGCGCCCCTCAAGGTAAAAAAGCATGACGCACCCTCTTCTTCCCACGCAGGCCGCCTCCCGCCGGCTGGCCCTGATCGTCATCCCGCTCCTGCTCGTCCTGTCCCTGGCCGCCACCTGTCCGGCGGTCCCGACACCGCCCCCGGCATCCGCGCCCACGCCCGCCCTGCCCGCGGACCTTTCCGCCACGCCCCGGGGCAGCGCAGCGGGACAGCTGGACATCCTGCCCTACCTTTCGGCTTTTCTGGATACGGACGGTGACAGGAGCGTGGAAGAAGTGGCCGCACCGGGCATGCTGTCCTCCTTCCGGCCCCTGCATCCCAGGACCCTGCCCCGCAGCAGCGGCGTGACCTGGCTGCGGCTGGAGATCCCCGCCGCCGGGGCGGGACGTCCCGCCCCCCTGGTGCTCGACCTCGGCCAGGGCGTCCCGGCCGGGGCCGTCCTCTACACGCCCGGCATCGACCCCCTTTCCCGCCAGACAACCTGGCAGGAGGACCGGGCCAACTGGCGCAACCTGCTCTGCCTGCCCCTGCCCGGCGAAACGCCGCAGATCTGCTATATCCGCCTGGACGGGCAGCCGCCCCTCTGGTTCGCGCCCACCCTGCGCAGCCTGGACAATCTGGCGGACGCGCCGGAAAGCCTGCTCGGCCCCGGCGTCATGCTGGCCCTGGCCGTGGTCATGCTGCTGGCCCTGCTGCGCGGCATCACCGAGCGCGGCCAGTGGCGCTTCTGGACGGCCCTGTATGTGGGCGCCGCCCTGACCCATGCCGTGCTGGGCGGGCCGGATCTGGGGGCCGGCAACATCACGCCCGCCGACGCCGTCAGCGCCATGACCCCCGGCCTGGCCCTCATGTTCCTGGCCCATCTGGCCCGGCACCTGATGCAGACCCCCAGCCATTCCCGTCTGCTGGACATCCAGTACCTGCTGCTCTCCCTGCCCGGCGCCGTGCTGGCCCTGCTGCCCCTCTGGCCCGACTTCAGCTGGATGGGCCGCTATCTGCCGCTCTGGCCCATGCTGGCCCTGATCTTCGTGCCCACCACGCTCGGTGCCTGGCTCATGGGCGTACCGGGCGCCCGCCGCTTCCTGCTGGGCTGCCTTGTGGCCGCGCTGGGGGCCGGTCTGGCCGTCCTCGATTTCGGGACCCTGCTCCCGCCCTTCGTCCAGGGCACCCTGCCCCTGTGGGGGACGGCCCTCAGCGCCCTGATCATCGCGGGCATGAGCGCCCCCGGCCGCGAAACGGAGACGGCCGCCGCCGGGCCCGCCGATCCCCCGGCACCGGACCGCTCCGCCCAGAGCCAGACCATCACGGATCCCAACCTGCGCCTGCTGGATACCGAGGGCAACACCCTGCCGCTCATGACCGGCCTCAGCCAGCCTGCTCCCGCGCCGGCCACCGTGGAGGCCGACAGCGCCTCCGCCACGGCCATCCGGCGTCTGGAACAGGCCCTTGCCGTGCCCCTGCGCGAGCTCGTGGAACAGAACCGCCAGCTGGAGCAATGCTCCCTGCCGCATGATGTCCGTTCCCGTGTGGAGGGCATGGGACGCCGCGCCCGGCAGGCCCTGCGTCTGCTGCACGACCCGGCCGGTGATGCCGCCGCGCCTGCGGCACCGGCCCCCACGGACGGCGCCCGCGCCGCAACGCGCGCCTTCGACCTGCGCCGGATGCTGCAAAAAACGCATGAACACTGCCGCGCGCTGGCCGAAAAATCCGGCATCGCCCTGGGCTGGCATGTCCCGTCCGACCTCGAACAGCGCTACGAAGGCCCCGCCGGGGACCTGGAGGAGACGCTCCGTCTGCTGCTGGAGGATGCCGTGCGGGCCAGCAAGGGCGGCAAGGTCCATTTTGCCGTGCGCCATGTACCGGACAGCAAACATCCCGGGCATCTGCTCTTCCAGGTGCGCGACACGGGCACGGGCCTGCCCCCGGAACAGCGCTCCGCGCCGCTCCTGGCCCGCATCTGGGAACTCTCCTCGGCCCACGGCGGCTTCCTGGGCGTGGAGAGCGGCCCCCGCGGCACGTCCGTCATCTTCACCCTGCAGCTGCAGCTCCCGGAAGCGTCTGCCGACGACCTGCCCACGGTCCTGGTCTGCGCTCCCGATGCCGCCACCCGTCGCGAGCTGGGCGCCATGCTGCGCGACCTGCCCTGCACCTGCCGCGAGACAGGCACCCTGGCCCACGGACTGGCCGCCGGGGCCCGCAGGGGCGGGACACCGGCCACGGTGCTGCTGGTCTGCGGTCCCGAGGCCTCTGTGGAAGCCGCGCCGATGCTGCGCCGTTATCACGGCCTTGCCGAAAGGACAGGCCCCTTCGGGGCCGTGGCCCTGACCCCCGACCAGAGCCAGTGGGATGAGCTGGCCAACGCCGGTTTCAGCCATGCCCTGACCCTGCCCGTCTCGGAAGACGCCCTGCGCGAGACCGTGCTGGAGATCCTGGGCAGCCATGACGATGTGGCCGACCTCGGCGCGCCCCTGCCCGAGACCAGGCAGGCCGACGCCCCTCTGCCCGACCTGTTCGGCCCTGTGGCCGCCCCCCAGGCAGACCAGGGCATGCCCGACCTGCTCCTGTCCACCGATGACATGCCGGAGCGGACGGTCCCGGCCGCACAGGCCGCGACAGGCGGAGACCTGCCGGATCTGTTCGCTGCTCCGGCATCTGCCGGGGCGGAGGCGGCTCCGGCGGCGCCCCTCAGCCTGACGGACGACATGCGCCGTGATGCCCCTGTCGCCCCTGTCGCGCAGACCGCCCGTCCTGAGGCCGAACAGCCCCTGCCCGCTGATGACGAACAGTCCGGCGCTGTGCGTGCGGAAGCTGCCGAAGCATCGGCGGCCGATGATGCGCAGCCGGTGGCGCCTGCGCCCGCGGACAGCCCTGTGCAGGAAAACGACGCCGCTCCCGAAGCGGCCGAAGACGGCGGCCCGGCCCCCGCGCCCACGGCACCGGACTTCCCGTCCGTGCCGGTGGCGACAATGGATGATGCGACGACGCCGGAAGCCCCGCTGGAGGAAGAAAAAGAAGAAGCTCCGGCGGCCGAAGCGCCGCAGGAAGAGGCCCTGCCGCAGCAGGGAACGGCGGATGCCGCCGCTCCGGCCGATAGCCCCGCTGCCTCCTCTGACGCAGCGGACAGCACGGAAGAAGCCGTTGCGGAAACAGGGGCCGACGCTGACATGCCGGGCCCCGCGCAGGACGAAGCCGCCGAGGTGCCTCCGAGCGCTCCGGCCTTCCCGGCCCCGGCCCAGGAGGTTGAGGCCGAACAGCCCCTGCCCGCTGACGACCGACAGAACCGCGATGTGCGTGCCGATGCTGCCGAAGCATCGGCGGCCGATGATGCGCAGCCGGTGGCGCCTGCGCCCGCGGACAGCCCTGTGCAGGAAAACGACGCCGCTCCCGAGGCGGCCGAAGACGACGGCCCGGCCCCCGCGCCCACGGCACCGTACTTCCCGTCCGTGCCGGTGGCGGCAATGGATGACGCGGCGACGCAGGAAGCCCCGCTGGAGGAAGAAAAAGAAGGAGCTCCAACGGCCGAAGCACCGCAGGAAGAGGCCCTGCCGCAGCAAGGAACGGCGGATGCCGCCGCTCCGGCCGATGGCCCCGCTGTCCCCTCTGGCGCAGCGGACAGCACGGAAGAAGCCGTTGCGGAAACAGGGGCCGACGCTGACATGCCGGGCCCCGCGCAGGACGAAGCCGCCGAGGTGCCTCCGAGCGCTCCGGCCTTCCCGGCCCCGGCCCAGGAGGCTGAGGCCGAACAGCCCCTGCCCGCTGACGACCGACAGAACCGCGATGTGCGTGCGGAAGCTGCCAAAGCATCGGCGGCCGATGATGCGCAGCCGGTGGCGCCTGCGCCCGCGGACAGCCCTGTGCAGGAAAACGGCGCCGCTCCCGAAGCGGCCGAAGACGACGGCCCGGCCCCCGCGCCCACGGCACCGGACTTCCCGTCCGTGCCGGTGGCGGCAATGGATGACGCGGCGACACAGGAAGCCCCGCTGGAGGAAGAAAAAGAAGAAGCTCCGACGGCCGAAGCGCCGCAGGAAGAGGCCCTGCCGCAGCAGGGAACGGCGGATGCCGCCGCTCCGGCCGATGGCCCCGCTGCCTCCTCTGACGCAGCGGACAGCACGGAGGAAGCCGTTGCGGAAACAGGGGCCGACGCTGACATGCCGAGCCCCGCGCAGGACGAAGCCGCCGAGGCTCCCCGGCCCGCTCCGGCCTTCCCTTCAGCCGATGCGGCGCGTCCCCTTGCCAGCGGCTATGTGAGCCCCAGCCTGCGCCATGCCGGTGAATGGGTGGGCGAGCCCATGCCCATCGGCACACCGGTCAGCCGTCCTGTCCCCCGGCGGGAGGAAGCGGCGTCCGCCCCGGTGGAGACCGTGGTCACGGTCCGTCCCCTGCGACGGGACGTCAGCCCGGACGAGATCGCCCGCAAACTGGGCAAGCCCAGTCTGGTGCCCACGGACAAATCGGCCCTCATCACGCCGCCGCCCCGCAAGGGCCCCGGCTCCGGCCCGGCCGCCGGCACGCAGCCCGCCTTCCCCGGCGCTCCTGTGGAAGAGGCGCCCCATGCCGTGCCCGGCAGCAAGGACGTTTCCAGCCTGCCGGACATGACGCCGGACAGCACCACCCTCCTTGCCAGCGGCCGGGAGGAGACCAGCCGGACCAGGGCGGCGGCCAATACCCTGATGCGCTTCCTTTCCCGTTTCCACACGGGGAGCAGCCAGCCCCGGGACGACAGGGAGGAGGACAAGGGCCCGCAGGCCCCTGCCGCGACCGTGCAGGAACGGCAGGGCACCCCGCGTCCCATCCCCAAAAAGGAAGGACCGCAGCAAAAGTCGCCCGAGGCCGCGGCAGAGATCCCGACCGCGGCCAACCCCTGGATCGAACGCCGGACAGCTCCCCGGCCCGCGGCCCCCGCGCCGCGCGTGCCCGTGCCGCCCATGCCCCAGCGGCCCCAGCCGCCGGACGATCCCGAGGATCCGCTGCCCGCCCTCATGTGGCGCATGGACAAATATCTGGCGGAGGCCGGCTATGCCCTGGAACAGCGCCGCCTGCATCTGGTGGCCGATGCCGCCGGGCGTCTGGCCGCCGAGGCCGAAAGCTACGGTTTCCGGGTACTGGGCCGCATGGCGCGCTGTGTGGAGAGCGCCGGACGCGCCAAGGACCTGCAGGCCGTGACCGACCTGCTGCCCGAACTGGCCACGGCGGTGGAACGCCACCGCATCTCCCTGGGGTCCTGACGGGGCCGGTCCCGCGGGCCGGCCTGGCTGCCTCCCGGCCCCGGCGCGAAAGGCGGTGACAGCCCCTCTTGCACAAAGGGACAAGTCGTGCCAGACTGGACCTTCCACGCCCACAAGGGCCATCTCTTATTTTATGCAAGGAGTCCACATGAGTTACGAACGTGTCCTTCTGCCCGTGAGCGGCAAGCATTCCGGAGAACGTGCCCTCAAGGCCCTGAGCCAGGCCAGGAAGCTGGATCCCAGGGAGATCATCCTGCTGCATGCTGTGGCGCCCAGCGTGGGCTCCCCCATGCCCAACCTCACGAGCGACAAGCAGGACGTCACCGTCAAGGCCGAAGCCCTCCTGGCGCCTCTTGCGGCTGAACTGGACCATGCCGGCATCGCCCATCAGACCGTCATCCTTCACGGCCTGCCCGTCGAGACCATCGTCAAGACCGCCAGGGAAATGGACGCCGAAGCCATCGTCATGTTCTCGGACGGGCATGACGACCTGGCCGACAAGCTGTTCGGCTCCATCACCGAGCATGTGCTGCGCAGCACGCCGCTGCCCGTGCTGGTCGTCCGCCAGTAGGCCGTTGCCGCACCATCGCCTCCACAAAGCCTGTTCCCCCGGAACAGGCTTTTTTGCGGCCGCATCCCGGCAGACCTTGCACAAATCGTCCTGTCGTGCGAAAATGCTTCTTTGAAATGCCCTCCTGGGCAATCATCCCAATCCAAGGAGCCCACATGATCTACCAACGTGTCCTCGTGCCCGTGAGCGGCAAAAATTCCGGCGAACGCGCTTCCAGGGCCCTGCGCCATGCCAGGACCCTGTGCTCCGGCGAGATCATCCTGCTGCATGTGACCGAAGCCCTGCCCAAGCTGGTGGGCGGTGCCGCCCATACCGAACTGGAACGCTCCGATGCCGCCAGGGGCGAGACCCTGCTGGCGCCGCTGGCTGAAGCGCTGAAACAGGACGGCGTGGCCTGCCGCTGCATCGTGCGTGAAGGCCTGCCCGCCGATACCATCGTCACCGTGGGCCATGAAGAAGGCGTGGACATGATCGTCATGTATACCGACGGCCGTGACGGCCTGGCCGACATGCTCATCGGTTCCATCACCGAGCGCGTGCTGCGCAATACCGACATCCCGCTGCTGGCTGTGCGCCGCTAGCGATCCGCCGTGCTGACACTGGGAACATTAGGCCTTGTGACAGCGCACCTTCTGTCCTGGGGGGCCGTCTGCCATGCCCTGCTCCACAAGCGCGATCCGCGCTCGGCGCTGGGCTGGATCGTGACGGTCCTTTTTTTGCCGGGCGTCGGCATCGTGCTGTACTGCCTGTTCGGCATCAGCCGTGCCGAAAGCCTGGCGGCCCGCCTCATGCGCAAAATGGCCGCCATCGAACCCGACTACGCCCACCATCCCGAGGTCGTCTGCCACCGCACGGCCATCGCGCCGCCGCAGGAGTGGCCCCTGGAGGTCCTGGGGCGCCGCCTGACGGGCCAGACCCTGTGCAACGGCAACGGCATCCTGCCCCTGCGTAACGGCAACGAGGCCTACCCGGCCATGCTGCGCGCCATCAACCGGGCCAGCAGGCAGGTCTTCCTCTCCACCTACATCTTCCGCGGCGGCAGCGTGGGCGAAAGCTTCACCGAGGCCCTGTGCCATGCCGCCCGGCGCGGCGTGGACGTGCGCCTGCTGGTGGACGGCTTCGGCGGTGCCGTCTATTCGCTGCGCAAGCCCTGGAAGCGCATCCCCAGGGCCGGCGGCAAGCTGGCGCGCTTCCTGCCGCCCCGCCTGTTCCCGCCCAGCCTCAGCATCAACCTGCGCAACCACCGCAAGCTGCTCGTCTGCGACGATACGGCCTTCACCGGCGGCATGAACATCGCCGACAACCACGTCCTCGGCAAACATCCCGGCGGCGTGCAGGACCTGCATTTCCGCTGTGAGGGCCCCATCGTGGACCAGCTGCGCCGGGCCTTCCTGCTGGACTGGGGCTTCGCCACCGGCGAATTCGACCAGCGCGACCTGCCGCCCAGCAGCAACATCATGTCCGGGGACAGCCTGTGCCGCATGGTGCTGGACGGCCCCGGCACCGAGGCCGACCCGCTCAATGACCTGTACTGCGGGATCATCGGCAGCGCCCAGCATACGGTGCGCATCATGACGCCCTATTTTTTGCCGTCGCACGAGCTCATCGCCGCCCTGCGCAGCGCGGCCCAGCGGGGCGTCAGCGTGCGGGTGGTCCTGCCCGGCAAGAACAACCTGCCCTTCGTCCACTGGGCCACCTTCCGCCTGCTGCCCGTCCTGCTGGAAGCGGGCGTGCGCGTATGGTTCCAGCCGCCGCCCTTTGCCCACACCAAGCTGCTGGCTGTGGACGGCTATTACTGCCAGATAGGTTCCGCCAACCTGGACGCCCGCAGCATGCGCCTGAACTTCGAGCTGAACATGGAGGTCTTCGACCCCGAATTCCATACCGCCATGGCCCTGCACATGGACATGACCATGGCCCGCAGCCGCGAAGTGACCCTGAAGGACCTGAAGCAGCGCCCCCTGATCCTCAAGCTGCGTGACGCCGCCTGCTGGCTGTTCTCGCCGTATCTGTAAAAGACGGGGCACGGCCTGGCTGCCATTCGGTCGCGCGTTGCTGGCGATGCCCGTAACTTCCTTCGTCGTAACGGGCACGGCCTGGCCGCCATCCGGTCGCACGTTGCTGGCGATGCCCGTAACTTCCTTCGTCGTAACGGGCACGGCCTGGCCGCCATTCGGTCGCGCGTTGCTGGCGATGCCCGAAGACAGCGTTTCCCTGCCCTTTCCCTCTCTGACACAGGCATGCGGAACGTATCCTCCGCGCGTCCCACGCCTTCATCCCCATCCCCTGGCAAAGCGCGCTGGGGAGAGGGCGGGGAGTTTGAGGGGAGGGAGGACCGCTCTCGCGCCAGCAGAGGGGTCCTCCCTCCCCTCAAGCCCTTTTTGCCCCAAACGCCCGAAGCCCCGGCGGGGCCGGGGCTTCGTCATCACATCAATCCATCAGGAGAACAAAGGCGTTATCCGCCCGGTCATGACCGGGGCTGTCCCGCCTGTTTTTCCTTTTTCTGCTGTTCCAGCAGACCGGCGGCGCGCAGGGCCTGGCGCCGCTGCCGGGCCATCTGGCGCAGGTCGGCCACGCTGTCGCTCTCGTCCATGATCTCGCTGCCAAGCATCTCCTCGAACACGTCCTCCAGCGTCACCACGCCGGCAAGGCCGCCGTATTCGTCGAGCACGGCGAACAGGTGCGAACGCGAGTGCAGCAGCTCCTTGAGCAGCTTGTCCAGGGTCTGGCTCTCCAGCACGAAGTGCAGGGGCTTCATGATGGCGGAAAGCGGCGTCTCGCCTTTTTCTTCCAGCAGGCAGTGGAGGATGGTGCGGCGGTCCACCAGGCCCACCAGATCCTCGTTGTCCTCGCCGTAGACGGGGATGCGGCTCACATGCCACAGGCGCGGGTTCTTGTAGGCCTCGGCGGCGGTCATGTCTTCGGGCAGGGAGAAGACCACGGTGCGCGGGGTCATGATGTCGTAGACCCGCTTCTGGTCCAGGGCCAGGATGTTGCGGATGTAGGCCTCCTCATAGGCCTTGATCTGCCCGGCCTGGCGCGACAGGCTGGTGACGGCGCGGATGTCGTCCTCGGAGATGTCCGGGCCGTTGGACGGCGGGGTCAGCAAACGGGTCAGCAGGCCCGTCAGCCAGATGACCGGGGTCAGCAGCTTGACCGCCACTTCCAGCGGCCGGGCCAGCACCACGGCGATGGAGGTGGCATAGGCCACGCCCAGGGTCTTGGGCACGATCTCGCCGAAGGCCAGGATGAGCACCGTGAACCCGGCGGCGAACAGGGCCATGTATTCGGCGCCGAAAGCCGCCATGAAGGCCGCGCCCGCCACGGCGGAGCCCGCGGTGTTGGCCACGGTGTTCAGGGTCAGGATGGCGGCGATGGGTTTTTCCACATTGCTGCGCAGACGGAAGAGCACTTCCCCCACGGGCCTGCCGTCGTTGCGTATCTTCTCGATGGCCGACCAGGGCACGGCGTACAGGGCCGCCTCCGTCAGGGAGCAGGTGAAGGAGATGACGACAGCGACACCGATAGCGAGAATCAGGGTGAGCATAGGTCCCTCGTGAAAAATGGAAAACCGCCATGAGGCATCCGGCGGCTTGCATGAACGTATCTCCGGCATATATCCTGTGCGGGCGACCTTGGCAATGCGCCGCGTCAAAGGAGATGCCCATGGAACGTCTTGCGGAGGAGATCCGACGAAAGGCCGGGGAAGCCGGCCCGCGACTGACGGCCCTGCGCCGCCATCTGCACCGCCATCCTGAACCGGCCTGGGGCGAATACCTGACCGCCTCGATGGCGGCCCGTGCCCTGCGGGAAGCCGGTTTCCGGCTCACCCTGGGGGCCAACGCCCTGCGCCCCTCGGCCCGCCCCCGCCAGCCCGAGGCGGCCTTCTGCGCGGCCCAGAGCGGCCGGGCCCTCAACGAGGGCGCCGATCCCGGTCTGGTGGCCTGCATGGCCGGGGGCCTCACGGGCCTGTGGGGCGATCTGGATCTGGACGCTCCCGGCACCCCCGAAGACGAACGCGGCCCGCTGGTGGCCTTCCGTTTCGACATGGACGCCAATACCGGCATCACCGAAGCCGCGGACCCGGATCACGTCCCCGCGGCGCAGGGCTTCGCCTCCTGTCATGCAGGCTGCATGCATGCCTGCGGCCACGACGGCCATGTGGCCCTGGGCATGGAGCTGGCCCGGCTGCTGGGCGGCCTGCGGAACGAGCTGTCCCGCAGCCTGAGCGGCCGCATCCGCCTAATCTTCCAGCCTGCCGAGGAAGAGGGCGAGGGCGCGCCCGGCATGGTGGCCGCCGGGGCCGTGGACGGCGTCCGGGCCCTGTTCGGCCTGCACCTGAGCATGCAGGCCAGCCGCAGCGGCGATCTGGTCTGCGGTACGGACAAGTTCCTGGCCACCACCAATTTCGAAGTCTTCTTCACCGGCCAGAGCGCCCATGCCGGGCTGGCCCCGCACGAGGGGCGCAACGCCCTGCTGGCCGCCTGTACGGCCGTGACCAATCTGCTGGCCATCGCCCGCCACGGTCAGGGCGCCTCGCGCATCAACGTGGGCGAGATGCACGTCAGCGAGACCCCCAACATCATCCCGGCCCGGGCCTGGCTGCGCGGCGAGACCCGCGGCGAGAACGGGGACATCAACGGCTACATGCTGGCCGAGGCCCGGCGCGTGGTGGACGGCGCGGCGCGCATGCACGGCTGCCGCAGCCGCTTTCTTTGCCAGAGCCACTGCCCGGGCGCCATGTCCAGCCCCGAGCTGGTGGATCTGGTGGAACGCACGGCCCGGGACATGGGCACCTTCCGCGAGGTGCGCCGCAAGGCCGACTTCTGGGCCTCGGAGGACTTTGGCTGGTTCATGAACAAGGTGCAGGAGGACGGCGGCCTGGCGGCCTATCTGCAACTGGGCGCCGACAGGCCCGACGGGCACCACACCAGCCATTTCACCTTTGACGAGCGCGTCCTGCCCCGGGGCCTGGAACTGCTGGCACGGCTGGCCGTGGCCGTACTGGCACGGCGCCCGGACTGAGCCCGCGCCACAGGACAGGCCCATGAACGCCCCCTCCCCGTCCTGCCCCGATGACGCCGCGGCCCGGCGCCTGGCCCGCAGCATGGCCGTGGTCTCGGCCTTTTGCCTGACCGGCGATACCATGCTCTACATCGCCCTGCCCCTGTTCTGGCAGGAATGCGGCCTGACCGCGCTCTGGCAGGTGGGCGTGCTGCTGGCCGTCAACCGCCTGGTGCGTCTGCCGCTCAACCCGCTGGTGCGCCTGCTCTACACCCGCATCGACCAGCGCACCGGCATGGCCCTGGCCGTGGTGCTGGCCGCCTCGACCACCCTGCTGTACGGCGTGGCCCGATGCTTCGCTCTCTGGCTGCTGCTGCGCTGCCTCTGGGGACTGGCCTGGACGCTCCTGCGCCTCGGCTCCCTGTTCGCCCTGATGGCGGCCTCGCGCAAGGACAATCGCGGCTATCTCATGGGCAGTTACAACGGCCTCGTGCGCCTGGGCAGCCTGCTGGGCATGATCGGCGGCGGCCTCCTGGCCGATTTGCTGGGCTTCCCCACCGTGGCCCTGCTCTTCGGGGCCCTGACCCTGACGGGCCTGCCGCTGGCCCTGACCCGCATCCCCCGCAGCAGCCGCGCCACCGGAGCGGCGAGCCGGGCGGCCACATCCCTGCTGTCGGGACTGCACCTGCGCCAGCCCGGCATGCGGCGCATCTTCATCACGGGGCTGCTGGTGGCCCTGGTCTTCCAGGGCATCTACGCCGCCACCCTGAGCCGCATGGTGGCCCTGCATGTGGGCGAACTGGCCCTGGCCGGCGGCCTCGTCATGGGCTGCGCCACCCTGGCCGGCACGCTGCAGGCCCTGCGCTGGCTCTGGGAACCCTGGCTGGCGCCGTGGTTCGGCCGCCTTTCCGACGGCCCGCGCGGCCGGGGCCCGGTGCTGTGCGCCTGCCTTGGCGGCGGCGCCTGCGCGCTGGCCCTGGTGGCCCTGTCCCTGCCCGCCCCGTTGTGGCTGCCGCTGCTGCTCTGCTCGCAGCTCTGCGCCACGGGCCTGGGCACCCTCTCCGATGCCGCCGCTTCGGACACGGCCGAGCAGCACGGCCATCCCACGCACACGCTGGCCTCCTATGCCTTCATCGTGGATTGCGGCGCGGCCGCGGGCCCGGTGCTGGCCTATGGCGTGCAGGGCCTCTGGGGCATGGATGCGGCCTACCTTACGGCAGCGGCCCTGCTGCTCTGCCTGCTGCCGCTCTGGATGCGCAGAGAGGCGACAAGGGCACACTCATGAAAAAATATGAGCTATTTCATGAAGATGCGACGTCTTTCAGGCAGAGCGGCGAAGAACGGCAAAAAAAAATTGCCGAAAAATAATTTTTTTGTTGACAGGCAGGGTGCTTTTAGCTAAAAAGGACTTCTCGCACGGATGACGTGCGAATGCTACCGCGTCGCGGGGTGGAGCAGCTCGGTAGCTCGTCGGGCTCATAACCCGAAGGTCGTAGGTTCAAATCCTGCCCCCGCAACCAAGAAAATCAGGCACTTACAGTTTTCTAACCGTAAGTGCCTTTTCATTTTTCTAACCTATTTCTAACCAAAAGGGGAAGATAAGTGCTGACGCTTGCGGTGCGTCCAATGGAAACATACCGGAGGGGTATTCCGGGCTGTGCTCTTCTCGCTGAGACAGTAACTCACTTGAGGGCGCGTCTTACCCCATTCCTAGGTTCAGGACTCATTAATTGCCAAAAAAATAAGAAGTCCTTATTGTCGGCATAGGGAGGATGCCATGAAGGAACTTTTTTATCTTTCTCATGAACAGATTGCTCGTATCAAATGCTACTTTCCTCGTTCCCATGGCATTCCGAGAGTCGATGACAGGCGTGTCGTCAGCGGCATTATCTAGGCTCAGGACTCATTAAAGGTAAAAAATAACGATAGCCGCAAGGTGAATTGCTGAAAGGAATGTATGAGCACAGCGATCATAGCGCATGGCTATGTGACGCCAGTCATTCACCGGGAAAACATGTGTTCTATCTTGTGATGCTGGAGATATTGTTTCTTGTTGCAATACTCATGACTCTTGTATTTTTCCGAGAAGGAATGCAGGGAGTGCAACCTCGATTTTTCAAAAAACTGCGAATCCATCCGGCATCATAGCCCCTGTCAGCAAGAAGTATTCGGGTTGAAGGCAGAGTTGGCAAGAGACATGCCGCACCGCCATAATCACTGATGGTTCCGGCTGTCAGCAATGTCCGAATTGAACGTCCGTCGAAGTCGCAGACTACATGTAATTTGGTGTTCAATCCTCCTTTTGTGCGTCCGATACAGCGAGAGGAAGCCCTTTTTTCTCAAACTTGCGGCAGTTCTGTGAGCTTTCAGACAGGTAGCATCAATCATGAGAAGGGATGTGTCCTGGGTACTTTCGGAAAGAGCCGTAAAAATCTTTTCGAAGACGCCCATGTTACTCCATCTGACAAAACGGTTATAAAGAGTTTTATAGGGGCCGTATTCTTTTGGAGCATCCTTCCATCGGAGACCGAACTTGAGAACATGGATAATTCACTGATAATTTTTTGATCGTCCCTTCTGGGAATGTCTCTTGAACGAGGAAAGAAAGGGCGAATGACATCCATCTGAGCGGAAGAAAGGTAAAAAAGAGTGGACATAGAAACCTCCATATCCATACTTATCCTTTTTTGACGTCGTTGGAAATAATGAGTCCTGAGCCTAGCAACGTAAACGATACGGTACCCGCCGGAGAATTGCTTGTGGATTTGTCCGCGGACAAGCTCCTTGCAGATCGTGCCTATGACAGCGATGCAGTGCTGGAGCAGGCACGGCAACAAAAGATGGAAGCGGTTATTCCCTCCCGAAAATGCAGACGTCATCAGCGGGAGTATGATGCCCATGTGTACAAGGAGCGTCATCTGGTCGAATGCTTTTTTGCAAAGCTCAAGTCATTTCGACGCATTGCAACCCGCTATGAAAAATTGGCCGCGACATTCCGGGCAAATGTCATGTTAGCGGCCTGTCTGATTTGGCTGCAATAAACTTTTTAGAAACAGCCCCTAGGACTTGCCACGGGATGCCCCGGATGGTAGAAAGCCGACATGCGCCCTCCTTGCGGAGGAACGCGGGCATGATCTTCAGGCTTCCGCATGCCCGCGCTCACCACGTAAGCCGCAAGGAGTATCCCCATGCCCTGGCTTGCCTTGTGCACCGCAGTCGTCACGGAAATTATCTGGGGCCTGAGCCTCAAATGGGCTCCCACGACCTCCCGTCCCCTTGTTGCCGCCCTCATCCCCATTGTCCTGAGCTTCCTCAACATGGGCCTGCTGTCTTACGCCATGCGCTTCCTGCCCGCTGGCCTGTCCTACGCGCTGTGGACCGGCCTCGGCTCCATCGGCGTGGCCGTGGGCGGCATGCTCTTCTTTCAAGACCGCATCTCCCTGCCCCAGGCCGGCTTCATGCTGCTGATCCTCGTGGGCTGCATCGGCGCCCGCCTCGCAGCCCCGCAGGACTGATCCCCCCTTCTCCGCAAGGCGCGCAGAACAAGGCCCCGTTCCCGGCAGGAAACGGGGCCTTGCCGTCCACGGGGCCGGGCCCCTCCCGCGCAACCGCCCGTGGACGAAAGCGCAGGGGCCGGGCTCAGCCAAAAAGCATGGCCGATCCGTTCATGAGCAGCTCGTCAAGCTCGCTGTCCGTGAAGCGGGTGCGGCGCTGGAGGGCGTCGATCTCGTCCTGCGGGTCCATGATGGGGTAATCCGTGCCGAAGACCAGCCTTTCGCGCGGGTGCCGCCGCAGGATGGCGCGCAGGGTGTCGTCGTCGATCTCCTACATGCAGGAGGACGTGTCCATCCAGACGTTGCGGTCGGCCAGCACGTCCAGCGCGTACTTCCTTTGCCGGAAGCCCCCCAGATGCGCGGCGCAAACCCGGAGCTTCGGGAACTTGTCCAGAATGGCGGCCATCTTGTAGGCTCAGGACTCATTAAAGGTAAAAAATAACGATAGCCGCAAGGTGAATTGCTGAAAGGAATGTGTGAGCACAGCAATCATAGCGCGTGGCTATGCGACGCCAATCCTTCAGCCGGGAAAACATATTTTCTATCTTGTGACGCTGGCGATATTGTTTTTTGTCGTAATATTCCTGACTCTTGGCATTTTTCCGAGAAGGAATGCAGGGAGTGCAACCCCGATTTTTCAAAAAACTGCGAATCCATCCGGCATCATAGCACCTGTCAGCAAGAAGCATTCGAGTTGAAGGCAAAGTTGGCAAGAGATATGCCGCACCGCCATAATCACTGATGGTTCCGGCTGTCAGCAATGTCCGAATCGGACGTCCGTGTTAGACACTATTAGCGTCATTTTCCCGAAGCCGTCCAGCTTTCCGGTAAAAGGTGCTTTGAGGCATTCGGCATCTTTTGGCCGCTTCCAGCCCTGAGATTTGGCCATTGCGCCAGAGGTCGCAATTTTCCAGAAAGTTGTCCGGCAGGGGTTTGATTTTGCGTCCAAAACGCACACCGCGCCCTTTGGCTGCAGCGATACCTTCGGCCTGCCTGCTACGGATATTCTCCCGTTCGTTCTGAGCCACAAAGGAAAGTACCTGCAAAACAAGATCGGCAATAAAGGTACCGAGCAGGTTTTTGTCGCGCCGGGTGTCAAGCAGAGGCATGTCCAGAACGAGGATATCCACGCGCTTCTCTTTGGTAATTATCCGCCACTGTTCCAGAATTTCCTCATAGTTTCTGCCCAGCCGGTCAATGCTCGTAATGCAGAGCAGATCCCCGGCTCTGAGCTTTTTGAGCATGGCCTGATACTGCGGGCGCTGAAAATCCTTGCCCGACAGTTTGTCCATGAAAATGCGGTCTGACCGGATGGCCTGCCGCTCAAGGGCGATGCGCTGACGGCTTTCGTTCTGATCCGTACTGGATACGCGAATATATCCGTAAGCTCCTGCCATAATGGTTTCTCCTCTCAATGGATTCTTGTTCACAGTTCATCATCGGGTATATCAGGAGTAATGAAGCTGGAGCGTTGTTCGCGTTTCGGAGGCGGCGGGGGTGTGTCTTGCCTCTTTGCCTTTCGTCCTTCCCGTTGCCGTCTGGCTTCGGTCAGATACTTGGTCAGGGTTTGGGGTTTCACCTCAATACCCTTTTCGTGCAAGCGCTCGACAATCTCCTGTGTGTCGAAGCCGCGCTTCTTCATTCGCTCCAGCGTCGGGGCCAGAGCGAAGACGGCTTCCTTCATGGACATGGTTCGATTCCCGTCCAGCGTGACAGAAGCGGGTTTGAGTGTCGCAAACTCCTGTCTGATTTCCTTCAGCTGCGTGACGGTGATGGTCATGAAGCTTCCTCCAGTGTTTCGCCGGGGCCATGCCCCGGATTGATGATTTGTCTTTCCGGTCGAGCGGGACGGTCGCCCACGCTTCACGCAAGTGAAGCATAGTGGGCTATATCTTCGGCCTGTGCGAAGATTTCCCCCCGACGCCTCACCTCATTCTCATGCCACGGGTGGAGTGCGCCTGCCGACGCTCCCTGTCCCGCGCTTCCTGCTCCTGCCGCTGCCGTTCCTCTTCCTGCTGACGTTGGAGCTGTTCGGCGCGCCTGCGCTCCACGAACTCGATATGCAGCGGCCGGATTTCCGGCAGAAGCAAAAACTCCCGATAGCCCGCCATGATTCTCTTCATTTTCTTCAACTGATTCTCCAGCTCCTTTTTTTCCTCATGGCTTTGTTTTCTGTGGGCCGTGTATCCCGCTTCAAGCCGCGTCAGTTTTCCGCGAAGGGTATCCACTTCCCGTTGCAGGATTTCCTTCTCCGTCTGGACAAGGTGTTTGACGGCAAGCGCCTTTTTCAGTTCTTCAATGAGGGAAGAGGCTTTTTTCAGCACGGACGGATAATTGAGAAAAGAGGCTTTCGGTAGTTCGGTCTCCTCCCGAAGCACCTTTTCCGCTTCCTCAGCCTGCCGCTCATACTCTTCAATGCTCTTTCTCAACTCTTCCTCACGCTGTTCCAATGCGTTGATAAGCTGCCGTGAATTTCGGGAAGTCTCTTCGGATTCCTGAATCAATTTTTCCAAAGCTTCCTGTTGCTGCTTGAACTCGCGGGTATCCAGATGCCTTTTCGCGGAACCGGGTGTCTGTTCCACGCCGCGTTCAATGACGAAGCCCCGGCTTTGCAGATGGGCGGGAAGCCCGGCTTGCAGTTTCCGCAGACTCTGACGGGTATAGATTTTGTTGGCGTTGAGCCTTCCGTCCGGCGTCACCGGCACATGAAGGAAGTGCATGTGCGGCGTCTTTTCATCCATGTGAACCATTGCGGAAACGACATTCTCCGCGCCCACAAATTCCGTGAGAAAGGCTTTGCTCTCCTCAAAGAAACGCCTTGTTTCCTCCGGCGTGAGAGCATCAAAAAACGCCTTGTCCGAGGTGACGATAAGCCCGCACATGCGCACGGCGTCCTTTCTCACGGCCTTGACCAGCAGGAGATCGTCAATGCGGTTCTGAATGGCCTCGGCATAGTTCGATGAGGCGACTTCGTGCAGCTCGTAGTTCGCCGCGCTCCTGTCGTAGTCAATATCGGGGTTGCTGTGGCTCTCCCGTTCCCGCCGGTTGTGACTCTGGATGCCGCGTATGGCCTCCTTCTTGAATTTGTCCATGTGGAGTACGAGGTAGGACATGGTTTTTTCCCTTTACTCATTTTCAGTGGTGACAACGGTGACAGTGGTGACAATCGAGCAATGGCAATGCTTTTCGGCTGTCACCACTCAAATATGCAATGGTGACAGTGGTGACAGGCGTAACCCCTTGCGGCTGTAGGTTTGTCACCATTGTCACCACTGTCACCGCTCAATCAGGCAAGGCAGGAGCAGTTTCTTCATCCGGGTCATCAGGCAAACAAACAATGTAGACACGCACGCGCCCTAGACCAGGAAGCCTTTCCTGATGTTTCAGTCTGTTTTTAGAAGGAGTGCGTAACCATCCAGCTTCACGCAGAACACGCACAGCTCTTGCCTCTGCGTATCCCCTGACGACTTCGGCCCGAAAACTCTCCGGAAGTATCAGATACTCGGTCGTGCCGTTGCGAGTACGCTGAAATCCCACCCGGTTGATGCAGGTGGACATTTGCGTATCCAAATCCTGAAAGCGGCTTGCGCCGTGCCGTTCGATGAACAGCCGTACCGTGGAAAGGATGGCGGTATCCTCGGAAGCTCCGGTTCCGCCTCTTGCCGTGAGCCAGTCCCGGAAGCAGATTTCGATGCAGTTCAATACGTCCAGCTTTTCGGGAAGGATGCCCAGCCGCAGGGCCAGCATTCCGGCCATGCCGCACAGGGCGAAGCGCATGGCCACACGTCGTACCTGTCCGTCAGCGCCTTCGGGGACAAGATGCCTGACGGCATCGGCCATTGCCGGGCCGATTTCCGCCCGGACGGCGTTCAGGGTTTCGACCTTCGTCAGCTTTTGCAGAAAATCATGCCCCGCATGACCGTAATGTTCGGAAGCAAGCAACTTGATACGATTGGCCACGGCTCCGGCATCGGGAAGACCATGCAGGCTGGTGAGCATGGACGAGTCCACAGGCAGCCCCACGAAACGCACTTCCTGCCCGCCTCTGGATTTCAGACCGTTCTCGGCCAGCTTGTCGGAAAGCCCCAGTTCGCCGCTGGAGAGAAAGAGCAGACGCCAGTTCTGGGAACGGCGAATTCCGCCTTCACGGTTCGAGCGGCCTTTGCCCTGTCCGTTGGCCAGCATGTAGGCGCATTCGGCAAGAACACGTCCGTTGACCTGCCCCATTTCATCCAGAATCAGCACATTGTCGTTGTGCAGGGCGGCGATGCCTTCAAGCCCGTTGTCCGTAGCCCGCCAGCTTCGGACATGTTCATGACCGCCCCAGACGGAGGCGGCGATCTGAAGGGCCGTGGTCTTGCCGGAGGATGAGCCTCCCTCAAAACTGAAGCCGCCGCCTTCCAGACCGGCCGGGCGAAGCAAAGGCCCGGCGAAGGCCGCGCATAACGCGAAACTGAGACGGGAGTTGCCGACGCACAATTCCGCTATCTCCCGCCAGCCTTCCATCGTTCCAGATGTACGGTACAAGCCGCCATGCTGCGAGGATTGCAGCACGGTGTCTTCTTCTGTTACGCCGTAAACGGTATCGGGAAGCACGTAGACGGATTCATGCCAGCCCGTGCGCAAAACACAGCGTATCCGTCGGAGGGGCCGGACCGTGGACAGAAATGCCGCCAGCTTCGACCGGGTGGACGGATTGCCGAACCACCCGCCGGAGGCCAGTATGCTGTACCAGTCGTTTCCCTGCCGGAACAGCATTTCCACGGGCATGGCCCATGCGTGCTTGTTGCCATCCGGGTCAATCCATTCCAGCATCAGACCCCATTCGTTGCCGTCAGCTCCCCGCGTCATGCCTTTGACCAGAAGCGGAGGACCAAGCCGGATTTCCTGACTGTCTCCGTCCGATCTGGTCTCCAGCTTGTACAGCCCGGCGCGTCTGCCTTCCTTCACCAGAAAAAAGCCTTCCGGCATGGGGCAGTCGTCATCCCGCTTTCGCGCTTCTTCCACAACGGCCCGGACAGCCTCAAGAGAACGCAGCCGGTGCAGGTCGTTGAAGTCCGTCGCCTTGCCTTCATGAACCGGGCAGACGGCCAGCTTGCCGCCCACGGCCTGAGCCGCCAGAGAGGCCATCTTCTTGCCGGGATTCCCTTGTGTCTCCGTGTCGTTATCGGCACAGAGGATGATTTCACGCTTTGCATACCTCTCTCTGGCCATGACGGCCACGGCTTTCAGATTCCCGGCGTTGAAGGCCACAAGACATGCATAACCGGTCGCCAGATGAAGACTGATCGCTGTAGCATACCCCTCGGCAATCAGCAGGGGACCGTCTTTCTTCCTGTCTTCGGTGGAAAAGGAAAAGAAGCCTCCCGCCGTGCGTCCTCCCTTGAGAAAGAACTTGTCCGTACCCTCGGCAGTTTGTTCCGGCAGGATGAATTGCAGACTTTGTATCCTGCCGGACTGGTTCAGAACAGGGATAATCAGACGCCCGTCTTTTGTCCGGCGCAATCCGATGGCCGGGACTCCCTTCCGTTGCAGGTAGGGATGGTCGTCCCCGGCGTTTCGGGAACAGTTCCAGATGCTCGCGGCCAGTTTGGCGGCGGCCTGCCAGCGGCGGTTCTGCTCGGTTTCCTTGTGCGCTTTGATGGCCCGGATGCGTTCACGCAGGGCATCCCGTTCGGCGGCGGTCAGTTCTTTTTCTGGCTTGTATGTCCATGTACCTTCATCGCCGGTGCGCCAGTTTTTCCACCAGATGGAGGCCGGAGTATCCAGAAACGCCTTGTACGCGCCGTCCCTGCGATGGGGCCGGTCCGCTGTGCCACAGCGGTGCAGGAGGCCGTCGGCCTGCACGACCTCGATCTCCAGCCCCGCTGCACGCAGACACTCGGCAAAACTGTGCAGAATGTCGGCGCTCATTATCGCTTCCTCAATTGAGGGGCGGAATCTCTGGTATGGACGCAGCGTGACGCAAACCAGTCTTCAAGGTCTTCTATGTCGTACATGACACGGCTGCCGAGCTTGGCGTAGCGCGGGCCAACTTTTTTACAGCGCCAGCGGGCCAGTGTGCATGTCTTCACGCCGTACATGTCGGCAACTTCTTGCGGTGATAATTTTTTGGTCGCCATCAGCATCTCCCTGTATTCAGGCTGAAGTGTATGAATCCATCCAGAAGCATCTGGAGAGAACACACCCTATGCCCAGAGGAAAACGCTGAACAGACGGGGTGTTAGCAAAGGCGAAACAAAACCTCCCTTTCTTAGGCCTAAGAAAGGGAGGTTGATAATTTTTATGTTATTTTACTATGTTATAACGGGGACAAGTTGAGGGCTGCGAACCTGAGCAGGTCAGGTTTCTTGCCTTTCAGGGATTTTGAATAGGCGCTCCGCCGTGGTTGATATACTCTTTCGGCATTGCCTTGCGAAAAATTTCTATGTAATTGCCCGGAGCGTTTTCAACCCCCAACGTCTTGCCGATTTCCTTGTATTGGCGCATAATTTCGTGTTTGGCGAGTGGGTGGGTGAATTCTCTGGTAACCTTATTCGCTAATATGACAAGAATGTGTATATGTGCTTCTATTTGTTCGATTTCGTTTTTTAATTTGCCTTCTCGTCCCGCTGCGCTGGTATATTTCTCCGTCATTTCCTTGTATTTCTTTTTCAGCTCTTCAATCTCCCTGTTGAGTTTTGCGGCATCACAGCTTGGAGCTACACTGCTTTCGCCACACCAGCGCGTCTGATTTTCCTCCACAATTGCGGAAAGTTGTGTGGCATCGCAACAATATTCGGGCGATCCGAGAGCAAAAAACTTATTGAACCCAAAGAGCATGGGAGAAAGAAAGTTGGAAACTTCACGGCAATCCACGCCGAGTTTTCCTCCCGCCGGGATTGCTTCATGACTTTTGAACACCCGGATACGATAATGGCGAAGCGCTTCCAACTGTTCATGGTTCGTGGAAGCATGCAGCATGAGCATGGCTTCACTCAGACGGATTGCGTGATCAACGTGATGTTTGCGCCATGTTCCCACATAAAGCGCACAAAAGGCGCAGATGCTCCAAACAGCGGCCCCGCCGATCACGACGCACCAGAGCAGTATCAGCGCTACTCCTGCAAGTGAAACGCCTTGCGTAATTTTAATAACGGTAAACATGGTTGTCAGCCATGCCATGAGAAAGGCAAGGCCACAGCCCAGAACAGCAATCAGCAGAAATTTGATAATCGAACCGTTGGGAACAAACTTCATGGGAGAATCTCCCATTGTCCGCCCTTGCTGGGACCGATGCGGCGCAAGATGCCCTTTTTCTTGAGCATGGTTGTTCTGTAAAGAATCGTGCGTCGGCTCACGTTTAGAACAGTAGCGAGTTCGGTTGTGGTTATGCGCGGATTGGCGGAGATGTGCTCAAGGAGCGCAAAAAGTTCTGGTGCAATTTCCGGTGCAATATCGCGCAGAGTTGCATCAGAAAGCCCTTGTTTCTGGTGCAAATTTTGTGTTTTTGATGCAAGTTCTGGTGCAAGTACCCCAGTGTTTTCCGCAGGCCGGTGGGTTCTGCGTACAATGGCCTTGAACAGCGAACTCTCCCGATCGTCTTCAAAATCAATATCCGGCCATGCCTTAAGAGCGCGCAGAATGCCGGAGCCGATGCCGTGGTAGGGCAAAAGCCCCTTGGCGGCGTAAGAAATCAGAATAGGGTTGCGGATATTGGAATTGCCGGCTTTGATATTGGCTATGGTCAGATTGTTCGGCAACGTGCCGGGGCTGATGATTTCCACGCGGTCATCAAAAATGAAAATGCGGATGGGCGCGCTGACAAGATAATCCCTGTGTACAAGGGCGTTGACCAGCAGTTCCTCAAAAACCTGTTCCGGTATTTCCGGCGTACCCGGTGAGTTGACGCCATTCTTGCCCTGTACCTTGTGCAGGTTGCGCATGACAAAAGCCAGGGCGTCCTTGAAAAGTCTGCTCAACGGACCTTCAAAATCTTCGGTGTCATCGTAGCTGTCAGCATGAACGGCAATTCCCGGAAAGCGGACGCCTTTTGCCACGAACTGCGGAAAAATCAGCTCCGGCTGTTCGGCAAAAAGCAGCACTCCGGCCAGATTGAGATTGCCATCGCCAGCGGCGAGGTTCAGATTTTGCAGCAGGCGCAGTTGTTCTGCGTGGGTATCCGGGAAGTCACTGTCATACCGCTTTTTCAAAAAATCCCGGAACAGCAGCTTGTCCAGTTTGTTAATGCCCGCCTTTGTGGGCAATTCATCGGCATGGAATTGGCTGGTATACTGAAAAAGACGGCGCAGTTCCTCTTTAGAATTGATACGTCGCTTGTCCGCCCCGGCTTTCAGCCAGATAACGCCTTTCCTGTCAAAGTAGGGTTTGTCCATTCCTGCAGGAACGGTCAGGGCGATAACCACATTTCCATTTTCAAGAAGAATGTTCTGCGTCTGCACCACAAGCGGGCTGCGGACATGCTGGCTGGCGGCGTTGCCGATCAACTGGTTCGCATCATGCAATTCTCGGGATGTTATGCCGGACAGTGTTCCATCATCCTGCACGCCGATAAAAATTACGCCGCCGTTGGCATTGGCGAAGGCGGCCATTTCCGCAGCCAGAGAATCCGCATTGTCGATTCGGGACTTGAACTGACGTGTGCTGTCCTCGCCTGCGGCGGCCTGTTCCCTGAGCGTTTGAAGTGTGAATGCCATGCCTGCTCCTTACAATACTATCTTTTTCCTCACCATGTGTACACGATAATCGGAACAGCCGCAAAAGCTACCGTTGGCCGGAGAGAATGTCCGCCGCCGCGTTGCTGGCAGCGGCCAAGGTCTCCGGCAGGAATTGGGCATACTTCTTTTTGGTGAAATCCACATTTTTGTGTGTCAGCATTTCCGAGATCATGTCCATGCTGAATTTGCCGCTGTTGGCGAGGCTTACGGCAAAGTGATGCCGCAGCCCGTGGAAGGGCCGGAACTTGGGCGGCAGGCCCGCCGCCTTGCGGAAGCGGTCAACCGCTGTGCAGTCTTTGCGCATCTCGCCGGTTTTGCCGGGGAAAACATAGGGGCTGCCGGGAAAATGTTCGTCACGCCATGCCATTTGTTCTTGTAACAGTTCTTCCACCAGGGAACTCATGCCGATGGAGAGGGTTTTTCTGCCCTTGGGATCGCGCAAACGAATGAGCTTGAGGTCAAAGGCCACGTCCTCATCTTGCAGTTTGAACATCTCCCCGCGCCGCATACCGGTAAAAAAGGCCAGCAGGAGCATATTGCCCACATCGCGGGCTGGCCATGTGCGGGCGCAATCCAGAAAGCGGCGAGTTTCTTCCGGCGTCAGATGCTCAATAACCTCATTGTCCTTAACGGGCATTTCGATCTGAAAGGCAAGATTGGGGCAGCGGTTGGTCTTGACGCCAAAATTGATGATGCGCCGCAGAAGCTCAAGAGTATTCCAGAGAGTGGCCGGTTTGCGTTCGCTCAGGGATTTGCGCAGCTCCTCCACCATCTGGGGCGTGATTTCCGAGACGCTTCGCTTGCCGAACAGCGGTTTGAGGTGTTTGAGGTAACGGTTGCGATCCGTGGTCAACCCTTTGAGGGTCGGCCCCTTGATGTCAAAATATGCATCCGCAATTTCGGCAAAGGGCTTGTCTTTCTCCGCCTGTTCGCGGCGGAGTTCTTTGGCGGTTTTGACTTCTTCGCCATGTCTGATGGCCTTTATCCGATCAGCGCGAATTTCCGCCGCCACGTCCGGCCCGTATCCTTCGGAAATTTTGCCTACCTTTTCCCAGATGAGGCGGCGGCCGGATTTAAACGTGATGTAGAAACACAGGTCAGGCGCGCCATTATACATTTCTGACGTTTCGTACACATAAACGCCAGCCCATTTTTTTGGGTGGTATCGCCGTTTTTGGGTAGCCATGAACTGCCTTGGGTTGTGGTTCATACGCGGGAGCAGGTTTTAACCGGCAAAATTTTTCTAACCTATTTCTAACCACACCGTCAATTTCTAACCATTCAGGTCAATGCGCGGCAAAGTCTTATTTTTGATAACTTATTGAAAATAAAAATAAATCAAAGTCTATCCAGCTGTGTCTAACTCTTTCAAGTTCAGTCAAAAAGGGCTCATAACCCGAAGGTCGTAGGTTCAAATCCTGCCCCCGCAACCAGAAAGATCAAAGGCTTCCGATTCTCATCGGAAGCCTTTTTTCGTAAACGGGATCTTTTCCCCCTCATCCTCTCCCCACTATCCAAATATCCATCTGTCCGCCGGGACTCCGCGCATCTGCCAGGCCGCGCAGATGTCACCGGCACGCTCCGGCGGAAGGCATCTCGTCCTGTTCCGCTGTCCCCCGTTTTTGCCGGTGACGCGCTCCGGCACTACGGCATGGGAAGCCGGCCTGGGGCAACCGGACGGCCTCCCGCGCAGACAGCGTTGACGAAAATGCCCTGCCGAAAAAGAAAAGACAGCCGGATGATCATCCTGTATGGTGTGCCGCTCCTGTTCTTTTGCCGCCGTTTACACCTGCTTGAACAGATCCTCGACACGTTGCAGGGGAATGCCCAGCTCAGAGGCCGCCGCGAACGCTTCCGCGACCTTGCCGCTCGGTACGACCATAAAGACATATTCATCACCGCCCGTATCCCACAGCAGGATCGTCAGGCCATAGCGGTCATGCAAGACGGGGCTGCAAGCGCGGAGCACCTCCTCGGGGTACGCGTCTTCATCGTCGCAGGGGGGCAGGTGTTCCTTTGCCCCCGGCGGCAAGAGGCAGCACAGGGAGGCGAAAACTTCTTCCGGCGCTTCCTTCCAGTCCACCCAGTCCAGGCGTTTCCGGTCCCGTAGGGCCAATCGCATCAACGTAACATGCCAGCCGGTGTAGACTTCTTCCATACCGAATTCCTCACAGAGCGCGGCGCACTGTGCCGGTGTCGTGGCGGCGGCGTGGATCTTGTCCGCCAGCGCTTCGGCATCGGCAACGCCGAGCAAGGTAAGGAACGTGAGCAGGGCCGGGCGCGATATGGGCACAGGCTTCGGTATCCTGGGCTTATTCGCATCCAGGAGCATTGCCAGCGTGCGCTCCATTTTGGCTATGACGGCAGGATCAGTGACTTCGGTATCCCGTCCCACCGTCTCATACCACGGACAGTCCCAGCGCACATGGCGCAGTTCCACCGCATCATCGCAACGCACCACGAAGTAATAATCAACGGCCCAGCCGGCGTTGACGACTTCCCCCATGCAGATGCTTTTTGGGATATAGAACGTCCCTTTCTCGCACACATATTCGGAATCCGTGTCTTCCCCCATATCGATATCGCATTGGGGAAAGGCGTTAACAGCGCGCAACGTTTCTGCGGAAGGGATGGTGCGTAATCTTTTTCCCTGAAAAAATGCGAACAGGTCTGTATTTATGATGTCGCTGTGATAGGGCCTGCCTCGCAATCCCCTGGTCGTATAATAGATATGCATGGCTCTCTTCCTGATGCATGATTGCTTTTTGAAAAACGGCGATCTTGAAAAACAGGCAGCAAGGGACTCTGCACACGGCAAATAGGTATCGCATTCCTCCGGGACGCATTCCCCGCCAGAGCGACGCTCATAGCGAGGCCGCTCGTCCATGCCCATGCCCATGCTGCCGCTGCCTGCTTGTGTCCACCCGCCTGGCCGAGCATAGCCGGGAATGCGCGTCCCCTCAAGAATGACGGGCATCCGTGGGCTGCGCGGCATGCATCCGGCCAGCCCGTTTTTGAAGTGCCTGCCGGATACCCGCAAAAACGGCTCGCCTGCGGCATCATCCGGGCCGAAGACGGCCAGCATCCGGTACACGCCGGAACGGATGGGGCCAACGCACTCCAGATGTTCGCGGATCGCGGCGACCTTGGCGGCCATGCCTTCAGATTCCGCCCCCGCGGCCAGAACGTAAAATCCCTTACGGCATTTACCGTAAGGGATTTTACGTTCTGGCTCCTTCTTCATCCCGCGGAAAGGCCCTCTCTCCCTGCCGCTAGCGCAGCTTCAGCACGAAGCGCGTCCGGGTATCGCTCGCCGCATCCTTCTGATAGTCAAGGACGGCCCCGACGGGCATGGCCCGGTCGATGCCGAAACGTCCCTTGAATTCCCGGACGCTGCGGGAAGCCATGGCCGTGAACTCCGCCCGCGTCATCTTCCGGTCGGCCGCGACGAAGATGATGTCGATGCCCTTGGCATAGGCGGCGACCTCCACGGACCTGATCCCCCTGCCGGCATAACGGGACAGCAGTTCTTCCTCAAAAGCGGTGAAACGGTCACTGTCGTCCACGAAAACTTCGGCATCGCCGCTCTCCGTAGCGGTATCCGTCCGCGTCTCCGCAGACAGGGACATGCCGGGCACGGCAACGGAAAGGACGCACGCGACCAGGAGCAGGAAAAAGAGCTTCTTCATGGCACCTCCGGCCAGACAGGGGGATGGGGGTTGCAGGATATCGCCGCGAACTGCGGCACCAGTGGACTTGATACGGGCTGCGGGACCTTTTGGGTCATGCCCCGGCCGAGCGCTGCCCCCGGCGGGCCCTGTCCGTTGTCCGCGACTGGGAGCGGCCCCATACCACACGGACAAGGATCGGCCTCTCACGTCGCGCCATGCGGCAGTGCCGGGACATGCTGTGCGGGCCCGGAACCGGGCCCGTGGCCTAGAAGGCCTCGTACTCCCCGATGGAGCAGCGGTCCTGCAAGGCGGGCAGGGTGCGCTCCAGCAAGACGCCGTCGCTGTGGCGGGTGTCGTAGCCGTAGGTGACGCGGATGCCCAGGGTCACGAAGCGCACCGCGCGCTCCAGGGCCACGGGCAGGCTGTCCCCCTGGAGGAACGCCCCCACCAGCACGCTGGAGAAGGTATCGCCCGTGCCGGGATAGAAGGCCGGGATATAGGGCGACTCCATCTTCCAGAAGCGCCCCTGCCTGCGGTCATAGGCCACGGCCGCGCAATGGCCGGGGCGGGCCGCCGGGGCGCTGGTGATGACCACCCTGTCCGGCCCCATGGCCGCCAGGCGTCGCAGCTGCTCCTTGAGGGCGTCGGGCGGGATGTCCGGCCGGTAGGGCTCGCCCAGCAGAAAGGCCGCTTCGGTGAGGTTGGGCGTGATGACGTGGGCGTGGCCGATGAGCTGGCGCATGGCCTCCACCATCTCCGGCGTCTGGGTGGGGTCCAGGGTGCCGTTGTCGCCCAGCACCGGGTCCACCAGGGCGAAACCGCCGGGCTTGAGGAAATGGCCGATGCAGCGGGCCGCGACCTCCAGCTGGTGCGGATTGCCCAGAAAGCCGGAATAGACGGCATCGAAGGTCAGGCCCAGCTGCTGCCAGTGATCCAGCATGGGGCCCATCTCGGCGGTCAGGTCATGAAAGGTGAAGCCCTCCACGCCGGATGTCTGGGAAGACAGCACCGCCGTGGGCAGGGGACAGGTCTGGACGCCCATGCCGGCAAGGATGGGGATGACCACGGTCAGCGAGGCGCGCCCGAAACCGGAAAGATCGTGGATGGCGGCGACGCGTTGCAGGGGGATCTCGTGCATGGGCACCTCGGCGGGAAGGAGTTGGGAGGAAAGCGCCTAGAGCTTCTCCAGTGCCAGCCGGAAGGCGAAGCCAATGAAGATGAGGCCCGTGAGCCGGTGCAGCCAGGCCTGGAAAGCGGGCCGGACGAACAGGCGGCGGATGCGGTGCAGCAGGCTGGCCAGCAGCACGAACCAGCCCAGGCAGAAAAAGGCCATGATGCCGCCCAGCTCCAGGAATTGCGGCCACAGGGCCGCGTGCGGGTCCAGGAATTGCGGCAGCATGGTCAGGAAAAAGAGCACGGCCTTGGGATTGAGGGCATTGGTCAGAAAGCCCTGCCGGAAGGCCCGGCCCCGCAGGCCGCGGACGGGCTGCGCCCCCGCCTCCTGCCCGCCGTGACGCACCACGGCGGCCGTGACCTGGCGCCCGGCCCGCAGGGCATGGAAGCCCATCCAGCACAGATAGGCGGCCCCGGCATAGCGCAACAGCGTGAACAGGGTGATGGACTGGGCGATGACCGCGCTGATGCCCAGCATGGCGGCCGAGGTGTGGACCATGATGCCCAGCGCCACGCCGCAGGCCGCGGCCTGACCGGAACCGCGCCCCTCGGTGAGGGAGATGCGCGTGATGAGGGCGAAATCCGGGCCGGGCAGCATGGCCAGCAGGACCGCCAGCGGGATATAGAGGAGCAGGTTTTCCAGCGGGACCATGCGCCCTTCCTGAAGACCGCACCGCTGCGGGCAGCGCGGGAAACAAAGGGAGGAAGGGCCTGCGGGGATGCGCCCTTCCTCCCGGATGTACGGAGGATGTACGGAGATCGTGCGGGACGCGGCGGCCGTCGTCTACAGGCAGGCGCCGATGATCTCGCCGAATTCCTGGCAGCCCACCACGCGGGCGCCTTCCACCTGGGCGGCCAGGTCCACGGTGACGGCGCGGCCGGCGATGGCCTTGCTCATGGCGTTGCGGATGCGCTCGGCGGCCGCGGGCACGCCCATCTGTTCCAGCATCAGGGCGCCGCACAGGATCACGCTGCCGGGGTTGGCCTTGTCCTGGCCGGCGATGGTGGGAGCGGTGCCGTGGGTGGCTTCATAGAAGGCCAGGGAGTCGGACATGTTGACGCCCGGGGCCAGGCCCAGACCGCCCACCTGCGCGGCCAGGGCATCGGAGATGTAGTCGCCGTTGAGGTTGGGGGTGGCCAGGATCTGGTACTGCTCGGGACGCAGCAGGGCCTCCTGGAACATGGCGTCGGCGATGCGGTCCTTGACCACCAGACGGCCTTCCACGGGCTCCTTCTCGGTGCAGGTCAGGTCGCCGAATTCCTGGGCGGCCACATCGTAGCCCCACTGGCGGAAGCCGCCTTCGGTGAACTTCATGATGTTGCCCTTGTGCACCAGGGTCAGGCTCTTGCTGCCGGTATCCAGGGCAAAGCGCAGGGCGCGGCGCACCAGGCGCTTGGAGCCGAACTCGCTCATGGGCTTGATGCCCACGGCGGCTTCCTCGCGGATCTTGGTCACGCCGAACTCCTCACGCAGGAAGGCGATGAGCTTCTTGGCCTCCGGGGTCCGGGCGGCGTATTCGATGCCCGCGTACACGTCCTCGGTGTTCTCGCGGAAGATGACCATGTTCACGCGCTCGGGATGCTTGACCGGCGTTTCCAGGCCTTCGAAGTGACGCACGGGACGGATGCAGGCGTACAGGTCCAGCGTCTGGCGCAGGGCCACGTTGAGGCTGCGGATGCCGGTGCCCACGGGGGTGCCCAGGGGGCCCTTCATGGCGAAATCGGCGGTGCGCAGGGCGTTCATGGTCTCCTCGGGCAGGGGGGAGCCGGTCTCGGCCGTGGCCTTTTCACCGGCCAGCAGTTCCACCCACTCGATGCGCATGTCCGATTCCTTGGCCAGCGCGGCGTCGATGACAGGGCGGGCGGCGCGCCAGATTTCGGGGCCGATGCCGTCGCCTTCGATCCAGTAAACTCGTTTGCTGCTCATTGTCTGCATCCTTTTCTGTATTCCTGGTTGCGGCCGCCGGGGGCGGGCCTGTAGGCAAAAAACGGCGCGCCGGGGGCACCGGCACGCCGCCATGCGTCTAGTCTTCGGCTGCGCGGGCTTCCTGCTGCAGGGCCTGCGAACGCTTGAGCAGCTGCTCAAGCTGGATGTCCACACCGATGACGCCCACGATGTTGTCGTCATCGTCCGTCACCGGGCAGGACACGGTGATGACCAGCTTGCCCGTGAACTGGGACTGGTACACGTCCATGATGTGCATGTCGCCGGTCTGCATGGGCATCTTGAACCATTCGCGCTGCGAGAAGTCGAAGCCGATGGGCAGGGCCTCGTACTTTTCACGGTAGGCGGGGTCGGTGATGGCCGCGCACTTGAGGCTGCCCTTGGTATCCGTAAGGTAGAGGTACTGGATGAAGGGGTACTCGCGCGAGAAGCTGTCCAGACGGGCGCAGGCATGCTTGCCGAAGTCCCGCAGGTCCGCGTTCTGGGCCAGGCGGACGATGAGATGGGCGGCCAGCTCGTCGGCCAGTTCCTTCATGTGGTCGAACTCGGTCTCGAACAGCTCCGGCATGTAGCGCTGCACCAGGGCCGCCATCTCGTCATGCGACAGGTGCGTGGTGCGGCCGGTGTCGTAGATGGCCACGATGGCCTCGTAGATCTGGCCCACGGCGGGGTGCTTCTTGGAGATCTGCTTGCCCTCGGGCAGCTTGAGGTTGACGTTGATCCAGTAGGCCACCCCGGCACGGCCGGTCTTGTCGGTGATGATGATGGGCACGGGACGGCCCAGCAGGTGCTTGGTGTCGAAAATGTTGTAGATCTCTTCGTTCTTGGCCAGGCCGTCGGCATGCACGCCGGCGCTGGTGGCATTGAAGTCGCGGCCCACGAAGGGATAGTTGTGGGGGATGTTGTAGTGCAGTTCCTTTTCGAAGAACTCGGCCACTTCGCTCAGGATGGTGGTATCGGCGGCGGCATCGTCACCGGTGAGCGAGATGTATTCGATGATCAGGGCCTCCAGCGGCGTGTTGCCCGTGCGCTCGCCAAAGCCGAACAGCGTGCTGTTGACCGCGCCGCAGCCGTTGAGCCAGGCCGTGACACCGTTGACCAGCACCTTGTGGAAATCGTTGTGGCCGTGCCATTCCAGCCATTCGCCGGGCACACCGGCCTCATCGGTGAAGGCGCGCACGATGCGCTGCACCGAGCGGGGCAGGGCCGCGCCGGGATAGGGCACGCCGTAGCCCATGGTGTCGCACAGGCGGATCTTGACCGGCATGCCGCTCTGCTGGCTCAGCTCCATGAGCTTCTGGGCGAAGGGCAGGCAGAAGCCGTAGATGTCGGCACGGGTGACGTCCTCGAAATGGCAGCGCGGGATGATGCCCCATTCCAGGGCCTGCCGGGCCAGGTCCAGATACATGTCCATGGCCTGCTGGCGGGTCTTCCCCAGCTTGAGATAGATGTGGTAGTCCGACACGCTGGTCAGCATGCCGGTCTCGTCGAACTCCATGTCCCGGGCCAGCTTGAGGTCTTCCTTGTTGGCGCGGATCCAGGCGGTCACGCGCGGGAAGCGGTAGCCGCGCGCCCGGCAGACATCGATGCACTTGCGGTCCTTGGCCGAGTACAGGAAAAACTCCGACGCCGTGATGAGGCCCGTTTTGCCGCCCATGCGGTGCAGGAAATCGAACATCTTGGCCACCTGCTTGACCGTATACGGCGGCCGGGCCTGCTGGCCGTCACGGAAGGTGGTGTCCGTGATGCGCATCTGTTCGGCGGGACGCGGGGCAAGGAGCACCTCGTCGAAGGTCGTGCGGCAGATGCTGGTGTAGGGAAAAAGCTCGCGGTACAGCTGGGGCTGTTCCCGTTCCTGAAGCGAAAGCGGGCGAATGCTGCCCGTCTGGTGGATGATGCTGCTCATGACACTCCGTCCGGCCTGAAAAGTGACATACAAGGCAAGGAACATATCCTGTTAGCGAGGGCGCGTCAAAGGGCGCACGGACGGCGCTCCGGCCCCGGCCGGCATCACGTCCCTGCCGCCGGGACTTGCCAGAACAGGCAAAATGGCGGATTGTACCGCCTATCGGAGCCATCCTCCGGTTGAAGGAGCTTTTATGTCGGTTTGTGTGCAGTACCCCTCGGCGGGCTGCATTGTGGAATATCTTGAAGGCAATGCCGTCCAGATCGCGCTGGTCACCGAGGAATCCGGCGGCAAACTGCGTCTTTTGCTGCCCAACCGGCGCGAGACGCGTCTCACCACGTCGCGCCTGCTGCCCTGGGCCGGGCCCGCGCTGGGCTCCGTGCCCGGCAAGGACGAGTCCGCCCGCCTGCTGGAGCAGCACCGTGCCCGCCGCGAGGAACTGGCCGCGGCCCTGCCCGTGCTGGAACTGTGGGAGATGAGCCAGGGCGAAGTGCCGGAAGCCTCGGCCCAGTGGTTCGCCGAACTGGCCGGGCAGGCCGGGGACGCCGACAGCGTCGCCGCCTGCGGGCGCGCCCTGCTGGCCTGCAAGAGCCACTTCCGCTTCCAGCCGCCCGTCTTCCAGATCTTTTCCGCCGGGATGGTGGAAAAACGCCTCAGGGAACAGCAGGAACGCGCCGCCCGCGAGGCCCTGGTGCTGGGCGGCAACAGCTTTTTCCGCCTGCTCTGGGACGTGGCCTGCAAAAAACGCGCGCTGCCGCCCCGGCCCGGCGGAGACTGCCGGGGCATGTCCGAATGGCCGGCCCCCGAAGTGGCCGAACGCCTGAAGCAGATCCTGTTCGCCCGCATGGCCGACCCCGAGAACCAGGAATACGACGAACTGTGGCGCATGCTCTCCAAGGGCCTGCCCGATGTGCCGCACCTGCCCGTGCAGCTGCTCATGGCCTGGGAGCAGGTGCCCGCCCACTACAATTTCTGGTATGACCGCGCGGGCTACGCCCCCGGCGACGACTGGTGGCGCCCCCTGGCCCCGGCCGTGGAGGCCCTGCAGCGGGCCGCCCGCCAGGTGGAACTGCCCGTCTGCGACCTGCCCTTCATCAGCATCGACAGCGCCACCACCCGCGACGTGGACGACGCCTTCCACATCCTGCCCACGGACGACGGCGGCTTCGAGCTGACCCTGGCCCTGGCCTGCCCGGCCGCCTGCTGGCCTTTCGGCGAGCCCCTGGACAAGGCCGTGTTCCGTCGCGGCACCAGCATCTACCTGCCCGAGGGCGACAGCCACATGATGCCCGAAGTCCTGGGCACGGACGCCTTTTCCCTGCTGGCCGGTCAGGACCGCCCGGCCTTCTGCGTGAAGACGCGCATCTCGGCCGCGGGCGAGATCCTTTCCTGCGAGCCCCGGGCCGCGCGGGTGCGCCTGGCCGCCAACCTGACCTACGACGACACCCAGGCCGTCCTCGACGCCCTGGCCTCCGGCGAGGCCCCGCAGGCGGACAACCCCGCCGCGCCCTGGGCCGCCATGCTGGCCTGCGGCAACGACTTCGCCCACGTCTGGCAAAAGGCCCGCATCGCGCGCGGGGCCGTCATCATGGACCGGCCCGAACCGTCCATCGTGCTGGAAGGCCAGGGCGCGCAGACGCGCGTCTCCATCGAGCCCGGCCACGAGACCCCGGACTCCCAGCCGCTGGTGGCCGAGATGATGATCCTGGCCAGCGCCGCCGTGGCCCAGTGGGCGGCGGAGCGCGAGATCCCCATGCTGCACCGCACCCAGGACGTGGCCCTGCCCAGGGAATACGCCGGTGTCTGGAAGGAACCCCAGGACATGACGCGCATCATGCGCGCCCTGATCCCCTCCAGCCTCGAAGTGCAGGCCCGGCCGCACGCCGCCCTGGGCCTGGCGCGCTACACGCCCATGACCTCGCCCCTGCGCCGCTATCCCGACCTCATCAACGAGGCCCAGCTGCTGCACTGGCTCACCCACGGCACGCCCCGCTGGGACAGCGAGGCCCTGTCCACCCTGCTGGTCAGCCTCAATGCCGTGCTGGATGCCGCCGGGCAGGTGCAGCGCTTCCGCCCGCGCTACTGGAAGCTGCTCTACTTCCGCCAGCAGGGCGACAAGGTCTGGTGGGACGGCGTGGTCACCGAAGAGAATGACATGTTCGTCAACGTGAGCCTGCCCGCACAGGGCATGTATGTGCGCGGCAAACGCCGCATGTTCGACGAGCGCACCTGCCCCGGCATGGCCGTGCAGGTGCGCATCGGCCGCGTGCACCCGCTGTACAACGAAATCCAGATCCTCGAAGCCGTCAGCATGGACGGCTGATGCGGGATCCTGAGGAGATATTCCCGGGGGGAAGGGACCCCCTTTAACCAGCGCCCAAAGGGGGTCCCTTCCCCCCAGGCCCCCCATCCTCCCCCAAATGCGCTTCATCAGGGGAAACGGGCCATACGGGAACGGGACACTGACAGGGATAAACAGCGCCACGGCAGCCGCTGTGGCGGGGCAAGGACAGCCCCGGTTCAAGGAGGAGGAATATGACGGCCTTTTTGTGTATCGTTCTGGGCTATGTGCTGGGTTCCGCCCCGTGGGGGCTGGTCATCGCCCGCACCTTCTGCGGCATCGATCCCCGCAACGACGGCAGTCGCAACACCGGCGCCACCAACGTGGCCCGCCTGTGCGGTTTCCGCTGGGGCGTGCTGACCCTGGCCTGCGACCTGGGCAAGGGCGCCCTGCCCGTGGCCCTGGCCCTGTGGCTGGGCCTTTCGCCCCTGCCGGTGACCTGCGTGGCCCTGGCCTGCGTGCTGGGCCATGTGTTCTCCTGCTTCATGGGCTTCCGCGGCGGCAAGGCCGTGGCCACCAGCATCGGCGTGTTCCTGCCCCTGGCCTTCTTCCCCCTGCTCTTCTCCTGCGCGGCCTGCGTGCTGGTCATCTGGCGCAGCGGCTTCGTCTCGCTGGGCTCCCTGACCCTGGTCACGGTGCTGCCCTTTGCCCTGCTGGCTGCCACCCAGTACGCCTGGGTGCCCCTGTCGCTGTGCATCTGGGCCCTGGTGGTCTGGAAGCACAAGGAAAACATCGCCCGCCTGCGCGCCGGTACCGAAAAGAGCTGGCTCAAGAGCCGCCAGAAGTAGGACGACGCGGCAACGACAGCAAAAGGCCTCTTTCCCCTGCGGGAAAGAGGCCTTTTTTCATATTTCATTGCACAGGATCTTGCCCCACCAGCCCTGCCCGGCAGGACACGCCCCGGAAAGATGGCGCCCCCCTGCCGTACGCCTGCCTCCAAAACAACAGGCAAGGCCTGTGCATCCCTTCTTCTCCAGAATAAAGCGCGCTTGGGGAGGGGGGAGTTTGAGGGGGGAACCCCTCTCGCGCTGGCAGCGACCGGATGGCGGCCCGCAGGGCCGTGCCCGTTGCGACGCAGGAAGCTACGGGCATCGACAGCAGAGATGAGGGGGTCCCCCCTCAACAATAAAAAACGTGCGGGCATCAACAGCAACACAAGGAGCCCTTCCCCCCGAAAAACATCCCCTCCTAACGGCCGAGCAGGCCCCGGATGGCGCCGCCGGCGTCGCGCACGGCACCGCCGATGCCGCTGCCCGCCTCGCGGGCCGTATCCCCGGCCGCGCTGCCGGCCTTCCTGCCGCCTTCCAGCAGGTTGCTGCCGAGCCCCTTGACCGCGTCCAGCGCGAACCTGGAGTCCAGCGAAAACGAAAGGTTGTCGAAGGGCCCTTCATAGTTCACGGGGATGTTCAGGCCCAGCGTGGTGATGGTGGCCGTGCCCTTGAGGTGCTGGCGCGGCAGGCTGGCATGGGCCTGTCCTCTGGCCTGGAGCTTGGGCGAGGTGGCCGTCATGGGATCCATGTCGGCCTCGCCCTTGCGCAGCACGAAGGGCACGTGCACCTGTTCGAAGGTATCGGAAACGGCACCCTTGAGGCCGGGCACCGAATGCAGCAGGGATGTCAGGGCCGGGACGTGCATGTTGCGCAGCCGCAGGTCGCCCGAACCGGAAAGGGCGGCCAGCATGGCGTCGGCACCGGTGCCGCCCGTGGTGCAGGATGCCTTGAGGGCCGCCAGCCCTTCCACGGAGCGGGGCTTTTCCAGAGCTTCCTGCAGGGGGCCCAGGGCCACTTCGGCCGCATCCAGATCCAGCGCATACTTGTGGCTCTGGAGGTCGGCACGGCCGCCGGCGGACAGGCGTCCGCCGCTTTCCAGCACGCCCTGGAAGGAGGTCAGACGGTAATCGCCCTTGCTGCCGCTCAGGGCCAGGGAGATGTCGCGCAGGTGCATCTTCTTCCAGCCCAGGGACGACATGGCCAGACGCACGTTGAGCGTGGGCCAGCTGGTGGCGCTCTCCTGGTCCGCGGCCGCCACGGCCTTGCCTTCCCCGGTCTTGCCCGCGGCGGCGTCCTTGCCGCTCCCGGGCAGGGGCAGATATTCATCCAGCTGCAGCTTGCCCAGGCTCAGGGAACCTTCCATGGCCAGCACGTCCCGGAAATGCAGGCGCAGCTCCGCCCGCAGGGGCGTGGCGTCCAGCTTGCCCTTGCACTGGGAAAGCGCCAGCGTGTCGCCCTCCCAGGTCACGGAGCCCTTGAACAGCAGCGCGTCCTGCGCGTGGGGCTTGAGCTGCACGCCCAGGGCCGAGGCCAGCTTGCGCGGCGAGCCTTCCAGCAGGGCGGAGCCCGTGAAGGCCGGGCCGTCCAGGCCCAGCGTGCCGGTGAGGCCCACACGGCCGTGCGGCACGGAAAGGCTCAGGCGGGACAGATGCAGCTGCCGGGCCGCCGTGTCCAGCGAGGCATCGCCCTGCAGCTGCACGGGCCCCAGGCCCGCGGGCAGGAGGCCCCGGCGGGAAGGCGTGATGGTCAGGGAAAGGTTCTGCACACGCGGGGCCATGCCGAAAAGCCCGGCCTGGGCATCCAGGGCCAGGGTCCCGGCCAGCGCACGCCCGGCGGTGAGCAGATCATAGGTGAAATCGCAGCGCAGGACGGCATCCTGGCCGTTGCGCAGGTTCTCCACGGAAAGGTTGATGTCGCGCAGGTCGTAGCGCTCGCCGCCCTTCTCCACATGCAGGCTGCCCTTGCTCAGGGTCAGGCGGCCCAGCTCCAGCGGCAGGAGCACGTCGCCGCCGGGCCTGTTCGCGGCAGCCTCTGTCCCGGAGGCCGGCCCCGCCGGTGCCGCGGCCTTGCCTTCCGGCAGCAGCAGGCTCAGCGAAGGGCTGTCCAGACGGACTTCCCCGATGACCAGTTCCCCGTGCAGCAGCGGTTCCAGCTCCAGATGGGCCTCGCCGCCCCTGGCCGTGAAGCGCATGCCCTGCCCGTCCTGCACGCCGTCCCAGCTGACGGCGGCGAATTTGGCCCCGGGCGGCAGCAGGGAAAGCTCGGGCGGGCTGGCGAAGCGCACGGGCGTGCCTGTGGCTTTTGCCACCGCGGCCGAGATCTGGTCGCTGATGAATCCGGTATCCAGCTGACTGACCACTATGGCCAGTACCGCCGCCAGTACCAGAACGATACCTCCGATCCAGCAAAGTGCACGCTTCATGTCTGCCTCCGATGGCCTGTCTGTCCTGTGGCCGGACTACAGGACAACTGTAGGGCATCGCCAGTCCCGAGGCAAGCGGCCCCTCCGCCTGCCGCAGGCCCCCTGCCTGTGGCAGGCGGGGACGTCCCGCGGGGATGGCAGGCCATAGCCCCGGCTGGCCGCAGACGCAAAAAGGGGGAGCCTTGCGGCTCCCCCTCATATTCGCAGACCGGTCCGTGAGGACTAGCTGTTTTCCTGGGCGGCCTTCAGCAGGTCGCCGAGGCTCTGACCGGCTTCCTGGGGACCAGCATGGAATTCCTTGGGCTTGCGGCGGTCTTCGTCGTCCTTGATCTGCTTGATGGACAGGCCCAGACGGCGTTCTTCGGCGCTCACGTGGATGACCTTGGCCTGGATCTCCTGGCCTTCCTTGTAGAGCTCGGCGGGGCTCTTGATCTTCTTGTTGGAAAGTTCGGAAACGTGCACCAGACCTTCGATGCCTTCTTCCACTTCCACGAACAGGCCGAAGTCGGTGATGTTGGTCACCACGCCCTTCACGGTGCAGCCCACGGGGTAGGTGCTGGGCACATGGCCCCACGGATCATCGACCAGCTGCTTGATGCCCAGGGTGAACTTTTCGTTTTCCTGGTCAACGGTCAGCACCTTGGCCTGCACGGTGTCGCCCACCTTGTAGATCTCGTTGGGATGACGCACCTTCTTGGTCCAGCTGATGTCGGACACGTGGATGAGGCCGTCGATGCCGTCTTCGATACCGATGAACATGCCGAATTCGGTGATGTTCTTGATGACGCCTTCGAGGATGGTGCCTTCAGGATACTTTTCGGCCACCAGTTCCCAGGGATTGGGACGGACCTGCTTCATGCCCAGGCTGATGCGCTTCTTCTCGCCGTCCACGCCCAGGATGACCACTTCGACTTCGTCACCGGTATGCACCATCTGGGAAGGATGGCGCAGCTTGCGGGTCCAGGACATTTCGGAGATGTGCACCAGGCCTTCCACGCCGGGTTCCAGTTCCACGAACGCGCCGTAGTCCACCAGGTTGGTGACCTTGCCGGTGCACTTGGCACCCTCGGGGAAGCGGGCGGAGATGTCCTGCCACGGATCGGGCACCAGCTGCTTGAGGCCCAGGGAGACCTTGTTGTTCTCGCGGTCGAAGGAGAGCACCTTCAGGGTCAGGTCCTGACCCATGGTGATCATTTCCTTGGGATGGCGGATGCGCTTCCAGCTCATGTCGGTGATGTGCAGCAGGCCGTCCAGACCGCCCAGGTCCACGAACACGCCGTATTCGGTGATGTTCTTGGCCTTGCCGTGCACGATCTGGCCTTCTTCCAGGGTGCGCAGCAGATCCTGACGCTTGGAATCACGCTCTTCTTCCAGCAGCACGCGGCGGGAAACGATCACGTTGCTGCGGCGGCGGTTGATCTTCAGCACGCGGAATTCGAATTCCTGGTTGACCAGGGCGTCCATGTCGGGCACGGGACGCAGGTCCACATGCGAGCCAGGCAGAAAAGCTTCAACCCCGCCGATGTCCACGGTGTAGCCGCCCTTGATGCGGCGCACGATGTGGCCCTTGATGACCCGGTTGTTTTCCTGCACGTCTTCGAGCTGGTCAAAGACCTGCATGCGCTTGGCCTTCTCAAAGGACAGCGTGATGGTGCCTTCCATCTCGTTCTTGCGAACGACATAGACATCCACACGGTCGCCCACGCTGACGGTCATGTTGCCGGCGGCGTCACGGAACTCGCTGGCCGGGATCTGGCCCTCGGACTTGAAGTTCACGTCCACCAGAACATTGTCGTCATCCACGCGAACGATCTCGCCCTTGGTGATAGAGCCTTCTTCGAGGTCGCCGAAGTCGGGATTGAGATAGTTTTCAAGGGCGCTTTCGAAACTCATTTCGTTTTCGTGCCCGGTTTCCTTGTCTGCCATGCTTGACATGCCTCCAAACATAATTTGTCCCCTGTGCGGGGGTGAAAGAAAGTAGCAAAAGGAGAGGCAAAGCACAAGGCGAAAATGGCCCGGATGCGGGTCAGGGCGGGCAAAGCGGCCTTTTTCCCGCAGCGGGGCAGCGGCCGAAGGCCGTGAAAGGACAGGGAAAAGAGTCCCCCACTCCTGATAATTGTTCCTGAAAAGAAAAAGGGAGTGCGCACCGCCATGCAGGGCCCCGTCGTCCCGGGCGGCCGCAGACGGCAGGGCTTCCGTCCCCTGCCTGTCATCGCGGTATGCCCATCGCTGCCCGCACGCCATGCGGCAGCCGGAAAAACGCAACGCGGGCACACCGCCCGGCGACGGCATGCCCGCATCCTGATGACGGGAGCGTTTCCGGCCTAGCCGGCCAGCTTCACGAAGGTCAGCTCATGCTTGTTGCAGGAAAGATGCAGCAGACGGCCGCCCGGGATGGCCGCAAAGGCCCGCGCCGTCTCGTGGTCGGTCCGGGCCTGGAACTTGAGCGTGCAGACCACGTTGCGGCAGGCATCGGCGGCCAGCCATTCCCGCACGGTCTCCAGCAGGCGGTCAGGGTAGCAGATCATGTCCGAGAACAGCCAGTCCACCTGGCCCACATGGCGCGGCTCAAGGCCGAAGCCGCTGCCCAGGCAGTGGTTGACGCCGGGCATGGCCGCCACCTGGGGCGCCAGCCCGGCCTTGTCCACGCTGAACACGCGGCAGCCCAGCCGCCCCAGCACCCAGGTCCAGCCGCCCGGCGCGGCGCCCAGGTCGATGCACAGTTCCCCCGGCGCGGGCGTGCGCCCGGTCAGGGTGAAGACTTCCCACAGCTTGAGGTAGGCGCGGCCCGGCGGGTCCTCGCGGTTCTCCACGAACTGCACCTCCCCGTCGGCAAAGGGCGAGGTGGTGCGCGGCGAGGCCAGCATCAGGTCTTTCTCCCACAGGGTGAAGGCCCCCAGCGGCGCGGACGGGGCGGGCGTGCCGAAATGCAGGGGCCGTGCCGCCACATAGGGCAGCTGCTCCTGCATGAGGCGCAGGCGCCGCACATGCCCGCCGATGGTGGGGATGTGCGCCCGCCAGTTGCGCTGCAGGGCCGAGAGCTGGCGCGCCCCGTTGCCGATGGAGGTGATGGGGATCCAGCGCGGCTCCGTCCAGACGTTCTGGGCCCAGGCCGCGGGTTCCGTGCCCCGGGCCAGCACCAGACGGCCGCGCACGGTGATGACGCGGTCCCCCAGCTCTTCCAGCAGGGGCTGCATGTAGTCGCGCGCCGCCACCTGCACGCTGAAATCTTCCCTGGGCAGGGCCGAACGGGGCAGGTCGGGCCAGCGACGGGCCAGATGCACCTGCTCCTGCTGCCGTGCCTCGCGCCGCTGTTCCCGGCGCTCCTGCCGCCAGCGGGGCAGGACGTGGGCCTCCCCGGCGGCTTCCGGCTGTTCCGTCTTCCTGCTCCGGCCTGTCCGGGCCCGGGCGGGAGCCTGCGCTGCCGGCTCCCCGGAAACACGACGCCCGGAACGGCGGGACGGGCCTTGCCTGTCCGCGCCCTGCTCCGGGCTGGCCTTGTCCCCGCCGCGACGGCGGGGCGCTGAACGTTTTTCCTCTTCCCTGTCGGCTTCCTGCGGGGCCTGCTCCTCATGGACGGCGCCGCGGCGCGGCGCGGGAAATGATCGACTGTGCGTACTCATGCGGCCAGCATAGCCCAAAGCCCGGCCAAGGCCAAGCATCCGCCGGCCCTCCCCGGCGCCCGGCAACGGCGCGTCCGGCGAAAAAACACAGGGACAGCGCGCCCCGCCGGCCCGCGCTGTGGCGGCCCGCCTGCCACGGCGGGGACTCATCTTGCGCATCCCCACGGGACATCGTTGCCCGTCCCGGCTTGACTTTTGTGCCCCAAACCGTTTCTGATGGCGCATCCATGCGGGGAATTCCGTGCGAATCGGAAACAGTCGCGCTGCGGTGAGAGGGTACGGAGCTTCTTTGGCGACACGCCACGACAGCCAGCCGTCCCGGTGAAGGCGAAGTAAAGGCCCGGAGGCATGCCTCCCCATTCCCTCAAGTCCGAATACCCGCCATCCCTAACCTTTCAACGCGTCATTGAGGAGGTTCCATGCGCCACATCCCCACAACATTCCTGCGCTCCGCGCTGCCGGCCCTGCTGCTCACCCTCTGTCTGGCCCTGCCTGCCCTGGCGGCCCAGAAGGAAGGCCTGCTGCTGGTGGCTTTCGGCACCAGCGTGCCCGAGGCCCAGCCCGCCCTCACCGCCATCGACAAGGAGTTCAAGGCCGCCTTTCCCCACAGTCCCGTGATCTGGGCCTATACCTCCAGCATCATCCGGGCCAAGCTGGAAAAGAAGGGCGTGCACATCGGTGACGTGGCCGCCGGTCTGGAAGAACTGGCCCGGCAAAAGGTGGACGTGGTGCGCGTCCAGTCCCTGCATGTGGTGGCCGGTGAGGAATTCAGCGAGATGGAGCGCCTGCTCGTCAGCTGGCTGGCCCGCCATCCCGACAGTTTCAAGGCCGTCTATCTGGGCCGCCCGCTGCTGGAATCCCGGCAGGATGCCGAAGATGTCTGCCGCGCCGTCCTCGGCGCCACCGAAGGCAGGCGCAAGCCCGGCGAGCTGCTGGCCCTCATGGGCCACGGCCAGAGCCACGGCCGGGGCGACATGGTCATCGAAGGCATGCGCGCCACCCTCTCCTATGCCGACAACCTGGCCGTGCTGGCCACGGTGGAAGGCTCGCGCGGCTTCGACCAGGTGCTTGCCGCCATCAAGACCAGCCGCGCGTCCGTCATCTGGCTCCAGCCCTTCATGGTGGTGGCCGGGGACCATGCCCGCAACGACCTGGCCGGTGACGAGCCCGATTCCTGGGCCTCGCGGATCCGCGCCCTGGGCCTCACCCCCCGCCCCGTGCTCACCGGCCTGGGCGAGCTGCCCGGCGTGCGCGCCGTCTTCGTGCGCCATGCCCGCGACAGCCGGGACGACCTGCTGAAGAAGTAGACCTGCCGAAGAAGTAGGAGAAATGCTGCCAAGGGAAGAAGGGGCTCCCTCCTCCGGCCGGGCGTCACATGCCCTGCAAGGCGGACAGGGCGCCCCCTTTCCCGCGGTCCCCGGCAGTCGGCCAGGGCCGGACCTCTTTCCCGGTCGGCAGGTCATGGGAGCCGCCGCCCTTGCCGCTGCGGCACGGGCCAGCCGCCCCTTGCCCCCGGGCAGGAGGAGACACAAGGGAAAAAAGCGTGCGGTCCGCACCGTTCCTGCACGACCTGTCGCCCTGTGGAAAGGGATCATCGCACGAAAAAAGGACGCCTTCGGGCGTCCTTTTTTATGGCAGCGTCACCAGAGCGCCAGCGCCACGCCGGCCACCACCAGATAGCGGCCCAGTTTGGCCAGCACCACCAGCAGAAGGAAGGAGGGCAGGGGCTCGCGCAGGGTACCGGCCACCAGGGTCAGGGGGTCGCCGATGACGGGCATCCAGCTGCACAGCAGGCTCCAGCGGCCGTAGCGGTGGTACCAGCCTTCGGCCTTGCGCAGGGATTCCGGCGAGAAGGGGAACCAGCGGCGGCCCTGGAAGCGCGTGAGCGAACGGCCCAGCCACCAGTTGACGGCCGAGCCCGCGCTGTTGCCCAGGGTGGCCACGGCGATGAGGGCCCAGGCGGGTTCTCCGCTCTGCACCAGCAGGGTGGCCAGCAGCAGTTCCGACTGCGCGGGCAGCAGGGTGGCCGCCACCAGCGCGGTGAGGAACAGGCCTCCGTACAGGGAAAAAAGGCTCAGGGCAGTCATGGGCGGCACGGAAAGCCGCCGCAAGGCATCAGGCGCTGCGGCGGCTCCTTGTGGGGCGGGATCTAAGCGGCAAGTTTCTTGAGGAGCCAGGCCATATTGGCGGCCAGGTCCTTCACCGTTCGGATGCCCTCGGCATCGCTGTCCACATCACCGGGGTCAAGGCCGAAGGCAAAATTGAAATAGCTTGATGTGGGCACGATCATGTCACTGATGGCGAACCAGGACATGATGTTGAAATAGGCCTGCATGGCCCCGGCACGACGGACGGCTATCAGGGGCGCAGCCACTTTGTGCTTGAAGATGTTGTCCTGCCCCTGCACGCGCACACGCATGCGGGAGATGTAACATGCCCTGTCGATCAGGGCCTTCATCTCCGATGTGACATTGCCCACGAATACGGGTGTCGCCAGCACGATGCCGTCGGCCGCCCGCATCTTTTCGAACCATTCATTGAAGGGATCATCCTTCTGGACGCAGACCTCTTCGCCGCTACGCCGGCAATGGTTGCATTCCAGGCATCCGTGGACCCTGACACCGCCCACCTGGATGATCTCCGAAGAAATGTCTTCCGCAGCAAGCGTTTCACAAAAGAGTTTGCACAGTCGGGCCGTGTTGCCGTTACGCCTGGGGCTGCCGTTGAACACCGCTACATGCATGGGACCTCTCCTTCATGACAGGTTGTTACAGGTACTTGCCGCGTCAGGAACCTATTAGTCATGTATCATATTCGCATTTGAACGCATATGCTGTTCCATGACGGCACGGCATTTTTGGATATCGCGACTCTCCAATGCTTCTATGATTTTGTTATGCCAATAGATGGATTCAGATCTTCTTTTCAAATTATGGGTAACGGAATCGTTCCTTCTCTGGTCGAACAGGGAATTGATGATCCTCATCAGTGAAATGAATATGGGGTTATGTGTGGCCTTGGCAAGAGCAAGGTGGAATTCCTTGATGTAGAATGTTTCATTCTTGTGTTCACACCTTGATTTGTATTGATCGTAAACTATGGATTTAAGTGCGTTGATATCCTCTTTCGTGGCCCTGTGTGCCGCGATTTCGATGACATTGCACTCTATGTATTTCCTGAATTCGTTCAGATGGTCCTGTTCATAATACACGTCCGACATGAACCGCAGTTCGTCTCCCGCAAGACCGGGAACAGAAGCGTTGACGAACGTCCCGGACCCCTGCTGGCTTGTGAGCATGCCGCTCAGGGACAGCAGGCGGATGGCTTCCCTGACGCTTGTCCTTGAGACCCCCATCTGTTCCGCGAGAACGCGTTCGGCAGGGAGGCGGGCCCCATCCGGGAGTTCGCCTGACTTGATCATGGCGATGATTTTTTCTGAAACGACCGCATACAAAGGGCGGCGCCCGTTTTGCTCCGTCATCATGTGCTATCCTTGCTGAGTGTGAAGGTGCACCAAGATAGCATAAAGATTCCCTCAGCGCCTCCTTTTTCAAATTGATTAGACCAATTTCACTTAAACCGCAAGAAGCGGGACAAAATCGTGAAAAAAATTTCTAATGTAACATATTACTATATTTATATTTTTTAAAAAAATTTTTTCAGGGGAGGATTTATTCCAAGCTTTTGGTTGTTATTTGTGAAAAATTTTTTTAACCTGAAATCGTACCAAATGGTGATATTCATTATACGATATATTTAAGATAGTTATAAAAATTTTTCACTAAAAAGGGGGCTTTTGATGAAACATATTAGACCATTTTTCTACGAAGAGCCGTCCTCTGTTCCGGAAGCTTCGGCGATGCTTTCCGCCCCGGGAGCCCTGGCGCTTGCCGGTGGTACGGACATCACGGTCATGTTGCGGCGCAAGCCCATGGACGACGTCATGCTGGTCAACCTCAAAAAGATCCCCGGCCTGGACAGTATCCAGAAGCTGGAGGACGGCGGCCTCCGCCTGGGGGCGCTCGTGACCGTGGGGCATATGGGGCGCGTCCTCACCGCCCCCGAGCATGCGGTCCTGCGCATCGCCTGCAACAGTCTGGGCACGCCCGCCGTCCGCAATCTGGCCACACTGGGCGGCAATGTGGGCCGGGCCTCGCCCGCTTCCGACGTCATCCCGGCCCTGCTGAGCCTCGATGCCGTCGTCATCCTTGAAAGCGCCCGGGAAAGCCGGCGCGTCCCCCTGGGACAACTGCTCCAGGGCCCGGGCCGGCTGGACAGCCGCCCCGGCGAGTTCATCACCGCCGTCGAGCTGCCGCCGCATGCAGGCAGGGTGGGCGCCTACTGGAAGGCCGGGCGCATCCGGGGCGCGGACTGCGCCCTGGCCGGGGTCGGCGTCTCCTTCTGCTGGGACGGGGACGCCGTCACGGAGCCCAGGGTGGCCATGACCTCCGTGGGGCCCACCTGTCTGCGTTCCGCCGGGGCCGAAAATGTGCTGCGGGGCGCGCGCCTTGATGAAGAGACCATCCGTGCCGCAGCTGAGGCCGCGGCGCGGGATGCCCGCCCCATCACGGACCTGCGGGCCAGTGCCGCCTACAGGAAAGAACTTGTCCGGGGCTTGTTGACAAAGACCCTGCGTTCCCTCGCCGCGCAGGAGAGAAGGAGCTGCTGATGCAAGACGTACATGTGACAATGACGGTGAACGGTGAAACCCACAGCCTGACGGTCCCCGCCCGGGAAAGCCTGCTGGAGATCCTGCGTGACCGGCTGTTCCTGACCGGCGTCAAGGAAGGCTGCGGGCATGGGGATTGCGGGGCCTGCCTCGTCATCATGGACGGCAAGCTCGTCAATTCCTGCCTGGTGCTCGCCGGCGATCTTGACGGCGTCACCGTCACCACGGTCGAGGGCCTGGCCGGAGAGAACGGCGAGCTGCACCCCCTGCAGAAGGCCTTCCTGAAAGAAGGGGCCGTGCAGTGCGGTTACTGCTCTTCCGGCATGATCCTGAGCGCGAAGGCGCTCATCGACAGCGGTGTCCCGCTTACGGAGGAATCCGTCCGGGAAGGGCTGTCGGGCGTCATCTGCCGTTGCGGCACCTATCCGCGCACCATCGCCGCCGTCATGGATGCCGCGCAGACCATGCGCAATGGAGGCTAGATATGGGTAAGTACGTTGGCCAAAGTGTCGTCCGCATCGACGGCCCCGAGCGGGTCACGGGCAAGGCGGTCTACGCTCCTGACATCCAGTTTTCCGACATGCTGTATGGCGCCGTGGCGCGTTCCAGCCATGCGCATGCCCTGCTCAAGGAGGTCCGCACGGAAAAGGCGCGCCGTTTTCCCGGCGTGCGTGCCGTCATCACGGGGGACATGCTGCCCTATATGTTCGGCAACATGATCGCCGACCAGCCGTTCCTGGCCCGGGGCAGGGTCCGCTATAATGGGGAACCCCTCGCCCTCGTCATCGCGGAAAGCGAGCTTGAAGCACAGATGGCGGCGGATGCCGTGGAAGCTTCGTATGAGGATCTCCCGGCCGTTTTCGACGTGTTCGAGGCCATGAAGGAAGGCGCGCCCCTGCTGCATGAGGACCAGCACGCCTACCGCCGTGACGCAGGCCGCTATCCCGCCCTGGAGCATACCAATATCTGCAACGAGACGAGCTATGAACTCGGGGACGTGGAAAAGGCCTTTGCCAGGGCGGACCATGTGTTCGAGCATTGCTTCTTTTCCCATCCGACCTCGCACTGCGCCATGGAGCCCTTCGGCAGCGTGGCGCGCTATGATGCCGTCACGGGCCGTTTCACCCTCTGGACGACCACGGACGCCCCGCACCGGCGGCTGGGGGAACTGGCGACCATCTTCAACACGGGGCAGGAAAACATCCGCATCATCACCACGGCCCAGGGCGGAGGTTTCGGCGGCAAGGGCTGCCTGTATTCCGAGGTGCTGGCGCTGGCCGGCGCGCTGTTCGCCAAGGGCCGCCCCGTGCGCTATGTCTTCAGCCGTGAAGAGGTCCTGAGCATGAGCGGCACCCGCATGGGAGCCTGGCTCCGGCTCAAGAGCGGCGTCATGAACGACGGTACCATCATCGCCCGTTCCGCCGACGTGGTCTGGGACAACGGGGCCTATTCCTCCAAGTCCCCGGAAGTGGCCTTCCGCGGCACCACGACCTCGGTGGGGCCCTATTCCATACCCAACCTCTCCATCCGGGCCCGGCTGGTCTACACCAACAACTATCCCAGCACGTCGTTCCGCGGCTTCGGGACCACCCAGTCCGCCTTTGCCTGCGAAGTGCACATGGACATGATCGCAGCGGCGCTGGGCCTTGATCCGCTGGAGCTGCGCCGGCGCCATGCCTACAAGGAGGGCTGCTCGTACATAAATGGTCAGACCATGATCAGCGTCGGCCTGCCAGAGACCCTGGAAAAGGCGGCCGCCGCCATCGACTGGGGCGGCCCCAGGCCCAAGGCACGTCCGGGCAAGGCCATCGGCCGGGGCATCGCCTGCATGATCAAGGGCACCAACACGCCCCGTTGCGTCAACTGCATGGCATCCCTGCGCCAGGACGGCAGTGTCCTGCTGCATGTGGGGACCATGGAGATCGGCGCCGGACAGCGGACAGCCATGGCACAGGTGGCCGCCGAGACCCTGGGGGTGTCCCTGGAGCGTATCCGCGTCCCCCAGCAGGATACGGACTATACGCCCTTCGACTTCGGCACCACGTCCAGCGGCAGCACCTTCCATATGGGGAATGCCGTCATCCTGGCCTGCCAGAAGCTGCTTGCCGACCTGTATGCCAGGCTCTCGGCGCACTTCGGCCTGCCCGCGGACGCCTTTTCCGTGGCTGACGACCGTGTGCGCAGCGCCGACGGCAGTGTCGACATGCCCCTTGCCGCGGCCCTGCATGCCGTGCTGCCCCGCGGCGGGGACATCATCGGCGAGAGCATGTACACCCCGGCGGGGATGGACATGCTCAAGGCCTGGCCCGGTGTCGAGAAGTGGAGCTCGGCCTTCTGGATGTTCTCCACCCATGCGGCCGAAGTGGAAGTGGACCTGGAGACGGGCCAGATCACGGTCCTGCGCCTGGCGGCGGCCCATGATGTGGGCAAGGCGCTCAATCCCCTGCATTGCGTGCAGCAGATCGAAGGCTCCGTCATCATGGGCTCCTCCATGGCGCTGGGCGAGGAGTACCGCTATGCGGAGGACGGGCGCGTGCTGACCGATACCCTGCTGGACTACAAGATAGCCACCAGCAAGGACATGCCGCGCCATATCGAGCCCATCCTCGTGGAGTCCGAACATCCCTTTGCGCCATACGGGGCAAAGGGGGTGGGGGAACCCGCGGCCGGCTGTACGCCGCCGGCCATCGTCAACGCCGTGCATGATGCCGTTGGCGTATGGATGACCCATCTTCCCATGACGCCGGAAAAGGTGCTCATGGCCATCAGAAAGCATCAGGGGACGTAGTCCCGCCTTTCTCCACGGACGCATGTCCGTGGAGAACTCCTGGAGATCACCATGAAAAGCAGAGTCAGAAACTTCTTTCGCTCGTTTGACGGTCTCCTGTCATGCATATTCCTATGCATACTGACATTGCTTCTGTTCATAGAGGTTGTCGGCCGCTATGTTTTCCATCACTCGAGCGCGCTTAATTCCGAGATAGCCGGACAATGCTTCATCTGGTTCATCTATCTGTCGATATCGTATGTGACAGGGCAGAAAAACCACATCGTCGTCGATATTGCGCCGATGATCTTCCCCAAATCGTGGCTCAAGGTGATAGATGTCATCTCGAATGTCATCTTCCTGTCCTTTTCGGCCATCATGACTGTTTACGGGACGATGCTCGTCCTGTCGACCATGGAATACCGCTTCACCCTGACCATATCCGGTATCTCAATGGGCATCGTGTACAGCATCATCCCGATTGCCTTCGGCATCATGACGGTACGCCTCCTGCTGTTCACATATGACAGCATACGCGCTGTCCTGAACCCGTCCGGCGGGGAAGGAGAAGATCATGCCTGACCAAAGCACCATTGCCCTTATCCTGTTCGGCGGGCTGGCAGTCCTGATCCTGCTGCGCGTACCGCTTGGTTTTTCGCTGGCCGTGGCGGGCATGACGGCCTACATCGTGGGGGGCGACAGCCTGCTGACCATGGCGCAGAGTTATTATGACTCCGTCAATTCCTTCCCCCTCATCGCCGTCCCCATGTTCTTCCTGGCCGGGATCGTCATGGAGCGCGGCGGGCTTTCCCGCAGGCTCGTGGACGTGGCCGAGGCCATGATCGGCGGCATACGCGGGGGGCTGGGCATGGTCACCATCCTGGCGTCCATGTTCTTCTCGGCCATTTCCGGTTCGGGGCCCGCCACGACGGCCGCCGTGGGCGGCGTCATGGTGCCGTCCCTGCTGGAGCGCAAGTATCCCCGGGGCTTCGCCGGGGCCATCGTGGCCACGGGGGGCACCCTCGGGGTCATGATCCCGCCGAGCATCCTGCTCATCCTGTACGGGGTGATCACCGGCGTTTCCATCACCGGCCTGTTCATGGCGGCCCTGCTGCCGGGCCTGCTCATCGGCGTGGGGCTGATCCTCTTCGTGCACATCATGTGCAGGATCAAGGGCGTGCATGCGGAGGAATCGCGCTTCAACTTCGCGAACCTGATGGTGAGCGTGCGCCGGGGCATCCTGGCCATCCTGGCGCCCATCATCATCCTGGGCGGCATCTACAGCGGCATCTTCACACCCACGGAAAGTGCCGTCGTGGCGGCTGTCTACGGCATCATCGTGGCCATGTTCGTCTACAAGGAGCTGACGCCCAGGGGGCTCTGGGAATCCGTGAAGGAGACCATGAGCATCACCGGCCGTCTGGGGATCATCTGGGCCGTTTCCACCGCCTACGGGGAAGTCATGGCCATGTACCAGATCCCCTCCATGCTCAGCGAATGGCTCATGTCCATCACGCGCAACCCCTATGTCATCTGGCTGCTGATCTGCATCTTCCTGACCTTCATGGGGTGCATCATGAACTCCATGTCGCAGGTGATCATCTTCACGCCCATCTTTGCTCCCGTGGTGCAGGCCGTGGGCATAGATCTGGTGCATTTTGCCATCATTTTCGTCCTGAATGCGGAGATCGGCTTCCTGACGCCGCCGCTGGGGACGAACCTGTTCGTCGCCATGGACCAGGCCAAGTGTTCCCTTGGCGAGATATCAAGGGCCGTCATCCCCTTCATCCTGTTCCTGTTCCTGATGATGGCCGTCCTCATCCTGCTGCCGCAGATCTCGCTCTGGCTGCCGCAGACCTTCCTCTCCCTCTAACGCCCGAGGAGTCCCCCATGAGAAAGCTCTGTCTGTTTTGTCTGGCTGCGCTGCTTTCAGTCGCTGTTGCCGTGACGGCGACGGCCGCCCCTGCCTACCGTTTCAAGCTTGCCCATGCCCAGCCCGAAGGGCAGAACAACTACCACCTTGCTTCCCTGAAGTTCAGGGAACTGCTGGAGAAGTACAGTAACGGGCAGGCCACGGTCATCATCTATCCCGGCGGCCAGCTGGGCTCCGATTTCAATGTGGTCAAGAAGGTCCAGAACGGCGGTGTCGATATGGAGATCGTCGCCGTGCAGCTGCTGGGGGCCTATTATCCGCCCATGGACATCTATTCCATGCCGTTCATGTTCCCGAGCTTTTCCTCGTTCGTGGCCACGCGTCACAGCGATTTCCACAAGGCGCTGGTGTCTGACATGGAAAAGAAGACGGGCATCAAGGTCATGGCGTTCATCGGCTTTTCGTTCCGCCACTTCACCAACAACAAGCATGCCATCACGTCACCGGCATCCATGCGGGACCTCAAGATGCGCATGAACCAGAACAAGATCCAGATAGCCACCTGCGAGGCCCTGGGGGCCAGCGCCATGGCCATCCCCTCTCCAGAGCTCTTCAGCGCTTTGCAGCAGGGGGTCGTGGACGGACAGGACGCCACGCTGAACTTTTCCACCTCCCAGAAGTACTTTGAGGTCCAGAAGTATATCGCCCTCACCTATCACCAGTTGTCCGGTACCTGCTTCATCATGAACGCCCGCAAGTTCTCCAGACTGCCCAAGGAGATCCAGGACGCCATCGTCAGGGCCAACAACGAGATGGAAACCTGGTGGCAGGACTATTCCGTCAAGGAAGAAGACCGCCTGCTCAAGCAGTGGGAAGACAAGGGCTGCCAGGTCTCCCGGCCTGAGCTGAAGCCCTTCCGGGATGCGGTGCAGGGCGTGTACACGCAGTTCGCGGATACCGTGGGCGGCACGGCCGCCATTGATACGGTACGCGGGATCGTGGACAAGAACAGGTAAGCGCCGGCTGCCGCCGATGCATGAGGGGGCCGCTGGCGGTCTCCTCCAGAAAAAAACCACCCGGACGGGTGGTTTTTTTCTGGAGGGGCCATGTGCCGCAGCAAGGGGGCTTTTCCTAGCGGCCGTCGTATTCCCAGATGACCTGACCGGTCTTTTCCACACCGTAGCCGCCCAGGGCGGCCACTTCCTTGCGGAAGGCCCCGGAGCGGATGACGTCCAGCAGGGCGAGGATGCGCTCGTCCCCGGCGTAGCGCTGCGGGATGACCAGGTCGTATTCCTCCACGCCCACGGGCACGAAGTCCAGGCCCAGGGCGCAGGCCGCGGCGCGCACGGCCAGGCCGGTATGGGCGCGGCCGGAGAGCACGGCGGCGGCCACGTTCATGTGCGTGTATTCCTCGTCCTCATAGCCGGCCAGCTGCTGCGGGCGGATGCCCAGCTGCTTCAGGCGGTAGTCCAGCAGCACGCGGGTGCCGCTGCCGCGCTGGCGGTTGATGAAGCGCACGTCCTCGCGGGCCAGGTCGGCGATGCCGTGGATGCCCAGCGGATTGCCGGGGGCCACGATGAGGCCCTGTTCGCGGTCCACCAGGCGCACCAGCAGCATGGGCTCGCCCTTGAGGTTGTCGCGCAGGGCCTGACGGTTGTAGACGCCGTCGGCATCGTTGAGCAGATGGCTGCCCGCCAGATGGCACTGGTGGCGCTTGAGGGCCATGAGCCCGCCCAGCGAGCCCACATGGGCCGAGGCCAGACGGAAACGCGGATGCTCGCGGCGCAAAAAGCTGTCGATGAGGTCCAGGGTGTTGTCGTGGCTGCCGATGGCCAGCAGGGTGCCTTCCACCTGCTGGCGGGGGCGCAGCAGCTGCACCTGCACGGGCTCGTCACGGCCGATGCCCTCGCAGTCGCGGGCCACGCTGATGATGCCGTCGGCACGGCTCAGGCTGGTGACGGTGCCCGCGCCGCGCGGCAGGGGCACGGCAAAAAAGGTGTCGTCCACCCGGCCCAGCTTGACGCGGATGCGTTCTTCCATGCCGGGGCGGGAGGGCAGCGGGTTGACGGGCAGGGCCGTGACCGTTTCGCGGCGGGCCAGGCAGCGCTTCTGGAGCAGGGCCAGCAGGGGCTGGACGAACTCTTCCAGGGCCACGATGGCCGAGACGGGATAGCCCGGCGAACCGATGACGGGCACCCCGCGCACCATGCCGAGGGCCGTGGGCTTGCCGGGCATGACGGCCACGCCGTGGGTCAGCAGCTCGCCCTTGCGGGCGATGACGTCGGCGGAATAGTCGTGGCTGCCCGCCGAGGAACCGGCGTTGAGCAGCACCAGATCCGCGCCCTGGTCGATGGCCGTGTCGATGGCCGCGCCGATGGCTTCGGGATCGTCGGGCACGATGGGCAGGGTAAAGGCCTCGCCCCCGGCCTCCTGCACGATGGCCGAGAAGATGTAGGAATTGAACTCCGGCAGGCAGCGGCCCGCGCACAGGTCTTCCTCGCGGGCCTCGGTGAGGGGCACGATCTCTGTCCCGCTGGGGATGATGCCCACGCGGGGCTTTGTGAACACCAGCGGTTCCAGCACGCCGCCCGCGGCCAGCGCGCCCAGCTCGTAGGGGCCGATGCAGACGCCGGGCGGCAAAATGATCTCGGACGCCACCATGTCCTCGCCCAGCTTGCGCACATGCTGCCAGGGGAAGGCGGCCTTCTCGATGACCACATGCTGTCCGTCGGGCTCGGTGTTGACGTTCTCCACCATGACCACGGCATTGGTGCCCGCGGGCAGGGGATGGCCGGTATTGATCCAGAAGGCGTCGGTGCCGATGGTCAGGCGCAGGGGCCGCCGGGTGGAGGCGGTGAAGGTGGATTCGGCGTTGACGGCGATGCCGTCCATGGCCGCGCCGTGGAAGGCCGGGGAGGAGCGGCGCGCGGCCACGGGCTCGGCCAGCACGCGGTGCAGGGCAGCCGACAGGGGCACATGCTCCGTGGCCAGTTCGCGGCCCTCGGCGCTGATGCGGTCCAGCCAGCCCTGACGGGCGGCCTCCACGGTCTGCAAAGTCAGATAGGTATGACGTTCGCGTTGCATAAATATCTCCCAATATCTCGAATGGCGGCCGGAAAGATCTTGTGCGGCCGGCATCGTTTCAAATAAAGCGCGCTGGGGAGGGGGACCCCTCTCGCGCCAGGCGAGGGGGCCTCCCTCCCCTCAAGAAAAACCTACGACAGCAGCTCCACGCGCACCCGTTCCCCGGCGGTGAGGCCCTCGCGGTTCTCGGCGCAGATGACGAGGCCGTCGGCCTCCACCAGGCCGGAGACCACGCCGGAAGGCTTCATGAGCGGCTGGGCCAGCCAGTCCACATCGGAGCAGTCTAGGCCCCGGGGCAGCCAGGCGGCCTCGATGGCCGCGGCGCTGACGGGCACCAGTCTGACGCGGATGTAGTCGCGACGGCCCTGGGCCGAGGCCACGGCGCGGGCCAGGCGGGCGGTGAGGGAGGGGGCGGGCCCGTCCCCGGCGCTGCCCTGCAGATGCTCCAGCAGGGGCACGAGGAAGGCTCGGGCGCAGACCAGGGCGCTGCTCACATGGCCGGGCAGGCCCATGAGGCATTTGCCGCCGCTGCGGGCCAGGATGAAGGGCTTGCCGGGGCTGATGGCCACGCCGTGGGTCAGCAGCTCGCTGCCGGGCACGGAGGTGAAGACGTCCACGGTATGGTCGCGCATGCCGGCGGAGGAACCGCCGGAGACCACCACCACGTCGGCACCGTCCAGCGCGGCCAGCACGGTGCGGCGCAGGGCCTCGGCATCGTCGCGCACCAGACCGGCCAGCGTGGGCTCGGCACCGGCACTGCGGCAGAGGGCGGCAAGGCTGTAGGAATTGACGTCCCGCACCTGGCCGGGGCGGGGCTCGCTTTCGATGGGCACCACCTCGTCACCGGTGGAGATGACGGCCACCCGGGGCGCACGGCGCACGGCCACCTCCTTCTGTCCAAAGGAGGCCAGCAGGCCGATCTCCTGCGGGCGCAGCCTGCGGCCCGCGGGGATGATGCAGTCACCGGCGGCGGCGTCCTCGTCGCGCATGACCACATGGTCGCCGGGGGCCTGGGTGCGGGTGAGCTCCACCATGTTCCCGCCGGCCGGGCGGGAATATTCCACCATGACCACGCAATCCGCGCCCTCGGGCAGCATGCCGCCCGTGAGGATGCGCGCGCACTGGCCGGGCTGGAGGCGGATGTCCGGCACGGCGCCCATGGGGCAGTCGCCCACGCATTCCAGCAGGGCGGGGGAACCTTCCTGCGCGCCGAAGACATCACGGGCGCGCACGGCGAAACCGTCCACGGTGGAACGGTCGAAACCGGGCAGGTCGGCAGGGGCGTGCAGGGCTTCCGCCAGGCGGCGGCCCAGGGCTTCCGTCAGGGGGACGGTCTCCGCGGGCAGGACGGGCAGGGCGCGCAGGTGCCCCAGCACGGTCTCCACGGATTGCAGGGTCAAAAAGTTCTTCATGGCGTCTCCTTGTGCGTCCGGCGGTACGGACCGGACGGCAGGAAAGCATACCGCAATGCCCGCCGGGTGCAAAGCCTTTGCTGCCTGCGCCACGGAGGAAAGGAGCGGCCAGGGGCGCGCGGCCATCCTTGCGGGAAGATGTCCCGGTGCGGGCATCAGCGGACAGGGGGCGCGGGCGCGCGGGCCGTTGCGGGACGGGGCCCCGGAGATGCGGCATGACGCGGGCGGTGTGGGGAAAAGCCTGCCCTTCGGGGAAGTCCGGCCGCCGGCGCCGGTGCGGGCGCCTTTCCCGCCGGTGCCGCCCGGCAGCCGGGCTACAGGCTCTCCGCCTCCATGGCCGAACGGTAGAGGCACAGGCGGGCGCACAGGCCGCCTTCGGGCCGGTTGTGCAGGCTCAGTTCCCCGCCGTTGCGGCAGGCCATGCTGCGGGCGATGCTCAGGCCCAGGCCGCTGCCGCCGGTATGGGGGCTGCGGGCCTCGTCCAGGCGGAAGAAGGGCTCGAAGACCTGCTCCAGCATCTCGGGAGGGATGCCGGGGCCGTCGTCCAGCACGTCGATCTGCAGGACATCGGCCTTTTCGAGGAGACGGATGCGCACACGGGCGGAATAGCGCAGGGCATTGTCCAGCAGGTTGGAGAGGCAGCGGCGGAGGCTGTTGGGGCGCACCGTCCAGGGCTGGCGGCAATGGCCTTCGAGCATGACGTCCTGCCCCATGTCCTGCCGGTCGGAGACCAGGCTGTCCAGCAGGGCGTTCATGTCCATGCGCACGGCGGCCTCGTCGCGGGCGCTGCCGCGGGTGAGCTCGGCGCTGTTGGCCATGATGCCGCCCAGGATGTCGATGTCGCCCAGCAGCTTGGCCCGCAGGGGGGAGGCGGGGTCCATGCCCTCCACGCGCAGGCGGATGCGGGTCAGGGGGGTGCGCAGGTCGTGGGCCACGGCGGCCAGGATGCGTTCGTGCTGGCCCACACCGGCGCGGATGCGTTCCTGCATCTTGTTGAAGGCCCGGGCGGCCTCGCGCACTTCGGTGGGCCCGTCTTCGGGCAGGGGCGCGGTGTAGAGGTTGCGGCCAAAGCTCTCGGCCTTGCCGGAGAGCACCCGCAGGGGCCGCACCATGCGATGCACCACCACGAGGATGAGCAGGATCAGCAGGCCCGCTTCCAGCAGCAGCATGGCCAGGGATGCCTGGCTGGGGGAGAAGTCATAGGCATCGCTGCTGATGACCACGCACAGCCATTTGCCGTCGTCCAGGCGCACGCTCACCCGGCTTTCGTACACATGGGTCCAGGGCACATGACGGCGCAGGGTGGGGTTCATGCTGTCGGCCACATGCACGCGCTGGACCTCGGTCAGCATCTCGCGGGTATCCAGATCGGTCTCGATGCTGTTCAGGTTCTTGCGCAGGCGGTCGCGCAGGTACAGGGCGCGTTCGTCCTGCGCCTGCCGGGCCGGATTGGGGGCATCGCCCAGGCTCAGATGGACCACGTCCAGCCGCTCCAGCCGTTCCAGCAGGGAGCGCTTGTACTCGAAGGGCTCGGAATGCAGGAGCTGCAGGGAAAGGGCCAGGCTGTTGGCCTGCTCCAGCAGGGCGGACCGGGCCGCCTGCCGCTCCTCCACCCGCTGGACCGTGACAGTGGCCACACCGTGCAGCAAAAGGATGCCGCCGATGAGCATGCCCGCCAGCTGCGCGGAAAGCGTGGTGGGCGTCAGGCTGCGCAGCAGACGGGCAAGAAAGGCCGGCATGCCGCTACTTCCCGGGCATGATGGGGGCATCCACGGGCAGGGCCGGACGCACGAACTGCGGGCGCACGTCCGTGGCCAGCACGTAACCGTCGCCGCGGACGGTCTTGATGAGCTGGGGCTCGCGGCCGTTGTCGCGCAGGCGGGTGCGCAGGCGGCTGATCTGCACGTCGATGCTGCGGTCATAGGGCACGGCATTGCGGCCCTGGGTGCGTTCCAGCAGCTCGTCGCGGCTGAGCACCCGCTGGGGGTTCTGCAAAAAGATCTCCAGCAGGCGGTATTCCGTGCCGCTCAGGGAGACCACCACCCCGTCGGGCGCCACCAGATGGCGGGCGCTGCGGTCCAGCAGCCAGCCCGCGAACTGCAGGGGCGTGGTCTCTGGCTGGTCGCGGCGGGCGCCGCCCTCGGTGCGGCGCAGCACGGTACGGATGCGGGCCAGCAGCTCGCGGGGCTCGAAAGGCTTGCTCAGGTAGTCGTCGGCGCCCAGCTCCAGGCCCACGATGCGGTCGGTGATGTCGCCCAGCGCGGTGAGGAAGATGACGGGCACCGTGGACTCCGCGCGCAGGGTGCGGAACAGTTCCAGCCCGTTCATGCCGGGCAGCATGATGTCCATGACGATCAGGCTGCAGGGCACACGGCGCTGCATCTCGAGGAACTCCGCCGCGTTCCCCGCCGTACAGGTGGAAAAGCCGTTGCGGCGCAGATAGTCGGAAAGCAAGGAGCGGATTTCTTCATCGTCGTCAACGATACAGATGGTATGGATCGTGTTCATGGTCCGCACTCTTGGGCTGAGGGACAGGGGATTGTGACAAAATATGACACACTATTACTGCCATGTTGCGGTACTGTATCAAAAATGACAGTAAAGATGCTCACTTATCCATAGTACCTGCACTCGCGGCAGGAGGCAACCACAAGAGGGGGCAGGGGCGGACGTCAGTGACCTGCCGGCAGGGGCAGCCCCGCCTCCAGGCGCAGCAAAAAGCGCTTGACGGCCAGGCCGCCGCTGTAGCCGCCCAGACCGCCACCGGCGGCGATGACCCTGTGGCAGGGGATGACGATCATCAGGGGGTTGCGGCCGTTGGCCCGGCCCACGGCGCGGCAGGCACGCGGGTCGCCCACGGCCGCGGCCAGTTCGCTGTAGGAGCAGGTCCGCCCGTAGGGGATGTCCTGCAGGGCCCGCCAGACGCGCAGCTGGAAGGGCGTGCCCCGCGGGGCCAGCGGCAGGTCGAAGCGGCGCAGGCGGCCCGCGAAGTAGGCCGCCAGCTGTTCCCGGGCCGCGTGCAGCAGGGGGCTCGTCACGGCCTGCCCCGGCAGGGAGACGGCCCCGGGCGGGCACAGGTCCGGGGCCGGGAGCGGGCATGTCCTGTCCAGGGCCACCAGATGCCCGTCCTCTTCCGTGAGCCAGAGCGGGCCCACGGGGCTTTCCAGACCGGCGACCGGCATCAGGCGCGGCTCCCGGCGGCATCGTCCCGCAGGCGCAGGGAGGCCAGCGCCCCCAGGGCCGCCACGGGCACCAGGCAGGCCATGGCCGTGCCCAGACCGCCGAAATGGTCCGCGATCCAGCCCAGCAGGGGCATGGCCATGCCGCCCAGGGTCATGGGCAGACCCAGGGTCACGCCCGAGGCGAAGCCCATGTTGCGGGCCAGCAGCTTCTGGCCCAGCACCACCATGGAGCTGAAGGGCGCGAACAGGCCCACGGCCAGCGGGGCCAGCAGCAGGGCCGCCAGCCACATGCTGTCCGCCCAGGCGAAGGCCAGGGCCGCGGGCAGGGCCAGCCACCACGACAGGCGGATGATGCGGGCATAGCCGATCCTATCGGCCAGGAAGCCGCCCAGCACGTTGCTGCTGACGCCGCAGACGCAGAAGAAGGCCAGCATCATGGCGCCGAATTCCTTGCTCTGGCCGAAGACGTCATGCCAGTACAGGGGGATGTAGGTATTGAAGCCCAGGAAAAGGATAGAGCGCGAGGCGATGACCAGGGTCAGCACGCCGAAGGCATGCCAGTCGTTGCGCGGTTCGGCCTGTCCGGCGGCCGTCCGGCCTCGGGGCATCCCCTGCTGCCAGCCGCGCATCTGGACAAAGAGGAACGAGGCCGTGCACAGGGCCAGCAGCAGGAACACGGCCGTGCCGTGCAGGCCCGCCACACAGGTGGCCCCGGCCACCAGCAGCGGCCCCACCACGAAGCCGCTGTTGCCGCCCACGGAAAAGATGCTCATGCCCGCGCCCTTGCGGCTGCCGGAAACGAGGTTGGCATAGCGGGCCCCTTCGGGATGGAACAGGGCGCCGCCCACGCCGCAAAGCATGAGGGTGAGGAAGATGGCCCAGTAACTGTCCAGAAAGCCCACCAGGCCCAGACTGCCGCCCGCCAGCAGCACGGCCAGCGGCACGAACCAGGACCGGGCGTGTTTGTCGGCCAGATAGCCGAACACGGGCTGCACCAGGGAGGAGGTGGCCGAATAGGCGAACATCAGGGCGCCCGCGGCCTGATAGTTGAAGCCGTGGGCCGCGGCCAGATAGGGCATCAGCGAGGGCAGGGCGCCGCCGTTGAGGTCGCAGCTGAGGTGCCCCAGGGAAATGAGCAGTATTTTGCGAAGGTCCATGCCTGTCTCCTGCGGGATGTCTGAGGCATGGGCATAGCGGGCGGGGCAGGCGGCGTCAAGGGAGACGGGCACGAAAAAGGGCCGCCCGAAGGCGGCCCGGAAAGGCAGGTCAGACACGATGCCTAGCGGCGCGGGGGCTGCTTGGGCTCCATGCTGTAGCGGTAGATCTCGTGGACTTCCTCGGTGTAACCGGGGTAGAAGCCCTTGCCCATGCCCAGCACGATGCGGGCACCGCGGTTCATGTGCACCAGCAGGTCGCCGGTGGAGGGATCGACGCACAGACCTTCGATCTCGCCCTGCCTGATGGCTTCATCGAAGACCTTTTCCATGTACACATGGGCGTTGCTGTCCGAGGTGATGTCGATGCGGTACAGGTGGTCGGGCTCGTTGTCGTCGGCGGTACCGTCGTCAGCGGTCATGAACAGGGAACCGTTGTAGTAGAACACGCCCTGCACCCACTGCGGCACGGGCTGCAGGTGCACCTTGCGCAGGTAGTTGCCCTTGAGGTCGTATTCATAGAGATGGCGGCCGCTTTCTTCGCCCACCCAGGAGCACATCCACACGGTCTTCTTGACCGGGTCCACGGTGATGCCGGACACTTCCTCCTGGCCGGACTTGGGCTCGAACTTGAACGTGCGCTTGAATTTCAGGGTATTGGCGTCATGGATGGCGATCTGGATGTCCTTGCCCACGCCGTCCATGAAGTTTTCGGCGCCCACATAGATCTCGCCGTTGTAGACGTCGATGTCGCCGATGTGGTTGGAGGGGATGGAATAGCCTTCGAAGGGGTTCTTGTTCTCGGCCACCAGTTTTCCGTTCATGTCGTACTTGTACAGGGCCTTGCTGCAGCTCACGTAGATGAACTTGCCGTCGCAGGCCACGCCCTGGCGACCGGCCACGGGCATGACGCTTTTCAGGGTATAGGTATACTTGGCACCGGGGATGGGCTTGGCCTGGGCGGCGGGCAGGGCCACGCACAGGGCGCAGAGCATTGCCAGGAAAGCGAACAGTCCTTTCATCATCTTCCTCCTTTGGACCGCGGATCATGACAGGTCCTTTTTCACCTCGTAGCGCGCTACGGAAAAAAGAGCAACGGCCGGAAGACGGGCGTCCCGGAAATGTCACAGAATGACACAGAGCCGTCATGCGATGGGGGAGGAAGACGAGAAGAAAACGGCGGGAGCCGGAAACGAAAAAAGGGCTTGCGTTTCCGCAAACCCTGATTTCCTTTTTGGTGGAGCTGAGGAGAATTGAACTCCTGACCTCTTGAATGCCATTCAAGCGCTCTCCCAACTGAGCTACAGCCCCTCGGCAGAAATGCATACTGCCCAAAAAGACCCTGGCTGTCAACGGAAAAATCAAAAAAAGTGATTTTTCTTTTTTATCCTTTGATTTCAACAAATTGAAAAAGAAGCGCACAGCGGCCGCCCCGGCAGCGGAGCTTTCCGGGGCCGTCATGGACCGGCAGCGGGCTATTCCAGTTCCGACGGCAGACCGGCCCGCAGGCAGGCCTGCGCCCAGGCGGCCTGGCCCAGGGAGATGCCGCCGTCACCGGGCGGCACGTCCTGCTGGCACAGGGGGGTGAGGCCGTGCGCCGCGAGCAGCAGCGGCAGCAGGCGGGCCAGCAGGGCGTTCTGCATGACACCGCCGGACAGGCCCACCACGCGCACGCCCGTGGTCCCGGCGGCCCTGACGGCCAGGGCCGTGAAGCCCTGTGCCAGCTGCCAGTGGAAACGGGCGGCCAGGTCTTCCGCCGGCAGGCGGCCGCGCTGGTCCAGCACGGCGGCGAACAGGGCCGTGCCGTCCAGTTGCAGGAGGCCTTCCTCCTCCGTCAGGGGCGGGGCGGGCAGCAGCCCGTGCTCCGGCTGCGGGGCCCGCAGCCCTTCCGGCCCCAGGCGCCACCACTGTCCCGGCAGGACACTGCGGGCGGCGGCATCTTCCAGACGGATGGCGGCCTGCCCTTCATAGGTGATGTGCGTGCACAGGCCCAGCGCGGCGGACACGGCATCGAACAGGCGCCCGGCACTGGACGTGGGCGGGCAGTTGAGGCCCCGGCGCCACATCTCGCTGACCGCCGTGACGGCCAGGGCCTGCGGGGCGCGGCGGACCCCGTCCCTGCCGTCATCGCCGGCCGTCCAGCCCGCTGTCAGGGCTTCGGGGGCCCTGCCGGTCTGCAGGGCCAGTCCCAGGGCGATGCGCCAGGGCTCGCGGATGGCGGCCTCGCCGCCGGGCAGACGGAAGGGCGCCAGGCGGCCCAGACGCTGCCAGCGGGGCGCGTCCAGCTCCATGAACAGCAGTTCCCCGCCCCAGATGCTCTTGTCCGTGCCCAGGCCGGTGCCGTCCAGGGCCAGGGCCAGGGCCGGGCCGGTATGCCCGTGCTCGGCGAGCACGGAGGCCGCGTGCGCCGCATGGTGCTGCAAACGCCAGAGGGGCAGGCCCTCGCGCCGGGCCCGTTCCGCGGCATGGCGGCTGGAGAGGAAGTCCGGGTGCAGGTCGCAGACCACGGCGGCGGGCCGCACCTCCAGCAGATCCTGCAGGTGGCGGGCCACTTCCTCGTAAAAGCTGAAGGTGGGCGCGTTCTCCAGATCGCCCACATGCTGGCTGACGAAGGCCTCGTTGCCGCGCGTCAGGCAGAGCGTGGCCTTGAGTTCGCCGCCCGCGCCCAGCACGCAGGGCAGGTCCGTGCCCCAGGCTTCGGGCAGCATCACCGGACGGGGCACATAGCCGCGTGCCCGGCGGTAGAAAAAGGGCACCGCGGCGGCCGTGCTGTCCCCGTCGGCGGGCAGGGGGCGCACACCGGCCACGCTGTCGTCCACGCGCACCAGGATGTCGCGGTCGTGCAGCAGCCAGGCATCGGCCAGATGCGCCAGGCGGCGCAGGGCCTCGCGGTTGCCCAGGCAGATGGGCTCGCCGCTGGCATTGGCCGAGGTCATGACCAGCACGGACGCGGGGTCTCCGGCCGCGGCGGCCAGACGGCCCAGCTCGTCGAAAAGGACGACGTGCAGGGGCGTGTAGGGCAGCATGAGGCCGATGCCGGCGGTATCCGGCGCGATGGCGGGGGGCAGGCAGCCCTTGCGGGCCGGACAGAGCACGATGGGCTTTTCCGGGCAGAGCAGCAGGGCCTCGTGCTCCGGGGCAAGATGGCACAGCTCCCGGGCCGTGGCCAGATCCGGCACCATCAGGGCCAGCGGTTTGTGCGGGCGCCGCTTGCGCAGGCGCAGCAGGGCCACACTGCGGGCGGAGCGGGCGTCACAGGCCAGCTGGAAACCGCCCAGGCCCTTGAGGGCCAGCAGACGGCCGTCCCGCAGCAGGAGGGCCGCCCGCGCCACGGCATCCCGCATGGACGCTGCCGTCGGCAGGGTCTCCGGGCCGGGCCAGTCCGCCGGGGCGCTGTCCGGGGGCAGGGTGCCGCCCGGCGGCAGCAGGGGGTTGTCCACCAGCCACAGGCGCGGTCCGCACTGCGGGCAGGCCACGGGCTGGGCGTGGAAGCGCCGGTCCAGCGGATCGCGGTATTCGGCCTCGCAGCGGGGACAGAAGGGGAAGCAGGCCATGCTGGTGGTGGCGCGGTCGTAGGGGATGGAACGGGTGATGGTGTAGCGCGGCCCGCAATTGGTGCAATTGGTGAAGGCATAGCCGAAGCGCGGATCGCCGGGCGTGCGCATGTCGCGCAGGCAGTCCTCGCAGATGCCCACATCGGGGCTGACCAGCACGCTGTGGCCGGCATGGCCGTGGCTGGCCACGATGACGAATTCCGTCTCGCCGTCCACCGGGGGCAGCTCCGTGACCTCCAGCCGGGTGAGCCGTGCCAGGGGCGGCAGCTCACGGCGCAGGCGCACGGCAAAGGCATCCACCTGCGCCGGGTCGCCCTGCACCTCGATGCGCACCCCCTCCGAGGTGTTGCCCACGCTGCCGGAAAGGCCGCCTTCCACGGCCAGCCGGTAGATGAAGGGGCGGAAGCCCACGCCCTGGACCTGTCCTGCGGCCAGCACGGCCGTACGTTTGTGCTGTGTCATGGGACGAACCTAGCCTTTTTTTGGCGTTTGCGCTACGCGCGGCCTGCCGCCTTGCGGGGCCATGAGACTTTATGATATTTTTCAGAACACTTTTTACCCTTGGTTTTTCTGCACAGGCTGCAACAGGAGACAGACATGGCCGGAAAAAGCAGTGTCGGAAAGCGCATCCGCACGTTCCGCGAGGAAAGGAACGTGGATCTTGAGACCCTTTCCCAGAACACGGGGCTGACCGTCAATTTTCTGGAACGCATGGAAAATGACGAGATATATCCCACCATCGGCCCCCTGCAGAAGGTGGCCCGTTCGCTGGGCGTACGGCTGGGCACCTTCCTGGATGACCAGTTCACCCGCGATCCCATCATTTCCCGCATAGACCAGCTGGGCAGCGTGGACCCCGCCCTGCACACCGGCCGCACCCCCCGCTCCAGCTACATCTACCAGGCGCTGGGCAAGGGCAAGAGCGACCGCAACATGGAGCCTTTTTTCATCGAGATCTATCCCGACAAGGACGACGAGCGCAAGACCATCTCGCATCAGGGCGAAGAGTTCATCCTGGTGCTCAAGGGCGAACTGATGGTGGTCTACGGTCGCGAGACCTATTACCTGAAGGCCGGCGAGACCATCTACTACAACTCCATCGTGCCCCACTACGTGGGCGCGCACGGCGATGATCCGGCCCAGCTGCTGGCCGTGACCTATACGCCGTAGCCCCCGTCGTGTCCCTGCCCTTTTGCGTACACAGCCCGCGCTCCCGTGCGGCATATGAAGGATGATCCATGGACGAGAAAGTGCGCCAGCGCCAGGCACTGTTCGAACTGCGTGAAAAGACCCTTGGCCAGGTCCTGGACGAGACGGTGGCCCGCATCCCCCACAAGGACGCCATCGTCTATGCGGACCGCAACTACCGCCAGACCTGGCGCGAGTTCGCCGATACCGTCGACCTGTTCGCCAAGGGACTCATGGCGCTGGGCGTGCAGAAAGGGGAAAAGGTGGCCGTCTGGGCCAGCAACGTGCCCTACTGGGTGGCCCTGCAGTTCGCCACGGCCAAGATCGGGGCCATCCTGATCACGGTCAACACCAATTACCGCGAACACGAGCTGGAATACCTGCTCAACCAGTCGGAGTGCGAGAACATCTTCATCATGGACAGCCTGCGCGACCATGACTACATCGACACGCTCTACACCCTGGCGCCCGAGCTGCGCTACCAGAGCCGCGACCGGCTCAGCTTCGAACGCCTGCCGCATCTGCGGCGCGTCTGTTTCCTGGGCGCGGAGAAGCACCGCGGCATGTATTCCGTGCCCGAGATCCTGTCCATGTCCGTCATGACCGACGATGCCGAGTACCGGGCCCGGCAGGACAGCCTGGACCCCTGGGACGTCATCAACATGCAGTACACCTCCGGCACCACGGGCTTCCCCAAGGGCGTCATGCTGACCCATGTGGGCGTGGGCCTCAACGGCTACTGGATCGGCCGTCACCAGCGCTTTTCCGACAAGGACCGCGTCTGCCTGCCCGTGCCGCTCTTCCACTGCTTCGGCTGCGTGCTGGGGGTCTCGGCCTGCGTCAACCACGGGGCCTGCATGGTCATCCTCGAGGCCTACAACCCCCTGCACGTGCTGGCCGCCGTGGACAGCGAACGCTGCACGGCCCTGTACGGCGTGCCCACCATGTTCCTGGCCGAACTGGAACACAAGATGTTCAAGCGTTTCGACGTCTCCAGCCTGCGCACGGGCATCATGGCCGGTTCCGTCTGCCCCGAGCCGCTCATGCGGCGCGTGGTGGAAGACATGTACATGAAGGACATCACCATCTGCTACGGCCTCACCGAGGGCTCGCCGGTGATGACCCAGTCCGACCCCGACGACCCCCTGCCTCTGCGCTGCGAGACCGTGGGCTGCGCCATGCCCGGCATCGAGGTGCGCATCGGCGATCCCGAGACCTGCGAGGAGCTGCCGCGCGGCCAGGTGGGCGAGATCCTGTGCCGGGGCTACAACGTCATGAAGGGCTACTACAACATGCCCGAAGAGACGGCCCGCACCATCAGCCCCGAGGGCTGGCTCCACTCCGGCGACCTGGGCACCATGGACGAAAACGGCTATGTGCGCGTCACCGGCCGCATCAAGGACATGATCATCCGCGGCGGCGAGAACGTCTACCCGCGCGAGATCGAGGAATTCCTCATGGGCATGCCCGGCGTGCTGGATATCCAGGTGGTGGCCGTGCCCAGCCGCAAATATGGCGAGGAAGTGGGCGCCTTCATCATCGCCCGGCCCGATGTGCCCATCGCTCCCGAGGACGTGCGCGCCTTCTGCCGCGGCAAGATCGCCTGGTACAAGATCCCGCGCTACATCGCCGTGGTGGACGGCTTTCCCCTGACCGCCAGCGGCAAGATCCAGAAGTTCAAGCTGCGCGAGATGGCCGCCGAGCGCTGGCCCGAGGCCATGGCCGAGCCGGACCCCAAGGCCGCCGGATAGCGCACGGCCGCCTGCCATGAAAAAAGCCCCGTTCCCGGCAGGAAAGGGGCTTTTGACATTGGGGGAGGCGCTGGCGCCTACTTGCGGCTCAGGCCCAGGCGGGCCACCACGGCATCGGCGCCCAGGCGGGCGAAGGTGGCCACGTCTTTGCCTTCGCGGGCGCTTTCGGGCAGCAGCAGTTCGGGCTTGTTGGAGAGCCCGGCCCGGGGCTTGACGCCGTAGGCTTCGGGGAAGCTGTCGTTGAAGTACATGTCCTGGAAGCCCGAGAACTTGAGGGCGTGGGCCGTGGCGTCCAGCACGGCGTGCTCGTCATCGCCCACCAGGCCCAGCGCCCGGGCGTTGACCAGACCGGCCAGGCATTCGCCGCCCTGGGTGCAGGCGATGTGGCCGTGGCGGTTGGCCACGATCATGGCGTCCATGATCTGCTGTTCGGTCACCTGCACCACCTGGAAGGCCTTTTCGCCGCCCTTTTCCATGAACTTCCCGGCCAGGCGCTGCACACGCGGGAAGGAGACCGGGTTGCCGATCATGGCGGCCTGGGCCACGCTGGGGGTGACGGTCACGGGCTGCCACACACGGGCGCCCCTGGGCGCGGCATAGTAGCGGTACACGGGGTCGGCGTGTTCGCTCTGCACGCCGAAGACGCGCGGCAGGCTGGTGATGATGCCCAGCTCCAGCATCTTGAGGAAGCCGGACATGACGGCCGTGATGTTGCCCGCGTTGCCGATGGGCACGAAGATGCACAGGCCGGACACGTCCCAGCCGTACCACTGGGCCACCTCATAGGCGTAGGATTCCTGGCCCAGGATGCGCCAGCTGTTCTTGGAGTTGAGCAGGGCCACGCGGTAGTTCTCGGCCAGATGCTCCACCACCTTCATGCAGTCGTCGAACACGCCCGGCAGTTCCAGCACCGTGGCACCGCTGCCCAGGGGCTGGGAGAGCTGCTGCGGGGTCACCTTGCCGTGGGGCAGCAGCACCACGCTCTTGAGGGGCGCGCCCACATAGGAGGCGTACAGGGCCGCGGCGGCGGAAGTGTCACCGGTGGAGGCGCAGACGGTCAGCACCTCGTCCCACTGGTGGCGGCGGCAGAGCCATTTCAGATAGCTGAACGCACAGGCCATGCCGCGGTCCTTGAAGGAGGCGCTGGGGTTCTGGCCGTCGTTCTTGTAGGCAAAGGGCACGCCCACACGGTCGCGCAGGGCCGGAGCGGCTTCCACGATGGGGGTCAGGCCTTCGCCCAGGTAGACGATGTCTTCCTCGTCCAGCAGGGGCGCCAGAAGCTCGTAATAACGGAAGATGCCGCGCAGGGCCGTGCTGCGGGTGGAGGCGCGGCGGTCGAAGATCTCGCGCCATTCCGCGCCGCTGCGCTGTTTCAGTTCGTCGAACCTGGTGTTTTCCAGCAGGAACACGCCGCCGCAGGACGGGCAGGTGTAGAGCAGGCTGTCACCGGGGTAGCGCTGGCCGCAGTGCAGGCACACATATTCCATCTGACCGCGATAGGCGGGAAAATCACTCTGGCACACGGGATAATCTCCTTGCAGGGACAGGATGAGGAAAGGCGTTTTTTACCATCCTCTCCCGTGACTTGTCGAGAGGGCTATGAGTAGTCTTTTTCTGCTCAGCAATATTGAAATTGGAAAATATATTTAGTATATTAGTTTGTATATAAAAATATAAAATTAAGGTGCTTCGATGGATATGAACATCCCTTTTGTCAAGGATCAAAAAGTTGTTGATAAGAATCACCCGAGTGATATCGCTGTATATACGGGGAAAAGCCGTTGTACAGGTAGTATTATAATGATTCAGATCCGTTTTGCCAATGGGCTTATGAAATATAGACCTATCAGCCAGATTTTAGCTGTTAATGAGGAAGCCCTTCGAGATCCCTTTGATCTCCTCGAACAGGAACGATTTGAAGGGGCCTCGCATTTACGTCAATGCATCACATATGAAAAATTAAAAGGAAGTTTACATGACATTATTTATTCAATGGAAGCGGCACAGATAGATTTTTATCCTTATCAGTATAAGCCAGTAATAAAATTTATTAATTCACCTTCAGAAAGGTTACTTCTTGCAGATGAAGTCGGTCTTGGTAAGACAATAGAAGCGACGTTAATCTGGCTTGAAATGCAGGCGAGATATCAAGCAAAACGTCTACTGATTATTTGCCCTAAAAGCCTATCTGCAAAATGGAAAATAGAACTTGAAGAGAAGTTTCTCATAGATGCAAAAATCGTTAACTTCGAAGATCTGAAGGGTGAAATAGATAATACTAAAAACTATGGGCAAGGATATCAATTTGTTTTAATCGGTACTTATACTGGACTAAGGCCCCCTAAGGATTTACAAAATGAACTGAGAAATCCTTTAGACCAGGGGAAAAGTATATCTCCCAAAGTTCAGTTGCTTCGAGAAATTCGTTTTTGGGAAGAAGACTTTTATCCTTTTGATCTCGTTATTTTTGATGAAGCTCATTATATGAGAAATTCTTCAACGACAACGTTTTCACTCGGTGAATGTCTATCTGCATCTGCACGTGGCATTCTGTGTGTTTCTGCAACACCTTTAAATAATAAAAATACGGATTTACATAGCTTATTACGCCTGATTGATGAGGATTTTTTTGCAACTCAATATAGCTTTGAGGGATTATTGGAGGCAAATCGGCCGACAGTAAGAGCTGGAAATGCTCTTAGTAGTCATCCTATAAATAAAAAACTACTTTTAAATTCTTTGGAAATGATGGCCAATAGCCCTGCTGCTGAATCTCCATATTTTAAAAGATTTATTGAGTATATATTAGAGCTTGACAAATGTGATTTTTCTGATGTTGCGCTGATAGCAAAATGCCAAGATATTATAGAAAAAATGAATATTCTTGGTAATTATGTCAACAGAACGCGCCGAGTACAGGTTCAAAAGAAACGTCCAATTCGTGTATCTAAAGTTATTGACTTGTCATACACAAAAGAAGAAATGGCTTTATATCAGATGATACTGGTAGCAGTAAAAACATATTGCGCCAAGCATAATACTGAGTTTCATATTTTTCGTGTAATGACATGGCAGTTAATGGCGGCAAGTTGTTTGCCTGCTTTTGTAGAGAAAATAAATAGTTCATCTATGGAGCCTTCCGGATCAATTTTATCAGAAGCCTTTGGAGACGATGATATAATAAGCGAGAGTACACAGTTAGCTGATGATTTTTTACCGAAAATTTCTAATCTTCTTCAGTATGATTTTATCAAAAATGACTCAAAATTTGCAAGTCTCCTTCGATTGCTTGAAATAGAAAATAAAGAGAAGATAATTATTTTTTCATTTTATAGAGGTACCTTGAATTATTTAAAAAAGAGGCTTGAATCAAATGGTGAAAAAATCGCTATTATACATGGAGGAATCTCTGCAGAAGAGCGTTGGAAAGAAATTGAATACTTTAGAGATGTCGCAGGAGCACGCATTCTTCTTTCCTCAGAGGTTGGTAGCGAAGGGATCGACTTACAATTTTGCAGAATCATTGTAAATTATGACCTTCCGTGGAACCCGATGCGCGTTGAGCAACGTATAGGTCGAATTGACCGCGTTGGTCAGCAGGCGGATCGTCTTTCTATTGTTAACTTTAAAATAGAAAACACGATTGAGGAACGAATATTTACCCGTTTACATCAAAAGCTTGAAAAATTTAGCAATAGCCTCGGAGATTTGGATGAGGTTATTGGATATGAAATAAAACAGTTAACGATGGATTTGTTAAGCAAAAATTTGACAGAAGAAGAAGAAAATAGGCGTATCGTATAAACGCAAAAGGCAATAGAAAGGCGCCAGCTTGATATTCTTTTTCTGGAAGAATCTGGAGAAGGATTAGTTGCTTTTTCTGACTATGTTCAAAAAAAGATAGAAGAGGATCGTGGCAAAGGACGCTATATTCAGCCATCAGAGCTTGAAGCCTATGTTAAAAATTTTTTTGAAAGATATTATTTCGGCACGATTATAAATTATAATACTCCCTATCCTGGATGTTTACAGATTTCTCTTTCTGATGATGCACGTGAATCGTTTCGAAAATATATTGATGGAGAACGAACCGTTGCTTCTGTTCTTTTTCGGCAAAAAACATTTATCATCACATTCGATCGCGAAATTGTAGGGAAAGTTCGTAGGAAGAATATTGTTTTTGCAAACCATATGTCTCCTTTTATCCGATGGATAACAAAAGAAAATGTTGATAATTCCTATAATACATATAAGGTATATTCTATAGAATTAAATATAGATAAAATTCCCAGTGGTACATACCTGTTTAGAATTGAAAAATTGAAAATGAAGGGGGTTATAGATAGAGAACTTCTTAAATATGGGCTGATTTCTTTATCGGATGGAACCTGCATTACTTCATCAGAAGCTGAAGATATTGTACAAGACATGTTAAAATATGGTACAGATTGGGACTATAAAGAATATGATAAAAAATGCATTGGAGATAGATATGCACAGCTTGAAGAGTTTATATATGATCAAATAGATAGTGATATAGATGAATTTGGGATGGAAAATGAAAATATCATACAAATAAAAATCAGACGTCGGACAAGTTTGTTTGATAGAAAAATCGCCCAAAGCAAAAGTCGGCTCGATACTCTCATCGCAAATAAGCGTGGGGAAAATGTTATAAAAATGACACGGGCGACTATTGTTAAAAATGAAGAGCAAAAAAGAAATACTATTGATCTTCTAAATAGTAAGCGAATTGTTGATCCTGAGTTTAATTTAGTCGTTGTGGGGCTTCTTAATGTTGTGTACTAAGGGGGAAGGTTATGGCTACTTTGGGTAGTGTTATTAAATCCTTGTTTTCTGGCTTACTCCGTGGTGATGATAAACGGACAAAAAAAGATAGTGGCATTTCTTCTCATATCAAATCTGTAAAGGATTCTGTTGTGGAAAATAGTCAACGTGATCCTTATATATTTCAAATAGGCTTCGATTTTGGTACATCTTCATCAAAAATAGTTATCCGTGATATTAATAAAGATAAGGCATGGGTATTTAAACATTTTGAGAAGGACAATCTATCCTCCTTGCTCATTCCCAGCGTTATTTTGTTTGATGGGGACACATTTACGATTCATGATACTATCCATACACTTTATCCAGAAAACGGGCTTTATCATCTAAAAGTTGCACTGGAAAAAGTTGCGCTTAATGAAATAAATGCGGAAATTTTTCATGAATATAAAAATATCGTCGGTAAAGATTGCAAATACTCCCCATCAGAAATAACTAAAATGGCAACCATTTTCTTTTTATCTCTATGGTTAAAGAGAGTCGTTGCCGATATCACTATCAAGTATCCTGATTAGGGTAAATATGGCAATACCTGTGGCTGATATTTGTGATGAAAATGTGCGCAAACTGTTTCGCTCTATGCTTACTATTGCATGGGAGTTAAAGTCTGAGTCTATAATTGAAGATCCTGTAAAAATTGATGACTTAAATGAATATATCTCTATTTTAAGCGATGATGGCTTTGCAGAAAATGAATTATGCCAGGTATATCCTGAGGTGAGTGCTAATATTCAGGCTTTCATCCGGTCGCCAGCCTCGAGTCCTGATCCTACCACTATTTATTTTTTTACAGATGTAGGCGCAGGGACTGTTGACCAAAGTGTATTTACATACGCAGGCCAAGAAGAACGTGTATTAAATTACTTTGCAGGGAATGTTTTTCCACATGGCTCTCGCTCTATAGAAAGATTCGCTTGCGGTGAGAATATAGATATACAAAAAATGGAGTACTGGCGTAAGATAAAGGAAAGTGGAAGTGAAAATAAAACCATTACCGCTGCAAAAAATAAAGTTTCTAATAAGGTACGTAGTGATAGTGAAAAAACATTACAAGACACACGAAGATGTCTTCCTGAAGGTCATGGCGTGAGCAAGCAGGAAACATTGCGGGAAAAAACAAAGTTTATCTTCAGTGGTGGAGGGTATATATCTCGTCCGTATGGACTTTCTGTACTGGACGCATTTAAAAAGAATACTTTAAAAAATAGCGATCCCATAGTAACGTCAATGCCTTATCCTGAAGATTTAAAATTGCCATCAAAGTGCAAAAAACATATTTCAAGATTTTATGTTGCTTATGGATTATCATTTCTTTTTGACGATTTAGCAGCCTATTCATCCCCTTCTGAAAATAAAATGTTAATAGTCAGTTCTGGGAACAAAGAAAGATGTTCATGTGGTGGACTGAATAAAAATTGTATCAGATGTTCTGGAACTGGAATTATTAATTAAAAGAGGAGGGACGGTTGCCGCCCCTCCTCCTGTTATTTGATTTTGCAGGCTACAGTGTTAGCGAACTTTTGCCCTGCTCGTACGCTACCGGATAGCTCCATCTCTCGAAGGCGTCCTCATTCCAGTTCTATTTACCGCAGCTGGGACAGGGCGTCGCCGATGCGCTGCAGGGCGTCGCGCAGGGTGTCGTCGCTGACGGCGTAGGAGAAGCGGATGCAGTTGTCGTCACCGAAGGCGGCGCCGGGCACCACGGCCACGCGGGCCTTGTCCAGCAGCCAGGTGCAGAGCTCGGTGGAGTTCCTGACCGTGCCGCCGAAGCACTTGCGCACGTCCACGAACAGGTAGAAGGCGCCGTCCGGGCAGGGGCAGGAGGCAAAGTCCCAGCCCCTGATGATGTCCATGCCCAGATCGCGGCGGCGCTGGAAGGCCTGGCGCATCTCGGCCAGGAAGTCCAGGGGCCCGGTGAGGCCGGCCAGGGCGGCCTTTTGCGAGATGGAGCAGATGTTGGACGTGCAGTGGCCCTGCAGGCTGGACATCTTTTTGACGATCTCGGGATGGGCCACCACATAGCCCACGCGCCAGCCGGTCATGGCGAAACTTTTGGAGACGCCGTTGAGGATGGCCACCTTTTCGGGATTTTTGACGAAGTGGTGCACGGCACTGGCCATCCTGGCCGGAGCGAAGACCAGCTGGTCATAGATCTCGTCGGTCAGCACATAGACGTCGCGGCTGTCGGCCCAGTCCAGGATGGCGGCCAGCTCTTCGGCGTTGTAGACGGCGCCCGTGGGGTTGCTGGGCGTGTTGAGCACCAGCAGCCTGGTCTTGCCGGTGCATTTGGCGTCCAGCATCTCCGGCGTGATCTTGAAGCCCTGCTCCAGCGAGGCCTGCACGATGACGGGCACGCCGCCGGCCAGCTGGATGATATAGGGATAGCTGAGCCAGTAGGGGGCGGGCAGCAGCACTTCGTCACCGGGGTTGATGGAGGCCTGCATGAAGTTGTACAGGGCATGCTTGCCGCCGGCGGAAACGATGGTGCACTCGGGGGCGATGTCCTCGCCGTAGAATTTCTTGAAGTAACCGCCCACGGCGGCCCGCAGCTCGGGGATGCCGGGCACGGCCGTGTAACGGCAGAAATTGGCGTCGATGGCGGCCTTGGCGGCCTCACAGATATGCTTGGGGGTGGGGAAGTCCGGTTCGCCCACGGCCAGGCTGGTGACTTGTATGCCCTGGGCCCGCAACTCCATGGCGCGGGTATTGACGCTGAGGGTCAGCGAGGGCTTCATGGTGCGCACACGTTCGGAAATCTGCATAGGGTGCTCCTTGCCTGGAATAGGTGTGGCCGGGCTGCGGCGCGCCCGCTCCGGTCACGGCGCAACAGCATAACAAGTTCATATCTGACTGTAAACGAGGGGCGCTCCCCGTGCCCCGGATGCCTTTTCGAGGACGGTTCATGGAAAAATCACCGTTGCTGCCCCTTCCCCCGGGCTGTGTGGTGGGGCGTTTCATCAGGCGCTACAAGCGCTTCAGTGTGGAGATGCTGCTGGACGGGCGGAACGTCTGGGTGCACAGCAACAACTCCGGCAGCATGCTGGGCCTGACCCAGGCCGGCGTGCCCCTGCTGGCTTCGCCCGCGGCCAGTCCGGCGCGCAAGCTGCCCTATACGCAGGAAGCCGTCTGGCTGGCCCAACGGGCCGTACCGCCCCTGCCCGGCGGAACGGCTGGAGCGGACGGGCCCGCCCCGGGCCGGGGCTTTTGGGTGGGCGTCAACACCAGCGTGCCCAACCGCATGATAGAGGCCGCCTTCCATGCCGGACGGCTGGACTTTGCCGCCGGATACACGCAATGCCGCCGGGAGGCCAGACGGGGCGAGAGCCGCCTGGACGCCTGCCTCACCGGGCCGGATCTGCCGCCGTTGTGGGTGGAGTGCAAGAACGTGACCATGGTGGAGGACGGCGTGGCCTGCTTTCCCGATGCGGCCACGGAGCGCGGCCGGAAGCATCTGCGCGAGCTCATGGACATCGTGCGCTGCGGCGAGCGCGCGGCCATGTTCTACCTGGTGCAGCGCCCGGACGGCCACTGTTTCGGCCCGGCGGACGTGGTGGACCCCGCCTACGCGGCCCTGTTCTATGCGGCGCTGGATGCCGGGGTGGAGGTCTTTCCCTACCGCGCCTCGGTGAGCCCCGCCGGTATCGACCTGGAGGGCCTGCTGCCCGTGGCGCCCCGTCCCGCCGGGCTGTGACGTCCTCCTGTCGGGGGAAGGGGCGCTTTCATATGGCGCACCCGACAGAGCGTGAGCGCCCGTCCCCCCTGTTGCCCATCGGGACAAAAACGCGCACAATGGCGGGCGGCAAGCTGTGGCAGGTGCCGCGGGCCGTTCCCGGCCGGAAGGAGCATCCGCCGCCCTGCCGTTCCCGGCACAGGGCAGGGAACGCCTTGCGGCGATGTGTCCCGGCGGCTCCCTGCGGTGCCTGTTGCCACGGTCCATGATCTCAAGGAGACAGTTCCATGACCCATCGTTTCATCCCCCGGCTTTCTCCCGAAGAGATCGCCCGCCAGCAGCTGGAAGGCCTGCGTTTCACCGTGCGCCAGGCTTTCAGGTCCCCCCAGTACCGCAAACGTCTGGAAGCGTGCGGCGTCACGCCCGACGACATCACCTCGCTGGACGATCTGCGCCGTCTGCCCACCGTGGACGTGGAAGACCTGCGCGAAGGCTACCCCCTGCCCCTGCTCTGCGTGCCCGAAGAGGACGTGGTGCGCATCCACGCCTCCAGCGGCACCACGGGCAAGCGCAAGATCCTGGCCTACACGGCCAATGACGTGGACACGTTCACCCTGCAGATGGCCCGCTGCTACGAGATGGCGGGCCTGACCCCCCTGGACCGCATGCAGGTGGCCGTGGGCTACGGCCTGTGGACGGCCGGTGCGGGCTTCCAGCTGGGCAGCGAGCGCTTCGGCATGCTCACCATCCCCGTGGGCCCCGGCAACCTCGAAATGCATTTGCAGCTTTTGCGCGACATGGGCACCACCTGTTTCGGCGCCACGGCCTCCATGGCCCTGCTGCTGGCCGAAGAAGTGGAGCGCGCCGGTATCCGCGACAAGCTCAGGCTGCGCAAGGTCATCTGCGGCTCGGAAATCCGCAGCGAAAAGATGCGCCTGGCCATCGAGAGCAAGCTGGGCCTGGAAAGCAGCTATGACATCGCGGGCATGACCGAGATGTACGGCCCCGGGACGGCCATCGACTGCGACGAGCACAACGGCCTGCACTACTGGGCCGACCTGTTCATCATCGAGATCCTCGATCCCGAGACCCTGCAGCCCGTGCCCGAAGGCGAAGTGGGCGAGATGGTGGTCACCAGCCTGCGCAAGGAGGCCGTGCCCCTGCTGCGCTACCGCACCCACGACCTTTCCCGCCTGCTGCCCGGCGACTGTCCCTGCGGCCTCAGCATGCCCCGCCATGACCGCATCCTCGGCCGTTCCGACGACATGATCATCTACCGCGGCGTCAACATCTATCCCGGCCAGATCATGGACGTCATCGGCGCCTTCCCCGAACTGGGCGGCGAATACCATGTGGAGCTGACCCGCGACGACCGGGCGCTGGACCACATGACCCTGACCGTGGAACGCGCCCAGGGCGTCACCTCCGGCGGCGACGCCCAGCTGGCGGCCGCGCTGGAACAGCGCCTGCACAAGGCCCTGCTGGCCCGCGTGGCCGTAAAGCTTGCCGATCCCGCCAGCCTGCCCCGTACCTTCAGCAAGTCCAAGCGCGTCACCGATTTGCGCTAGGGAGCGCGTTATTTTAGTTTTTTAGTTGTGTTAGAGGAAAAAAGGGGCGCCCTTATAAGGGGCGCCCCTTTTTTCCTCCGAAATTGCACCGGGCAGCACCCGGCGATAGGCATCGTTTCGCGATCTATCTCAGCGCGGCGTCACCGTCCAGTACCAGCACATGGGCGTGGAGACCGGCCTTGCGGGCCGCCGCGGCGCGGGCCTCGGCCTCGGCGCGGCAGCGGGGGCAGGCGTGGCGGGGGATGAGCAGGCACAGGGAGCGGGCCACGCGCTCGGAGCTTGTCTCGAAGCAGCCCAGGCCGGAGCAGTCCGGGCACAGGCGCCAGCTCTCGCGCTGGCTCTCGCGCAACATGTCCGTATCGTAGAAGACATGCTTGCGCCGCGTCCACCAGCCGTGCTCTTCCTCGCCTTCCTGCGGCACCGACGGCGGGTCGTGATAGAGCTCCAGCAGGCCGTCGCAGAGGCGGGCGATGTAGTCGCTGATCTTCTGTTTCTGGCGGGTGCTCTCGGGCCGCCACCGGGGCTCGCGGATGTCGCCCGCGTCCAGGCCGGCCAGCGCCAGGCAGATGCCCAGGTTCACATAGGGCAGGGCGCCGCGGATGGCGTAGCCGCCTTCCAGCACGGCGATGTCCGGGTCAAGGGCGCGGTTGAGGGCCGCGTAGCCCTGGGCCGAGAGCTTCATGTTGGCCAGCGGATCCGTGAAGTGGTTGTCCTGCCCGGCGGAGTTGATGACCAGATCGGGCTTGAAGTCCGCCAGCATGGGCAGCACGGCGTGCTCGATGGCGTAGAGGTAGCCCTCGTCCGAGGTCTCGGGCGGCAGGGGGATGTTGATGGTGCGGCCCAGCGCGCCCGGCCCGCCGCATTCCTGCGGGAAGCCCGTGCCCGGATAGAGGGTGCGGCCGTCCTGGTGCAGGGAGATGAACAGGGTGTGCGGGTCGTTCCAGAAGATGTCCTGGCTGCCGTCGCCGTGGTGCACGTCCGTATCCACGATGGCGATGCGCAGGGGCCGCCCCGTGGGATGCGGATAGTGGTCGCGGATGTATTCCACCATCACGGCTTCGTTGTTGATGTTGCAGAAACCGCGGTTGCCGTGGGTCACGCGCATGGCGTGGTGGCCCGGGGGACGCACCAGGGCAAAGGCCTTGTCTTCCTTCTTCTCCATGACCAGACGGGCGGCCGTGATGGCTCCGCCCGCCGAGGCCCGGTGCGAATCCGTGACCACGGCGCCGGTGGAGGGTAGGCAGAAGTGCACGCGCTCCACCTGGGCATCGGTGGCGAGCTCCGGGCGGTACTCGGTGATGCCGGGGATGTCGAACAGGCCTTCTTCCGCCAGCTGGTCACGGGTGTAGAGCAGGCGCTCCTCACGCTCGGGATGGGTGGCGGAGATGGCCCAGTCGAAGGCGGGGAAAAAGACCACGCCCAGCCGGTTGCGGGCTCTCAGGGGATCAGTCATCGTCGTCCAGCATGTTTTCGGCAAAGATGTCGGCGCCGTAGCGCGCATAGGAGATCATCTTGCCCAGGCGGCCCAGGGCCACGGCATAGGCAAGGTTGGTCTCGGCCACGGCCGCGAAGAGCAGGCCGTTGTCGTCTTCCACCACGAAGACGCCGCCGGGCTTCCGCTCATGGCGGAAGACCACGCAGTGCAGCAGCCCGGGATCCCCCAGGCGGGAAACGAAGCCGCAGCCGGGCAGGGGGCTCTCGTCCAGCACGGCCTGCTCCAGGGCGGCATCGGTGCGGGGCAGGAAGCGCAGGCGGCCTTCCTCGGCGGTGACGGTATACAGTTCGCTCATGGCACTATCCTTACGTCTTATTCCAGCCCGCTGCCGCGCTGCTTCAAATGCCGCTCCACGGCGGAGAGGCATTGCAGCACCACGTCCTCGGGCGGTTGCGATGCGTCGATGATGGCGATGCGGTCGGGCTCTTCGGCCGCGATGGCCAGATAGCCCTGGCGCACGCGTTCGTGGAAATTGAGGCTCTCGCCGTCGAAGCGGCCTTCGGAGAGCACCGTGCCCTCGCGCCGGTTGCGCAGGCCCGCGCGCTCCAGCCCCGCGGACACGGGCAGGTCGCAGAGCAGGGTCAGATCCGGTTGCAGGCCGCCGGTGGCCAGATCGTTGGCCCGGCGCAGGCGGTCGGGGTCGCGGCCGCGGCCGTAGCCCTGGTAGGCCAGGGTGGAGTCGGTGTAGCGGTCGCAGATGACGATCTGCCCGGCTTCCAGGGCCGGACGGATGATCTCGGCCACATGCTGGGCCCGGTCGGCCAAAAAGAGATAGAGCTCGGCCCGGTTGCACAGGCCGGAATTGCGGGCGTCCAGCAGGATGGGACGCAGGGCGCGCCCCAGGCCGCAGCCGCCCGGTTCGCGGGTCAGCAGCACGTCATGGCCGCGCTTTTCCAGCTCCTGGGCCAGCAGTTGCCGGGCCGTGGTCTTGCCGGAACCTTCTATGCCTTCGAATGTGATGAACATGGCAGCCTCACAGCAGGGAGAGCATCCCGTCATCCCCGGGATTTTTCCGGGAAGCGCGGGACTTCTTTTCGACTTTTTCTTCCACCGGCGTCCGCGCGCAGCGGTGCATGGCCCGGCCCAGAGTGGCCTGATAGGGCGTCCAGCTCTCGCCTTCGCCCAGCTGGGCGAACAGGCCCCGGCACTGGGCCATCTTAGCGTCGATGTTGTCCGCATAGTGCAGCGCCAGGGCCTCGGCGGTCTGCGGCACGCGCACGGCCCCGAACTCCAGCGTGCCGTGGTGGCTCAGCACCAGATGCTTGAGATGGCGCTGCAATTCGGGCTCCAGCCCCGACTTTTCCAGATAGGGGGCCAGCATCTCCACGCAGATCTCCAGGTGCCCCAGCAGGCGGCCCTCGTCGGTATAATCGTTGGCGATGCCGCCGGAAAATTCGCGGATCTTGCCGAAGTCGTGGAACAGGGCCCCGGCCAGCAGGGTCTGGCGGTCCAGCTCGGGATACTGGTCGGCCAGGCGGCGGCAGAGCTTGAAGACGCCCAGGGTATGTTCCAGCAGGCCGCCCGCGTAGGCGTGGTGCACGCCCTTGGCCGCCGGGCAGGTGCGGAAGGCCTCGCGCAGCGCCTCATTTTTGAACACGCCGTCCACCAGCCTGCGCCAGGGCTTGTGGCGGAACTCCTCGCGGACCAGGGCCATGAGCTCGTCCATCATGGCATCCAGCGGGTAGGGGCTGGCGGGCATGAAGTCGGCCAGGTCCAGGGCGGCGCCTTCTTCCGGCGTGAGCAGGCGGCCTTCCTCCACCGTGAACTGGAGCTGGTCGCGGAAGGTGCTCACCCGGCCGTGGGCGTAGAAGAAGACGCCCGTGCGCAGGACGGGAAAAGAGGCGCTCAGGGGCGACCAGATCTTGGCCTCCACGCTGCCGCTGGCGTCGGCCAGCACGAGCCGCCAGTAAGGTCCGTTGCGCGAGCTGCCCTGCGCGGCCAGGGTGATGACGAAGATGCCCTCCGCCTCGTTGGGGGCCGTCATGTCTTTGACGAAGATGCCTTTTTGCATATATCCTGACTCTGCGGCCACGGACCGCCTGTCTTGCATGTTCCTGAGGTTCCCGGGCATCCCCGCGGATCCGCGGGGGCCTGTTTATCCGTAAAGATTCCCTTGTTTCAGAGGTATTGTCAAATGCGAGTGCTCCTGACCAACGACGACGGCATCCGGGCCGAGGGCCTGCGTGCCATGTACCGGGCCCTGCGCGAAGCCGGGCATACCGTGCATGTGGTGGCGCCCATGCACGAACAGTCCGGCGTGGGCCATTCCCTGACCTTTTTCGACCCCCTGCGTGCCCACAAGATCGAGGAGCCCGACTTCGAAGGTCTGGGCCTGTACGGCACCCCCACGGACTGCGTGAAGCTGGCCCTGGGCAACCTGCTGAAAAAACGGCCCGACATGGTCATCTCGGGCATCAACGCGGGCAGCAACGTGGGCCCGGACATCCTCTATTCCGGCACCGTGGGCGCGGCCACCGAAGCCGCCCACGAAGACCTGCCCAGCATGGCGCTCTCCTGCGATGTCGGCGGCGGCACCCCGGACATGGAGGCCATCGCCCGCCACGCCGTGGAGCTGGCCGCGCGCATCGACTGGAAAAAAGTGCCCCATCGCCGCGTCATCAACGTCAACTATCCCCGCGGCCCGCTCTCCGAGGCCAAGGGCCTGCGCATCTGCCCGCAGACCAGCGCCGTGTGGAAGAACGCCTACGCCGAACGCAAGGACCCGCGCGGCGAACCCTACTGGTGGCTGGAAGGCGAGATCCCGCCGCACACCATCAATGCCGGTTCGGACAAGGACCTGCTCAACCGCGGCTACATCACCGTGACGCCCCTGCGTTTCGAGTTCACGGACCACGAGAGCCTGCGCAGCCTGGAGGACATGCTGCTTTCCTGACCATACGGCCCCTGCGGGTGCCGATTTTATGAATTTTTCCACAACAGCCCCAAAGTCATTTCCCTTTGGGGCTTTTTTTTGTACAATGAATTGCTTCGTTGCGGCTGCCCGGCAGCAGTCCCTCCGGCACGCATCCCTGCCGGATCCCACGGCGGCCGCCGATACAGCAGACAGGCCGGCCGGACAGGCATTCCTGTCCGCCTTCCCATTTCATCCCACGCGCGCACGGTGCGCGCCGTGTCGTATCGCACGTGGTGCAGGAGGAATCCATGCCGCTTATCGGGCCTAAGGAAATGTTCGCCGCCGCTTATGCGGGCCGGTATGCTGTGGGCGCGTTCAACGTCAACAACATGGAAATCGTGCAGGGCATCATGCAGGCCGCCTCGGAGGAAAAATCCCCCGTGATCCTTCAGGTCTCCTCGGGCGCGCGCAGCTATGCCGGGCAGAAATACCTCATGAAGCTGGTGGAGGCCGCCCTGGCCGAGGATCCGTCCGTGCCCGTGGTGGTGCACCTGGACCACGGCTCCAGCTTCGAGCTGTGCCGCGACTGCATCGACGGCGGCTTCACCTCCGTGATGATCGACGGCTCGCACCTGCCCTATGAAGAAAACATCGCCCTGACCAGGCAGGTGGTGGAATACGCCCACCCGCGCGGCATCTGGGTGGAGGCCGAACTGGGCAAGCTGGCCGGGGTGGAAGAGCATGTGAGCAATGCCGACCATGTGTACACCGACCCCGCCCAGGCCGTGGACTTTGTGGAACGCACGGGCTGCGACTCCCTGGCCGTGGCCATCGGCACCAGCCACGGGGCCTACAAGTTCAAGGGCGAAGCCAGGCTGGACTTCGACCGCCTGGAAGAGATCGGCAAGCGCCTGCCCGGCTATCCGCTGGTGCTGCACGGCGCCTCCAGCGTGCCCCAGGAATTCGTGGAGGCCTGCAACAGGTTCGGCGGCCAGGTGGGCGGCGCCCGCGGCGTGCCGGAAGACATGCTGCGCAAGGCGGCCGGCATGGGCGTGTGCAAGATCAACGTGGATACCGACATCCGTCTGGCCGTGACCGCCTCCATCCGCCAGTATCTGGCGGAACACCCCGAAGCCTTCGACCCCCGCGCGTACCTGAAGCCCGCGCGACAGGCCGTCAAGGATATGGTCGCCCACAAGATCCGCAACGTCATGGGATCTTCCGGCAAGGCCTAGACCAGTCTTTCACGCCGCCTCCATCGGGGAGGCGGCGTTTTCATCTCTCTCGCGTGAAGGAGCGCAACATGTCCGTATCTTTGGGGATGAACGGCTTTGGCCGCATCGGTCGCTATCTGCTGCGTCTGCTGGCTGATTCGGAAGACATCCGCATCACCGCCATCAACGCCCGCGCCGACAATGCTTCGCTGGCCCACCTTTTCAAATACGACTCGGTGTACGGCATTTTCCCCGGCACCGTCGACCATGACGACAACGGCATCATCATCAACGGCCGCCATATCGAAGTCACCCGCTGCAAGACCGGTGAATGGGAATGGGCCCGCCTCGGCATCGACATCGCCGTGGAGACCACCGGTACCCTGAAAAAACGCGAAGATGCCGCCCAGCACCTGCAGTGCGGCGCCAAAAAGGTCGTGGTCTCGGCCCCCTGCAAGGAAGCCGACGCCACCATCGTCATGGGCGTCAATGACGGCATCTACGATGCCGCCGCCCATACCGTGATTTCCGCCGCCTCCTGTACCACCAACTGTCTGGCCCCGGTGGCCAAGGTCCTCAACGACGCCTTCGGCATCCGCCACGGCCTGATGACCACCATCCACTCCTACACCATGAGCCAGCGCATCCTGGACGGCTCCCACAAGGACCTGCGCCGCGCCCGCGCCGCCTGCGTGTCCATGATCCCCACCTCCACCGGTGCCGCCAAGGCCCTGGCCCTGGTGGTGCCCGAACTGAAAGGCAAGCTGGACGGCATGGCCGTGCGCGTGCCCACCCCCGACATCTCCCTGGTGGACCTGACCTGCGAGCTGGAAAAGCCCGCCACCGCCGAAGAGATCAACGCCGCCCTCAAGGCCGCCCATGACGGCGCCCTGCACGACAATATGGGCTACTGCGACGAGCCCCTGGTCTCCATCGACTTCAAGGGCAGCACCTACGGCGGTGTCGTTGACGCCCTGTCCACCCAGGTCATGGACGGCACCATGGCCAAGCTCATCATCTGGTACGACAATGAATCCGGCTTCACCAACCAGCTGGCCCGCCTGCTGCGCAAGGTGGCCGCCAGCCTGTAAGGCTGCCGCACAGCAACGGATACGACAAGGACGGCCCTCGCGGACCGTCCTTTTTTCATGCCCGGCGGCCCGTACCCCGATGATTATGAACAGGAGCGCCCGTCCTGCCAGTAACGGCGGCAAAGATAGTCCAGCAGCCGGGCATAGTCCGGCTGCGTCGTCAACGGATGCAGCAACTCCCCGGGCGCAAGGAAGAGTGCGGGTTCCCGGACAAGTGCGTTCCAGGCCCCGGCAAGATCCCCCTGTCGCCCTGCGATGCCCGCACAGCCTGAACGAAGGGCCGTATTGCCGTGCGGGATGACCACGATATGCGTGAACGACGTGGCCTGTCCGTTGCGGGACGGGTCCTGCGTCATCTTCCAGCCCAGCAGGGTCTGGCGCATGAGCTGGTAATACGGCTCGATCAAAAGCTCCTTGAAAAACGTGGTGTCCACGTCACTGTTGCAGAAAGTGAAGGGACTGCCGTCACGGGTGAAGAAACTCCTGTAACGCCAGAGCTGTGCATCCATCCCGCTGTCGGGATCCTTTTTGCGCCTGGAATGGTAATTTTCCGTATATTTCCATTCGATGAGGAACAGCCGGATGTTCCCCCGGGCATCCCGTCCTTTCATGACCGCATCCACGGATGTGGCGTTGGCGCCCCGGGTCAGCGATCTGCCCCGCTGTTCCTCGTTGAGGTAACTTCCGCCCCCTGTGACCTCAAATTCCACGAACATGTCACGCGCGTGGATGCCCACAGGCAGGGCTTCCACCATATCCGGGTGCAGCTCCCGCAGCAGCAGCGTGGACGCCTTCCCGTCACGGCATAGCGGAAAAAGATGGTTGAGGCAGGCCACCTGCGAAGAAAGCAGATGCCCGGTGGGCAGGCTGCACACATGACCGACGACCACCTTTTCCCCGCCGGGATTCCAGAAGTGCACCGTGCCCTCCGCTCCCGGCAAATGGCCGTTGAAATAGAGCAGGACCTCTTCCCGTACAGAGGCCAGAAGATTTTTTTCAGGCGCCTGCAGGACGAACGGATAGACATTCCTCCCGTATTTCCCTCCACCGGGGTCCCCTTCGAACAGACTGGCAAGCTGTCGCAGATGATGTTCTTTCTGTGCTTCCCTGTATGTCATGATGCTCCCTCCATCCAGAAAAAAGAGGCGGGAGTTCCCCGTCTCGCAAGGGAGCTCCCGCCGTGGCGGCTGTCAGGCCGGGCAGCCGCAGGGGCCGCGGGGCCGCCCTCTGTCCGTGTTGGCATATGTGTGGGAAGGGCAGACAAGGGACGCGCCCCGGCGGCAGGAACCATAGTGCCCTGCGGACCTTCCAGCTGATGGAATCCTGGGGACGCCACGGAAAAACGGGGGGAACGCCGCCCACAGCAAAAGGGGCCTCCCGGTGAGGCCCCTTTCCAGATGGCGACGCGGCGGTCGTGTACCGCAGCGTTACTTGTGGTTGTAGAAGTTGATGAGGCAGCCGTCCAGAATAATCTGGCGTTCGTCGGCGGTCAGATCGCCCAGGCGCAGTTCCACGGGCTCCACGGTCCCGGCAGCGCCCACCAGCCAGCCGGTGATGCCGGCGGCATCCTTCTCCACGGCGGTGCGGATGCCGGGCAGGACGAAGCAGTCCCCCACGCTGAGTTTCTGCGCCAGGGAGGCATCGGCCAGCAGGGGCAGCATGCCCCAGTTGATGAGATTGGAGCGGTAACGCTTGGTGGCGTATTCGGCGGCCACGTTGGCCCAGCCGCCCAGCACCTTCTGGCAGGAGGCGGCCTGCTCGCGGGCGGAACCGTCACCGGGCTTGAGGGCGAAGATGGTGGAACCGATGCCCGTGTCCTTCAGGCCGGAGCCCAGCACCGCGGCATAGACCTCGGGCTGCGCGGCCTTGAGGGGCGCCAGCAGGCCTTCCAGCTTCGCCAGCAGGGCGGCATCGGCGGGATCGGCCAGACGGGCCTTTTCCATGGCCTGCACGTCCTTGGCGCGGCCCACATAGGCGGGATCCTTGCGCGACAGGGTGAACTCGGAAAGCTTGAGCGGGTTGGAGCGCAGGGACGAGGTCTCGCCCGAGGGGATGAGTTCGTCGGTGGTGGTCACGGGGTCGGTGATGACCGAAGCCAGCGGCAGCACCAGGTTTTCCGGCAGGGGGCTCATGGACGGCCAGTCGGCGATGTTGGGGCCGCGCTTGAGTTCCGCGGCGGCATCGGCCTTGCCGAAGCCGTTGTAGACGCGGCGCTGGTAGATGCCCGCATCGAAGGTGTAGGTGGTGTCCACGGCCAGCGTGTCCCAGTCCAGTTCCGTGGCCGGGGTCAGGCGGCCGCCGTTGGCGGCGGTGGCGGCGATGGAGCGGGCGTCCATGAGGGCCACGGCCGAGATCTGGCCGTTGCCTGGCTTGGAGCCTTCGCGGTTGGGGAAGTTGCGGGTGGAGTGGCGGATGGACAGGGCGCCGTTGGCCGGCGTGTCGCCCGCGCCGAAGCAGGGACCGCAGAAGGCGTTCTTGATGACCGCACCGGCGGCCATGAGCTTGGCCGCTGCACCGTTGCGCACCAGAGCGATGGCCTGGGGTTCGCTGGCGGGGTAGACGGAGAGCGAGAACTCGCCGCAGCCGGTGCTCCGGCCGTCCAGGATGGAAGCGGCCATACAGCAGTTCTCGAACGAACCGCCCGCGCAACCGGCGATGATGCCCTGATCCACCCAGACGCCGCCGTCATGGATCTTGGCGCGCAGCTGCAGGCCTTCCCCGGCCTTGCCGAACTGCTTGCGGGCCTCTTCTTCCACGGCGGCGAACAGCTCGTCGGCATGGCGCACCACCTCGGCCACGGGATAGGCGTTGCTGGGATGGAAGGGCAGGGCCATCATGGGCTCGATGGTGGACAGGTCCACGCGGATGCAGCGGTCGAAGCAGGCGGGCTTGTCGTGGCGCAGCTCGGTGTAATCGTCGGCACGGCCGTGCAGGGCCAGGTAATCGCGCACCTTGTCGTCCGTGGTCCAGATGGAGGACAGGCAGGTGGTCTCGGTGGTCATGACGTCGATGCCGCAGCGGTATTCCACGGAAAGGCCCGCCACACCGGGACCGGCGAATTCCATGACCCGGTTCTTGACGAAGCCGTTCTTGAACACCGCGCCGATGAGGGCGATGGCGATGTCCTGCGGGCCCACGCCGGGACGGGGGGCGTTCTCCAGCCAGACCAGCACCACTTCGGGGCGGGCCACGTCATAGGTCTTGCCCAGCAGCTGCTTGACCAGCTCGGGGCCGCCTTCGCCCACGGCCATGGTGCCCAGGGCGCCGTAGCGGGTATGGCTGTCGGAACCCAGGATCATCTTGCCGCAACCGGCCATCATCTCGCGGGCGTACTGGTGGATGACCGCCAGATGGGGCGGCACGAAGATGCCGCCGTACTTGCGGGCGGCGGTCAGGCCGAAGAGGTGGTCGTCCTCATTGATGGTGCCGCCCACGGCGCACAGGCTGTTGTGGCAGTTGGTGAGCGCGTAGGGCATGGGGAAGCGTTCCAGGCCGCTGGCGCGGGCCGTCTGGATGATGCCCACATAGGTGATGTCGTGCGAGGCCAGGGCGTCAAAACGCAGGCGCAGGGTGGGGTCGTCCCCGGCAGTCGTGTTGTGGGCGGCCAGGATGTTCCAGGCCAGGGTATTTTGACGGGCAGCGGCGCAATCGATGCCGCGCGCCGCGGCTTCTTCCTGTTCCATCAGGGTGTTGCCCTGCACAATGACCGGTTTGTCGCTCAGTTGGATCATCTTGCTTCCTGCGTAGTCTGTGCTGTGCCGTGATGGCGATGAAAGGCAGGCCCGTCCTTTCCCGTCCACGGCGACGGGGCGATGCGCGGGCATCCGGCGGGCGTGAAATTTTGCACCAGAGACTATGCCACAGGCCAAAATGCTTTGGCAATGCCCGGAAGGGGCGCGTGCTTCTTTGGGGGAAGGCCCCCGTCCTCCTTCAAACGCGCTTTATCCTGAAGAGTGGCAGGCGACGCCGCACCTGTGATCTTTCTGTGCTGACGGCCCCAGCTGGACCCGCCCCGCCGGCAGGGGAAAAGTTCCCTTGAGCCCCGGGGCGGACGTCACCGGCGGGGGGCGCATGGGGCCGGACGCAAAAAAGGACGCCTCACGGCGTCCTTTTTCATATGTCAGGGAAGGAAGAGCGGACCTATTCCACGGTCACGCTCTTGGCCAGGTTGCGGGGCTGGTCCACGTCCTTGCCCAGATAATCGGCCATCTCGTAGCTGAACAGCTGCAGGGCGGGAAGGGCCATGAAACCGGCCAGGGGAGCGGGCAGGGCGGGGATCTCCCAGACATCGTCCACGGCCAGGTCCATGCCCGCATTGGTCAGGGCGATGACCTTGCCCTGACGGGCCTGCACTTCCACGATGTTGGATTTCACCTTGGGGAAGAGGGCATCGTCCAGAGCCAGGGCAAAGGTGGGGAAGGCCGGATCGATGAGGGCGATGGGGCCGTGCTTCATCTCGCCGGCGGCATAGCCTTCGGCGTGGATGTAGGAAAGCTCCTTGAGCTTGAGCGCCCCTTCCAGTGCCAGCGGGTAGCAGTGGCCGCGGCCCAGATAGAAGAAATTGCGGGCCTGGGCATAGGCACGGGCCAGCTGGCGGGCCTTTTCATGCATGGCGGGCAGGGCGGCATCCAGCTGGGAGGGCAGGGACTCCAGCAGGGCGATCTGGCGGGCGCGGGCCGCCGCGTCCATGATGCCCTGACGGCCGCCCCAGTACAGGGCCACCAGCGCCAGCATGAGCATCTGGCTGCACATGGCCTTGGTGGAGGCCACGCTGATCTCGGGCCCGGCCTGGGTGTAGATGACGGCCGAGGACTCGCGGGCGATGGACGAACCCACCACGTTGCACAGGCCCAGCACCGGCACGCCGTGTTCGCGGGCGATGCGCAGGGCGGCCAGGGTATCGGCGGTCTCGCCGCTCTGGCTGATGACCAGCACCATGTCGTCCTTGTCCAGGGGCAGGCTCTCGCGGTAGCGGAACTCGGAAGCGATCTCCAGCTGCACCGGCACCTTGGCCCAGGGCTCGATGAGGTGCCGCGCCCAGAGGCCGGAATGGTAGGACGTGCCGCAGGCCACGATATGCAAGCGGCGCGGCACGGGCAGGGCATCCAGCTCGGGCAGGAGCACCGTGTCACGGGCGGCATTGAGGCGGCCGCTCAGGCCGTCCACGATGACCTGGGGCTGCTCGAAGATCTCCTTGAGCATGAAGTGGCGGTAGCCGCCCTTCTGGGCCGCCTGCATGTCCCACTGGATGGTCTGGGGCTCGTGCTCCACCGGGGAGAGGTCGGCCAGGCGCAGGATCTCGTATTCGGTATTGGTGGCGTGCACGATCTCGCCGTCTTCCAGAAAGACCACCGTGCGCGTGTAGGGCAAAAAGGCCGGGATGTCCGACGCCACGAAGTGCTCGCCCGTGCCGATGCCGAAGATGAGCGGGGCGGACATGCGCGCGGCCCAGATCTCACCGGGGTATTCCCGGCTCATGAGGCAGACGGCATAGGCGCCGCGGGCCCGGCGCAGGGCCGCGGCAAAGGCCTTGAGCAGGTCGGGTTCCTGCGTGTGGCAGTCGGCGATGAGGTTGACCAGCACTTCCGTGTCGGTCTCGGAATGGAAGACATAGCCCTTTTGCAGCAGCTCTTCCTTCAGTTCCTGATAATTCTCGATGATGCCGTTATGCACGATGGCCAGACGGCCGTCATTGGAAGCATGGGGATGGGCGTTGCGCTCGGCGGGCACGCCGTGCGTGGCCCAGCGGGTATGGCCCATGGCGCAGGTGGCCAGGGAAACGGGCTCCTTGGCCAGCTTTTCCTCAAGGGCGGAGAGCTTGCCCTGGGCACGGGTGATGCACAGCTCGCCGCGCTGCACCCAGGCAACGCCCGCGGAATCATAACCGCGGTATTCAAGGCGCCGCAGGCCCTCGATGACCACAGGCACCGCCGGACGGTGCCCGGCATATCCGATAATGCCACACATGGTGACCTCCTATGCGATAAGGGATGGCGGAAAGGGGAGCTTTTTTCGAGGGGGGAAGGGAACCTTTTCCTGGCGGAAAAAAGGTTCCCTTCCCCCCTCAAACTCCCCCCATCCTTCCAAAAACCGCTCATATGCTGTTTTGCCCCACAGGGCAATCCCTGCCTACGGGACGCACCGCGCCCGAAAAAAAGCAGGGAGAAATGCCTCAGGGAACGACTATTTTGTCAGTAAAGCCCCGGCCCGGCAAGTATCCGCCAAAAGGGGAGGCCGGGAGGGCGGATACCCGCCCCTGCAGCCACGAAAAAAGAAAGCGTGGTCCACCCGGCATGGCCGCCCGGCAACGACTGTTCTGCCTTTCTGTTCCCGCAGGCTAAAAAAGGCAAACCGTCCGCGAGTGCTTATGGTCCCGTGACTTCGGGCCATGCCCGGCAATGTCATACAATAAAAAAGAGACTGCCTTTGCAGGCAGCCTCTGATGAACGTTTTTTTGGGGGGCTGGGGGAGGAAACCCCTTTTTGCCGCTAGCAGCGACCGAAGGCGGCTGCAGGGCCGTGCCCGTTGCGACGAAGGAAGCTGCGGGCATCGACAGCAAAGCAAGGGGTTTCCTCCCCCAACCGTTATCTTTCCTAGATACCGGCGCTTTCCAGCACGCGGCTGTTGTAGACTTCGATCTTGGCCTTCTGTTCCAGCATGCGCATGAAGGTCTGGTACATGCCTTCCACACGCTTGCGCTGCACCAGCTCGGTGAGCAGGTTTGCCATGCCGGCCCAGCCGTCGGCCTTGGGCTGTTCCACGGCGGTCACGCGGCAGAGCAGGGCACCACCCTTGCTGCTGTCGTCCTGCTCGTACACGCTGAAGGCCTGGTCTATCCAGGTCTGCGGCGCGGCGCGGAAGATGACCTGGTTCATGGCCGGGTTGGGCACGAAGCCGGCCAGGGCGCCGTCGCGGGTCAGGTCGGCGCTCCGCACGCGGGCGGCGTCTTCAGCGGGCAGCGTGCCGCCGGTCATGGCCTTGCGGATGGCGGTGGCCTTTTCCATGGCGGCCTGCAGGGACTTTTCCGCCACCAGGGCCTTCATGACGCGGTCGCGGGCCTGCTCCAGGCTGGGCGTGGTGGACGGCTCGGAGGCGAGCACCCGCACCACCAGATAACGGTCACCGGCTTCCAGGGCCGTGTCCACAGGAGAGTTGGCCGGGGCCTTCATCAGGCTGGCCGCCATCTCGTCGCTGACGCCCAGGGCCTTCTGCAGTTCGGCCTGGCCCACCAGACCGGTACGCTCGGCCTTGAGCAGGGGCTGTTCCCTGCCGTCGGCATCCTTGTAGCTGCCGGCGCGGGCCGCGCTTTCCTGCAGGGGACGGTTGTTGATGTTGTCACCGATCAGGCTGTCCAGCACGTCGTTGACCTTTTCCACGCCTTCCTGCTTGGCCAGGGTGGCGCGCACTTCGGCTTCCACGTCGGCAAAGGGCTGCACGCTGGCATCCTTGCGCTCTTCCATCTTGATGATGTGCAGGCCGAACTGGCTGCGCACGGGTTCGGAGATCTGGCCGGGCTGCAGGGCCCAGGCGGCATCCTCGAAAGGCTTCACGGTCTGGCCGCGCTGGATCCAGCCCAGCTCGCCGCCGGGACCGGCGGCATTGGGGCCGTTGTTGGCATCGGCCACGGCGGCGAAGTCGCCCTTTTCCGCCTCGCTGCGGATGCGGGCGGCCTTTTCCATGGCCTGCTTCACGGCCGCCTCGGAGGCGTTCTCCGCCAGGGGCACCAGGATGTGGGCCACCTTGACCTGTTCGGGCTGGCGGAAGCGCTGCTGGTTGGCTTCGTACCACTTGCGGGCGGCCCCGGCATCCACGCTCTCGGGACGCACCAGGGCCTCGGGCGCCACGGCCACGTATTCCACTTCCACGCGGGGCTGGCTGGCCAGCTCGGCCTTGTGGGCCTCGTACCAGGCGCTGATCTCTTCCCCGGTGGGCTTCACCGAAGCGGCAAAATCGGCCGCGGGCAGATAGAGGTATTCCACCGTGCGCTGCTGGGTGAGGAAATCATAGTACTTGCGGGCTTCATCACCGGCGGCCCAGGCGCTGCCGGCCACGGTGCGCATCACCTTGTCGCGCAGGATGCTGTCCGCCAGGCCCTGTTCGTATTCGGCCACGCTCATGCGCTGGGCTTCGATGGCACGCTTGTAGGCCCCGGGATCGAACTTGCCCTGGGCGTCCTGGAACGCGGGCAGCCTGGAGACCACATAATGCATCTCCTCAGGGCTCACGGTCATCCCCACGCGGGCGGCTTCCTGGCGGATCAGCTGGGCGCTGATGAGCTCGTTGAGCACCTGGCGGCCCAGCTTCTGCTGCACCAGGGCCTCACGGGTCAGGGAGGGATCGTTGCGCATGGCGTATTCGGCGGCCCGCTGGTAGGCCTGCTCGAACTGCTGGGCCGTGATGGGCTCACCGTTGACCTTGGCCACCACATTGCTGGAACCGCCGTCGGTCAGGCTGCCGACGCCCCAGAACATGAACACGAGGATGATGATGGCGAAGGCGACCTTGACGCCAAAGGACTGGGCATTGGAACGGATATAATCAAGCATGGGCACTCCGAAAAAAGGCACGGAATTTATTGCCCGCAGGAATCCGGGCAACGGGAAACTATAGGGGCATTCCGGCAGAAACTCAAGAAGGGCAGGAAAACGGCCCCTCCATCCCGCTGCTGACAAGCGCTGCCCTTTGCCCTATATGCAGGGGATGGATCATACCGCTATCGAATGCCTGCTGCAGGCCGTGGCCCGGGGGGACATCCCGCCGGAACAGGCCCTGCGGCATCTGGGAGACGCCACTGCGGCCGACAGCCTGCAGGGCCTGCATCTGGATCATGAACGCGCCCTGCGCACCGGCCTGGGCGAGGTCGTCTTCGCCCAGGGCAAGACCGACGGGGCCCTGGTGGGGGCCGTGCGCGGCCTCAGCCAGCACGGCGCCCCCGTGCTGGTCAGCCGCGCCTCGGAGGCGCAGGGGGCCCTGCTGCAACACGAATTCCCCACGGGCCGCTACTGGGCGTCATGCCGTCTCTTCTGCCTGGGGGGCGAGGGGCGGGACGTGCCGGAACTGGGCCCGCCGTGGCCCGGCAGGGGCGAGATCATGGTGGTCACGGCCGGGGCGGCCGACATCCCCGTGGGCGCCGAAGCCTACGGAGCGCTGCGCTTCTGGGGCCACGACTGCGGCTTCCTCACCGATGTGGGCGTGGCCGGTCTGCACCGCCTTGCCCCGCACATCCGGGATCTGCGCGCCGCCCGCCTCATCATCGCCGTGGCCGGCATGGAAGGCGCCCTGCCCGGCGTGCTGGCCGGTCTGGTGCCCTGCCCGGTGCTGGCCGTCCCCACCTCGGTGGGCTACGGCGTGGGCGCGGGCGGCATGGCCGCCCTCCACAGCATGCTCTGCTCCTGCGTGCCCGGCCTGGCCGTCCTCAATATAGATAACGGCTTCGGCGCCGCGGCCTTTGCCGCCAAATTGCTGCGCCACGCCTGATGCAGGCCCGGGGATGTGCGCAACATACGCAACATCCTGTTTTTAATAAAAAGAATAACTATCAGTACGTTCCTCTCCCTGACGGGAGGACAGCCTTCCCGGCAAAGGCGGCGGACCTGCCGTCCCGGCCGGGATGCCAACAGCGTTCACGGCAGCGGACGGACAGGACAGCGTTTTTCCCACCCCCGTTCCCACCCCTTCCGGCCCGGCTGCCCGGGTCGCCCGGCCCGTCGGGCCTTTCCTCTGTCAGGGGCCGCTGGCACTGTTGATGCATCTGCCCGCACAGGCATACGGACAGTCCGGGCAGAACCTTCATGACCTTCAACGACCGGAGCAGACCATGACACCGCACGAGATGCTGGACGCGCTTTCACGCCGGACCGGGGCAGCCCTGTCCTTCAACGGGGACGGCCTGTGCCGCCTGCGCTTTGACGGCCGCTTCATCGTGGACCTTGAAGTCGCGGACGAAGAGGACGCCATCTGGCTTTATGCCCGTCTGGGGCCGCTCCCGGCCGGGGAGCCGGGCAGGGCGCTGATGGAGCGGATGATGCGGGCCCACTGTCTGGGCCGGGAGAGCGGCAACACGCTCTTCGGTCTGGACGGCGAAGAGCTCATGGCCTTTGCCCGCGTGGCGGCGGCCGGGGCCGGTGAGGACACGCTCTTCACCGCGCTGGAAGATTTTCTGGATGTCCTGGCCCACTGGGCCGACGAGCTCCAGCAGGGCCGCTGGCCGGCGCCCTGACGCCGTGTTCCGGCGCCGGATGCCGGAGGGCCCCGGCCGGGGCTCCGCGTGCGGGTCGCGGGGCATCTTCCGGCGGGATCTCCGCTCAAGGGGCCGTGCGGGGCCCGGGACTCCGCGGATGGAAGCCGGACCAGAACCACAGGCAGCCGCAGGAAGCCCCACGGCTGTCTGCCCGGCAGCAGCGGCCGGGCCCGCCACACCACTGCCCGCCATCATCACGAAGAAAGGGGGACGCCATGCCAGGACCAGTGCAGGCACCGCAGACGCGCTACATCAGTCTTGATACGGATTTCGGCTATGACGCCCTGGGCGGCATGGGCCGTCTGGGCAGGCACAGCATGGAAGTGCTGGAGCCGGGCACACGGCAGACCGGCCGCATCCCGGGCCCGCCCAGGACGGTGGGGCGCTGGTTCGCCAAGCTGCTGGACAGCCTCACCCCGGCCAGCTGGCGTGCCCAGGGCAAGTTCCGTCGCGGGCTGGAAGACTTCAGCGCCCAAACGGGCAGGATCCTGGGCCATCTGCGCAATGCCGCTGCCGGTGCGCCCGACGATCCCCGGCGCCGGGAGGATCTGGAAGCGGCCCTGCGGGAGCTGGCCGGGCTGCGCCGGACAGCCCGCCCCATGACCAGCCGGGGCGCGGACTATGCCGGACTGCTCCAGACCCGTGTGCGCCGCAACATGGCCATCCTGCGCGAGGAAGACCCGCAGCGGGCCCAGGAGTTGCGGCAATTGCAGGCGAGCGGCCTGCTGGATGCGGTCATCGCCGACCTCGATGCCGGGCAGGCGGACATGGCCGCCGACCTGGCCCTGATCCGGGATGCCCTGCACACCGGCGCGGACGACATGGCCGCCCGCGTGGAGGCCCGGGCCACCGACCTGGGAACGGCTCCCGCCGCACCGCTCGATGTCACGGCGCCCCCAACGGCCCCGCAGCCCTACCGCTCCCGTTTCAGCCCCGCCGCCCTGCGGGACTTCTTCCTGGGCCGCTTGGACTTCAAGGCAGAAGCGCGGCAGGCCCTGCAGGAACGCCAGGCCACGCTGGCCCGTTTCACGGGCGAGGCCCGGGACACCCTGCAAGCGGCCCTGGAAGCCGTGGACGCCGTCCTGCAGGACAGGCTGGCGGCCGATGCGGACAGCTTTGCCCATGTCCAGCATCAGGTGGACGAACAGATGCGCCGGGCCATCCGCTGCGCCCTGGACGATGTCTGCGCGCTGGCCCTGCGTCATCTGGACACGTCGGAGAGCGCGGGACAGGAGGGGCAGGATTTCCGCCGCATCGACGCGGACTTCGTCCGGCAGGAACTGGCCGCCCTTGAACGCGGCCAGCGGCCCGCCACCGGGGACAGCGCCCCGGCGGATGCGGCCATCCCCGACGCGGACCCGTTCCGGCAGGGCATCCGGCAGGCACGCCGCCAGATACGGGACATCTCCCGCCTGTACGGCCAGCTGACCGAAGGTCTGGACGAGCTGGCGCAGCGGGACAGCCGCTGCCGGGCCTGCCTGCTGCTGCACGGGCTGGCCGAAACCGACCTGCCCCCGGACATGGACCGGCAGGAATGGGGCCGGGCCTGTGACACGCTCATCGAGGCCCTGCGCTCTCCCGCCACGGATGCCTGGGCCGTCAGGGACGCCCTGTCCGTCCTCGACCGGAGGACAGGAGATGACCGGATGTCGGAAGACGTGCGCCGGCGCTTCCAGGAAGGGCGGGCCGGTCTGCTGCGCCATCTCGAACCGGCCATGGACCGCCCCGTCTTCCAGCTGGCCGGGACAGGCCAGGCCCAAAGCCGCCTGGACGCCCTTGAACAGGCACGCGCCCTGCATCAGGTGGTGGGCCACGCGGGAGCGCTGTTGCAGCGTGCCCGGCTGCCGCAGGCGGACAGCCTCATCTCCCAGGGGCTCCAGATCAGCCGTCTGGCCCTGCGCCTGCGTACCGGCGGCCCGCGCGAGCCGGAACACCGGCAGCAGGCCGTCACGGAGCTGCGCACGTCCGTGGCCCGTTTCATGGCCAACCTGACCCTGGCCCGGATGCAGACCGAGAACCCCACCGTGCACAGCGCCCAGCCCGAAGCGCGGGGGCTGGACACCAGCGGCGCCCGGGAGGGCCTCGACCTGATGCGGCAGAGCGTGGAACGCATCCTGGACGGTCTGGCGGACCAGGAAGGCGGCGTGGTGGCACGCGCGGCCCTGCGGGACGGCCTGCGGCTGCTGGAAAAGGGCAGGGACGCGGCCGTGGCCTGCGGCAGGCTCCTTGACAACGCCATCCACAAGGAAACGCATGTGGCGGAACAGCTGGCCGTCTGCCTGGAATCCGGCCGGGACGATGCCGCCACGGCCCTGCACGGCCTGCTGGAAGGCGACCGCTGGACCAGGGGCAAGCACGGCGAGGCAAAGGCCGCCATCGACGCGTTCCTGGCGGCCCTGCGCCCTGTGCAGGAAAGCCGGGGACAGAGCCGGCTGCTGCGCTTCCTCGCCGACCGCCTGTCCGGAGCCTTCACCCCGCACGATGTCTACATGGGCTTCGACGGCAGCATCCACATGCTCATCAATACCGACAGACAGGGCCTTGGCGGCAGCCGGAAGCTCCAGGGCACCCGCTGGATCACCCTGCCGCCGCCGGACCAGCTCCGGCCGGGCGTCTCCACCGGCGTGCACCGCCTGGACCAGCTGCTGGACGCCGGGGACAACCGCACCGTCTTCTATCCGCAGCTCCACCAGCTGCTGACGCGCTATTTCTCCGGCATCCCCTATGATCTCAGTCTTCCCGGAGACGGGCAGTAACCGCATGAAACCGTCCCGGGGAAGACTTCCTCCCCGGGTTTCTGCCACCGTTGCGGCTACGGCCCCCTGCCCCAGCACACAGCCCCTTCACAGGGGCTTTTGCTTTTCAGGAGCGGGACAGGCCCCCGGAGAAAGTACATTTGGAGGGGGATGGGGGCCCGGGAGGAAGGTCCCCCCTTTGGGCACTGGTCAAAGGGGGGACCTTCCCCCCAAAAACGAACGCCCCGTGCATGGCACGGGGCGTTCCTGCCGGCGTACTGCCCAAAAAGCATCGTGGCCGCTACCTGGCGGAAGGCGCCACATCGTCCGGGGGCACGATGCTGTCCACATCATATTCCAGCAGGGACGTATGGCCCAGCAGCAGGGCGCGTTCCTTTTCCACGGTCTTGCGGAACCTGCCCAGGGAGGCCTTGCGCACGCCTTCGCCGCGCGGGTTGATGGCCTTGGCCGGATTGACGAACTTGCCGTTCTGCCGCAGGCGGAAATCCAGATGCGGCCCGGAGGAAAGGCCCGTGCTGCCCACGAAGCCGATGACCTGGCCCTGGCGCACGCGCTGGCCGTTGCGCAGGCCGCGGGCATAGCCGGACAGATGGGAATACATGGACTCCAGCCCGGCCGAATGCTTGATGATGACCTGGTTGCCGTAGCCGCCGGCCCAGCTGCGCCGGGTGACCACGCCGTCGCCCACGGCCTTGACCGGCGTGCCGGTGGGCGCGCCGTAGTCCACGCCCAGATGCGGACGGCTGTAGCCCAGGATGGGATGCTTGCGGTTGTGCGAAAAACGGGACGTCACGCGGGTGAAGGCCAGCGGCGCCTGGAGCAGGGTCTTGCGCAGGTTCTCGCCCCTGGCGTTGTAATGCTGCGGCCGGTTCGTGCCGTCGTGGAACAGATAGGCCTCATAGGTGGTGCCCTTGTTGGTGAAGTGGGCGGCCAGCACACGGCCGTAGCCCTTGTACTCGCCGTCGCGGTAGCGCTTTTCCACCAGCACCTTGAAGCTGTCGCCGGGCTGGAGGTCGCGGATGAAGTTGATCTCCGAGCCGAACAGGTTGCCCAGGGCCAGGGCCAGTTGCGGGCTTTCGCCGATGTCGGCCACGGCCTGGAACAGGTTGTCGTCGATGGAGGCTTCCACCTGGGCGAGGGTGGTCACATATTCGATGGCCTCCACGCGGGCCACGGGCTCTTCCACCCCTTCCACCACCAGACGGCGGCGGGCGTCGATCTCGTACTCGAAGCGCTTGAGCTGGCCGGAAGCGGGGTCCACCACGATGGTGTAGGGCTGGCCGGTGCGGAAGGCCCGCATGGAAAAGACCTGCCGGGCGGCGCTCACATAGGGATGGGAGCCGGAGGCGGTGTTGCCTTCGATGATCTTGCTGACGGTGTCGCCCTTTTCCACCGTACCGTGGACCACGGCCTCGCCGTTGATGATCTCTGCCCCTTCGGGCAGGGGCACCGCGGGCTGGACCTCCTGGTCCGCCGCGGCCTCTCCATCGGGAGCGGCGGGAGCATTTTCCTGCCCGGCGCCCTCCGTCCCCGCCTCGGGGAGCTCCGCCTCCCCATCCCGGGCCGGGGCCTCCGCGGCCTGTTCCGTCACGGCCGGGCCGGGCGCCGTATCTGCATCCTTCGTGCTCCCGGGCAGGTGGGCGATGCCCAGCTGCCCTGCCAGCAGGCCGAGGAGGATCACGAGGACGAAAAAGACTGCGAGTCCTGTTTTTTTCATGCGGTACACTCCAAACAGTATGGCATATATCCTGCGCGCCCGTCAGTTGTCCAGCAAGGGGCCCGGCCGGCGAGGACAGCGGGGCCCCTGCCGGGCCCCCCGGAGGGATGTTCGTTGTGTCAATATGTGCAAAAATATGATAACTTGCTGAAAAATAAAAAAATAATTAAAACACCTTCTCTTGATTTTCTTGCGGCTGCCGTATAGATGTTGCTCACGCAACAAACAATCTCATCACAGCAGCGCCGCAGGACGCTTTCGTGGAGCCTTTCGTGTCTTTGCATCTCTCCTACAAAAAATGGCTGTTCTTCGTCCTTTCCTCAGCCTATCTGGTCGTTTTCATCCAGAATGTGGCCATCACCGTCGTCACTCCCGATGTCATGCAGGACCTCGGGCTCTCCTCCGGCGACATGGGCCTGCTGGGTTCCGCCTACCTGTACGCCTATGCCCTCACCCAGGTCTTTTCCGGCATCCTCTCCACCCGTTTCGGCCCGCGGCGCCTGCTGAGCTGCCAGTTCCTGGTGGCGGCCCTGGGCGGCTTCCTGTTCGCCACGGCCCACAGTCTGCCCCAGGCCGTGGCCGGGCGCCTGCTCAACGGTCTGGGCATGGCGGGGGTCATGTCCTCGTCCTTCACCCTGTTCAGCCGCTGGTTCGCGCCCGAGACCTTCTCCCGTCTCTGCACCCTGTTCTTCATCGCGGGCGGCATGGGCGGCCTGCTGGCCACCACGCCGCTTTCCCTGGCCAACCACTGGGTGGGCTGGCGGCTGGTCTTCCTGGCACTTTCCGTGCTGACCTGTTCCCTGACCGTCATCATCCATGCCGTGGTGCGGGACTGGCCGCCCCATCTGGCCGCCACCGGCAACGGCATCCGCCTGGCCGACGTGCTGCGGGACGTGGCCGCCATGGCGAAGCAGCCCGACTTCTGGAAGATGATCGTCTGGTATCTGTCCCTGCCGTCGCAGTACTTCGTGTTCCACGGCCTCTGGGGCGCGGTCTACCTGGGCGGGACCTTCGGCCTTTCGCCCAGCCTCATCGGCAACATCCTGGCCATGGGCGCCGTGGGCTTCATCGCCGGGACGCCGCTTTTGACCTGGATCAGCGAGAAGCGCCTCAAGTCGCGCCGCAAGACCCTGGTCCTGGCCAGTCTGCTGGCCTGCGTCTCCGCCGCGGCCCTGAGCCTGGGCAGCGACAGCCTGGGCGTGCCCCTGCTGTTCGCCGTCTCCCTGGGCCTGGGCATCGCGGCCAACGGTCCCTGCCCCGTGGGCTACGCCACCGGCCGGGAGCGCTTCGGCGACCGCATGGTGGGCAGCCTGAGTGGCATCCTGGCTTCATCGGTCTTCGTGGGCGGGGCCCTGCTCCAGCTGCTCTCCGGGGCGCTGCTCTCCTGCGCCCAGCAGGCGGGCCTGCCCCATCCCTGGACATGGGCCTTTGCCCCGCTGGCGCTCCTGGCCGCCGTCAGCGCGCTGGCCGCCTGGCTCCTGCCCGAGACATTCGTTGATAAAAAGTAATTTATACAACATGTTACAAAAGATACGCACAAAGGTGTCATAAGTGACACTACTTGTGTCCCCGCCCCCGGCAGTCTGTACAGGCAGGCTGCTGGGGGCTTTTGTCCTGCGCAGCCGTATCCCCCCACACAGAAGGAGGCAAAAAAGCTTACCGTCCAAATGCACGCCTTCCTGACCCATCCGTCGTGCCGGAGAACCATACGCACACTTGTTTAGCTGACGTTTTTATGCTATCAAAACATCTTTGCGACGACCGGAAGATGGTCCCGGATCGCAAGGGGCCGCCCATGACAGATGCACATGTTTCCCTTCAGGATTTTCGCCGCCGTCTGCGCCGGCATCTGCCCGGCGGCCCGGATGGCGGGGGAGCGCCCTGGCTGGACGGCCTGGTCATGGAACACCTCCCGTCCGGCAATGTGTTGCGGATCACCTTTCCCCACATCTACTTCGCCCGCTGGTTCACGCCGCACGAAACGGATTTTTCGGCAGCCGTGAACGCCGCCTGGCCGGATGACGTGGCCCCCCGGCTGGAATATGTCCTGCACGGGCAGCCCCTGCCCTGGCGCCCGGCGCCGCAGGCGGCCCCGTTCCGCATCCCGGACATCCTGTTCCTCCATGCCGGCGGCAGCGGGGACGACGCGCCGCTGCCCAGCGGCGCCCGCAATGCCTTTCCCCTGGCCCTGGCCAGGGCCGTCGTCCTGCGGGAGCCCGGACACAGCCCCTTTCTGCTGCATGGTGAAAAAGGCACGGGCAAGAGCCATCTGCTGCACCATATGGCCGCTGCCCTTGCCCGGCAGGGCCTGCGGGTCATCCTGGCCCCGGCGGCCCGCTTTTTTCGGCACTGTCCGCCGGGGGAACAGACGGCGCTCCTGTTCTGGCAACAGGCCGATGCCCTGTTCCTGGACGATATCCAGGCCCTGGACGGGCAGCCCCGTGCCCAGCGCCTGCTGGCGGCCCTGCTGGCGCACCGCCCCGACGCGGCCCCGGCGGTCCTGGCCCTGGAGGGCGGCCCCCATGTGCTTGGAACGTGGGAGCCCGGCCCCGCCGCCAGCGTCCGGCGGCTGCTCTCCGCCGAGCTGACCCCGCCGGACATGGAAGCCCGTATGCGCTACCTGCAGCAGTGCTGCCGGGAGAACGCCCTGGACCTGCCCCGCGAACACCTGCGCCTCATGGCACGCCGCGCGGCCCATTTCCGGGGGCTGCGTTCCCTGCTGCTCCGGGTCAAGGCCGCCTGGGGAGAGGGCGCCGCCGCACGCCCCAGCCTGGACGATCTGGAGCGTCTGGCCCGTACGGGCCCGGTGCAGGCCTGCCATGCCGGACACGAACAGATCCTGGCCGAGGCCGCGCGCTGCTGTGACGCCGCCCCCGCCGACATCACGGGCACGGGGCGCCACGCACGCCTGGTCATGGCGCGGCAGGCGGCCATGTACGTCTGTCGCCGTCATCTGGGCCTCTCCTACCCCGAACTGGGACGGGCCTTTGGCGGACGCGACCACAGTACCGTCATCCATGCGGTCAAAAAGATTGGAAAAATGCTGGAAAGTAACAAAGATGTGCAACGCCTTGTCGCCAGACTGGAGAAATGCGCACATCAGGAACAGCCGGACAGCCCCTCCGGGGACGGACTGTTCAGGACGTAGACGGGCAGTGCTTAAAGGCATGCTTAAAAAATCAAAGGAAAACAGCTTGTTGCATAGGTTCTGCACAAAAGCACAGGCATCAATTATTACAAGGATTCTTTTATGAAACTTTCTGTTAATAAAGAACAGATCATCGAAGGCCTGCAGAAGGCGGCGGCCATCATCCCTGCCAAGGCAGGAGCCGCCTACCTGCGTTCCATCTGGCTCAAGGCCGAGCAGGGCAGCCTGTCCATCATGGCTACGGATGCCAACATCGAGTTCACCGGCCGTTACCCCGCCGAAGTGAAGCAGCCGGGACTCATCGGCGTGCAGGGCCGTGCCTTCGTGGATCTGGTGCGCCAGCTGCCCGCGGGCGTGCTCCAGCTCACCCTAGACGAGGGCACCGGCAACCTGCTGCTGGAACAGGGCCGCCGTACCTACAAGCTGCCCGTAAGCGGGGCCGAGTGGTTCCAGAACTTTTCCGAATTCCCGGCCGAGACCCCGGTGACCTGGTCGGGGGACTTCCTGCAGGACGTGCTGGACCGCGTGGTCTTCTGCATCAGCGACGACGACGCCACCGACGCCATCACCTGCCTGTACATGAAGCCCTGCGGCAACGGCCGTATCGACGTCTGCGGCCTCAACGGCCACCAGTTCGCCCTGGTCTCCTTCACCCATGACGACCTGGCCGCCCGGCTGCCCGAAGAAGGCGTGCTGATCCAGAAGAAGTACCTGCAGGACATGAAGAAATGGCTGGGCGTGGACGAGATCGAGCTCAACATCACCGACAAGCGCCTGTACCTGCGCACCCTGGACGGTGCCGAGAGCCTGTCCGTGCCGCGTGCCGGGCATGACTATCCCGACTACACGGTGTTCATGAGCCGCCTGGAAGGCGACGGCGTGAGCCTGCTCACCGTCAACCGCAAGGAAGCCATCGAGGCCCTGGGCCGCATCCAGATCTTCAATACCGACAGCGACCGCTGCGCCTACCTCGACCTGGGCGACAACGAAGTGCGCCTCTCCGCCCAGGGACAGGACACCGGCTCGGCCAACGAGAGCCTGGAAGTGACCTACCGTGGCGACATCAGCCGCATCGCCTTCCCCACCCGCAACCTCATGGACGTGCTGGGCCATTTCACCTCGCCCAGCGTGGACATGATCCTGACCGGCGCCGAGGGCCCCTGCGGCATCCGCGGTGCCGAAGACAACGAGTACACGGTCATCATCATGCCCATGAAGATTTCCGAATCCACCTATTATAGCGAGGAAGATGTTTAATGGCTCCTGACATGGCCTCCAGCTACGACGCCTCATCCATTACCATTCTCGAAGGGCTGTCCGCGGTGCGCAAGCGCCCGGCCATGTACATCGGTTCCACCGACGTGCGCGGCCTGCACCACCTGGTGTACGAAGTGGTGGACAACTCCATCGACGAGGCCATGGCCGGCTTCTGCACCCACATCACCGTCATCCTGCACGCCGACAACAGCGTCACCGTGCGCGACGACGGCCGCGGCATCCCCGTGGACATCCATCCCAAGGAAGGCGTGCCCGCGGTGCAGGTGGTCATGACCAAACTGCACGCCGGCGGCAAGTTCGACAACAACAGCTACAAGGTCTCCGGCGGCCTGCACGGCGTGGGCGTGTCCTGCGTCAACGCCCTGTCCGAGTGGCTGACGGTCACGGTGCGCCGCGACGGCAAGCGCTACCGCCAGCACTATTCCCGCGGCGTGCCGCAGGACCAGCTGACGGTCATCGGCGAGGCCGACGGCCACGGCACCACGGTGCGCTTCCAGCCCGACGAACAGATCTTCGAGGTGCTGGAGTTCTCCTACGACACCCTCAAGAAGCGCTTCGAGGAGCTGGCCTACCTCAACAAGGGCCTGTACATCGAATGCATCGACGAGCGCACCAGCGAGACCCACGTCTTCCACGCCGAGGGGGGCATCCGCCAGTTCGTGAGCGACCTCAACTCCGGCCAGCAGGGCATCCACCCCATCATCACGGCCGAAGGCGTGGTGGACAATGTGACCATCGACTTCGCCCTCCAGTACAACGCCGGCTACAAGGAGACCATCCTCACCTTCGCCAACAACATCCATACCAAGGAAGGCGGCACGCACCTGGTGGGCTTCCGCACGGCGCTCACCCGCGCCATCAACGGCTATGTGAAGAACCAGCCGGACCTGACCAAGAAGCTCAAGGGCACGGCCCTGTCGGGCGACGACGTGCGCGAGGGCCTCACGGCCGTCATCAGCGTCAAGCTGCCCCAGCCCCAGTTCGAAGGCCAGACCAAGACCAAGCTCGGCAACAGCGAAGTGGCCGGCATGGTGGCCGGCATGGTCTATGACAGGCTCACGGTCTACTTCGAGGAGAACCCCAAGGACATCCGCCTGATCATCGACAAGGCCGTGGACGCCGCCCGCGCCCGCGACGCCGCCCGCCGCGCCAAGGAACTGGTGCGCCGCAAGGGCGCGCTCTCGGACAATTCCCTGCCCGGCAAGCTGGCCGACTGCCAGAGCAAGGACCCCGCGGAATCCGAACTGTTCATCGTGGAAGGCGACTCCGCAGGCGGCTCCGCCAAGCAGGGACGCAACCCGCGCAACCAGGCCATCCTGCCCCTGCGCGGCAAGATCCTGAACACCGAGCGCACCCGCTTCGACAAGATGCTGGCCAACAAGGAAGTGAAGGCCCTCATCACGGCCATGGGCGCGGGCATCGGCGAGGAGGACACCGACCTCGACAAGCTGCGCTACCACAAGATCATCATCATGACCGACGCCGACGTGGACGGCGCCCACATCCGCACCCTGCTGCTGACCTTCTTCTTCCGGCAGTATCAGGAGATGGTGGAAAAGGGCTACGTCTACATCGCGCAGCCGCCCCTGTACCGTGTGCACAACGCGCGCATGGAAAAGTTCATCAAGGACGACGCCGAGCTCAACGAGTTCCTGCTCAACCGCGTGAGCGAGGACGTGGCCGTGGTGGCCGCCAACGGGCGGGAATACACGGGCCGCGACCTGATCCGCCTCATGGAGACCATCGAGAAGATCGAGCTGCGCGTGGCCGATGCCGAGAGCACCGGCATGCCCCGGCCCCTGTTCCTGGCCCTGGCCACCTATCCCCGCGCCGTGGACCGCGAGCTGCTGGAGGCCCGCGATGCCGCTTTCCTGGCCTGGCTGGAGAAGCACGACTACGTCCTGAGCCTGGAGAGGGAACACAGCGAGGACGAGGACGAAGGCCGCGTGTTCGCCGTGTTCGAGAACACGGGCAGCCACCACACCCGCCGGGGCATGGAGTTTTTCGCCTCCCGCCTGTACCGGCAGACCTGGCAGCTGTTCAGCGACCTGCGCGAACAGTGCGGCGGGCTGGACTTCAGCCTGCGCCGCAAGGACAGCAGCAGCCAGGCCGGCGACGTGTTCGGTCTCATGCAGATGACCCTGGACGAGGCCCGCAAGGGCATCAACATCCAGCGCTACAAGGGTCTTGGCGAAATGAACCCCGAGCAGCTCTGGGTGACCACCATGAACCCCGAGAACCGCGTGCTGCTGCAGGTCTCGGTGGAGGACGCCAACGAGGCGTCGGATGCCTTCGAGGAACTCATGGGCGACCGGGTGGAGCCCCGCCGCGAATTCATCGAACGCAACGCCCTGAGCGTGCAGGATCTGGACATCTAGCCGCCGGAGGGACGACGCATGCAGGATACCGGCAAGGAAAGGAAGAGCTGCCTGGGCTGCTCCATCATCGCCGTCTGCGGCTGGCTGGTCTGCGCGGCCATGTGCCTGTGGCTGACCATCTCGCTGGAAGGCTATCCCCGGGCCTACAGCCTGGCCTATCCGGCGGCCATGGCGGTGCTGTTCAGCAACATCTTCGTTTTCATCTTCACCAGCTCCCGCTGCGCGGGGGACGTGCGCCGTCTCCTGCCCGCCGTGATCCGTGTCTGCTTCGGTGAGGGGACCATGCTGCTGCTGGTCTGGCTCTGGGGCAGGTACTGGCTGGCCGCCTGAGGACGTTCCCCGGCGGGGGCCGCCCGGCGGCTCCCCCGGCACACCCTTTGGGAAAGAACACGGGACCCGCTCCCGACCTGATATTTTACCTGCGAGGCAAACGTGTCTGAACAGAACAGCGGCACACAGCAGCCGCAAGTCAGCATTGAGAAGGAACTCCGCAAATCCTATCTGGAGTATTCCCTTTCGGTCATCATCGGGCGCGCCATCCCCGACGCGCGCGACGGCCTCAAGCCCGTGCACCGGCGCATCATGTACGCCCAGTACGAGCTGGCCAACAGTTACAACCGTCCGCACAAAAAATCGGCGCGCATCGTCGGTGACGTCATCGGTAAGTACCACCCCCACGGCGACAGCGCCGTGTACGATGCCCTGGTGCGTCTGGCCCAGGATTTCTCCATGCGCGACCCGCTGGTGGACGGGCAGGGCAACTTCGGCTCCATCGACGGCGACGCCGCGGCCGCCATGCGTTACACGGAAGTGCGCATGTCGCGCCTGGCCGGCGAGTTCCTGGCCGACATCGACAAGGAGACCGTGGACTTCCGGCCCAACTACGACAACACCCTGCAGGAGCCCTCGGTGCTGCCCACCAAGGTGCCCAACCTGCTGCTCAACGGTTCGTCGGGCATCGCCGTGGGCATGGCCACCAACATCCCGCCCCACAACCTGGGCGAGCTGTGCGACGCCCTGCAGATGCTGCTGGACGATCCCCAGTGCACCATCTCGGACCTCATGGACGTGGTCAAGGGCCCGGACTTCCCCACGCGCGGCTTCGTCTACGCGGGCAAGGGCCTGTCCGACGCCTACCACACCGGTCGCGGCACCGTGAAGGTGCGCGGCCGCCTGGAAGTGGAAGAGCGCAAGAAGGGCCTGCAGGCCATCGTCATCCGCGAGATCCCCTTCGGCCTCAACAAGTCCTCGCTGGTGGAGAAGATCGCCGGCCTGGTCAATGAGCACAAGATCGACGGCATCTCCGACCTGCGCGACGAGTCCGACCGCAAGGGCATCCGCGTGGTCATCGACCTGAAGCGCGGCACCATCCCGGACATCGTCATCAACAGCCTGTACAAGTACACGCCGCTGGAGACCAGCTTCGGCATCAACATGCTGGCCGTGGTGGACAACCGTCCCGTGCTGCTCAACCTCAAGACGGCCCTGTCCTGCTTCGTGGACCACCGCCGCGAGGTGGTCATCCGCCGCACCCGCTACGACCTGCAGAAGGCCGAGGCCCGCGCCCATATCCTGGAAGGCCTGCGCATCGCCATCGACCACATCGACGAGGTGGTGGCCCTGATCCGTGCCTCCGCCAGCCCGGACGAGGCCCGCGCCGGCCTCATGCGGCGCTTCGAGCTCACCGAGGTGCAGGCCCGCGCCATCCTGGACATGCGCCTGCAGCGCCTGACCGGCCTGCAGCGCGAGGAGCTCATGGCCGAATACCGCGAGCTGCTGGAAAAGATCGAGTTCTTCAAGTCCGTGCTGGAGAACCCCGAGGTGCTGCGCTCCGAGCTCAAGCGCGAGATCCGCGAGATCCGCGAGACCTTCGCCACGCCGCGCCGTACCGAGGTGCTCACCGACGCCCTGGGCGGCATCGACATCGAGGACCTCATCCCCGACGAGGAAGTGGTCATCACCCTGTCGCGCCGCGGCTACATGAAGCGCACCAGCCTGGAGAACTACCAGCAGCAGAAGCGCGGCGGCAAGGGCATCGCGGCCCTGCACACCTCCGATGACGACTATGTGCAGGAGTTCTTGACCACCACCAACCACCAGTACCTGTGCCTGTTCACCAACAAGGGCCGCATGCACCAGCTCAAGGTGCATCAGGTGCCCGAGGGCAGCCGCACGGCCAAGGGCGTGCACATCAACAACCTGCTGCCCCTGGAGGAAGGGGAGTGGGTCACCACGGTGCTGGCCGTGCGCGAGTTCGCCGAGGACAAGTACTTCCTCTTCGTGACCAGGCGCGGCATGGTCAAGCGCTCCTCGGCCTCGCTCTATGCCCGCTGCCGCAAGAGCGGCCTCATGGCCGTGGGCCTGCGCGAGGACGACGAGCTGGTGGTGGTGCGGCCCATCCGTGAGGACAGCCACATCGTGCTGGCCACGGCCGACGGCTATTCCATCCGCTTCGCCTGCAAGGACGTGCGCCCCATGGGCCGCGTGGCCACGGGCGTCAAGGGCATCGCCCTGCGCCGCCAGGACGTGGTGGTGGCCGGCGTCATCCTCAAGGAGAACGACCAGACCACGGAGATCATGTCCATTTCCGCCAACGGCTTCGGCAAGCGCACCCGCGTGGACCTCTACCGCCTCCAGTCGCGCGGCGGCAAGGGCATCATCAACTTCAAGGTCACGTCCAAGACCGGTCCCGTGGTGGGCGCCATGCCCGTGCGTGACAATGACGGCCTCATCATGCTGACCTCGGCCAACAAGGTGGTGCGCATCAGCGTGGACGATGTGCGCAGCAAGGGGCGGGCCACCATGGGCGTCATGCTGGTGCGCCTGGACGAAGGCGCGCATGTGGTGGGCTTCGACCGTGTGGACGAAGGCGGCCAGACCGGCAGCCGCATGGATGATCTGGAAGAGGGGGACGACGCGCCCGAAAGCGCGGCGGCAGCCCGGGAGAGCGCTCCTGCGGAAGCGGGAGCGGATGACGGCAACGAATAGACATGCGGCGCGGCGCCCCCGGGGGTGCCGCGCCCTTTGGTTCCGGTCCCCGGCGGCAGCCGCCGGAGCGGCCCCGGCCAGGCACGAGGCGGGGGAGGCCCGGCCGCGCGTCTTCCGGGGGCCCTGTCCGGGACAGGGCAGGCGTCAGGGGAGGAGCGGCGCGGGCGCGGACTTGCATTGCGCGGCCCGCCGTTATATGACACGCCCTTTGTACCGCCGTGCGCCGGCCGGCCGCCTTGGCTGCAAGGCCGGCCCCGGAGCGGTGGGAGGGAAGACGGTCCCGCCGCAGGGCGGAGGAGACAACAACGCATTTTGCGCTGGCAGTGAGGAAACGCTATGATTCGCCACGAGTGTGGTCTTTTGGGTATCTACGGTCATGAGGAAGCGGCGCGCCTGACCTATTTCGGTCTGTACGCCCAGCAGCATCGCGGACAGGAGAGCGCGGGCATCGTCACCATCGACGAGAAAGGCCTGCTGCACGAGCACAAGGGCATGGGCCTGGTGCCCGATGTCTTCGCCGAAGCCAACCTGCAGGCCCTGCCGGGCACCATCGCTCTGGGCCATGTGCGTTACTCCACCACGGGCCGTTCCGCGGCACGCAACGCCCAGCCCTTCGTGGCCCACTACAAGGGGCTGGACATCGCCATCGCCCACAACGGCAACCTGGTGAACACCATGGAGCTGCGCGAGGAACTGGAGAACGACGGCGCCATCTTCAGCACCACCAACGATACCGAAGTCTTCATGCACCTCATCGTGCGCGCCCTGCGCGGGCATGACCTGGTGGACGCCATCCGCGAAGCCTGCGCCCGCGTGCGCGGCGCCTACTGCCTGCTGGTCTACGCCGGCGGCACCATGGTGGCCGTGCGCGACCCCTACGGTTTCCATCCCCTGGCCCTGGGCCGTCTGGACGGCGCGCCGGTGCTGGCCTCCGAGACCTGTGCCTTCGACCTGCTGGAAGCCGACTACGAGCGGCCCATCCAGCCCGGCGAGATGCTGATCATGGACGGCAAGGGCGAACGCAGCGAACAGCTGCGCGGCCCCCTGCCGGAACGTCCCCGCCAGTGCATCTTCGAGCTGGTCTACTTCGCCCGTCCCGACTCCTTCGTCTTCGGCGAGCAGGTCTACCAGTGCCGCAAGCAGATGGGCTGGCAGCTGGCCCACGAGTCCACCCCCGACGTGGACTTCATCATGCCCTTCCCCGATTCCGGCGTCTATTCGGCCGTGGGCTTCGCCCAGTGCGCCGAGCTGCCCTACGAGCACGCCATGATCCGCAACCACTACGTGGGCCGCACCTTCATCCAGCCCACGCAGAGCATGCGCAACTTCGGCGTGCGCGTGAAGATCAATCCCGTGCGCTCCATGATCGAAGGCAAAAAGATCTGCATCGTGGACGACTCCATCGTGCGCGGCACCACCATGATCACCCGCGTCAAGAAGCTGCGCGAGCTGGGCGCCAAGGAAGTGCACATCCGCATCAGCTGCCCGCCGGTGAAGTTCCCCTGCTTCTACGGCATCGACTTCGCCTCGCGCGGGGAGCTCATCGCGGCCAAATACAGCCTGCCCGAGATCACCAGGATGCTGGACGTGGATTCCCTGCATTACCTGAGCATCGACGGCCTGCTGCGCTCCGTCATGCAGTCCGACAGCTACTGCCTGGCCTGCTTCGACGGCAAGTATCCCGTGCCCTGCCGCGAGTCGGGCAAACTCCGTCTGGAATGCGGCGGCTGCTGCGGCAGCCGTTAGTCCGAGGTTTTTCACATGGCTGTTATCGCTAATCGTATCAAGGGCTTTGCGGACATGTATCCGCCGCAGAGCACGCTGTTCACCCGCATGGAGAATACCGCGCGCGAGATCTTCAGCCGTTACGGCTTCGTGGAGCTGCGCACCCCCGTGCTGGAATACACCGACCTGTTCAAGCGCTCCATCGGTGAAGAGACCGATGTGGTGCAGAAAGAGATGTTCACCTTCCCGGACCGCAAGGGCCGCATGATGACCATGCGCCCCGAAGCCACGGCCGGCGTCATGCGCGCCTATGTGGAAGACGCCCGCTACAGCCGCGAGTCCGTGAGCCGCCTGTTCACCACCGGCCCCATGTTCCGCTACGAGCGTCCCCAGAAGGGCCGCATGCGCCAGTTCCACCAGATCAACTGCGAATGCCTGGGCTCCCACAGCCCCTATGCCGACGCGGACCTGATCATCATGCTCACGCGCTTCCTCACCGCGCTGGGCCTCAAGGACCTGACGCTCAAGCTCAACTCCCTGGGCTGCGCCCACTGCCGCCCGCTGTTCAAGCAGGCCCTGGTGGACTATCTGCACCGTCAGGACTGCTGTGACCAGCTGTGCGAGGACTGCACCCGCCGCATGGAGACCAACCCCCTGCGCGTGCTGGACTGCAAGCAGGAAAAATGCCGCTGCGTCACCGACGCGGCGCCCCGCCTGCTGGACTACAACTGCCCCGAGTGCAAGGAACACTTCGACACCGTGCTGCGCCTGCTGGACGCCGCCGGGGTCACGTACGAGATCGACCACCGTCTGGTGCGCGGTCTGGACTACTATTGCCGCACCACCTTCGAGGTGGTAAGCGGAAGCATCGGCGCGCAGGCCGCCGTGGCCGGTGGCGGCCGTTATGACGGCCTGGTCAGGAGCGTGGGCGGCCCAGACGTGCCCGGCGTGGGCTTTGCCTGCGGCATGGAGCGCCTGGCCCTCATGCTCGGGGACGAAGAAGCCCCCCGCCCGGATTTCTATGCCGTGGCCATGGACGCGCAGAGCCGCGACCTGAGCTTCGGCCTGGTGCAGCGCCTGCGCGGCCTGGGCCTCACGGGCGAGATGAATTTCAGCGACGCCGGTTTCAAGGGCCTGATGCGCCAGGCGGGCAAGTCCAATGCCCGTTTCTGCTGCATCATGGGCCCCGATGAAGCGGCCGCCGGCGCCGTGGTCGTCAAGGACATGGACAGCGGTGAGCAGCAGACCCTGTCCCTGGATGCCGCGGCGGACTTCCTTGCTGCCAATTCTGACAATGGGAAAAAATAATGACTGAACAGACGCAAAGCCTGGACGTGCAGCAGGAGCACCAGAAGTTCATCGAAGACCTCGGCGACTGGACCCGCAGCCACACCTGCGGCCAGCTGACCCTGGACAACGATGGACAGACGGTCTGCCTCATGGGCTGGGTGCAATACCGCCGCGACCACGGCGGCCTCATCTTCGTGGACCTGCGTGACCGTGAAGGCCTGACCCAGGTGGTTTTCAGCCCTGATATCGCTCCCGCCGCGCACGAGAACGCGCACATCCTGCGTTCCGAATACGTGCTGGCCATCAAGGGCGTGGTGCGTCCCCGTCCCGAGGGCATGACCAACCCCAACCTGGTCACCGGTGCCATCGAAGTGGTGGTGCACGAGTGGAAACTGCTCAACACCTCCAAGACCCCGCCCTTCGCCATCGAAGATCGCTGCGACGCCGGTGAGAACCTGCGCCTGGCCTGGCGTTATCTGGACCTGCGCCGTCCGCGCATGCAGGCCAACCTGCGCCTGCGCCACAAGGTGGCCCAGGCCATCCGCCGCCAGCTGGACGACGACGGCTTCCTGGAAGTGGAGACCCCGGTGCTCACCAAGTCCACGCCCGAAGGCGCCCGCGACTTCCTGGTGCCCAGCCGTCTCAACCCCGGCCAGTTCTACGCCCTGCCGCAGTCGCCCCAGCTGTTCAAGCAGCTGCTCATGGTGGGCGGTTTCGACCGCTACTTCCAGATCGTGCGCTGCTTCCGTGACGAAGACCTGCGCGCCGACCGCCAGCCCGAATTCACCCAGGTGGATATCGAGATGAGCTTCGTGGACGAGGAAAAGGTCATGACCATGGCCGAAAACCTCATGGCCCGCGTGTTCCACGACGTCATGGGCATGGACATCCCCCGTCCCTTCCCGCGCATGAAGTACGAAGAAGCCATGCGCCGCTACGGTGTGGACAAGCCCGATACCCGCTTCGGTCTGGAGCTGGTGGACATCACCGACATTGTGCGCGGTTCCGGCTTCAAGCTCTTTGCCCAGGCCAAGCTGGTCAAGGCCATGAAAGTGCCCGGCGGCGAATCCATGACCCGCAAGGAGATCGATGCCTACACCGAGTTCGTCAAGATCTACGGCGCCATGGGCCTGGCCTGGATCAAGATCAAGGAAAACGAGTGGCAGTCGCCCATCGCCAAGTTCCTGTCCGAAGAAGAACGCGCCGGCATCCGTGAGGCCCTGGACCTCCAGGTGGGCGACATCGTCTTCTTCCAGGCCGGCGAGCCCGCCATGGTCAACGCCGCCCTGGGCAACCTGCGCGTGCACCTGGGCAACCAGCTGGGCCTGATCCCCGAGAACACCTTCAACTTCCTGTGGGTGACGGAATTCCCGCTGTTCGAATACAGCGAGGAAGAAAAGCGCTATGTGGCCTGCCACCATCCCTTCACCTCGCCCGCGCCCGGTCATCTGGAGATCATGAACAGCGACCCGGCCCGCGCCCTGGCCCGTGCCTACGACATGGTGCTCAACGGCAACGAAGTGGGCGGCGGTTCCATCCGCATCCACTCCGCCGAAGTGCAGCGCCACATGTTCCAGGCCCTGGGCTTCACGCCCGAGCAGGCCGAGGCCCAGTTCGGCTTCCTCATCCAGGCCCTGGAGCACGGTGCGCCGCCGCACGGTGGTCTGGCCTTTGGTCTGGACCGTCTGGTCATGCTGCTTTCCGGCGCGCCCAGCATCCGCGACGTCATCGCCTTCCCCAAGACCCAGAAGGCCACCTGCCTGATGACCGAGGCGCCCTCCACGGTGTCCGCGCGTCAGCTGCGTGAACTGGGCCTGCGCCTGCGCGAGACCGATAGGGAAGCCGCCAAACCCGCCGAGAACGCCCAGGCCTAGCGGGAGGATGCCATGATTCTGGATATTGTGACCTATCCCGCTGCCAGCCTGAAGGAAAAATGCGTGCCCGTGACGGAGATCACCGACGAGATCCGCCAGCTGGCCGCCGACATGCTGGAGACCATGTACGAGGCCCCCGGCGTGGGGCTGGCCGCGCCGCAGGTGGGCCGTAATATCCGCATGCTGGTCATGGATCCCGCCGCGCAGGACGAGGAGAAGCAGCCCCGGGTCGTCATCAACCCCGAACTGACCCTGAGCGAGGAGACCGTGCTCAGCCGTCAGGAAGGCTGCCTCTCCGTGCCCCTCAACTACCGGGCCGACGTGCAGCGCGCCGAGCGCGTGCACCTGCGTTACATGGATCTGGACGGCAAGATCGTGGAAGAGGACCTGGACGGCTTTGCGGCCATCGTCATCCAGCATGAGGCCGACCATCTGGACGGCACCCTCTTCATCGACCGCATCGGCCGCCTGCGCCGTTCCCTGTACGACACCCGGGTGAAGAAATGGCTCAAGCGCAAAGGATAGTCTTCATGGGGACCCCGGACCTGGCCGCCGCCGTGCTGCGGCGGCTGGTCCGGTGGCCCGGCGGCGACGTGGTGGCCGTCTATACCCAGCCTGACCGGCCCGCCGGCCGGGGCCACAAGCTGACGCCCTCGCCGGTGAAAAAGCTGGCCCTGGAGCTGGGCCTGCCCGTGCACCAGCCCCTGAATTTCCGTCAGGAAGGCGCGGTGGACGAGCTGGCCGCCCTCAAACCCGACCTGCTGGTGGTGGCCGCCTACGGCCTCATCCTGCCGCAGGCCGTGCTGGACATCCCCACGGTGGACACCCTCAACGTCCACACCTCCCTGCTGCCGCGTTACCGCGGCGCCGCGCCCATCCAGCGCGCCGTCATGGAGAACTGGCAGCCCGGGGACGTGACGGGCGTGTCCATCATGCGCATCGTGCCTGCCCTCGACGCCGGGCCGGTCTATGCCCAGTGCGAGGTGCCCATCGGCGAGCATACGGCGGGCAGCCTGCATGACGCCCTGGCCGAAGCCGGGGGCGAGCTGCTGGTCACGGTACTGGATAAGCTCCGCGACGGCAGCGCCCAGCCCCGGGAACAGGACGAGAGCCGCGTCACCTATGCCGCCAAGCTGACCAAGGAAGACGGCTATATCGACTGGGATCGTCCGGCCGCCGAGGTCCACGCCCGCATCCGCGGCGTGACGCCCTGGCCCGGCGCGCGGCTCCAGGCCCGTTTCGACGGGCAGGACGAGCTGCTGCCCCTGCTGCTCCAGCCCGGCCGCGTGGACGAACCCTGCGACGGTGTGCGGCCCGGCAGTTTGCGCACGGACAAGAAGGGGCTGTGCGTGGCCTGTGCCGACCGCTGGTACCGCCTGCTGGTGGTGCGCCCCCAGGGCCGCAAGGACATGGAGGCCGCGGCCTTCGTCAACGGCCATCTGCGCCCGGCGCGGCATGGCGTGTGCGGCATGGCCGTGCCTTTTGCCGAGTAGATATTTTCTGTGGGGGAAGGGGCGTTTTTTGTAAAAACTGCCCCTTCCCCCACGCCCCCAACCCCGAAAAAACGTTATCCAGGTGATGCCACCCGTCCCCGCCGTTGACCGGCGGGCAGTGACAGCGCACATGGACCGAAAAGAGAGAGGAAAGGCCGCTCCTGATGGAGCGGCCTTTCTGTTTTTTCTGCGGGTGGCTGCTGTCTGCGGCAGCCACCTCTGGATTTTGGGAGTGGATCGTCAGCGGAGGATGCGGCACCCCTTGGATCATATTTCCCTGAATAAAACGCGCTGGGGAAGGGATGGGGGCAGGGGGAAGGGGAACCCCTCTCGCGTTGGCAGAGGGGTTCCCCTTCCCCCTGAAAAGCAGTGCCAGTCCTACCTTCCGGCCGTCTTGTGCCGCCAGTTCAGGAGCAGTGCTGAATTGATGATGACCAGCACCGAACCGGCATTGTGGACGAGGGCGCCCAGCACCGGCGAGAGCAGGCCGCCCATGGCCAGGAAGATGGCCGCGAAATTGAGGATCATGGAGAAGGACAGATTGAGGGTGATGGTGCGCATCATGCGCCGGGACAGGGCGAAGATGTGCGGCAGTTCCCTGATGTCGTCATGCACCAGGGCCATGTCGGCGGCATCCACGGCGATGTCGCTGCCGATGCCGCCCATGGCCACGCCCACGAAGGCCTTCTTCAGGGCGGGCGCGTCATTGATGCCGTCACCGATCATGCAGACGGGCCGCTCCTGACGCTGGCTGTCCGCGATCCATGCCAGCTTGTCGGCGGGCAGGCAGTTGGCACGCACGCCGTCCAGGGCCAGTCCCGCGCTGACGCTGCGGGCGGCGGCCTCGTTGTCGCCGGTCAGCAGCATGGTGGACACGCCCGCGTCCCGCAGTCCCTGCAGGGTGGCGGCGGCCGTGCCACGCAGGCTGTCGGCCAGGGCGATGAAACCGGCAAAGCGTCCGTCCAGGGCCACATAGACGAGGCTCTGGCCCGCATCCAGGGCGCGCTGCGCCGCGTCCCTGTCCGTGGGGGACAGGTCGATGCCGTTGTCCTGCAGCAGGGCAGGGTTGCCCGCCAGCAGCGCATGGCCGTCCACACGGGCGGAGACACCGCGCCCGGGCAGCATGCGGAAATCCTCGGCTTCGGGGATGTCCCGGGTGCCCGCGTCCCGCACGATGGCCTTGCCCAGCGGGTGTTCGGAGCGCCGCTCCGCGGCCGCGGTCAGGACATGCAGCCGCTGCGGCGCGAGTTCGGGCAGGGCGCTGTGCACATGGACCACGCCGGGGGTGCCCCGGGTCAGGGTACCGGTCTTGTCGAAGGCCACGACCCTGACGCGGGCCAGACGCTCCAGCGCGTCCCCTTCCTTGACCAGCACGCCGTGGCGGGTAGCATTGCCGATGGCAGCCATGATGGCCGTGGGCGTGGCCAGCACCAGGGCGCAGGGGCAGAAGACCACCAGGATGGTCACGGCGCGCAGCACTTCGCCTGTCACGATCCAGGTGCCCGCAGCGGCGGTCAGGGCCGTGACCACGATCCAGGTGGCCCAGCGGTCGGCCAGGCTCACGATGCGGGCCTTGCCCGCGTCGGCGGACTGCACGAGGCGGATCATGCGCTGCAGGGAGCTGTCCTCGCCCACCTTGACGGCGCGCATGTCGAAAGCCCCGAACTGGTTCACCGTGCCGCTGGACACCGCATCGCCGGGGCCCTTGTCCACGGGCAGGGACTCGCCGGTCATGACCGACTGGTCGATGGCCGTCTGGCCGCTGACGATGATGCCGTCCACGGGGATGGTCTCGCCGGGCAGCACGCGCAGCAGGTCGTCCACGCGCACTTCTTCGGCGGGGATGATGCTCTCGGCCGTGCCGTCCAGGCGCCGGGCCGTGCGCGGGGTCAGGTGCACCAGCCGCTCGATGCCCGCCCGGGCCTTGGCCACGGTGCGTTCCTCCAGCAGGGCGCCCAGCTGCATGATGAAGGCCACCTCACCGGCGGCGAAGATCTCGCCGATGATGACGGACGCCAGCAGGGCCATGGAGACCAGCACGTCGGCCTTGATGTCGAAGCGCGTGAACAGGCCTTCGGCGCCTTCCTTGATGATGGGCACGCCGCACAGCAGCACGGCCAGCCAGGCCGGGTCCACAGGACCGGGGACAACTTCCAGAAAACTCAGGATCAGGGCCACTGCCGAGATGCCCAGGGCCAGTGCCTGCCGGGGTTCTTCCCTGAGCCATTCCTTGACGTCTGCCAGCATGGGGCCTCCTTGTCTGTCCGGGGCGTCATGGGCAATCCGCGGCCGGGCAGGGGATGTGGAGCACGCAGCGGCGGACGGGGCGCGGGGACAGAGGGATGTGGAAAGGTAGTGAACTGGCCCCTAAAATACCTATAGGGGTATAGGTAGTCAAGCGGGGGCCCAAAAAAAAGCCGGGCGGGCCCGGCTAGCTGCGGCGGGAAAAATGTTCCACGGCCTTGGCAAAGGCCGCGATGGTGGCGTCGGCATCCCCGTGTTCGATGCCGTCGCGCACACAGTGCTGCAAATGGCCTTCCAGCACGATCTGGCCCACCCGGTGCAGGGCGCCCTTGACCGCGTTGATCTGGATGAGGATGTCCTCGCAGGGCACATCCTTGTCGATCATCTGGTCGATGGCCTGCAACTGGCCCATGAGCTTCCTCATCCGGCGGTGCAGGTTTTCCGCATCCATGCATTGTCGCATACGTCCTCCTTTCAGGGCAGGGGACATTATTGCGGGCCGTCTGTCAAGAGGAGGGCGGATACGGGGCCGGGGCATGCTCCGGCTCCCGACCTGTTGCGACGTTCCTGCCGTCCGCATCCCGAGGCCGCCGGCTGCGGCCATGCGTCTGGGGCGGGGAGCGTCCGGCATGGCCTCTTTTTCCCTCATGGCCGCCGCCGGGCCTGTTCCTCCCCCTCTGTGTGCGGGAACCTGAGGGGCTGCATGGACGCCTCCGGCCGGGCGTCGCTCGAAGGCACCTCCATCCCCCGGGAGCGGCCGGGGACAAGAGCCGCGCCTGCCCTGAACGGATGGCGGCAGGGACAGGCCGCGTCCATCACCGGGAGGGGCGGCAAGGGGCATCTGTTGTCCCGGCGGGCTTTGGTGTAGGATGGCAGTGCTGCGCGCCGTGAGGGCGAGCCTTTTGGGGAGGACCTGAAGGTCCCTGTCATGGCGGGCCATATGAGCGCTTTTTTTTCTTTTTTTGATGCCCGGCATGGCTGATATGCAAAAATGCCGTACAGGGCATCTGCGGGCCATTTCGACGGTATGGCCGTTTTGGGCTCGCACTGGAGTCCTATGCTGCGAAAGTCTCCCTATTCCCTGCCCGCCAGCCAGTACGGCGGCGGGCGCAAGCGCATCTTCATCGGCCTCATGCTGGCTTCCTGCTGTGTGGCCTGTCTGGCCCTGGCCTTCTTCCTCATCCTGCCCTGGTCGGACTACGGCCAGACCCTCACCTGGCTGCCGCTGCTGTGCATGCTGGTGGGCGGGGCGGGCATCCTGGCCCTGCTCTGGATGTGCGGCACGCTTGTCTGGCATGTCTACACGGGGCGCTATCTCCCCGGGGTGGGCAGCGTGCGCCATGTGACCATCCGCCTGTTCTTCCCGCTCATGGAGCTGCTGGCCAAGGTGGTGCGCATGGAGCGCAGGCGGGTGCGGCATTCCTTCATCAAGGTCAACAACGAGCTGGTGCTGGCCGACCGTCCGCGCGTGCGGCCGGAGCGCCTGCTCCTGCTGCTGCCGCACTGCATCCAGCGCAGCGCCTGCCCGCACCGGCTCAACCATAATGTGGACCTGTGCCGCCGTTGCGGGCAATGCCCCGTGGGCGGCCTGCTGCGGCTGAGGGACCGTTACGGCTTCCATCTGGCACTGGCCACCGGCGGTACCATCGCCCGTCGCATCGTGGTCCAGACGCGGCCCCGCATGATCATCGCCGTGGCCTGCGAACGCGACCTCACCTCCGGCATCCAGGACAGCTACCCCCTGCCGGTCTTCGGCATCCTCAACCAGCGCCCCTGCGGCCCCTGTCTGGACACGCTGGTGTCCCTTGCGGCCGTGGAGGGGGCCGTGCGCCTGTTCCTGGGGCTTGAGGACAGTGCTGAGACCGGAAATAATGCTAAAAATAATCATTTTATTTCAAAGTGATACTTATGATAGGAACAACAAGGAAAGCAGGCCGGGATACGGCCGCTCAGGTCTTTGCCGCGGAAGGCAGCGGCCATTTTACGGAAAGCCGCCGTCTGCGGCAGCTCCCGCCCGCGGCACCGGCCCTGGCCCTGCGGGCCCTGTGCCTGCTGGACGGCGCCTTCAGTGCGGGCTGTACCATACAGGCGGCCCTGCAGCAGGTGCTGGAGGACACGGCCCGGCGGCAGGAAGGCGGCCTTGCCGAGCGTGACCGGCATCTGGCGGCGGAGCTGGCTTACGGCACCCTGCGCATGGAGAACCGTCTGGCCTTCGTGCTGGGCAAGGTGCTGCGGCAGCCGCTCAAGCTGCCCCTGCCGTTGCGGCGTCTGCTGGCGGTGGCGGCCTATGGCCTGCTGTTTCTGGATCGTCTGCCTGCCCATGCCGTCCTGCATACGGCCGTGGATCTGGCCCGGCAGCTCTACGGGTCGGGGCTGGCCAGGGTGGTCAACGGCAGCCTGCGTTCCGTGCAGCGTCTGGGCGATGCCGTCCAGGCGCCGGATTTCTATGCCGGGCCTGCGGATGAAGAGATGTTTTTTGCCGAGGATGCGGCCGCGGCCCGCAAGCTGCGCGGCCTGCCCCTGCCGGAAGAAGAGCTGCGGCTGGCCCGCTTCCATGCCGTGCCGCGCTGGCTGGTGGTCCTGTGGCAGCAGGCCTATGGTGACGAGGCCTGCCGGGCTCTGCTGGCCCGTTCCGGGGCGCGTCCCTGGCAGGCGTTGCGCGTCAATGCCTCGCGTCCGCAGGCCGGGGCCCTGAAACAGGCCTTGCTGGCCTGTGTCCCGGCGGACGGTCCCGCGCCGCAGGCCGTGGGGCGCTGGGGCGTGGCCTTCGCGCCCGGGCAGACGCCTGCCGCCGTGCAGGGCGAGCCGCTGGCCCGGCTGCTGGAGCAGGGGGCCCTTTCGCAGCAGGCGGCGGCCTCGCAGGAAGTGATGGCCGCGCTGGGCCTGGAAGACTGGCTGGGCCGTGGCCGGCCCGTCTGGGACGCCTGCGCCGGTTATGGCGGCAAGAGCGTGCAATTGCTGGAGCAGGGCGGCGATGTGCGCCTGTGCACGGACCGCAGTTTCTCCCGTCTGCGGCAGGTGCCGGGCCATTGCCGCCGCCTGGGCCTTGTTTTGCCGCATCTGGCCCTGGCCGATGCCTCCCGGCCGCCGGTCTCCCGCTGGCAGGGCGGCATCATCGCCGATGTGCCGTGCAGCGGGCTGGGCGTGCTGGCCCGCCGTCCCGACCTGCGCCGCCGCCCCCGGACGGCCCTTGCCGGGCACGCCGAGCTGCAACGGGCCATCCTCAAGGCGCTGGCCGCGCGTCTGGAGCCCGGCGCCGAGCTGGCCTACATCACCTGCACCCTGCATCCGCTGGAGAACGAGCAGGCCGTGGACTGGCTGCTGGCGGAAGACAGCGGCCTGGAGCGCCTCGTGCAGTGGCAGACGCCCCACGACCACCCCTGGCTGGAAGGCATGTTCGCCGCGCGCCTGCGGCGGCGTGGGTAGGAGAGAAGATTCTTGAGGGGGAAGGGGGGACCCTATCTCTGCTGTTGATGCCCGTAGCTTCCTTCGTCGCAACGGGCACGGCCCCAAGGGGCCGCTATTCGGTCGCTGGCTAGCGCACAAGAGTCCCCCCATCCCCCTCCCAACGCGCTTTATCAGGGGGGATGATGGAGTCCGGTAACGCTCAGGGTATCTCCTGGCTGCCGGTCTCCGGGGGGATTCTGGATCTCCAGTGTGATTGACCTGGAAGCTACGAACAGGGGGCACGGTGTATCTTGAGCGGATACACCGTGCCCCCTGTTATTTTTGGTCATTCTGGTGGGAAGAGTTCCTGCCCATTTTTACAGGGAGGGAATCACTGTCTTTCAGACAACGGCGGGGACCCTCCGACCAGACCAGAAGAAAAGTTTTTTCAGGGATGGGGAGAGCGCGAGAGGGGAAGGGGCAGTTTTTACAAAAAACGCCCCTTCCCCTCTCGCCATTATCTTTCTTTACCTCCCGGCTTACTGCCGGGGGGTCTTGGCATCCACCGGGGCCGCGATGGCTTCCCCGGCGGGCCCGTCTTCGGGGATGCGGCAGTGCAGGCGGTCCAGCAGGGCCTCCAGCTCCTGGGGGCTGGTGTAGCGCAGGGTGATGCGGCCGCTTTCCATGTCGCCGCTGACGCGGGCCTTGCAGGACAGGGCGGCGCAAAGATGCTTTTGCAGGGCGGCGATCTGGGGCAGCTTTTTGCGCGTGCAGGGGGCGGGCCGCTGCGGGGCGGCTCCGCTGGCGGCGGTCCAGGGCAGGCGCTGTTCTTCGCGCCAGAGGGCCACGGCCTCTTCGGCCTGGCGCACGCTCAGGGACTCGCTGATGATATGGCTGCGCAGCACCTCGGCGGCGGCCAGGGCATGGTCGTCGTTGCCCAGGGCCAGCAGGCAGCGGGCATGGCCGGCGCTGAGGCGGCCGTGATGGAGGTCGTCCTGCGCGGCGGGGGAGAGCTGGAGCAGGCGCAGGGCATTGGCGATGGCCGGGCGGCTCTTGCCCAGGCGGGCGGCCAGGGCCTCCTGCGTCAGCTTGAGGGTCTCGCGCAGCTGCTGCAGGGCCCGGGCCTCTTCCAGGGGGTTGAGGTCCTCGCGCTGCAGGTTCTCGATGAGGGCGGCGGCCATGACTTCGGCATCGCTCATCTCGCGCACGTGCACGGGCACCTGCCCGAGGCCCGCCTGACGGGCGGCCCGCCAGCGGCGTTCGCCGGCCACGATCTGGTAGTGGCCGGGCCTGCCGGCCAGGGGGCGCACCAGCAGGGGCTGGATGATGCCCTGTTCACGGATGGAGGCCGCCAGTTCGGCCAGGGATTCGGCATCGAAGGTCTGGCGCGGCTGGCTGGGATTGGCATGCAGATGGGACAGGGGCAGCAGGAGGGGAGCGTGTTCCGTTCCCGTCTCTTTTTCCGGCGTATCGTTCTTTTCCTGCCGGGCGGCGCCCATGTCCGTACGGCGCAACAGGGCGTCCAGGCCGCGGCCGAGACCTTTGCTACTCATGCTCTCTCCTTGACATCATGCCGTGCTGGCGGCACTTTTTACGACAGTGATTGCCCCAAACCTTTTGACCAGAGGAAACCATGTCCAACAAGCATCTTCTGTACCTGACCGACCGTCAGGGAAATCTGGAAGGGGTGCAGCTTTCTGCCGCCCTGTGGTCGCATTGCGAGGCGGCCGTCGTCAAGGCCCTGAAGGCCATGGAGCCCCCCCTGGAACACCTGAACGACGAGCCTGTGGCGGATTTCGAGCGCCTGCTCCAGTTCTGGGATTTCCGTTATCCGTACAGCCCCGAGGTCACCTGTCCGCATTGCGGCGCCCATACCGCCGACTGGCGCAACGACCCCGCGCATCCGTTCCATCTGACCACGGCCAATCTGGGCGGCCTGCTGGTCTTCCGCTGCAAGAGCTGCCAGTCCACGGTGCGCCAGAAGCATTTCCGCGACCATATGGCTGTGGAGTGCACGCCGTACAATCCTGACTAGCTTTGCCGGCGGTGCTTTTTGTTGCCGCTGTTTTTTTGCCGGGCTGTGCCCGGCTTTTTTTATGCCCGTATACCGGTCATGACGGCGGGCCTCCCGGCTTTTCAGGAAAGACCGGCCGTCATGGCCGTCTAGCGCGGCTGCGGCATGCGGGCGGGATCGCGCAGGGCCACTTCCTTGGCAAGGTTGAGGTAGGCGTCGGCGCCCTTGGACTTGATGTCGTAGTGGATGATGGACTTGCCGTGGCTGGGCGCTTCGGAAAGGCGCACATTGCGCGGGATGACCGTCCCGAAGAGGTGATCGGGGAAGCAGCGCTGCACTTCGTCGCGCACTTCGCGGGTCAGGCGGTTGCGGGCATCGTACATGGTCAGCACCACGCCCAGCAGGTTCAGCCCGGGATTGAGCCGCTTTTTGACCAGCTCGAAGGTCTGCAGCAGTTTGACGATGCCTTCCAGGGCGAAAAATTCGCACTGCAGGGGGATGAGCAGTTCCTGCGAGGCGCAGAGGGCGTTGAGGGTCAGCAGGCCCAGGGACGGCGGGCAGTCGATGATGATGTAATCGTACTCCGCGCCCAGCGGTTCGAGGCAGTCACGCAGGTAGAACTCGCGGGCCATCTTGTCCACCAGTTCCAGTTCCACGGCCACCAGGTTGGTGCTGGCGGGCAGCACGTCAAGGAAGGGCGTGCGGGTGCTGCTGATGCTCTCGTGGATGTTCTCCGGCGTGTAGAAGGTGGAGTAGAGGTCGTGGTGCAGGTCTTCCTGGGCGATACCGATACCGCTGGTGCTGTTGGCCTGGGGGTCACAGTCCACCAGCAGCACGCGCTTTTCCATGACGGCCAGTGCGGCGGAAAGGTTGATGGCGGTTGTCGTCTTGCCGACGCCGCCTTTTTGGTTGGCTATGGAAATGATGCGCGCCATGCTGTCCTCCGGGCTGTGTTTCACGGGAAACAGGAGGAGCTGTTTCACGGGAAACAAACAAAACGTGTGGCCCCTCTGCCGGGGCCGCCATCTGCGGAACAAAATAAAGAAAAGCCCGGCAAATGGGAAGACATGAACCGTCCGTGACAAAAAAATGCCGGCATGGCCGGCAGCATGGCGGCGTCCGGCGCGCCCCGTGCCGTCCGGGGCAGGGTTCTTGCCCCGGATTCCGTTTCTGGCTAAAATCAGCGCCGCATTGCAACAAGGAGTTGGTTCCATGGCTGATACGCGCATTCTTCTGGTGGATGACGAAAAGGAAGTGACGGCCCTGCTGGCCAAGCGTCTTGTACGGCGCGGCTACCAGTGCGCCACGGCGGCGGACGGCCAGCAGGCCGTGGACGCCATGCGCGAACAGCCTTTCCCCATCGTCGTCATGGACGTGAAGATGCCCAATATGGACGGCATCGCCGCCCTGAAGGTCATCGTGGAGCAGTGGCCCACCGCCCAGGTGATCCTGCTTTCCGGCCATGCGGACATGCAGCTTGCCGTGCAGGCCATGAGCGAAGGCGCTTTCGGCTACCTGATGAAACCTGTCGATTTTGATGAACTCCTGTTCAAAATCGAAGATGCCGCCATGCAGAGCCGGCTGGAAGGGCCGGAAAGCGACATGGCGCGATAGGATCTTTGCATGAAGAAACTGTTCCGTCCTCTGGTGCTGGGCGGTGTCCTTTTGCTGGCGGCGGGCCTGGTCCCCGTCATGCCCGCGACGCCCGCCCGAGCCGCTACCGTCACCGACGCCAACCTGAAGCAGATGCTGGAGGATCTGCTGCGCGAACATCCCGAGATCGTCCTGGACGTGCTGCGCTCCCATAGCGAAGACGTGCTGGACATCGCCCAGGCGGGGGCCAATGCGCGCCGCAAGGCCGCCCTAGAAGCCCAGTGGCACAAGGAAGTGAAGAACACGCCGCAAAAGCAGATCTCGCTGGCGGGCCGCCCGGTCAAGGGCAATGCGGCGGCACCGGTGCGCATCGTGGCCTTTTCGGACTTCACCTGCCATTATTGCCAGCAGGCCACGCGCGTGCTGGACGAGGTCATGAAAAAATACGGCAAGAACGTCAGCCTGGTCTACAAGCACATGCCGCTGGACGAGCAGGGCCCGGGCATGCTGGCCGCCCGCTACTTCGTGGCCGTGGCCGCGCAGAGCGAAAGCAAGGCCTGGAAGTTCTATGACGCCATGTACGCCGACCGCGACCGGCTGCTGCTGGAAGGCCAGAAGTTCGTGGACGAGGTCTGCGACAGGCTGGGCCTGGACAAGGCTCGTCTGAAAAAGGACGCCGCCAGCGACAAGACGGCCCGGATCATCGCCCAGGATCTGGACGATGCCAAAAAGCTGAAGATCGACGGCACGCCCTGTTTCCTGGTCAACGGCCTGATGGTGCGGGGCGCCCTGTCCGAGCCTTTGTTCGAAGCGGCTGTGGACATCGCCCTGGAAGCGACACGCTAGTTCTGGTCGCGAGACTGTACGAAGACCGGTTGCGGGATGCCCCGCCGCCGGTCTTTTTTTATCCATGGCTCTAGCCGGTTGAGCGCCTGAGGCGCGGGACGGAGGGCCATCCGCTGCGGGGGGATCCCTGGGCGTCGGCCCGGGTGCCGGTGCCGGGACGTGTCCGCCCCGCAGGAAGGACAGGAGGATGGCACGCTCCCGCATGCGGCGGCCGTCTTTTGCCGGGGCGGGGCCTGGGGGAATGCGACGGCAGGAAGGTCCGCCTTGTCGCGGCCCGGGATATCGCCCTCATTGCGGCGGGCGGGCAGCGCGTGCCGCCGCGGCGCGACCGGAACGGCCGGGACAGGACAAAGGACGGGCGGCAGATGCACAGGGGCGGACAAGGCAAAGGACAGCCCGGAGGCTGCCCTTTATGTGAAGGCCGGGCGTGGCGAAACGCCCGTCAAGATCAGCTGTGCTGGAAGGGGGAAATCTCACTGCAACGCTACGTCAAAAAAACGCTGATGGCAAGATGCCGGCCCGCGTGTCCGCAGGGGGAAAACGGCGGGCCTGTGGAAAAAATGGGCCTGCCGGGCCGTTGCCCGGAAAAATGGCATGAAAAAAGCGCGGGCGACCGCGCTTTTTGGCATCCTTTCCCGCAAAAGGGGCTCAGATGACGATGCGGCGTACCGCGATGAGCCTGTCGCCCCAGTAGGGCTCCATGTTCTCCCGGCGTACGGTCTTGCCGCGGCTGGGGCTGTGGATGAAGGTATTGTTGCCCGCATAGATGCCGGTGTGCAGACCGCGGGGGCCGCTGCTGGTCCTGAAGACCATGATGTCGCCGGGCCGGGGCGCGCTCTTGGGCACGGCATACCCGGCCCGCGCCTGGTCCACGGTCACGCGCGGGACCTTGAGGCCGTTCTGGCGGTAGGCCCACCAGATGAGGCCCGAGCAGTCGAACCCGCGGGAAGGGGAGGCCCCGCCCATGCGGTATTGCTTGCCTTCCTGGCTGGAGGCCGTGCGCACGATGTTCTGGGCCCGCTGGGGATTGTTGTAGCCGGGATCGGCCGGCTGGAACATGGCACAGCCCGATGCGCTGCCCAGGATCAGGGCCAGAAAGAATATCTGAAGAAGACGGCGATAGGTTCTCATGATCCGCTCTGCCTGAAAGTTTGAAAGTCACGGCGTGGAGATGGCCGTCGGAAACACTGTTTTCCAGATGCAAAGCAAATACCGGGCCAGAAAAGCACTCTTTGGGGAAATTTTATAAATAGCAAGAAAAAACAGGTGGATGTCATTCAAAGGAACATCATGGAGTCCCGCCGAAGCAGACAAAAAACTGTCATCCTTTTCGCATGAAATGGGGCGGGCGTCAAAGTTTCCACGCCATCGGGCCGCCATATGGCTGTGGCAGGGGATAAAAAAAGGGGCCCCTTGCGGGGCCCCGATGGGGAGGATGGTCCGGCTGTGCCGGGCGTGCATGGCGGGGGCATGTGCCGCCGGATATGCCGGGGAGCGGGGCTCCCCGGCGTTCCCGGTGGCTGTCCTGTGGAGGGTGTGCCCCCATGCCGTCAGGCGGCACGGGCACGGGGCGCGCTGCGGGGCCCCGCCCGGGGCGTGCCCTGTTAGCGGGCGATCCGTTCCTGACCGTCCCACACCTGCTCGGCCTTGGGCAGCACGGGCAGGAGCCGCGTCCAGGGATGCTGCTGCAGGAAGTCGGCATCCTGCTGCAGCTTGCGGCTCATGTTCAGGATGGGCGGCACGATCTGCTTGATGTCCCCGGCCAGGGCGGGGCTGATGCTGTAGCCGGTGGCCTGTTCGGCCAGGGCCACGGCCTTGTTGCTGAACTCCACGGAGCTCATGAGGGTGTCCAGGGCCTTGGCGGGGTTATGGAAGCCCACGCTGTTCTCGGCGGACACATAGTCCCAGTAGAGCTGGCCCTTGCGGACCATCTCGCGGGCCTCGGCCATGAGGCTGTCATAGTTGGCGGCGCGCTGTTCGGCGGGCACCGCGTTGGCCAGGCGCACGGCCTCGTGGGCGCGCACGGATTCTTCCTGGGCCTTGAGCAGCTGCCTGAAGGTCTTCTCCTGGGTGTAGAGCACGCGGCCGCGCAGGTAGTCGGCGGTCTTGTCGGCATGGCACTGGCGGCAGGCGCGCAGCTCGGGATCCTTGAGGGGCGAGGTCATCCAGTGGCTGGAGACCTTCTTGCCGTCCACACGCTGGTAGGGCATGTGGCAGTCCGCGCAGGAGACGCCGGCGGCGCCGTGGGGGCCGTCGATGAAGGTCTCGTACTCGGGGTGCTGCATCTTGATCATGGGCACCTTGGAGGCCGCGTGCACCCAGTCGGTGAAGGGCGCGCTGCTGCCGTCGGCCTGCTTGGGACCGTGGCTCTTGTAGTATTCATACATGTCGCCGGGGCCGAAGCCCTTGTCCCAGGGGAAGACGGGACGGCCCGCGGGCCCGTTGTCCTTGTGGGTGAAGTAGTATTCCACATGGCACTGGGCGCAGACCAGGCTGCGCTTCTCGTTGCGGGAGAGCTTGTTCCAGTCCTTGCCGGAGCGCTTCAGCCAGTCCTTGAGCGGTTCGGAGTAGGGGCGCAGTTCCATGGTGGCCGGATCGTGGCAGTTGCTGCAGCCGATGGTCTCGTCCATCTCGCTGATGGCGTCCTTGCCGCGGAAGGTGTTCACGTCCTTGCTCCAGAAGGCGTCACCGTACTTGCCGATCCACTCCATCATCTTGGGGGTCTTGCAGTTCCAGCAGGTGGCGGGCAGGCCGCCCTTTTCCGCATAGCGGTTGATGCGGTCGATGTTGACGAAGTCCTTGACGGCGTAGGTGTGGCCGCGGGCCTCGTTGTATTCGTACATGAAGGGATAGCCCAGCCAGAGGTTCTTCAGATAGGGCTGGGCGTGCTTGTAGCCCTTGGGCAGGGGGTTCACGTCGTCGTTCTTGTGGAAGGGCACCGAACCCTTGTACTCGGTCATGACGGACGTCTCGTTGTTTTTCTGGTACGAGGCGTACTGATGCGGGAAGGCCTCCTTGTAGGCCGAGATGCGGGTCTCGCCCGCGGGCAGGCCGGTCTTGTATTCCGGGGCCTTCAGTTCGGTGTCCACGTCCTGGCAGCCGCCCAGCAGGGGCAGCGCCAGCAGGGCCGCGACCGCAAGGGTGAGGCCGAAGAGTCGATTAGTCATAAGCAACCGTCCTTGTGCTGATGGGCTTGTGGCGCATGTGGGCCATGTTGCGGTGGCAGTCCACGCAATAGGGCTTGGCGTCCATGCTGGCCACCTCGCTGTTGGTGGCAAAGTGGCAGGCCTTGCAATTTTCGTTGACCACGTCGCGGGTGCGCGCGCTGAGCGGGCGGGGGATGTCCTTGCCGGACACGTTGCCCATGAAGTCGCGCAGTCCTTCCTGTGCCTTGAACGGCAGCTTGGCCAGCAGGTTGTGCGGGGCGTGGCATTCGTTGCAGGCGAGCCTGGCATGCGTGGACAGCTTGTGCGTCACGGCGGCCTCCTGCATGATGTGGCAGCTGGCGCAGAACGGCCGCTGGTCCGTCGAGACCATGGCAAAGGCCATCACGGCCAGCAGTGCCGCGCCCGCTGCCAGACCACCCAGAAAGACTTTGAGCCAGGGTCCTGTGCGGGGTGTACCCATAAAGAGCCTCCTTCGTTGGCATCGTCCCCTGTCCCGCACCAGGGAGCAGGGGAGACGATCGTGAGCTTGACGCCGGTCCCCTCCGGCGTTTGTTCCAAAAAGAGCAAGGGCCGTGCCAGTGTGGAGCGGTGCGGGGATATTTATATTTTTCCTTTTTTACCGCTATGTTATAAAAAATCGTTATTTTCTGTTCCTGGCAGGGGGCTTGTGGTTTTCAGAAAAAAAAGACAGATTTTCAGAAAAATATGACAACTCCGGCCCTGTTTCCGCCGTCGGGATGCACCGGCGTGCCCGGGCGGGCCGGCGGAGGAAGCATGTCCGACCCCGTGCGCGCCCTGCCGTCCGGCGGGCCCGGCTGCTGGCGGCGCTGGCTCTTGCCCGTGCTGGCCAGTGCCGCCTGGCTGGTCCTGACCCTTGGCCTGTACCGCCACGCCATCCGGGGCGAGCAGGCCCATCTGCTGGAGCTCTGCCATACCCGCCTGGCGGCCACGGCCCACCAGCTCATGGATGCCCGTGACTGGAACGCGGGCCACGGCGGAGTCTATGTGCCCCTGAGCGCGTACGGCGAGCCCAATCCCTGGCTGCCGGAAAAGGACAGGACCCTGCAGACCGCCGACGGGCGGACGCTGGTGCTCATGAATCCCGCCTACATGAGCCGCCAGATGGCCGAACGTCTCACCGAGCCAGGCTTCCGGCTGGCCATCGTGGGCCAGGCCCCCCTGCGGCCGGGCAACCGGGCCGATGACTGGGAGCGGCGGATACTGGCCACGGCCACGCGGGGCGGGCAGGTCTTCTTCAGCGGCGAGGACTGCCTGCCGCAGGGCCGTCTGCGCCTGCTCAGGACGCTGGCCGCGCAGGAGAGCTGCCTGCGCTGCCATCAGGGCCACAGGGAAGGGGACATGCTGGGCGGCATCAGCATCAGCATGGATGCCGCCGCCTATGTGCGGGATCTGGAGCGGAAGCAGCGGGAGCTGGGCCTGCTCTACGGCCTGCTGGCCCTGACCGGGGTGCTGGCCGTGGGCGGCATCACCAGCAACCTGACCCTGCGGCGTCTGCGGGCCGAGGAGAAGAGCCGCCTCAAGAGCGCCTTCATGGGGCGCCTCAGCCACGACATGCGCACCCCGCTGGCGGCCATGCTGGGCATGGGCGACCTGCTCGGCCGCCGGGACTGCGGGACGGCGCAGCGGCAGACGGCCCTGGCCTATCTGCGCCGGGCCTGCGGGGCCCTGCTGGAAATGGTGGACGACATCACCGACCACGCCTCGCTGGAGCAGGGGGAGGTGCGCCTGCGCTGCCGGACCTTCGACCTGCCCGCCTGCCTGCGGGCCTGCGCGGATCTGTACAGGCCGGCGGCGGAGGGCAAGGGGCTGGAGCTGGCGCTGCATCTGGCGCCGCAGCTGCCCCGGCAGGTCCGCGGTGACAGCTTCCGCCTGCGGCAGGCCCTGGGCAATCTGGTGAGCAATGCCGTCAAATTCACGGAACAGGGCCGCATAGAGGTGGAGGCGGGCGGGGAACGTCTGGCCTCCGGCGCCTTCCTGCTGCGGCTGGACGTCCGGGACAGCGGGCCCGGGCTGGAGCCCGGCGAGGAAAAGACGGTCTTTGAGAGCTTCCGGCGGGGCAGTGCCGCCGGCGGCAAGCCCGGCACCGGTCTGGGCCTGAACATCGTGCGCACCATCGCCCGCCGCATGGGCGGGGACGTGCGGGTGCGCTCCTGTCCCGGGCAGGGCTGCACGTTCACGCTGGAAGCGCGGCTGGAGATGGCGGATGGCGGCCCCGGCCCGCGATCCGGGGCCCCCTGTCCGCCGAAGGGGGACACCACGGCCCCGGCGGCCGCGGCAGGGCCGTTGCGGGGCCTGCGCGTGCTGGTGGCCGATGATGACGCCGCGGGCCGCTATCTGCTCGAGGTGCGCTTGCGGGAGCGGGGCTGCACCGTGGGGCTGGCCGCCGACGGGGAACAGGTCCTGGACATGCTGGCCGCCGCGCCCTGGGACGTCATCCTGCTGGATGCCGGCATGCCCCGCATGGACGGCCTGACCGTGCTGGAGCGCATCCGCGCCGGGCAGAGCGCCGCGCCCCGGCGACAGGCGGTGATCGTCCATTCCGCCGGTCTGGCCCCCGGCGAGGAGGCACGCTTCCGCTCTTTGGGCGTGCGGGCCCTGCTGGACAAGCCGGTGCCCCCGGCCATGCTGCTGGCCGCGTTGCGGGACGTGTCCCGCGGCTGTCCCGGCGGCGGGCGGCAGGAGCCGCTGCTGCCCTGCGGCGCGGAGGAGGACGCCCCCGTCATCTGGGACAGGGCGGCCGCGCTGGCGGCCGCGGATCAGGACGGGGAGCTGCTGCGTACCCTGGTCACGGCCCTGCGGGACGATCTGCCGCGTCTGGAAGGGGATCTGGCCGCTGCCCGGAAAATGGCCGCCGATCCTGCGGTCCCGGCGGCGCAGACGGCGGAGGCCCTGCGCCGGGCGGCCCATGCCCTGAAGAATTCCGCGGCCACGCTCTGCCTTGGGGAATTGCGTCTTCGGGCGGCGGCCCTGGAACAGGCGGCCCGCCAGGTGCTGGCGGGCACGCCGGACAACGCGGAGGGACTGGAGCCTCTGGCGGCGGCCTGTGCCGCGGCCCTGGCCCGCGCCGGGGACGCCCTGCGGCGGGAAAAGGAGTGATGCGGCGGCCTGCGTGATGGACGATGCCGCCCTGTCCGGCCTGCGGGCGGATGTGCGGCGGCCGTGCCGGGCGGAGGATCGCCCCGGGCCGCCTGCTTCCGGGCGCGCCGGTCCGGGCGGGGGAGCAGGGCGGCAGCAGGCCGGAAGGCTGCTTTCTCCGGCCCGCTGGCCGGGGACCCCAGGGATGCGGCAACGATATGCCGGGCAGCAGGCGCGCCCCTGCGCCGTGCCCGGGAGTGATGACAACAGGGGAAGGCCCGGGACCACAGGCCCGGTCAGGGAGGCGACGATGGCCCGTGTGCTGGTAGTGGATGACGAGAACCTGATGCGCACCATGGTGGAGGTGGCCTGCCGCCGTCTGGGGCACGAGGCCCTGTGCGCGGCCACGCTGGAGGAAGGACGGCGTCTGGCGGCCGCGGGCGTGGACGTCATCCTGCTGGACATGCTCCTGCCCGACGGCAACGGTCTGGACGCGCAGCAGGAGCTGGCCTCCCTGCCCGACGCGCCGGACATCGTGGTCATCACGGGCTACGGCGACGGCGATGCGGCGGAAAAGGCCCTGCGCGGCGGTGTCTGGGATTTTCTCATGAAGCCGGTGCGGGTGCGCGATGTGGAAGAGACCCTGAGCCATGTGCTGGAGGCCCGTGACCGGCGGCGCTCGCGCAGGGGCCTGGAACTGGAACCGGGACATGTGGCGGGGCGCGGCCCGGCCATGCAGGCGGCGCTGGCCCAGCTGGAACAGGCGGCGCACAGCGACGTCAACGTCCTGCTGCTGGGCGAGACCGGCGTGGGCAAGGAGCTGTTCGCCCGTACCCTCTACCGCAACAGCCACAGGGCCTCGCGGCCTTTCGTGGCCGTGGACTGCGCCTCCCTGCCGGAAACGCTGGTGGAGAGCCATCTGTTCGGCCATGCCCGGGGGGCCTTCACCGGTGCGGAACGGGCCAGTGAGGGCCTGTTGCGGGCGGCGCATCTGGGCACGCTCTTCCTGGACGAGGTGGGCGACCTGCCGCAGGGCATACAGGGGGCTTTTTTGCGGGCGCTGGAACTGCGCCGCTTCCGGCCCGTGGGGGAGGTGCGCGAGGTGGAGAGCGATTTCCGCCTGGTGGCGGCCACCAACCAGGATCTGGAGGCCATGAGCGAGGACGGGCGCTTCCGCAAGGACCTGCTCTACCGCCTGCAGGGCATGACCATCGTGATCCCGCCCCTGCGCCGGCGCCGGGACGAGATCCCCCTGCTGGCGCGGCAGGCGGTCACCCGCTGCTGTCGTCGCAACGGCATGGAAGAGAAGGAGCTTTCCCCCCTGCTGCTGGAGATGCTGGGCGAATACGACTGGCCGGGCAATGTGCGCGAGCTGTTCCACACGCTGGAGCGGGCCTGTCTTGCGGCGGAACATGCGCCCCTGCTGCTGCCCGCGCACCTGACCACGGGCCTGCGGGTGGCCGTGGCCCGCAGCCGGGCCGGACGCGGGCGCGGGGCGGGGGACGAGCCCGGCGGCGGGGAGGCCCCTTCAGTGCTGCCCGCCGCCGCTGCGCCGGCCGGGAGCCTTTTCCCTCCCATGCCGGAGGAGGGGAGGGCCTTCCCCTCGTTGCGCAGCTGGCGGCAGGAGGCGGAACGGCATTATGTGGCCAGGGTACGGGCCCTGTGCGGTGATGACGCCAGGGCGGCGGCGCGCATGGCCGGGGTCTCCCGCGGGCACTGGTACGAGCTGCTGAAAAAATACGGCTTCTAGGCCCGCAGGCGGCTGCCCGCAAGGCGCGCGAAGGCTTGCGGCAGGCCGGGAAAGCGGATACAAGGGGAGAAGGGACATTTCCCAGCTTTGTGAGAAAGGATTACCTAGGCATGAGCAATCCCATTACCGTGAAAGGCTATGTCTGTTCCGTGCCCCGTGCCGCCGATGCGCGGCAGGCCAGTGTGGCTGTGGTGCAGGACGATGTGGAATATCGCATCATCCCTCGTGGCGCCGGTGCCGATCTGGCCGATGAGGTGAGCGCCCTCGTGGAAGTGACCGGCCTGCTGGAGCAGGTGGACGAGGTCAACTACATCCAGGTCCGCGGTTATACGCTGGTGGATGATACGTCTTCCTGGGACGACGACGAATAGCGTTTTCACGGGACGCACGCCGGGCCGGCGCTGACCGGCGGCGGGCGTTGGCGCGCTGTTTCCCGGTCACCGCACAGGACGGCATGGCCGTCATGTCCGCTGCATGACAGGCGTGCGGGTCTGGGGGTGCGTCCCCGGAAAAGTCCCGTGGGAGCCGGGTGTGCGGCAGGCCCCATCTGTTTCCGTACGATGTGGAGACGGCGGGAACGCGTGATGCGTTCCCGCCGTCTTTTTTTATGGGCGTCGGCCTGCTGGGCGCTACGGCCCGGAACGAAGGCCCACCCGCATGGCGGGTGGGCCTGATGTCTCAGATGGCCCCTAGCGGCGGCGGATCACGGACGGCAGGGCGAAATACAGCCGTGCGGCCAGGTCGAAGCAGGCCCCGGGCAGATGGCTGGCCCACCAGAACAGACGGTATTTGCGCGAGCCGTCACGCCAGGGCCGGATGACGGCGCGGGCCTCGCTGCCGCGTCCTTCGCGCCACAGGCTCACGGCCTTCTGGAAGGCGGCGCGGCGCGTCAGCAGGCTGACCAGCTCGGGATGCGCCGCATCATAGCCGGGCCAGAGACGGCGGTGCTTTTCCAGGATGTACAGGGTCTCGTCCGCGAACTGGCCGAATTTGCGGAAGGTGGTGTTGTTGCCGTGCACCCGCCACAGGGTCAGGGGCGCGTCCACATGGTCCAGTTCCCAGTCGTGGGCCACGCGGTAGAAGAGGTCGGCCTCCTCGCAGACGTTGAGGCCCTCGTCGAACCAGACCGGCGCGCCGCCCTCCCGGGCGGGCGGGCAGACCACGCTGTCCAGGGCGGTGCGGGAAAGCATAGCCGAGGACATGGAGATCCACTGCCGTTCCATGAGGGCGGCAAAGGCCCTGCCGCGCTGGGGGCGGGATTCGGCGAACAGGCGCTTCAGCACATGCTTGCCGTCGAAGATCTCGGTATCGGTGCAGACCAGGCCCACATGCGGATCGGCGTCGAAGCAGGCCACCTGACGGGCCAGTTTTTCGGGCCGCCACAGGTCGTCGCAGTCCAGGAAGGCCACATGGCGCCCCCGGCTCTGCGCGATGGCCAGGTTGCGGGCCGCGCCCAGGGGCACGGTCTCTTCACCGCGAAAGTAGCGCAGTCGCCCGGCCAGCCCGGCATGGCCCCGGGCTATCCGCGGGCTGCTGTCCGTGGAGCCGTTGTCCCAGAAGATGACCTCGAAATCGGTGAAGGTCTGGGCGGCCAGGCTGTCCAGGGCCTCCTGCAGGTGTTCGGCGCTGTTCAGGCAGTTCATGATGACGGAGACCACGGGGGCCTCGGACGTGGGGACATGATGCATGGATGTACCTCGTGATGACGGGGACGACAGGTTCATGGAGCGTACGGGCCGGAAGACCCAGAGTCGGCATGCCAGATAGAGGAAAAGCGGGGCCGCCAGGGAGGCGGCGGACAGGGCTGGACCGCGGGGGACGCCGCACCAGCCGAGCCCCCGGGCGAACAGGTCGCCCAGCCAGAGGCCCGCGCCCTGTACCAGAACGAAGCGGGGCAGCATGCGGGCGTGGTCGCCGCCCCTGATGTCGAACGTCCAGAAGCAATGCCCCGCATAGGCGGCCAGCAGGGCCAGCAGCCCGGCAAGGGCATGGGCCGCCGGGGCGGGCCAGTGGGCCCAGCTGACGAGCAGATGGCCGGCCCAGAGATAGCAGAGGGTGGCGCTGCTGCCCACCATGCCGAAACGGAGCAGGGGACGGGACAGCAGGCTGCGGGCAAAGGCCGTGGTCTCGGACAGTATCGTCATGGCATGTTTGGATGGCATGCGCCGGGCATGGCCCTGTACCGGCAGGGGGTCGGACGGGCGGAGCCGCCTGCGGCGGCTCCGTTACCGGAAAAGGTCAGGCCAGGGTGGCCGTGATGACGTCGCAGATGTGTTCCACATCGGCGGCGCTCAGGCCGGGATGCATGGGCAGGGTCACCAGTTCGCCGTAGAGCTGCTCCGTCACGGGCAGGGGCAGGGAGCCCGGAGCGGGGCGGAACAGGCTCAACAGATGGTTGGGCTTGTAATGGACGCCCACCGGGATGCCCGCGGCGGTGAGGGCGGCCTTGAGCTCGTCCTTGCGGCCGTCGAGCACGCGCACGCAGACGATGTGCGGCACCACGAAATCCTGCGGGTCGGTCTGCAGAAGGCGCAGGCCCTCAAGTCCCGCCAGACGCCGCCGGTAGATGTCGCCCAGGGCGCGGCGGGCCGGGATGAATTCCCCGTCCAGACGCGAAAGCTGCACGCGGCCGATGGCGGCCATGATGTTGCTCATGTGGAAACGCCAGCCGATGCGCTTCACGTCCGGGTCCCAGGTGCGGGTACCGGCAAAGCGGGAGCGGGTGTCGCCCTCCACGGAGAGCAGGCGGGCATCGGCGGCATATCCGGCTTCCGTGGCGTTGAAGAAGACGGCGCAGCCGCCCTCGCCGGAGGTGATGTTCTTGATGCCGTCAAAGCTGAAACAGACCACGTCCCCGAAGCTGCCGATCTTGCGGCCGTGATGCAGGCAGCCGAAGGCATGGGCGGCGTCTTCGATGACGCGCAGGCCGTGTTCCCTGGCGAAGGCATGGACCTCGTCCAGATGCCAGGGGTTGCTGGCATAATGGACGGGCATGATGGCCAGGGTGTCGGGCGTGATGCGGCGGGCGGCGTCCCCGAGGTCGATGGTGCCGGTCCCGGCCAGCACGTCGCAGGCCACGGGTTCGCAGCCGGCGGCCACGATGGCCTGGAAGGAGGCCACGAAGGTCAGGGACGGTACCAGGATCTGCGGCTTGCGGGCGGCATCGCGCGGGGCGATGGCGTCCACGGCCAGGGTCAGGGCGGCGGTGCCCGTGTTGGTGGTCACCACCTGTCCGGGCGCCACGCCCAGATAGGCGGCCAGTTCCTGCTCGAACAGGCAGGTCTCGTGTCCCATGCCCAGATAGCCGTCCTCGACGATGACGCGACGGACGGCTTCGGCCTCGGCTTCGCCCACGATGGAACGGGAAAGACGCATGCTCATGGCATATCCTCATGTTTCATGGAAAAAGTAACGGGCAGGGGCAGCCCGGAACTCTGCAATACGCCCTATCGTACGGCGGGGCAAGCAAGGCGTGGAGGGCTCCCGTGCACGGCGCGCGGCTTGCCCGGCCTGTCGCTGTCAGGGCGATACCCTGTCTATGCGCGCGGACAGGCCGCCCTTTCGCTCGACCTTTTGCCCCGGCTTTGGCATGCTGCGGCGACGCACGGAGGCCCGGACAGGCCGCGCCTCCGGCGGCCACCGAGAAGGAGATATCGTCATGTGGGTTCGCATCTGGCCGCATCTGGCCCTGCTGCTGGCCATGGTTTTCTGGAGCACGTCCTATGTGGCCCTGCGCATCGCGCTCAGCGCGCTGGATCCGTTCACGGTCATGGCCGGGCGCATGGGCGTGGCCACGCTGCTGTTCCTGCCGCTGTGGGGCACGCTGCTGCGCGACCTGCGCCGCAAGGGCCAGTGGCGCTGGCTCCTGCTCATGGCCTTTGCCGAACCCTGCTGCTACTTTTTGCTGGAGACCCGCGCCCTGTGCCTGACCACGGCCTCGCAGGCGGGCATGGTCATCTCCCTGCTGCCGCTCATCACCGCCGTGGTGGCCTGGCGCCTGCTGGGGGAACGGGTCAGCCTGCGCGGCTGGGCAGGCTTTGCCCTGGCCGTGGCCGGGGTGGTCTGGCTCTCCCTGCAGTCGGCCGTGGACGAGACCGCCACGGCGCCCGTGCTGGGCAATTTCCTCGAGGGGCTGGCCATGGTCTGCGCCGCGCTGTATACCGTGCTGGCCCGGCGTCTTTCCGCCGCCTATGCGCCCCTGCAGATCACGGCCGTGCAGTCCTTCGTGGGCATGAGCTTTTTCGCCGGGCTGCTGGCGCTGGCGCCCCTGGATCACACGCCCGTGCTGCTGCATGTGGAGGTGCCGGACTGGGCCCCCTGGGCCAGCGTGGCCTATCTGGGCGGGGTGGTCTCGCTGGGGGGCTACGGGCTCTACAACGTGGGGGTCAGCCGCCTGTCGGCCGCCGGTGCCGCCGCCTATACCAACCTCATCCCCATCCTGACCCTGGCCGGCGGCGTCATCCTGCTGCGCGAGGTCTTCCTGCCCGGCCAGTACCTGGCCTCGGGGCTGGTGGTGGCCGGGGTGCTGCTCAGCCAGTGGGGCGGCCGGAAAGGCCGGCGCGAGGGGTGTTAGGGGCTGTTCGGATTTGGAGGGAAGGGGGCCCCCTCATCTCTGCTGTCGATGCCCGTAACGCTCCTTCGTCGCTGACGGGCACGGCCCTTTGGGCCGCTATTCGGCCGCTGCTGACGCGAGGGGGGGCCCAAAAGCCCCCATCCCTTTGACAGGACTGCGGTGAGGCCGGGGATGCGGGGGCGTGGTGTGCCTGCGGCAGCAGGAAGGAATCCCGGCAGCAGGATCATGTTATCGCCAGGTGGGCGGCAAGGCGGCCCGCACGCCGGAAACCCGGACGACAGGACGCCCGCCTCCCGGGGGAGACGGGCGTCCTGTTTTGGGGCTGTGACAGGGATCAGGCATTGCCCGCGTAGAACACGTGACGGCCGCTGCGGGCCGCGCTGATGCGGTAGATCTGGATGGTGTAGCGTCCCTTGCCGCCGCACAGGGGGCAGGAATCGGTGATGAGCACGCAGCTGGCGTCCAGTTCCAGCGGGTCGATGCCCACGGCCGCCAGCAGGCGGCGGGTACGGCCCTTTTCCCAGACGATGGGCGCGCCGCAATGGCCGCACTCCACATAGAGCATGTCGGGGTCGAAGGCTTCCGGCTGCGGCAGCACGGGCACGTTGACCGTATGGGGGTCTTCCTGCCGCGCGGTCAGGGAACGGCTGCCGTGCAGCAGGGGACGTCTGCGGTTGAGGGGGCGCCGGAGGGCGCGCTTGCCTTGCGTCTGGCGGCCGGATAGAGTGGCCGCATGTCTGGAGTATCTCGTCATATTCGTTTGTTACCGCCTGAGTTGCGCAATCAGATCGCCGCCGGCGAGGTGGTGGAGCGTCCGGCCAGTGTGGTCAAGGAGCTGGTGGAAAACAGCCTGGATGCCGGGGCCACACGGGTGGACGTGTTCCTGGAGAACGGCGGGCAGAGCTGCATCCGCGTGCAGGACGACGGTGCGGGCATCGCCCCCGGCGAACTGGAGCTGGCCGTGACCCGTCACGCCACCAGCAAGATCGCCAGCATGGACGATCTGGAACATATCGCGTCCTACGGGTTCCGCGGCGAGGCCCTGCCGAGCATCGCCTCGGTGGCCCGCTTCAGCATGGAGTCCGCCGTGGCCGGAGCCGACGGCGCGACGGAGGCCAGCCGCATCGTGGTGGAATTCGGCCGCCTGCTGGCGGTGGAGCCTTCGGCCCTGCACCGGGGCACCATCGTGGAAGTGCGCGATCTGTTCACCAATATACCCGCACGGCTCAAGTTTTTGAAGACCCCGGCCACGGAGCTCAAACGGGCCCAGGAATGGCTGGTGCGTCTGGCCCTGGCCCGCTGCGACGTGGGCTTCAGCCTCAGGGCCGGGGAACGCGAGGCCCTGCGCTTTTTGCCCGGACAGGGCCTGCGTGACCGGCTGGCCCAGCTGTGGCCGCGCCTGGTGGTGGAGGCCCTGCGGCCGTTCGATGCCGAACGCCACGGCATCCGGGCCCGCGGTCTGGCGGCCCTGCCGTCGGTGAGCCAGCAGCGCGGGGACCGCATCCTGCTGTATGTCAACGGCCGCAGCGTCAGCGACAAGCGCCTGCTGGCCGCCGTGCGCGAGGCCTACAAGGGCCGCATCACCAGCCGGGACTACCCGCAGGTGGTGCTCTTTGTGGATATGCCGCCCGATATGGTGGATGTCAACGTGCATCCGGCCAAGAGCGAAGTCCGTTTCCGGGACGAGTCCTCGGTCTTTTCCGCCGTGCTCCATGCCGTGCAGGGGGCCCTGGTCAGCGATGTGGAAAGCGTGCTGGACGCGGCCCGCGAAGCCGACGATGCCCGTCCGGTGGCGGCGCAGTCCCGCCTGTGGGACGACCTGCCCCCGCGCCCGCAGGGCTTCTGGGGCAGTGCCGATGCCGCGCCCCTGATGCGGCATGTGGAGGACGGGACGCGGGAAGACGAGGGGCAGTGGCAGGTGCGGCGGCCCGATGCGGACGGCAGCACGGTCCCCGGGGCCATGACGGGCACGGGCTACACGGCGGATGCCCCGGTCATGCCGTCACCGCCCGGCAGTGCGGCGGCCTTCGCTTCCGGGCGCACGGCCCCCGCGGGCCTGCGGGAAGCCGTGGCCCCTTCTGCGTTTTCGGCCGCGTCCTTCGCGGAGGATGCGGAGGGGACGGGGCGCTTGTCCGCCGACAGGCAGGAATTTTTCGAGAGCGCCCGGCAGACGGCCCGCTCGGCCATGCCGCCCGGACATGCGGCGACCGTGACGGCCCCGGAGAGCACGGACGAAAACCTGGCGGAACATGCCCCTGTGCCGGAGACGGGCGGGCCGGAGGGCCTGCCGGGGACCGGGGATGCCGTCTGCGGGACCGGCACCGACGTGACGGACGAGAGCGCCGCCGGACGGCATGAGCTGGTGGTGGGCGACCTGACCTATCTGGGCCAGGTGGCCGGGACCTACCTCGTGCTGCGTGATGCTTCCGGCGCCCTGATGCTGCTGGACCAGCACGCGGCGCACGAGCGTGTGCTCTACGAACGCTTGCGCAAGGGGGCCTTCGCGGGCACGGCCCAGTGCCTGGCCCTGCCGCTGGAACTGGCCCTGCAGCCGGTGGAAGAGGAACGCTTTCTGGAAGTACGGGACAATCTGGAGCGCATGGGCTTCGATGTCTCCTGCTCCGGCGGCCGTCTGCTGGCCCGGGGCATCCCGCCCTCCCTGTCCCGCAGCGAGGCCGGGGAATTCCTGCGCGAGGTGCTGGCCGGCCGCAAGGACGACATCCGTGCCATGTTCATTTCCCTGTCCTGCAAGGGCGCCATCAAGGCCGGGCAGCGTCTGGCCGATGACGAGGCCGCGGCCCTGCTGCGCCAGTGGCTGCATACGCCGGAGCGGGAATACTGCCCCCACGGCCGTCCCAGCATCCTGCGCTGGGATGCCGTGGCGCTGGAGAAACTGTTCAAGCGGCGGCAGTGAGGCTTCCGGGCCTGTGTGCGCGGCAGCGCTCCCGTACCTGCGGGAACGCCACGTTCCTGTGCTGACGGCCTCCCGCCGCACGGCAGGTTCGTCCCCGCCCGGCAGCTTTCTGGCCGTGCCGTAAAAACAGGCATCCAGGTGCCATATGATAAGAAAAAGACCGGGACAGTCCCTCAGGGGGCTGTCCCGGTCTGTCATGCATGCGGGAGCCTCGGGCATCACAGGTGCCAGTGGGGCGCCAGGAGATGTTTGACGTTTTCTATGGCCACGTTCTGGTCGTGAGTAAGATGGTTACGGACGATCAGGCCCTCAACGGGATCCGGAACGTCCGTTTTTTCGCCGCTCATGGCCTCCAGCACGTTCAGGATGCAGAAGGACATATAGTTGCCTTTGCCGCCCTCCAGGACAGCCACCAGACGCCCGTCGGCGTGGCGGTCGGCGATGCCGCACACCAGTTTCGTCAGCTTGCCGTAACCTCTGGCGGTTATTTGCTGACGCCCCAGCGGGTCGAAGATATTGGACGCGAAGCCGGCGATAAGGACGACAAGTTCCGGTTTGTACTGGTCGGCGACAGGGACGATGATTTCTTCAAAGGCCTTGATGTAGGCGGCATCACCGGAGCCGGAAGGCATGGGGATGACCACATTGTAGCCTTGTCCCGCTCCCTCGCCGATATGGTCGGCGTTTTTATCGGCCGCACAATTTTCGGCCATGGCGCCACTCTGGTGCGTTTCTGCGTAGAGGACTTCATCCGTATCGTACCAGGCCTGTTCAATACCGTTTTTGTAGTGATTGTCGAAGTCGATGAGCATGATCCGTTTCAGGCCATACTTTTCGCGTGCGCGCTGGATGAGGATATTGAAATCGTTCACTACGCAGAAGCCGAAGCCGCTTTCGCGTTCCGCATGGGCTCCCGGAGGACGCTGGAGGCAGAAGGCGTTGCGGACATGGCGCGCCATGACCTCATCCAGTGCCACGAGGTCGCCGCCCACTGCCTGGGCTATGACATCTAGTCCGCCGTGGCCGATCCGGCAATATTCGCCCACAAGGCCGCCTTCACCGGCACTGAGGCGTTGCAGCTTCTCGATATAGGCAGCGGAATGGAAGCCTGTAAGCTCTTCCGGGGTGGCCGGACGGGGTGCGATGGGGACAAGTTTTGCCAGAAGCCCAGACCGCTCCAGCAAAGCATGGGCCTCCGTCACCCGTTCCGGGGTATCGTAATAGTCAGTGGTGCTTATCCAGGGAGAATATTCCGCAGGGATACAGAGATAGCCATCGCCAGCCTTGTAAGCGGCGGAGGCGGGAACGTACATGAGACCTGTTTTTTGTTGGGACATGGTTATGCTCCTTGATGAAGGGAGAGGGGTTATTGCCGCATGGCCCGCAGGCCGTTGGCCACCACCAGCAGGGCCGTGCCCACGTCGGCGAAGACGGCCATCCACATGGTGGCGTGACCGGTGAAGGTCAGGGCGAAGAACAGCGCCTTGACGCCCAGCGCCAGCGTGATGTTCTGCACCAGGATGGCAAAGGTGGCCCGGGACAGGCGGATGAAGCGGGGGATCTTGCGCAGGTCGTCGTCCATGAGCGCCACGTCGGCGGTCTCGATGGCCGTGTCCGTGCCGTTGCCGGCCATGGCGAAACCGACATGGGCCCGGGCCAGCGCCGGGGCGTCGTTGATGCCGTCGCCCACCATGCCCACCGTGTGTCCCCGGGCTTCCAGTTCCTCGATGACGGCGAGCTTGTCCGCCGGGAGCAGACCGGCCTTGAAGCTGTCCACGCCCACCTGGCGGGCGATGGCCGCCGCCGTGTGTTCGTTGTCACCGGTGAGCATGACCGTGGTCACACCCAGTTTTTTCAGTTCCCTGACGGCTTCCAGGCTGCTTTCCTTGAGCGTGTCGGCCACGGCCAGCAGGGCCTGGATGCCGTCGTCGCCCACGAGCGCGACCACGGTCTTGCCCTGCCGTTCCAGCCGGGAGATCTGCTCCCCGACCTCTGCCGGGCACCGGCCCAGCGATGCCGCAAGGCGGCGGTTGCCCAGGTACCAGCGCCGGCCGTCCATGACGCCGCTGACGCCCTGACCGGGCAGGGCCGTGAAGTCGTCCACGTCCCGCAGGGGGATATGGTCTTCCGCCGCGGCCTGGGCGATGGCGCCGGAAACCGGATGGTCGGAACGGGCCGCCAGGCTGGCCGCCAGCGAGCGGACTTCCGCCTCATCTTCCTGCCCGGTGCACAGGCAGTCGGTCTGGCGCGGCTTGCCGTGGGTGAGGGTGCCGGTCTTGTCCAGGGCCAGGCAGTCCAGGCGTCTGCCCTGTTCCAGGAACATGCCGCCCTTGATGAGGATGCCGTAGCGGGTGGCGGCGGCCATGCCGCTGACGATGCTCACCGGCGTGGAGATGACCAGGGCGCAGGGGCAGCCGATGACCAGGATGACCAGGGCGGTATAGATGGCGTCCGTCCAGGCGCTGCCCAGGAACAGGGGCGGCACCACGGCGGCCAGCAGGGCCACCAGGAAGACGGCCGGGGTGTAATAGCGCGCGAAGGTGTCCACAAAGCGCTGCATGGGGGCGCGGCTGCCCTGGGCCTCTTCCACGGCATGGATGATGCGGGCCAGCGTGGTGTCCGTGGCCGCGGCGGTCACCTGGAACTCGAAGGAGCCGGAGGTGTTGAGGGTCCCGGCGTAGACCGTGTCCCCGGCCTTCTTTTCCACCGGCATGCTCTCGCCGGTGATGGGCGACTGGTCCACCAGGGAACGGCCGTCCAGCACCAGACCGTCCAGGGCGATCTTTTCGCCGGGGCGCACGCGCACGCGGCTGCCCACGGCCACCGTGCGGATGTCGGCTTCCTGCCAGCTGCCGTCCTCACGCAGCACCGTGGCCGTATCGGGCGCCAGGGCCAGCAGGTCCTTGATGGCGTTGCGGGCCCTGTCCAGGGCCTTGGCCTCGATGGCTTCCGAGACATTGAACAGCACCATGACCATGGCGGCTTCCGGGAACTGCCCGATGAGCACGGCCCCGGTGACGGCCACGGACATGAGGGCGTTGATGTTCAGGTCGAGGTTGGAGACGGCCAGCCAGCCCTTGCGGTAGGTGGTCAGGCCGCTCAGCAGGATGGCGATGAGGGCGCAGCACAGGGGCAGGAGCGTCAGCACGGGCCAGCCGCCCACGCTCCAGGTGGCCGGGTCGAGCCCAAAGGGCCGCGCCCCCCAGTGCTGGATGAGCTCCAGGATCTCGGCCAGGGCGGCAAAGCCGCCGGCCACGGCCAGCCGCTTCCAGGGGATGCGGGGGACCGGGATGGCGTCCTGGGGCCGTGCCGTCCCTTCCAGCAGCCGGGCGCCCATGTCCAGGCCTTCCAGGGCGGCGGTGATGGCCGGGAGGGCCGCGGGCTCGTGCCGCACGCGCACATGGCGCTGCATCAGGTCGACCTCAAGGCCGAGCACTCCCGGCAGGCCGTCCAGGGCCTTGCGGATGAGGCGTTCTTCCGTGGGGCAGTCCATGCCGTCCACCGAAAAGACGGCCGTGGCGCCGCCGGCGGCATCCAGCGGTTCCGGCGTCATGTCGATGGCCTTCAGGGCAGCCTCGATGGACGCCGTGGACGGGAGCTCGTGCTCCACGGTGAGCACACGCTGCATGAGGTTGAAGCCGAGCCCGGTGATGCCCGGGACGGTGGCCAGTTTTTTTCTGATGAGCGCCTCTTCCATGGGGCAGTCCATGTTGAGGATGCGGTACACGGCACGCGTGGCGGAAGGGGCCGCCAGCGTGCTCCAGTCCACGGCCTGGGGCGCGTCATGGCCGCAGCAGCAGCCGTCATGCGCGTGCGCATCGTGGCCGCCGTTTTCGTGTTCGTGCGCGTGGCAGTCTGCCGCATGGGCAGGCGGGTAGCCGTCGTGCCCGTGGTCGTCATGCCCGTGGTCATGGTCGCAGCATGCATGGCTGTGGCCGTGGCACTCATGTCCGTGGCCGTCGCGGGCGGCGTGTTCGTGACCGGCGGGCGGGGTGGCGCGGGCCACCTTGTCACATACGAAGCCTTGCGGGTGCCAGGCACCGCAGGGGCATAAAAACAGTGCGTCACTGCTCATGGTCGTTCCTCCACGGGGATGCCGGTGTCCGGCGTCCTCTTGTCGTTCTTGCTATACCTGGACCATAAGGTCTATAGTCGCTATAGGGTCAAGAGGAAAGGAAGCCCCGGGGAAAAAAATTTTTCCGGCCGCTGCCGGCATGGCCCGGACAGGCCGGACAGATCGGACAGGGAGGACGCGCATGAAAGTGAAGATAGGCGAGCTGGCAAAGATGACCGGCTGCCAGGTGGTCACCATCCGCTACTATGAGAAGGAGGGGCTGCTGAAGCGCCCGGAACGCACGGAACGGAACTATCGTCTCTACGGGGAGGAGGACATGGCGCGGCTGCGCTTCATCCGGCATTGCCGCCAGCACGGCATGAGCCTGGACGAGATCCGCACCCTGCTGGTGTACAGCGACCACCCCACGGGCAGCTGCGAGTGGATCAACGCGCTCATCCGCAAGCATATCGAAGCGGTGGAGCAGCAGATACGGGACCTTGAGCACCTCAAGGCGCATCTTGAATCCCTGTACCACACATGCGACGGCAGCCGGGAAGGGGGCTGCGGCATCCTGAAGAGCCTCATCGACGGCGGGAACTGCCTGTACTGCCAGGCGCGGCAGCGGCGCGCGGGGCAGGAGCATCCCTGAGTCCCGCGGGGCCGTCTTTCGGCCCCTCTGCATTCGGACGGGAAGAAAAAAACGGGGCGGACCAGCCGCTGGTCCGCCCCGTCATCCTTGTACCGGGATGCCCGGCCTAGCGCGCGCCCTTGGGGAAGAGCACCACGCCCACGGTCTTGAAGATGATGTGGATGTCCAGCAGGATGGAGATGTTCTTCACATAGAACAGGTCGTATTCCAGCTTGTGGCGGGCATCTTCCTCATTGGCGCCGTAGGGGTAGCAGACCTGGGCCCAGCCGGTGAGGCCGGGCTTCACGGTATGGCGCAGGCTGTAATAGGGGATGTGTTCCTTGAGCTGTTTCACGAAGGTCATGCGTTCGGGGCGGGGGCCGATGAAGCTCATGTCGCCCTTGATGATGTTCCAGATCTGGGGCAGCTCGTCGATGCGCACCTTGCGGATGAACTTGCCCACGCGGGTCACGCGGGCATCGTTGGCGGCGGCCCAGACGGCGCCGTTCTTTTCGGCATCGGTGCGCATGGAGCGGAACTTGTAGACCGTGAATTCCTTTTCATACAGGCCCACGCGGTCCTGGCGGTAGATGACCGGGCCCGGCGATTCCAGACGGATGAGCAGGGCGGTGATGAGCATGACGGGCGCGGCCGGGATGAGCAGCATCAGGGACAGGAACAGGTCGAAGGCGCGCTTCAGGCGGCGCAGGCTGCCGCGGGTGTTGAGCGAGAAACCTTCGGTCTGCAGCAGCCATTCCTCGGTGATCTGGGAAAGGGGCAGGCGCTGCACCACATGCTCGTAGAAGGTGCGGATGTCCACCACCATGGCGCCGTGCAGCTTGGCTTCCAGCAGGTCGTGGGCGATGTCGTCGTCGATGGGGGCGTCGGGCAGCAGCACGATCATGGTCGCATTGTGCTGCCTGGCGGCTTCCAGGGCCATGAAGGGCGGGCCGAAGCATTCACCGGCGTCGGGATCCTGGTCCTTTTCGCCCACATAGCCCAGGATGCGGGCCTTGGGCAGGCCTTCGGCCAGCAGCTTGCGCACCTTGCCGCCGCGGTCCACGCCCACCAGCAGGACGCGCAGGGGATGGGTCAGCTTGTCGGCATTGAGGTAGTAGAGGAAGCGCCAGCCCAGGCAGAACACGAAGGAGAGCGCGAAGAGCAGGAGCACGGTCACGCGGTCGAAGCGCCAGTTCTCCAGGGCGAAGGAGGCCGTGGCCGAGCTGATGATGCCCAGCACGCAGGCCACCAGGATGCGGCCCAGGGTGTCCTTGAAGTCCTCCATGCCCACGCTGTAGGCATCGAGGATGTAGAAGAACAGCAGGTAGAAGAAGATGGTGAACAGGGACGCGCCGGTATAGTCGTCAAAGACGCTCAGGTCGGGCGCGATGGTCACCATGCCCGAAACGGCCAGGGCCAGCAGGATGCAGCACAGGTCCACCACCTGCATCAATGCCATGCGGTAACGGCTGATCATAGTTTCTCCATTGTTTCATACAGGGGACGGGACAGGCCCGTGCGGCCCGCATGCGGCGGGCGGGCTGTCCCCGTGGGCGCGAGCCGTCCCGGCGGCAGGGCCGGGACAGGAGCGGGCCGCTCCGGGCCCGCTGTGGTTTCCCCGGTTATCCGGCTGCGCGGGGCACGCGCATGTCCACCAGGATCTTTTCGGCCACGACCTCGGCGTCGAATTCGCGGCAGGCCAGCTCCCGGCCGGCGGCCCCCATGCTGGCCAGCAGCCCGGGATCGTCCAGAAAGCGGCGCATGGCGGCGGCCAGCGAACGGGGATCGTGGGCGGCGCAGAGGAAGCCGTTCACGCCGTCTTCCATCACTTCACGGCAGCCGGGCACGTCCGTGACCACGGCGGCACGGCCCATGCTCATGCCCTCCATGATGGACGTGGGCGTGCCTTCCCGCCACGAGGGCAGCACCAGCGCATGGCAGGCCGCCACATAGGGGCGCACGTCGCGGGTCTCGCCCAGATATTCGATGCTGCCTTCGTCCTGCCAGCGGCGCACCTGGGCCAGGTCCACACTGCCCAGGCCCTGTTCCGGCGGGCCCAGCAGCTGGAAGCGGGCGGCGGGGTACTGCGTTTTCAGCTCCCTGGCCGCGGCGGCGTATTCGTGCAGGCCCTTGCCCTCCAGCAGGCGGCCCACCAGCAGGAAGATGATCTCCCGCGCCTGGGGGGCGCAGTCCCCGGCGGGCAGGGGCGGCAGGGGCGCTTCGGCAAAGCGGCGGATGTCCACACCGGTGCCGCCGCGCGCCATGAGCACGCGTGCGCCGTGGCGCAGGATGCCGACCGTGCGGAAGAGCTCGGCGTCGTCGCGGTTCTGGAAAAACACGCCTTCAGCCCCGGCAAGGGCGCAGTGGTACAGGCCGATGCTCAGGCGGTTGACGCATTTCTTGAAAAAGGTGTCCGCCTCGAAGGCGTAGCCCAGGCCGGTGATGGTGGCGTAGATGTGCGGCACCCGCGCCAGACGCGCCGCCATGCAGCCGTAGATGACGGGCTTGATGGTGGTGGCGAAGAGCAGGTCCGGCTTTTCCTGCCTGAACAGGCGGTACAGGGCGTGCATGGTGGCCATGTCGCGCAGGGGGTTGAGGCCCTTGCGGTCCAGGGGATAATGGCACAGGCGCACGGCCGGACCTTTCTGGAAGGAGGGATCCTCCTCCCCTATGGCGCGGATGGCGGCGTCGGCGGCGTCGTCGCCCGCGGGCACGGCGCAGAGCACCTCATGCCCGGCGGCACGCATCCGGCGCATGAGGACGGTCCAGAAATTGGAAGTGGAGCGGGCCTGATTGCCCAGGACGAATATTTTCACGGCATATCCTTTGCCCATCTGTCCGGCGGGCGCGCTCCGTGATGGGGCGCTGTCTGACCTGGGGGAAAACGGCATCCCCGCCTGTCCGGGCCGGAAGGGGCCCTCTGGGGGTGCCCTCCTGTTTGGTGGGCTCTTCACGGGCTATACCAGCATCCCTTGCCGCTGAAAAGAGGCAAAGGGGCCCTGCGGGCGGCCACGGGATGCGGCCGAAAAAACGCAATTCCGGCAGGATGCGGAAAAAAGCCCCTGCCGGGGGCCGGGCGCCGTCTTTTGACAGCGGCGTCGGCACAGCGTACAAGGAAAGCACGCCGTCTGTGCCGCGAAGGCGGGCCCGCCCGTTTTCGCGGCCTCCCGGCGGGCAATCACGACCTCTATTAAGGAAGGCTATATGAGCGCCTATATCCAACTGTGCGAAAAGATGCGTGCCGAACCCTCCACCTGGCTGGTGACCGGCGTTGCCGGCTTCATCGGCTCCAACCTGCTGGAACATCTGCTCAAGCTGGGGCAGACCGTGGTGGGGCTGGACAACTTCCTCACCGGCTACCAGAAGAACCTGGACATGGTGGAAGCCCTGGTGGGCCCCGAAGCCTGGAGCCGCTTCACCTTCATCGAAGGCGACATCCGTGACCTGGATACCTGCCGCAAGGCCTGCGAAGGCGTGGATCATGTGCTGCACGAGGCCGCCCTGGGTTCCGTGCCGCGCTCCATCGACGATCCCATCCTGTCCAACAGCTGCAACATCACCGGTTACCTCAACATGCTGGTGGCCGCGCGTGATGCGGGCGTGAAAAGCTTCGTCTACGCCGCCTCCTCCTCCACCTACGGCGATTCCCCCGAACTGCCCAAGGTGGAGGACAAGATCGGCCATCCCCTGTCGCCCTATGCCGTGACCAAGTACGTGGACGAGCTCTATGCCGACGTGTTCGCCCGCTGCTATGGCTTCACCACCGTGGGCCTGCGTTACTTCAACGTCTTCGGCCAGCGTCAGGATCCCTACGGCGCCTATGCCGCCGTCATCCCCCAGTGGTTCGCCAGCCTGCTGAAGAAAGAGACCGTCTTCGTCAACGGCGACGGCGAGACCAGCCGCGACTTCTGCTATATCGACAACGTGGTGCAGGCCAACCTGCTGGCCAGCTTCGCCACGGCCGAAGCCCGCAACAAGGTCTACAACGTGGCCTTTGGCCAGCGCACGACCCTGAACGAACTGTTCGACCTCATCCGCGAGGAAGTGGTGCGCCACATGCCCGAAGCCGCCACGGCCACGGCCACGCACCGCGACTTCCGTGCCGGTGACGTGCGCCACTCCCTGGCCGACATCACCCGCGCCCGCACCCTGCTGGGCTATGAGCCCCAGTTCGACGTGCGCACCGGCCTGCGCCTGGCCGGCGACTGGTACGCCGCCAACCTGTAGGCGTTCCTTCCGTTTTTGAGACAAAGGCCCCCGACGCGTTTTTCGCGTCGGGGGCCTTTTGTCTTCCAGGGGATGGATCGTGCGGGGAGGGGCCCCCGCATCTTCTCCCTCTGCCGTCCTTTTCTGTTCCATGTGAAACGTCCAGGCCCTCCTGCCAGGGCAGAAGGGCCTGGACGTCGGATAAAGCACGCTGGGGAGGGGGAGTTTGAGGGGGGGAGCCCCTCTCGCGCCCGCAGCGACCGGATGGCGGCCGCAGGCCGTGCCCGTTGCGATGGAGGAAGCTACGGGCATCGGCAGCTATGCTGAGGGGGGGCCCCCTCAAATAAAGGTCTTGTGTCAGGCAGCAACGCTGCCACAAAAAAACAAAGCTCCCGGCTACACGTGCAGCAGCACGGACAGGGGGATGTCGCCCAGCACCGTGCGGCCGCCCAGGGCATCCAGCTCCATGAGCATGCAGCAGCCCGCCACGGTGGCGCCGCTCCGGCCCACCAGACGGATCATGGCGTCCACGGTGCCGCCGGTGGCCAGCACGTCATCCACGATGAGGACACGGTCTGCCGGGGCCAGGGCGTCCTTGTGCAGGCACAGGGTGTTGGAACCGTATTCCAGGTCATAGCTGACCTCGAAGGCCGCACAGGGCAGCTTGCCGGGCTTGCGCACCGGGGCCAGGCCCACGCCCAGACGCTGGGCCAGTGGCGCCGCGAACAGAAAGCCCCGCGCTTCGGCAGCCACGACGCGGGTGGGCCGCAGGGGCCGGGCCGCGTCGGCCATTCGTCCGATGACCTCCCCGAAGGCCTCGGGCGAGGCCAGCAGGGGCGTGATGTCATAGAACAGGATGCCGGGCTTGGGGTAGTCGGGGACATGACGGATGAAGGCGGCGATATCCATGCGGGCTCCTTGCGGGGAAAGCGGGAAAAAAGGGGATGTCCGGCATCAATGGCCGGAATAGTCCAGGACATTGTTCAGGGGCGCGCTGCTGCTTTTGACCTGACCGCCGGCGAACACATGCCGGGTCAGGCGCCAGCCGTCCATATCGAGCACGTCCAGCTTGCCCTGCATGTCCGGTGTCAGATGGGTGCGGAAGGCCGCCACCACCTCGTCTTCGGGAAAGTAGGCGCCTTCCATGGAGATGCGGGCCATGTCGCCTTCCTGGCAGAGCAGGGGCACGTCCTCGTCCTCGTTGAGGGCGTCGCGCAGGGCCGACTCCAGCGCCGCGTACAGGGCGGGCGTCACAGGGTAGACATGGCCGTAGGCCTTGACCAGGGGATCGCGCACAGCAGGCTCCGGGGAAAGGGATTGCGGCAGGCGGACGGGAGGGGCGCGTTCGTCCGGCGGCCGGAACAGGCATCCATTCTGGAACAAGTGCCCCAAAAAGGAAAGGCCCCGCGCGCGGCGGGGCCCGGAACGCAAAGGGCCCCCGGAGGGGCCCCGCGGGATATCCTGTTTACTTGCCGTCCACGATGGCCTTGATCTTGCGGGCCATGGGCTGCACCAGATCGCGCAGGCTGCTGATCATGATCTCTTCGGCGGCGCCGCTGGAGGGGATGCCGCTGCGGGTCTGGCTGGAGTTGAGGGTCTCTTTGCTGATCTTCTTCCCGTCACGGCTGGCCAGGCGGTAGGTGGCGCGCATGGAGGTGGCCAGTTCGGTGGCGGAGACCTCACGCAGCCAGGCCTGTTCCACGGTACCGGTGACGATGTAGTCGGGGTTGCCGCTGCGGGCCTGGTTCTCGTCCAGGGCATAGGAGACCTGCACGCCCTGGCGGCGCAGCTCGTCGGCCAGGCCGCGGCTCACCCACTGGGCCACGTCGTCGCTGGCCACGAAGGCGCTGCCGTCACGGCGCACGCCGAGGTTGGTGGTATCCTGGCGGTTGTCGGTGAAGGGCACCACGGTCACGCGCGGGGCGTTGGGGGCGGGCAGCACGGGATTGACCGCGGGCGCGGGCGAAAGCAGGCGCACGGTGTTGCTGGGACCGCAGGCAGTCAGGAACATGGCCAGCATGAGCGCCAGCGACAGGGGGAGGAGGCGTGTGATACGGGCGGATTTCATGGCAAGGTCTCGCAGGAAAGATGTTTTAAAAAGTTTTGAGACTTTTTATATACGCAATGTCCTTGTCTTGCAAGGTCTGGGGGCTCGTGGTAGCGTGGCCTCCACATTGCGCATGCTATGCAGGAGTTTTTATGATCGACCTCAAACTGGTGCAAAAACAGCCCGAAGTGCTGGCCAAGGCCCTGGCCGACCGGCAGTCGCCGCTGAAAGTGGACGAGTTCCTCGAACTGGACGGCCGCCGTCGTGCGCTGCTGGCCGAAGTGGAAAGCCTGAAACAGCAGCAGAACGCCGCCTCCCGCCAGGTGGCCCAGATCAAGCGTGAAGGCGGGGACGCCTCCCACATGATGGAAGAGCTGGGCGCCCTGTCGGCCCGCATCAAGGCCCTGGACGTGCAGACCGCCGAAGCCAAGGCCGCTGTGGAAAACTGGCTCATGGGCGTGCCCAACATCCCGGACGCCAGCGTGCCCGTGGGCAAGGACGAGACCGAGAACGTGGAGGTGCTCCGCTGGGGCACGCCGCGCCAGTTCGATTTCGAGATCCGCCAGCACTGGGAGCTGGGCGGCGGCGCCCTGGATTTCGAGCGCGCCACCCGTCTGGCCGGCAGCCGCTTTGCCCTGTACATGGGCTGGGCCGCCCGTCTGGACCGCGCCCTGGTCAATTTCTTCCTGGACCAGCATGTGAAGCACGAGGACTACATCGAAGTCTGTCCTCCCTTCATGGTCAACCGCGCCACCATGATCGGCACGGGCCAGCTGCCCAAGTTCGAGGAAGACCTCTTCAAGATGCCCGCCTGGGACTACTACCTCATCCCCACCGCCGAGGTGCCCCTGACCAACATCCACGCCGGCGAGGTGCTGGACGAGGCCGACCTGCCCCGCGCCTACTGTGCCGCCACGCCCTGCTTCCGTTCCGAGGCCGGCGCCGCTGGCAAGGACACGCGCGGCCTGATCCGCCTGCACCAGTTCACCAAGGTGGAGATGGTGCGCTTCGCCCATCCTGACGACAGCTTCAACCAGCTGGAGATCATGGTGGGCCATGCCCGCACCCTGCTGGAAAAGCTGGAGCTGCCCTACCGCGTCATCACCCTGTGCACGGGCGACATGGGCTTCGGTTCCGCCAAGACCTATGACCTGGAAGTCTGGCTGCCCGCCCAGAACACCTACCGCGAGATCTCCTCCTGCTCCAACTGCATCGATTTCCAGGCCCGCCGTGCGGACATCCGCTTCAAGCCCAGGGGCGGCAAGAGCGCCTACTGCCACACCCTCAACGGCTCCGGCCTGCCCACCGGCCGCGCCATGGCCGCCATCCTGGAGAACGGCCAGCAGAAGGACGGCAGCATCGTGCTGCCCAGGGCCCTGGTGCCCTACATGGACGGCGTGGAAGTCATCGAGCCTGCGGGCAGGAAGTGATCCACAGTCGACAGCGAATCTGACAAGGCGGTGTCCCTGCGCGGGATGCCGCCTTTTTTCGTGCCCGTGCCGTGGAAAACACAGAGGGCGTGTTCGGGGAGCGGGCAGCCGTGCCCTGCGAAGGGGCCGGGATGGGCGGGAAAGGGGCGCTGCCCGGGCCCCGGCGGGGAAGGCCGTCTGGCGCTTCGGGCCTGCCGGCTGCCGTGCCCGGCGCCGGAGTATGGGAGGGGGATGCCCGTCCAGCCGTGGGCGCGCGCATAAAAAAAGCGGCCTGCCGCATGCGCGGCAGGCCGTGGAGCCCCGCCCGTTGCGGGCGGGCCGGCTCCCCGAGGAGTGGGAGCCGGTGGAGGGTTCCTCAAGAGGGGGGATTACTGTTTCTGCACCGTGATGGAACGGGCAGCAGGAGCTTCGGGCTGTTTGCGGGGGATGACGATGGTCAGCACGCCGTTCTTGTGGCTGGCGCTGATGTTGTCCACATCAGCATCTTCCGCCAGGCCGATCTGGCGGCAGAAGGAGCCGTAGACGCGTTCCTGCACATGGCAGACGGGTTCCTTGGCTTCCGCCTTTTCGCCTTCGGCGGCGGGGGCGGCGCAGCTTTCCATCTTCTTTTCGCCTTCAACGGTCAGCATGCCGTCACGGACTTCGACCTTGACTTCATCGGGATCCACACCGGGCACTTCCATGTGGATGGTGTAGGCCTTGTCGTCGCTGTGGATGTCCAGGCTGGGACGGATGTCGGCCTGCGGCTTGTCCATCAGGCTGGTCGGCCAGCCGGGGGTGAAGAAACCATTGAACAGACGGTCGATATCATGATGCAGGCGATCCAGGGGCTGGAAGCTCTGTTCGGGCTGCTGGGCGTTGCGGGGAGAGAACCAATGCTGGGGATATACACGGATAAGGCTCATTTCAATGCCTCCTGATATTTTTCTTGTTGCCATAGAAGTAAGATGGGACGGCTTGTTGTCAACAGGCTGTGGAAAACTTTTTTCAGCAAACGGGGAAAAGACGCCATCGCGCGCTTCGGCCCGCTCCCGGCAGACGGAGAGGATCTCCGGCCCGCATGGCCGGGGATTGCCAAACCCCGGAGGCGGGCGTATGGTGGCTGCATTCTCAGGGCGGGGTGCAAGTCCCCACCGGCGGTGATGGCGGTTTTCCGCATGAGCCCGCGAGCGCCGTACCATGCAACGTGGTGCGGGTCAGCAGATACCGGTGAGATCCCGGAGCCGACGGTAACAGTCCGGATGAAAGAGAACGGTTCGTTTTTCTGCCGTGTGGGGCGCAAAAAAGGACGGTCTTGGCGGCCGCCCCGCAGCGCGCACGGCAGCCGTGCCCTGATGCACATCTTCCGGCCCGTCCGGGCCGACCAAGGAGACGATGATGCATCAGTCCCCCGATATCCTGGCTTCTTTTGGTGATTGGGAAACGCGTATGGAACGCGCCCTGGCATCCGTGCGCGCGGGCCGGGGCGTCCTGGTGGTGGACGACGAGGACCGCGAGAACGAAGGCGACCTCATCTATCCCGCCCACAGCCTGACCAACGCGCAGATGGCCCGCCTCATCCGGCATTGCAGCGGCATCGTGTGCCTGTGCCTCACTGACGAGCGCGCCACCCGCCTGGACCTGCCGCCCATGGTGGCCCGCAACACCAATACCCAGCAGACCGCTTTCACCATCTCCATCGAGGCCGCCGAGGGCGTGACCACCGGCGTTTCCGCCGCCGACAGGGTGACCACCGTCAAGGCCGCCGTGGCCGAGGACGCGCGTCCCGGGGACCTGCGCCATCCCGGCCATGTGTTCCCGCTGCGGGCCCGCCCCGGCGGCGTGCTGGAGCGGCGCGGCCATACCGAGGCCACCGTGGACCTGATGTCCCTGGCGGGCCTGCCGCCCTGCGGCGTGCTGTGCGAGCTGACCAACGATGACGGCACCATGGCGCGCCTGCCGCAGGTGGCGGACTTTGCCCGTGCCCATGACCTGCCCCTGCTGGCCGTGGCGGACATCGTGCGCTGGCGTGAACGGCAGGAGGGCCGGGCCTGAGCCCCAGCCGTCTGATCCCCTTTTCCTGTCCCGGGACAGGGCTTGCCGTGGCCGCCGGCCGGAGTCGATGCATACCAGGAAAGAACGCTGCCGGCGGCCGGCCGGGCAAGTATGAAAAAAAAGGACGCTGTGCAGCGTCCTTTTTTCATGCCCGGGCCCGGGATGGCGGCGGGACGGAGGAGGATCGCCTCCGCCGGATCAGTGCTGATGGTGCAGGAGACGGTCCAGGAGGAAGGGGCGCAGGGCCATGAGGGCCTCCCATGTGGGGATCATGGAGATGATGGAAGCCGCGAGCATGAGGCTGATGCCGGCCCACATGTTCCAGGGGATCTCCTCGCCGAGGAGCAGCATGGCAAGGATGGGCGCCAGCACCGGCTTCAGGAAGAAGACCAGCGAGCCCTGCATGGCGGAGGTGGCCTCCATGCCCATGAAGTAGCAGGCATAGCCGCCCGCGGTGATGAAAACGCAGATGTAGAGCACATTGAGGATGTTGGCCGTGGTGTAGCCGCTGAAGAAGGGCATGGCGGCGAACATGGGCAGGCCGGCGGCCCGGAGGGCGTCGGCCACGGCGGGGATGTGGCTGACGAGCATGAGGACGATCATCTCGGCGCTGGCGGCCAGACAGCTGAAGCAGGTGACGGCCACGCCGGAATACCGGGCGCACTGTTTTTTGCCCAGCACGGCATACAGGGCGAAGGTGGCGGCCGAGAGCAGCACCAGGATGATGCCCGCGGGGTCCAGCGTGGTGTGCAGCGGGTCGATGATGATGACGGCGGCCGCCACTTCCACCACCAGGGCCATGATGTGCTGGGGCCGGATGTCGGAGCGCAGGATGAGATAGGCAAACGCCAGCACCAGCACGGGGTTGCAGCTGAACAGCACGCTGACCACCGAGGCCGGGGCGTAGAGGATGGACATCTGGTAGAGCATCATGCTCACCACCAGGCCCACGAAGCCGAGCCCGGCAAAGCCTTTCCACGCGGCGGCGGTGACCCGTGCCCCGTGCTGGCGCAGGCCGCGCAGGGCAAAGGGGATGAGCAGCAGCCCGCCCACGAGGAAGCGGGTGCAGGTGAGCTGCATGGGGTTGAAATCATGGGCCACGGTCTTCAGGGCCACTTCCATGGAGCTGAAGAAGACGGTGGCAAGCAGAATGAAAATGTATCCGCGGTTCATCGTTCAAGATCCCTGGTTGGAAAACGGTTGCGGGAGAAGTGCTGCGCTTGCCTATAGCAGGGTGTCCTGATACGGTAAAATGCTTAATTGATATCATAGCCATATCAAAAATGCATGACAGGAGAGCGCATGGAGCTGAACTGGGAGCTTTGCCGGATATTCTACCAGGTGGCGCGCTGCCGCAATTTCAGCCGGGCGGCGGCCATGCTGTTCACCAGCCAGCCCGCGGTATCGCGCTCCATGGCGGCCCTGGAACGCGAGCTGGGCTGCCGCCTGTTCATCCGCAACCGGCGCGGCGTGGAGCTCACGCCCGAAGGCCGCGTGTTCTATGCCCATGTGGAGGCGGGCTGCGAGCAGTTCCGCCGGGGCCGGGAAGAGCTGGAGCAGGCCGTGGGCCTGCAGTCGGGCAGCATCGCCCTGGGGGCCAGCGAGACGGCGCTGCGCCACTGGCTGCTGCCGCGGCTGGACCGCTTTCATGCCCAGTATCCGGGGGTGCGGCTCCGGCTGTTCGGCGGTACGTCCCGTCAGGCCATCGAGGAGCTCAAGTCCGGGGCCATCGACTTCGCCGTGGCCGCCGTGCCCGGCGGCGGTTTCCGGGCCCTGAAGGAGACATGCCTGTGCCCGCTGCGGGACGTTTTCGTGGCCTCGCCGGCCTTCGGCCGGCTGCGCGGCAGGGACGTGCCCCTGGACGAGGTGATGCGGCATCCGTTCATCTGCCACAAGCAGGGCAGCCTTACCTTTGAATTTCTGGAAAGCCTGTGCAAGGCGCGGGGCGTGGATTTTGTCCCGGCCATGGAACCCGATACCACGGGCCTGGTGCTGGAGCTGGCCCGGCACGGCCTGGGCATCGGCTTTTTGCCGGAACCGGCCGCCAGGGCGGCACTGGACGCCGGCGAGGTGTTCGCCCTGCGGATCACGGGAACGATCCCGCCGCGCAGCATCAGCCTGCTGGAATATGACGGCCACACCCTGAGCCTGGCCGCACGCCGCCTGCGCGACATGCTCATCCAGGAGGCGACGGCCGGGGACGCGGCCTGAGCTCCGGGACGGCCGGGGCCGCCGTCCCGGGCGGGCCTTCGTGCCTTCCGGCCGGCAGGGGGCCTTTCCGCCCGCGCGGGGCGCGGGACAGGGCGCAGAGCCCCCGGCCGTGGTGTGCGTCCGGGCGGGACGCGGGCCCGCATGGCGAAAGGCCGTCCCCCGGGAAGGCCTTTCACGGCCGGTGCGGCATCCGCCTGTCCTGGCCGGTGCAAGCCCCTGCCTGGGCCTTGCCCGCGGCTTCCAGGAAGCGCTGGCCGAGGATGGCCGGGGCCACGGTGCGCAGAGTGGTGCCGCCCAGCTCAAGGCTGTTCTCCTCATGCATGGGGCGGCTGGCCCCGGCCCGTTCCACTTCCCTGGCGAAGGCCTCGCGCAGCAGGCGGAAGGAGGCCTCCACCTCGGGATAGCTGTTGTCCTCGCGCCAGGGCAGGCGCAGGCTCTGGCTGCCGTGCCGCCCCTTGTGGGACGGGATGGAGAGCTGGTAGTGCGGCCGGTCATCGCTGCCGTCCCGCCCGGCCCGTTCGTGCTGCCCGGGCCAGCAGTGTTCCTGCCAGGATTCCGGCGGCTCGGGGATGAGCGAGGTGATGCTCAGCGGCGGTGTGGCCAGCGCGCGTTCAAAGTCTTCCAGGGTGACGGTATAGGTCAGGACAGGGCGCAGGTTGCCGCGCTTTTTTTCTATTTTCCAGGTGATCCGCATACAGGCTCCTTGATGGTCAGGCTCCGGCGGGCAGGCGCAGCAGCTCGCCGAAGGGGGGCCGTTCCCCTCCCTGTCCCCAGACGGCCCAGAGCAGGGGGCAGGCGGGCTCGTCGGGGAAGGACGAACATTCCAGATCCGTGAACCAGAGCAGGCAGGCCGGGCGCAGGCCGTTGTCGTCCAGCCAGCGGCCCACGGGCTTAAAGTCCGTGCCGCCGCCGCCCACGGGGCGCAGGTGCAGGGGCAGGTCCTGCCGCCGGAAGGTCTGCACGGCCTGCACGCGGCTGTCGTGGAAGATGACCACCAGTTCCGTCTCGTAGGCCGCGAGGATGGACGACAGTTCTTCGCAGAACAGGGACAGGGCGGCATCGTCCACCGAGCCCGAGCAGTCCACGGCCACGGCCAGCTGCGGGATGCGCTGTTCCTGCCGCCCGGGCAGGTAGATGCCGTGGTGCAGGTAACGCCGGTTGGGCGCGCTCCAGGTGTAGTCGTTGAGGGCGCAATTCTCCAGAAAGCGGCGCAACAGGCCGCGCCAGTCCGTGCCGCCGTCGTGGCGGCCGCCGCGCAGCAGGCGGCTGAAGCCCGCGGGCTCGCGTCCCATGTGCCGCGCCCGTTGCAGGGCCTGCTCCAGACGCAGTTCGGCCTCCTGTTCCGCCTTGTGGCGCGCGTCTCCCTGGCCGTCCTCCAGCAGGGGATGGTCGCGGACCTCACCGGAAAAATACGGGACAGGCTGCCCTTTTTCCGGCTTGCGCCCGGCGGGACGGGCCTTGCCCGCGGCTTCCGGGGCGGCCTCGTCCGCCGTCCCTTCACGGGAGGGGGCGGCCGCAGGAGGGGCGTCCTGCCGCTCCCGGCCGTCATGCTCCTGCCGGCCGGAGCCCTTTTCCCGGGGCCTGCGTCCGGCGGCCTGCTGCTGCGCGCCGCCGTGCAGGGGCGTGTCCTGCAGGGCGGCCAGGCGGGCATAGACCTCGTCCACGCTGAGCCCCGCGTATTCGGGATGTTCCAGATGGCCCTGCGGCAGCCGGAAGCCGGCATCGAGCAGCAGGGCATCCACCACCACATCGCAGGCCTCGTTCCAGAGCCGGGCATCGCGCCCGCCGCGCCGGACATGGTGGGCGCAGGCCAGATGCATGACCTCGTGGGCCTGGGCCCCCACCAGCCGTTCATGGGGCAGGGTGGCCGCCCAGGCGGGGTTGAAGGCCAGCGTGCGGCCGTCGGTCCAGAGGTGGCGGCAGGAGCTGTCCGCTTTCAGGTCCAGATGCAGGACCAGGGAGCCGAAAAAGGGCTGCCGGAGCACCAGTGCCGCCCGGGCCCGGATCATGGCCGTGAGGGCTCGCTGTTCCAGAGGGGTGGTCGGAACGTCCGCCGCAAGGCCGTGGCGCATACCTTGTGGTGCGGACGGGCGTTCCGGCCGGGGTCCCTGCCCTGCTGTCCCGGGCGTTTCCGGGGAAGGCGGGCATACCGCGGCGTCTGGTTTGGAGCGGGTGTCTTCGGTCGTCGGGACGGCATCCCGGCGGCTGACGGAGGAGGGGACACGCACGCCCCGGGAGAGGGGGGCTCGGTGCAGGGCAGGAAGATCGTCCCTGTTCACATCAGGACCTCGGCGTTGTCGCGGGCCCAGCGGGCAAAGGGCTCGCTCTCCACCACGGCGGGATCCTGACGGACGGCATCGCGCATGAGCAGCACGCCGAACTCGGCGGGCAGACGTCCGGCATAGACGGCCAGGGCCTCCAGGGTGGCGGGCGCGGTGCGCAGGGCCAGGGCCTCGCACAGGGCGTAGAGGGAGGCCGGGTCAGCGGGCACGGGGGCTTCTTCGGGAGCGCTGAGGACGCTCTCCACACTGGGCAGATGGCGCCATTCCCGCAAAAAGCCGCTCAGCTCCGCCGCGGCCGCCTGGCCAATGGTCCCGGCCAGCAGCTCTTCTTCCAGCGGGCCTTCCGGGGCGGCATCGAGGATGCGCGAGGCGAATTCCCAGGAGCGCGGCGAGGCGAAGGCCCTGTCCGACGAGCGGGGATCGAAGTCGAGCAGCAGGCGCGGCCGGAAACGCAAAAAAGCCTGGATGTCCTCGCGGATGCCGTTGTCACGGGCCCAGTCCAGCCAGTCGTCCACATGGCATTCCACATCCAGATGCACCATGCGGTTGGCCAGGGCCGAGGGCATGCGGCAGGTCACGGCCCGGTCGCTCTCGCGGTTGCCGGCGGCCACCACGGCCCAGCCGTCGGGCAGGCGGTACTGGCCCACGCGCCGGTCGAGGACAAGCTGGTAGCAGGCGGCCTGTACCAGCGGGGGCGCGGCGTTGAGCTCGTCCAGGAAGAGGATGCCTTCGTCCGTGTCCTGCGGATGGGGCAGGAATTCCGGCACGCACCAGGAGGTGATGCCCTCGTCGCTGATGCGGGGCAGGCCGCGCAGGTCCACGGGGTCCAGCAGCACGGCGCGCAGGTCGTGGAGCCTGCGGCCCTGGCGGCGGGCCACGTCGGCCACCAGCCGGCTCTTGCCCACACCGGGCGGGCCCCAGAGGAACACGGGTTGACGGATACGCACCAGATGGTGCAGCGCCTCGCGGACATGGCTGGGTCTCATACGGGGGTCCTTTTAAATAAATTGAATTTCATTTTCAATTAGGATATACGGGGAGGGCATGCAAGGCAAGTCTTTTCCGGGGCGGCGCATGCAAGGAGCAGCAAGCATGGATATCCGGCGGCATATCATCCATCCCGGGGGCGTCTGGGAGCGTTTTTCGCTGTACCTGAAGCAGGGCGGCCACGCTGCCGTGCACCGGGAGGTCGCGCGTTCCCTGCGGCTGCGGACGCGCGACGTGGTCCTGGACCTGGGCGGTGGCGGCCATGCCCTGGCCCAGCTGGCCCTGTATGCGGGGACGGTCCACGGTGTGGACACCAGCGCGGCGGCGGTATGGGCGGCCATATCGCGCAACCGCCATGACGTGGCCCGGGGCAGGGTCCATGTTTGCCGGGGCACGCTCCCCGCCCTGCCGTTCCCCGAGGCCATGTTCCACGTCATCACCGCGTTCGAGCCCGCGTTCTGGGCAGGGGACCTGCCCGCCTGCCTGCGCGAGGTCCGGCGCCTGCTGCGCCCCGGCGGCCAGTGCGTGCTGGTGTGCGCGGGCGGCCGGGAAAGCGGCGGTCCCGTACCGGCCGGACACACGGCGGAGACGCTCAACGCCCTGGCGGACAGGGCCGGGCTGCTGTGCCTGCCGCCCCTGCGTTTGCGGGGCAAGGGCCGCGTGCTCCTGCACTGGCTGCAGCCCGCCTGCGATCTGTGCCGTCCCGTGCCCCTGGACGTGTTCCCGGCGGGCTGGGCCCAGGCCTGCTAGCGAGTGCCGACATGAGCCGCAGCTTGGCAGGGGAAGGCCCCCTCATCTTTGCTGCGGTACCCGTAACGCGCCTTCGTCGTTAACGGGGACGGCCTGCGGCCGCCTTTGGTCGCCGCCCGCGCGAGAGGGTTTTCCCCTCCAGGTCCCATCCTTCCCCGCTGCGCTTTTTCAGATGGGCGCGGCTGCGGCAAGCCCCCTTCACGGGCGGCTGTCCGCAGGGGATGCAGACAGACGGGGACGGGCCCTGCGGGTCGTCCGGTGTCCGGTTCCCGGCGGTATGGGAGCTTTCCGGCGGCATCCGCCCGGCATAGGGAAGGAGGCGCCGGGGCCCATGCCGTGAGGCCGCCGCAGGGAAAATGGCGGCCGCGCCGCGGCGGGCTGGCCGCGACACGCAACGGCGCGGGGGGACAGTGTCCCCCCTTTTTGTGTCCGTCGCCGGTGCCGTGATGGCCGGGAAACGGGGGCCGGGCCCGCCCTTCCGGTGGCTCCGGCGTTGCGGGCGCCGTCCCGCGGTACCGCGGCCGTGGCGGGCGCGCTCGTGTCCTAGCCGCCGATGAGGTAGCGCGAGCGTTTGCCCATGACTTTCTTGATGGCCAGGATGCAGAGGATGCAGAGGGCGATCTCCACGCTCACGGTGAGGTTGGCGATGGTGAAGACCTGTCCGGGCAGCGCGGCGCCGAGCACCTGGAACAGGGGCGCCTGGAAGATGCCCTGGAAGATGGCGTGCAGGAAGAAGAGCGGGAAGCTGTAGCGGGCCAGGAAGTCCAGGACCGGCACTTCTCTGTCCATGCCTTCCAGCAGGTCCAGCACCCAGGAGCCGATGCAGAGTTTCTGCACATAGTAGGCGCCTTCGATATTGGGCATGAAGCTGCCGAAGTAATGGTCGGCCACGATGAGCAGGGAACTCATGACGGCCGTCACGCGGATGGCGCCGAGGTGGCGGCGGATGAAGGCCATGCAGGCGTCACGGTTGCGGGCGCAGTACACGCCCATGAGGAAGATGGGCACGAAAAAGCAGAGGTTGCGCAGGGGCGAGACCAGCAGGCGCGGCACCAGCAGGGGCAGCACGGCGGCCGGGAGCAGGATCTTTTGCAGCAGCCCGGTGGGCAGATGGAAGATGAGCGGCCCGGCGCTGAACACGGTCATGATGAAGGGGATGTACCAGTAGGGCACCAGACTGGCCGACCCGTAGGCCAGACAGCGCAGCACGTCCCCCGGGGAGGCCACGGGCGTGCCGTCGTTGATGAAGGGGATGTCGTAGCCGAACCAGTGGTGGGACACCCAGCCCGCGGCCAGCAGGAGCAGCGAAAGGACGAGATAGGGGCAGAAGACGTTGACGATCTTGGACTTGTAGAAGCGCAGGGGGGAGAACGGGCCTTTCCGGCGGTTCACGAAGTCGAACAGGTAGCCGGAGATGAACACGAAGTAGATGGTGGCGGAGTGGAAAAGGCATAACCGCAGGCTGTCCTGGAGCCTGGCGGCGTCCTCGCTGCCCGCGAGGACGGGGCCCACCCACATGTGGGTGAGCATGACGGAGACGATGGCGAAGGCCCTGAAATAGTGGAAGGTCAGGTCATAGTGCTTTTGCGTCATGCAGTACCTTTGATCCGGCCGGATACCCGGCGCAGGCGTGGCGAAAATTCTTATCGTGCAGATAAGGATTATTGCCTCCTAAACCGGATGGCGGGCTATGTCAACGGCTGCAGGCGCAGGGCAAGGCGGGTGTGGCGGGTGCGGGTCCTGTTGTTCTTGACGGCCATGTGCAGGGCGCGGCTCTCGCCCACCAGCACCACCAGCTTTTTGCCGCGCGTGACGCCGGTGTAGACCAGGTTGCGCTGCAGCAGCACATAATGCTGCATCATCAGCGGGATGACCACGGCGGGGTATTCCGAGCCCTGCGACTTGTGGATGGAGATGGCGTAGGCGGGCGTCAGCTCGTCCAGCTCATCGAAGTCATAGGGCACCACACGGTCGTCATAGCGCACGCTCAGGGTCCGTTCCTTGCCGTCCAGGAAGACGATGCGGCCCACGTCGCCGTTGAAGACGTCCTTGTCGTAGTTGTTGCGGATCTGCATGACCTTGTCGTGCAGGCGGAAGCTGCGGTCGCCGCGCCGCACTTCCAGCCCGTTGGGGTTGAGGCTGGCCTGCAGGCGCAGGTTGAGCTGCGCCGCGCCCACGGCCCCCTTGTGCATGGGCGTGAGCACCTGGATGTCGTTGACCGGGTCCAGGCCGAAGCGGCGCGGGATGTGGTTGCGCACCAGATCCACCACCATGTCGGCGGCGCGTTCCGGGTCGTTCTGGTGGATGAAATAGAAATCCGAGAGCCTGTCCCTGCTGGATTCCAGCGAGGGCACCTGCCCCTTATTGATGAGGTGGGCGTTGCAGATGATCTCGCTTTCCGCCGACTGGCGGAAGATCTCGGTCAGCTCCACCACGGGCACCGCCCCGGAGGCGATGATGTCGGCCAGCACGTTGCCCGGCCCCACGGAGGGCAGCTGGTGCACGTCGCCCACCAGCACCACGGTGGCGCCCAGGGGCACGGCCTTGAGCAGGTGGTAGAAGAGCAGGGTGTCCATCATGGAGGCCTCGTCCACCACCAGCAGGCCGCAGGCCAGCGGGTTGTCCTCGTTGCGGGCAAAGCCGTCCTCCTGCGGGCTGTATTCCAGCAGGCGGTGGATGGTGCGGGCCTCGCGGCCCGAGGTCTCGCTCATGCGCTTGGCGGCGCGGCCCGTGGGCGCGGCCAGCAGGATCCTGGCCTTGACCTCGGCGAACAGGCGGATGATGGCGTTGATGATGGTGGTCTTGCCCGTGCCGGGGCCGCCGGTGAGCACCATGACCTTGCTGCGCGCCGCGGTGCGCACGGCCTCCAGCTGTTCCGGGGCCAGGCTGATGGACAGGGATTCCGTGACCTTCTCCACCAGGGCGTCGGGCTCGGCAAAGCGCACGGCCTTGGGCGAGTGCAGCAGACGGTGCAGATAGAAGGCCGTCCTGGATTCATAATGATGGTAGCGGCGCAGGTAGACGGCCACTTCCGGCGCTTCCGCCTCGTCGCCGTCCTCGCGGAAGACCGCGGGCAGGCGCCCGGGCAGTTCGTCCAGGCTCTCGCGCACCACGCGCTCTTCCTGCTCCAGGGCCAGCACGGCCTGCCGGGCCAGGTCGCGGTCCACGTCCAGCTGCCGGCAGGCCTGGTCCAGCAGTTCCTCCTCGGGCAGGAAGACGTTGCCGTCGTCCGTGGCCTTTTGCAGCACATAGAGCAGCCCGGCCTGGATGCGCAGGGGATGATCCTCGGCAAAGCCCAGCTTGCGGGCCGCGGCGTCGGCCGTCACGAAGCCGATGCCCCGGATGTCCATGGCCAGACGGTAGGGGTTCTCGCGCACCACGTTGAGGGCCTCGCCGCCGTAGGCGCGGTAGATGCGCACGGCATAGGCGGGCGTGATGCCGTGGGGCTGCAAAAAGAGCAGCAGGTCGCGGATGCCCCGGTGCTCGGCCCAGCTGTCCCTGATCTTCTCGAAGCTCTTCTTGCCCACGCCCTTGATCTTGAGCAGGCGTTCTGGCTCTTCGTCCAGCACGCGGATGGTGTCCGTGCCGAAGGCGGCCACGATGCGCCCGGCCATCTCCTCGCCCACGCCCTTGATGAGGCCCGAGGCCAGGTACAGGCGGATGCCCTCGCTGGTGGCGGGCAGCATCTCCTCGGCCATGTCGAAGGCCAGCTGGCGGCCGAAGCGCGCGTTGTTGACCCAGCGGCCGCTGACCCGCAGCTGCACCCCGGCCTGCGGGTTGACCATGTGGCCCACGCAGGTCACGGGATCGCGGCTCACCGTGCGGCTGGGCGCGCCCTTGACCCTGGCCTCCACGGGCAGGGCCCTGTCGGGCAGCAGGCGCAGCACGGTATAGCCGTTCTCTTCGTTGTGGAAGACCACCCGTTCCAGCGTGCCGGTGAGTTCGGCGGCATCGGGATCGCGCAGCAGGGGGAGTTCGTCAGACATGGCAGCCCGGAAGCGGTTTTTGGAGGGATGGGGAGCTTGCGGGGGAAGGGAGACCGTTTTACCGCGGGAAAAAGGGCTCCCGCCCCCGCCACAGGTCAAAACCAGTCCACGCCGTCGGGCACGGGCAGGACGGCCATGCGCTCCTGCAGCAGCAGGGCGTCGGCCAGCACCAGGGCGGTCATGGCCGTGAGCACGGGCACGATGCGCGGGATGGCCGCCAGGTCGTGACGGCCGCCGATGCGCACCGTGGCGGGCTGGTCGTGGACGTCGATGGTCCGCTGTTCCTGCGCGATGGAGGCGATGGGTTTGACCCCCACGCGCAGCACGATGTCCTGGCCGCTGGAGATGCCGCCCAGGATGCCGCCCGCATGGTTGCTGGCAAAGCGGCCGCCGGGCAGCATGGGATCATTGTTCTGCGAGCCGGTGAGGCGCGCGGCGGCAAAGCCTTCGCCCACCTCCACGGCCTTGACCGCGCCCACGCCCATGAGGGCGTAGGCCAGCCGGGCGTCCAGCTTGTCGAAGCAGGGCTCGCCCAGACCGGCGGGCACGTTGCGGGCCACCACCTGCACCACGCCGCCCAGGGTGTCCCCGGCGGCACGGGCCGTGGCGACGCGCTCTTCCCAGAGCGGGACCACGCTGTCGGCGGCGGCGAAGAAAGGACGGGACAGGGCCGCGTCCAGGTCGTACGCTGCGGGGGGCACGGCGATGCCGCCCAGCTCCACGGCCCCGGCCACGATCCGGATGCCGCGCGTGGCCAGCAGCTTTTTGGCGATGGCCCCGGCCGCCACGCGGGCCACGGTCTCGCGCCCGGAGGAGCGGCCGCCGCCGCGATAGTCGCGGATGCCGTGGAACTTCTTGAAGAAGCCCCAGTCCGCGTGCCCGGGACGGAAGACCTGGGCCAGGTTGCCGTAATCGCGGGAGCGCTGGTCCTCGTTGGCGATGTGGAAGGCGATGGGCGTGCCCGTGGTCAGGCCCTGGAACACGCCGGAAAGGATGCGGACGGTATCGGATTCCTTGCGTTTGGTGGCCGTGGCGCCCTGTCCGGGCTTGCGCAGGTCCAGCTCGCGCTGCAGGTCTTCCTCGCCCAGGGGCAGGCCCGCGGGGCAGCCGTCCAGCACGCCGCCCAGGCCGGGCCCGTGGGATTCGCCGTAAGAAGTGAGGCGCAGGATGCGCCCGAAGGAATTGCCCGCCATATCAGACCTCCGTACTGCGGGCCTTGACGCGGGGCAGGCCCAGGATGATGGCCAGGGTGCCGGCCACGGCCAGCAGCATGCAGTACCAGTTGTTGATGGTGATCTCCAGCGGCGAGATCCTGGACAGGGAACCGGCCAGCAGCAGCTGGGCGGCCCAGGGGATCAGGCCCTGGAAGACGCAGGAAAAGATGTCCAGCAGGCTGGCGCTGCGGCGCGGGTCGATGCCGTTCTTGAGGGCGATCTCGCGGGCCAGGCCGCCGGTGAGGATGATGGCCACGGTGTTGTTGGCCGTGCAGATGTCGGCCAGGCTGGCCAGCAGGGCGATGCAGGATTCCCCCACCCGTGAGGAGCCCTTGCGGCCGTCTTTCCCGGCCAGGCGCCGGGCCAGGCCGTCCACGCGGGCCAGCAGCCAGGCGATGCCGCCGTGGTAGCGGATGAGCTCGCCCAGGCCGCCGATGAGCATGGACAGGACCATGATCTCGTTCATGCCGGTGAAGCCCTTGTAGATGTCCTGCCCCCAGCGGAGCAGGCTGTAGGGCACGATCTGGCCTTCAGCGCCGGGGATGCCGCAGAACAGGCCCACCAGACCGCTGAGCAAAATGCCCGCGGCCAGGACGATGAAGGCGTTGAGCCCGGTCAGGGCCAGCACCAGCACGGCCATGTAGGGCAGGACGCGGACCAGCTCGAAGTCGTGCAGGGCCACTTCGGTGCCGCCCGAGGCCGAGAACCAGAGCAGGGCCACGGTGAGCAGGGCGGCGGGCAGGACGATGAGGAAGTTCATGCGGAACTTGTCGCCCATCTCGCAGCCCTGGGTGCGGGTGGCGGCGATGGTGGTGTCCGAGATCATGGACAGGTTGTCGCCGAACATGGCCCCGCCCAGCACCACGCCCATGAGCACGGGCACCTCGATGCTGGTCTGGGCGGCCACGCCCAGGGCGATGGGCGTGATGGCGGCCACGGTGCCCATGCTGGTGCCCATGGCCGTGGACACGAAGGCGCCGATGAGGAACAGGCCGGGCAGGATGAAGGCCGGGGGCACCAGCGAAAGGCCGAAATTCACCGTGGCGTCGACACTGCCGATGGCCGTGGCCGTGGCGGCGAAACCGCCCGCCAGCAGGTAGATCATGCACATGGTGATGATGTTGATCTCGCCCACGCCGGTGAGGAAGATGGTGATCTTCTTGGCCAGACGGGCCCGGCCCTGCATCAGGGCCAGGGCGATGGCGGGCAGGATGGCCACGGTGGCGGAGAGCTGGTAGAAGGCCATGTCCACGCCGGTCAGGCTCAGGCTGACGCCCGTGCCGATGAAGATGAGCAAAAAGAGCAGCAGGGGCAGGATGGCGGCAAAGGAAGCCGGCGCTTCCGGCTGTTCCTGCGGGGCCGTGTGGGTTTGCGGGTTCATGATGCCTCGGCACGCGGAAAGGTGGATGGGATGGCGGCAGGCCCGCGGGCCCCGCCTGCCTTGGGGGTCGGTGGCTGTGCCGCGCGCCGGGCGCGGCGGCGGATGTCACGGTATCCGTAATCGCTCAATATACGTGATCCGTACAGGGCTTGCAAGTTGCAGGCCGGACAGGGCACGGCCTGCCCCGGCGCGCGGTGCGGCGGGGCGTGCATGCTCCCCGGCCGTCACGGCAGCTGCCGCGGGATGGGCCGCCCCGGGAGGGCGGGACACCGGGCGGCGGATACAAAAAAGGCCGGGGAAGCCCCGGCCTTCGATCTCGGATCAGTCGTGCGGACTAGACCTTGGCGGCGGTGCGCAGGTCGGCCACGGCGTCGGTCTTTTCCCAGGTGAACTCGGGCAGCTCGCGGCCGAAGTGGCCGTAGCAGGAGGTCTTGGAGTAGATGGGACGCTTGAGGTCCAGACGCTTGGTGATGAAGTAGGGGCGCATGTCGAAGACTTCACGCACGGCCCTGGTCAGCACTTCGTCGGGGATGTCGCTGGTGCCCTGGGAGGAGACCAGCACGCTCACCGGATCGGCCACGCCGATGCAGTAGGCGATCTGGACTTCGCACACCGGGGCCAGACCGGCGGCCACCACGTTCTTGGCGATGTAGCGGCCCATGTAGGCGCCGGAACGGTCCACCTTGGAGGGGTCCTTGCCGGAGAAGGCGCCGCCGCCGTGATGGCCGCTGCCGCCGTAGGTGTCCTGGATGATCTTGCGGCCGGTGAGGCCGCAGTCGCCCATGGGGCCGCCCACCACGAAGCGGCCGGTGGTGTTGATGAAGATCTCGCAGTCCTTTTCATCAAAGTAGCCGGAGGGCTCCAGCACGGGACGGATCACGTGCTTCTTCACGGCTTCGATGATGTCGGCCTGGGAGGCGGAGGCGGCGTGCTGGGTGGAGACCACCACGTTGTTGATGCGCACGGGCTTGCCGTCCATGTATTCGAAGGAGACCTGGGTCTTGCCGTCGGGGCGGAAGAAGGGCACGGTGCCGTCCTTGCGCACCCTGGTCAGCTGCTGGGAGAGCTGGTGGGCCCAGAAGATGGGGGCGGGCATGAGGGTGGGGGTCTCGCTGCAGGCAAAGCCGAACATCATGCCCTGGTCACCGGCGCCCTGGTCTTCGGGAGCGGCACGCAGCACGCCCTGGGCGATGTCCGGGGACTGGTGGTCGATGGAGGAGATCACGGCGCAGGTGTCGGCGTCGAAGCCCATGTCGGAGCTGGTGTAGCCGATCTCGCGGATGGTCTCGCGCACCACGTGGGGCAGGTCGGCGTAGCCCGTGGTGCTGATCTCGCCGGCGATGACCGCCATGCCGGTGGTCACCAGGGTCTCGCAGGCCACATGGGCATCGGGGTCCTGGGCCAGCAGGGTGTCCAGGACGGCGTCGGAGATCTGGTCCGCCACCTTGTCGGGATGGCCTTCGGTCACGGACTCGGAGGTGAAGAAATATTTGCCCTTGGTTTGCATTGGTCTGTTCTCCATGGTTCAGTATGGCCCGCGGCCGTCTTGGGGCCGCAGGTCGCCTGCACCGCCCGTGGGGGCGGCAGGCATGAGGGAGCCGGGCCCAGGCAGCAGCGCCGGCCCCTGCCGAAAAAACATGCTGGCCTGTCCGCTAGTCCCTGAGCAGGATGTTGTCGATCAGGCGGGCCTTGCCCATGCGGATGGCACAGGCCATGAGGGCCGGGCCGTCCACGGTGTCCAGGGGCTCCATGGACACGGGGTCCACCACGCTGAGATAGTCCAGACGGCCCAGGGTCAGGTGGTCCGCCCAGGTGCAGAGGGCGGCCTCGCGCAGGATCTTGGCGTGGGTCTGCCCCTTCTGGGCCATGTCGCGGGCCAGCTGCAGGCCGCGGTGGATCCACGGGGCCTGGCGGCGTTCTTCCTCGGTGAGGTAGACATTGCGGGAGGAGAGGGCCAGGCCGTCTTCCTCGCGCACGATGGGACAGGTCTCGATACGCACCGGCACGTTGAGGTCGCGCACCATGCGGCGCAGGATGGCCTGCTGCTGCCAGTCCTTCTGGCCGAAGACGGCCACGTCGGCCTGGGTGAGCATGAACAGCTTCAGCACCACCGTGCACACACCGCGGAAATGGGTGGGACGGCTCAGGCCGCACATGATGCGGGAAAGGGCCGGGACCTCCACCCAGGTGGCGTGGTCTTCCGCGTACATGGACGCGGGCTCGGGGATGAAGATGGCGTCCGCGCCGTGGGCGGCGGCGATCCGCGTGTCGCGCTCGATGTCGCGCGGATAGGCCGCAAGGTCTTCATTGGGGCCGAACTGGGCGGGGTTCACGAAAAGGCTGACCACAAGACGCTTGGCAAGGCCGCGGCCCTGGTCCATGAGCGCCTCGTGACCGGCATGGTAATAGCCCATGGTGGGCACAAGGGCGATGTCCTCGCCGGCCGCGTGCCAGGAGCGGCACTGGGCCGCCAGATCTTGGGGAGTGGTGAATATCTGCATATCAAGGTATGGTGATATAGTTAGTGGGGATTCCCTTATACCTGCTGCGGCAGGCCTTGTAAAGCCGCAAAAGCCCCGCAGGCGGGCCGGGACGAAAAAACTTCTGTCCTGTCCGGCGTTTCCGGTTGCCTTGCCCGGGGGGAACAGGCATAACAGCATGCGGAGGTTCGTATGCCCAAACCTTTTTTCCAGGGGAAACTGGATACGTTTTGCGCCATCTATGCCGTGCTCAACGCCCTGCGCCTGACCCACGGCATCCAGACGCTCAAGGCGCGCGACATCCTCAACGAGACCCTGCTTTCCCTGGCCGGGAAGCCCGATGCCCTGCGGGCCGTGCTGGAGCAGGACACGGACTACATGCAGCTGGTGGACGACATGCTCCAGGCCCGCCGGCAGCGCTACCCGCTGCGCATCGAAAAGCCCTTTGCCGAGGGCGTGGCCGTTGCGCCCGAGGCCCTGTGGGAGGCCTGCCGGGCCTGGCTGGCCCCGGGCGAGGGACGTTGCATCCTGTTCCGCTTTTTGCGGCACCTGACGCCCGAGACGCCGCCCATGAACCGGCACTGGACCTGCGCCGACCGCATGGAGGGGGACCTGCTGCACCTTTTCGACTGCAGCCACGAAGACGAGGCCGTGACGCTGATCCCGCGCGGGAGCTTCGTGACCCGCAGTGCCGACGTGCAGCAGGGCAGGCTGCTGGTCATCCAGCCGCACAGCCTGCGCTTCCTGGCCCTGCCGTGGCGTGCCCACGCCTTCTGAGCCGCCGCGCCCCCTCCGCTCCCGGCCCCGGGGCACTGCCGTCCTCACGGCGGCGAGCCTCCTGCCGGGCCACCGCCTGTCCCGTTGCCTGCGCAATCCTGTCGCGCAATTTGTGATGACAAAAAAAACAGAGACGGATAGGCTGTCCCCATGACCGTCCATTCCTTTTCTTCCGCAGCCGGAGCGGCCGCGCCCCTGACGCGCGCCCGTGCGTCCGGCTCTTTGCCGGTGTGGTCCCTGAGCCTGGGCTGTCCCAAGAACCGTGTGGATACCGAGCATCTGCTGGGCTCGCTGGGCATGCCCGTGCGCAGCGTGGAACACATGGGCCGGGCACGCCTGGTCTTCATCAATACCTGCGGTTTCATCGAACCTGCCGTGCGCGAGTCCATCCGCTCCGTCCTCGATGCCGTGGAGCGCCTGGGCCGCTGCAAGCGCCGCCCCCTGCTGGCCGTGGCCGGCTGCATGGTGGGGCGCTACGGCGTCAGGGATCTGGCCGCCGACCTGCCCGAGGTGGACCTGTGGCTGCCCACCAGCGAGCTGGAGCACTGGCCCGGCATGGTGCGCGAGGCCCTGGGCCTGCCCGCCGCGCCCGCGGCGCCGGGCCGCCTGCTCTCCACGGGCCCGTCCTATGCCTGGCTCAAGGTGGGCGAGGGCTGCCGCCACAAGTGCGCCTTCTGCACCATCCCTTCCATCAGGGGCCCGCTGCGCTCGGTGCCCGCCGCCGACCTGCGCGAGGAGGCCCGCGGCCTGCTGGCCGGCGGGGTGCGCGAACTGGTCCTGGTGGCCCAGGACCTGACCTCGTGGGGCAGCGACTTCGACACGCCCCAGAGCCTGCCCCGACTGCTGGACGAGCTGCTGCCCCTGGACCGCCTGACCTGGCTGCGCCTGCTCTACCTCTACCCCAGCGGCGTCACGCCCGAACTGCTGCGCTACATGCGCGAGGCCGGGCCGCAGCTGCTGCCCTACTTCGACATCCCCCTGCAGCACGCCCATCCCGAGGTGCTGACCCGCATGGGCCGCCCCTTCGCCCATGATCCCCGCCGCGTGGTGGACCGCGTGCGCGAGGCCCTGCCCGGGGCCGCCCTGCGCACTACCTTCATCGTGGGCTATCCCGGCGAGACCGAGGAACATTTCCAGGCCCTGTGCCGTTTCGTGGAGGAGACACGCTTCCGCCATCTGGGGGTCTTCGCCTATCAGGCCGAGGAGGGCACGCCCGCGGCGGCCATGCCCGACCAGGTGCCCGTGGAAGTACGCGAGGAACGCCGCGCCGCGCTCATGGAGATACAGGCCGGCATCAGCGAGCAGCAGTTGCAGGAAGTGGTGGGCCGGACCATGCCGGTGCTGGTGGACGCGCCCCATGACGAATGGCCGGGCCTGCATGTGGGCCGCGTCTGGTTCCAGGCGCCCGAAGTGGACGGCATCACCTATGTGAGCGGCCCGGGTGTGGCCCCCGGTGCGCTGGTGCAGGGCGACATCGTGGAGAGCAGCACCTACGATCTGACAGCCCTGGCCTGATCCCTTTTTGAATGGTGTCCGGCAGGGGCGCTTCGGCGCCCCTGCCGATGACGGCCCCCGGTCTCCGGGCCGGGGAGGACGACGTGGGCGCCGTGCGCCACGCCCAACCCTTGCAGCATGCATCTGGAGCAGCGCATGACTACCCCTTCGCAGACGGAAACGGCCCGCCCCCTGGACGGCGCCACGGAAAATATCCTGGACGACGGACAACGCCCCGGCTGGTGGCGGCATTTTGCGGGGCACGAGGACACGGAATGCGTCATCCGGCCCATGCATCTGGCCTCGCTGCTGGACAGGGCCGCCCGGACGCACGGCGACCGTCTGGCCATCCGTTTCCAGAATTTCCAGATGACCTACCGCCGTCTGCACGAGGCGGCGGAGCGCTTTGCCGAGGCCCTGCGCCTGCGCGGCGTCAAGCCCGGCCAGCGGGTGGCCGTCATGCTGCCCAACATCCCGCAGACCGTCATCGCCTTCTGGGGCATCATGAAGGCCGGGGCCGTGGCGGTGATGACCAATCCGCTCTACATGGAAAAGGAGCTGCTGCACCATTTCAATGATGCCGGGGCCGAAGTGCTGGTGACCCTGGATCTGCTCTGGGCCAAGCTCGAGCCCCTGCGCAACCGCCTGCCCCTGCGCCTGGTCGTGGTCACGGGCATCGCCGACGGCCTGGCCTTCCCGCTCAACTGGCTGTACCGCCTCAAGGCCCGCCGTGAGGGCCAGGTGCCGCAGGTGCCCTACGGGCAGGACGTGCTGCGCTGGAAGGATTTCATCAAGGTCCGCGGCCGCTTCAGCGTGCCCACCGACGAGGACCCCGGTGACGCCCTGGCCCTGCTCCAGTACACGGGCGGCACCTCCGGCCAGCCCAAGGGCGCCATGCTGGGCCATGCCTGCCTCTCGGCCCAGATGCAGCAGCTGCTGGCCATCCTGCACATGGACTGGGAAAACTGCAAGCCCATGTCCTTCCTGAGCATCATGCCCTTCTTCCACGTCTTCGGCCTGGTGGGCAACATCATCCTGCCCACGGCCCTGGCGGCCACCACCATCCCGGTGCCGCGCTACACGCCCGCCGACCTGCTGCGGACCATCGCCCGCTTCCGCCCCACCTTCTTCGTGGGAGCGCCTTCGGTCTACATGTCGCTCATGCAGCAGAAGGACATCACGAAATACGACCTCACCTGCATCGAGATCTGCGTCTCCGGCTCGGCGCCGTTCCCCACCGAGGCCCTGCGCCGCTGGGTGAGCATGACCCATGCCAGCATCACCGAAGGTTTCGGTCTGACCGAAGCCTCGCCCTGCGTCACGGCCAATCCGCTGGACGGCCCGCAGAAGGAAGGCTCCATCGGCGTGGCCTTCCCCCATACCGAGATCCGCATCGTGGACATCAACGACAGCAGCCGCGTCCTGGGCCCCCATGAGGAAGGCGAGATGCTGGTGCGCGGCCCGCAGGTCATGCAGGGCTACTGGAACCGCCCCGAGGAGACGGCCGCCACCCTGGCCGACGGCTGGCTGCATACGGGCGACATCGCCTATTATGACGAAGAGGGCTATTACTACATCGTGGACCGCAAGAAGGACCTGGTCATCGTGGGGGGCTACAATGTCTACCCCCGCGAAGTGGACGAGGTCCTGTACGAACATCCCAAGGTGGCCGAGGCCGTGGCCGTGGGCGTCAAGCATCCCACCCGCGGCGAAGTGCTCAAGGCCTATGTGGTGCCCCGCCCCGGCGAGACCCTGACCACGGCCGAGCTGACGGCCCACTGCCGGACGCATCTGGCCAATTACAAGGTGCCCAAGTTCTTCGAGTTCCGCGAGGAACTGCCCAAGAGCCTCATCGGCAAGGTGCTGCGCCGTATCCTGCGTGACGAGGAAGCCGTGCGCGTGGCCCGGGGGCAGGGCGACGAGGACCGCCTGCTGCCCACGCCGGACCGGCCCGCCGCGGTGCCCACCCGTGCCCAGGCCCTGGGCCGGCAGGCGGGCGAGCTGCTGGAAGACGCCCGGGAAAAGATGGGCTCCCTGCGCGGCCAGGCCGGAGAGATGGTGGAGGAAGCCCGCCAGAAAGCCGGAGAGCTGCGCCGCCAGAGCGGTGCAGTGGTGGGCGGGGCCCGCCAGAAGGCCGGCGAACTGCTGGACGAGGCTCGCGGCAAGGCCGGGGAGATGATGGAGGAAGCGCGCCAGAAAGCCGGTGAACTGCGCCGCCAGAGCGGCGAGATGGTGGACAAGGCGCGCGACAGGGCGGGCGAACTGGGCCAGCAGGCGGGCGAGCTGCTGGAAGACGCCCGGGAAAAGATGGGTTCCCTGCGCGGCCAGGCCGAAGAGATGGTGGAGGAAGCCCGCCAGAAGGCCGGAGAGCTGCGCCGCCAGAGCGGTGCAGTGGTGGGCGGGGCCCGTCAGAAGGCCGGAGAGCTGCTGCATGAGGCCTGCGACAAAGCCGGTGAGCTGGGCCAGCAGGCCGGAGAACTGCTGGACAAGGCCCGCGGCAGGGGCGACGACGGGAAAAAGTAAAAAGCGATATGGCCGGGAGGCGGCCCGCCCTGCATCCCTGCGGGCGGATACGTCCGGTTCCCGGCTTTGGGAAAAGCGAACAGCCCTTCCTGCCGTGGCAGGAAGGGCTGTTCTGTCCGATGGGACGCGCCGGGGAAGGGGCCCTGGGGCTCCCCCCCAAAAAAAGAAGCGCTAGATCTGCACGGACTGGCCGGGCAGCAGATCGATGCAGGTGCAGCCGGGGGCCACGCGGGCCAGCTCGGCCTTGAAGGCTTCCGTGTCCTTGGCCAGCACCGGGAAGGTGCCCCAGTGCATGGGGATGACCTGCTTGCAGCCCAGCAGCTTGCAGGCCAGGGCCGCCTGGCGGGCGTCCATGGTGAAGACGCCGCCCATGGGCAGCAGGGCCACGTCGAGGGGGTAGAGGCGGCCCCACAGCTCCATGCCCGCGAAGATGCAGGTATCGCCCGCATGATAGATGTGCTTGCCGTCAGGCGTGCGGATGATGTAGCCGGCCGGGGAGCCCGACTCGCTGGAATGGTAGGCCTGGGTCATGGTGAACTCGAAGCCCGCATGGGCCACGGTGCCGCCCATGTTGAAGCCGATGCCGTTGAGCAGGCGGGACGGCGGCACGCCGAGGTCCACCAGTTTCTGGGCCGTGCCCACGATGGCGCCCAGCATGGCCTTGGTGTTCTGGCAGATGCTGACGGTATCGCCCACATGGTCGGCATGGTCATGGGTGACCAGCACCACATCCACCGGGCCGATGCTGCCGGCGGTGACACCGGAAGCGGGCGTCAGGAAGGGGTCCACGACGACGTGCGTGTCGCCACAGCTGATATTGAAGGCCGAGTGGCCGTACCAGAGGATCTGACTCATGGTTGTTCTCCTTGTTTGGGGGCCGCAGGGCGGCGGAAAGCCCGGAACGGGAGCAAAAGTATAGGGCCAGACTAGGAGATTGTCACGCGGAAAAAGCGGACCGCCGTGGCGCTGCCGCTTCCGGCAGGCGCCGCGCTGTCTCCGGCGGACGGCGGAAGGGAGGCGGGATGCGTCCCCCGGAGGCGCTGCGCGGGAGGTTCCTTTTTCGTTTTTCCTGACAGGCCGGGGCACGGGGCTCGGCCGCTGGTGTCGCCCCGGCGGACGGCCCGGGGCGGGACTTGACAGCGGCACGCCCTTTGCCTAGAAAGACACGTGTGCGCCCGTAGCTCAGTCGGATAGAGCGTTGGCCTCCGGAGCCAAAGGCCGTGAGTTCGAATCTCGCCGGGCGCGCCACAGATTTCAGGCCCTCACGAGAATGTCTCGCGGGGGCTTTTTTCGTGCCTGCGGGCCGGGCCTCACAGGCCGGAGCAGGGCTCCTCCGCAGGCAGCGTCACAGACCGGCAAAAAACGGGGCATCCGCTTGTGGATGCCCCGTTCCGTTTTCAGGCGGGCAGGTTGGCAGCCCCGGTGCGGGCACCGGTATGTGTGCCGCTAGCCCAGCTGGGTGTTGAACAGCACGTCGAGATCCTCGATGCGGAACTGCAGCGGTTCCCGGCCGTTGGGCAGCAGGAAGGAGGCGCTCGCGTTGATGCCGGAGGAGGCAAGGGGACCCAGGCCCTCATCGGCCTTCTGGAAGCAGAACTCGATGTTGACGCGGTACGAGCCGTCAGGGTGCCGGATGACCTCGATGGGCAGGCTGTTGGCGAGGGACCTGCCCTGGAGGGTGTTGATGCGGACGGTCTCGGCGGCGGTGGCCGGGTCGGACATGAGGAGCATCAGGATGTCGGCGCCGCTGGCCTGATGCAGCGGGCTGCAGACGCGTCCGGCTTCTTCGGCGGAGGGGAACATGGCGATGAGGGCGTCCAGCTCCTGTTCCAGCCGTTGCGGATACTGGCTGATGCCTCCGCCGCCGATCCTGTGGCCGTTGACGGTGATGCCGCTGCGGGCGAAGTCCTTGAGGAACTGGTCGGAGAAGAAGTTGCACTTGCGGATGAGCTCGGGCGAGGCTTCATCCAGCCTGGACAGGGCGGAAGCCCCGTTGCCCGGAGGGGTGGACCGGACGGTGGCGTTGAGGCCGTCCAGCACCTGCCGCCGGGCGGCGGCCATGTCGAAGGTCTGCCCCCCGGGCAGGGTCAGGCCCAGGCCCTGGGGCACGAAACGGCGCGCCTCGGCCATGCGCATCTGGCCGAGGCCGGGAGCGCGGATGAGGAGATCCTCGTAGTCCCTGTTTTCCGTGGCATGGACCAGGGTATTCAGGGCGTTCATGAGCAGGAGATTGTTGCGGGAACGCAGGTCAGCGTCGGCCTCCCCGGCAAGTTCCCGGCGCAGGGCATGCAGGGGGGAACCTCCGCCCAGGGCACGGCGGACCGCATAGTCGGCGGCATTGCGGGCAGCGATGCGCCCGGCCAGATCAGGCGGAAGGGGCTGGCCCTGCTTGTCGAGCTCCCGGACATGCTCCAGTTCGTCCTTGCTCAGGGGGGCCAGATTGCCGAGATCCAGCATCCTGCACGCTGCCTGAGCCGTCAGGATGCGGACCAGACCGGCTTCCGGCCCGCCCCCGATGCCGGGACGCAGACTGCCGTCAGCCTGTGTGAGGGCGGCGTGCATGGTCCGGGCGTAGGCATCGAAGTCCCTCTTCAGTCCGGCGGGGCTGGCATCGCCCCGCGTCAGGGTGCGCAGGAACTGGCCCGTATCCTGTAGGGTATCGCACATGGCCTGCGCCATGGCCGCGTTCACGGGCTGGGGGGCGTGCAGGATCGCATCCTGCAGGATGCGCTTGGCCTCCCGGGGCAGGGCCCGGGCGTGCTCCACCGTATCCAGGGCCGCCACGAAACTGTTGATGATGTTGTCGGCCACGGTGGCGGCTTCCGCCAGCGTGGGCTGGTGCATGTTGTTGCTGTCATTCAGGCAGCGGGCGCTGAGCTTGTCATGGATGGTCTGGACCAGGACATCGCGGGTGGCGGGACTGATGTCGCCAACAAGGCCCCTGGTCCGCATGGCGGCGCCCAGACGGGCCGTGAAGCCGTGGGGGCCCTCGCCGCCGACCTGCTCCGCCATGGCCGCGATGCCGGCCTTGGCTTCCTTCAGGGTCTGCATGCGGACGCTCTCGCCAAGGGCGTCCAGGCTTTCGGCCGCTGTCAGCGAATGGTCGGCGCGCCGGGCCCCGGCTTCCAGGTCGCGCAGGGCGGCGTCCCGGTAGCCCTGGAGCTGCTCCGCCGTGGCCGGGGGCAGGCCGAAGCGCTGCCGCCGCATGGCCATCTGCGTTTCCAGATCCGAGGGCGAGCCGTCGGCATGGGGGGCGCAGAGCTTCTGGAACTGGTCCCGGGCATTGATGAGCCGGGTCTCCAGACGGGCCTGGTCTTCCGTCGTCTTGATGCGGATGACGTCCTGCAGCACCCGGGCCGCGTCACGCCCGCTCAGGGGGCGCCCGGCAGCCAGCCTGCTTTCCAGGCTCTTCCGGGCGATGGCCGCGAAGCGGTCGCCCAGATCGTCGGTCTGCCGGATGGTATTGATGATCCCGGTCATGACGTCACGGTTGGCCTGGGCGGCCGTGTCGCTGTGGCGCGAGCGTATCCAGCTGGCGATGCGGCCTCCCAGCGAGGAGGTGGTGGGGACGGTATGTCCCCGGTGATCGATTCCCAGATGTTCCTTGCCGAAGGCACCCAGCCGTTGGGCGATGATGTTCAGGTCATTGATCTTCATGGCGAATCCTTTATGGCAGCAGCTTTCAGATTCTCAACATGCCGTCGTTCCAGTCTGTTTCCCCGGCGGCCCGGGGCGTGGCAGCCTCTTCCTTCAGTTGCGCGATGGAAGCGCGCAGGGACTCCACCGTGTCCACATGACGGCCGAGCTGGCGGTCGAGGAGGCTCTCGTCCAGCTGTTCCAGCGGCAGGCGGCGGGTATAGGTCACGGCGTCGAGCAGGGGCTCGATGCCCAGCACGCCGCCGTCCGTGCCCTTGAAAAAGCTGTCCAGTTCCAGCAGCAGGCCATAGAGCGCCAGCTTGTCGGCATCGCTTTCCGGCAGGCCGCATACCCGGCTGTACAGGTACAGGGCGCCGTCGTTTTCGGCGCATTCCAGGGTGACCGTCACGTCATCGAAACGGAGCGTGCAAACGCCGTTCTCGGTCTCAAGGCCGTCCATGCCGATAGTGGCACCAAATTTTGCAATGATATGGGCAATGGGATGCATATGCTCTCCTTTTTGTTACTGGTATAGCAAAAGGTAGACCAGGAGGCTGTCCCTGTCCATGCGGCGTGCCCGACGCGCGCGGCCAGGCGGCCGTGCCGGAGCGGCGGGAACAAAAAAAGGCGCCCTGCATGTGCAGGGCGCCTTGGGCGATTATGGCGGAGCGGAAGGGACTCGAACCCTCGGCCTCCGGCGTGACAGGCCGGCGTTATAACCGTCTTAACTACCGCTCCAGATATGGAGTCGGGAAAGTATCCCGTATTCTTCTCAAAAAAAGCGCACCGTTTGCACAGTGCGCTTTTCTCGCAATTATGGCGGAGCGGAAGGGACTCGAACCCTCGGCCTCCGGCGTGACAGGCCGGCGTTATAACCGTCTTAACTACCGCTCCGTAGTGGTGGACAGTACAGGACTTGAACCTGTGACCCCCGCCGTGTGAAGGCGGTGCTCTACCAGCTGAGCTAACTGTCCGTGTTGTCCTCTCGAACAAAAGTGTTTGTACGGGAAACTCCCCTCAGGGTCAAGAAAAAAATCAAAAAAAGCAAAGAAAGTTTCATCTTGCAAATAATCATTTGAAATAAAAGGATAAAAATTTGATATTTGTTCCTGATAAATGGTCTTGCAGTCCCGGGGGGCCGGTGTTAGGTAGAAAAACACTTCAGTTCAGGGTGGAAAAGATGATGCTTTCCCGTTTCCGGCAGGGCCGCGGCCCCGTGGCCGGCAAAGATCGTGATACGCGCTTCCCGTCGCGCATGGGGATGGGCCTGCTGCTGGCGGCCCTGCTGCTGTTGCCGGGCTGTGCCCAGGCTGTCCCGGATGCCGGTGTGCCGCTGCATGTCCCTGCCGCGCGGACGCTCCCCGGCCCCCTGGAGCCTGCGCCCCTGTCGGCGCTGGTATTGCATGATGCCGGGGCGCGCCAGTGCCGGGTCTACGATGGTGTGCGCATCATCGCGCAGCCCATGCAGGAGAACCTCTGCGCCCTGAGCTTCGATGACGGTCCTTCGGCCAATACGCCGCAGATCCTCGACATCCTGGCCGCGCACAACATCCCGGCCACCTTCTTCGTGCTGGGGCGGAACGCCGAGCACCGGCCCGACCTTGTGCAGCGCATCCATGACGAGGGCCACGAGATCGGCATCCATACCTATTCCCATCCCAATCTGCGCCATCTCAACCAGGCGGCCCAGAGCGAGCAGATCGGCAGGGTGCAGCGCTTTTTGCGTACCCTGGGCATCGAGGCCCGCTTCCTGCGCCCGCCCTACGGCTCGTTCAACGACATCACCCTGAAGGCCGCCGAACAGATGGACCTCAAGGTGGTGCTCTGGTCGCTGGACAGCGAGGACTGGCGGGGCGTGCGCGAGGATTATGCCGCCCTGGTCAACACGCGGGGCCAGCGCTACGTCAACAACGATTTGCGCGGCATCTTCCTTTTCCATGATACGGTGCACGGCACGCTGGAGAACCTGCCGCGCATCATCGCGCAGTTGCAGGCCGGGGGCTGCCAGCGTTTCGTGACGGTCAGCGATTTCCTGGACGGCAGTCTGGATCCCGAGCCGCCGTTGCTCATGGCCCGCCACAACCGGCATCCTTTGCCTGACGGCCGCGAGCTCATGCCGCCGGAAAGCTTTCCCGATGTGCAGTGGGCCGGACAGGGGCGGGGGCGCAGCGGCTTCGATGCCGCCCAGCGTGCCTCCTCCACGCGGGACACCAGCCTCACCTGGGCCGCGGGCAGCACGCCGGTGCCCATGGCCCGCAGCAGCAGCCCCCGCTGGGGCAAGGCCGCGGAACAGGCCCGCGAGCAGCAGGCCCGGCGCCAGGAGCGTCTGGAACAGGAACGGCAGGCCGCAGCGGCCAGGGGGCAGCCGCAGCCGGCAGGGCCCGTCCATGCCGTGCGCGGCACCGTGACGCCCCAGCGCGACTTCGGCACCAGTGCCGGCGAGGTCTACCCCGGCAGCCGCCCCGTGAGTTCCGTCGAGGAGCTGGCTCCGGCCACCTCCGTGCAGCAGTAAGCAAAAAACGGGGGAGGAAAATCCCCCATCGCTGCGGCGCTGCCCGTAACGCTCCCTTGTCGCTGACGGGCACGCTCTGGGCCGTCTTGGGCCGCTGCCAGCGCGAGAGGGCTTCCCCTTCCCCCCATGCTTCCCGCCCCTTGCCCGGCGCGTTTCATTCAAGCAGGCGAACAGCCCCCGCATGATGTCATGCGGGGGCTGCTGCGTTCGGGGAACATGCCGGGACTTCGATGCCCTAGGACAGGCGGGTCTTGAAGTCTTCGTAGCCGAAACGGCGCACCAGACGGAAGCGGGCCGTGGCGGCCGGGTCGGCCGCGTGGGGATCGGCGGCCAGGCTGCCGATGGACGGCAGGCGCAGGCCGTTGAAGGTGGTGGTCTTGACCATGCTGTAGATGGCCATGTCGGTGAAGATCAGGCGGTCACCGGCCCTGAGGGGCGCGGCGAAGCTGTATTCGCCGATGACGTCCCCGGCCAGGCAGGACTTGCCCGCCAGGCGGCAGGTCCAGGCCTTTTTGCCGTTCTCGCCCGCCAGGCGCAGTTCACCGTCTTCCGGGGCCAGCAGGCCGGGGCGGTAGGGCATCTCCAGCACGTCGGGCATGTGGCAGGAGGCCGAGGTGTCCAGGATGGCGACGGGCATGTCGGCCTGCACCACGTCCAGCACCGTGGCCACCAGCCAGCCCGCGTTGAGGGCCACGGCCTCGCCGGGCTCCAGATAGATCTGCGCGCCGTAGTTCCGCTGCATGCGCGTGATGCAGCGGCAGAGGCGGTCCAGGTCATAGCCTTCGCGGGTGATGTGGTGGCCGCCGCCGAAATTGATCCACCGGCACTGGGCCAGCTGCTTGCCGAAACGGGCCTCCACGGCGTCCAGGGTGCGTTCCAGCGCGTCGGCGCCCTGTTCGCACAGGGTGTGGAAATGCAGGCCGGAGATGCCTTCCGGCAGTTTTTCGGGCAGCTGGTGCGGGCGGATGCCCAGACGGGAGCCCGGGGAGCAGGGATTGTAGATGGCCACGGCGCCTTCGGAATGCTCGGGATTGATGCGCAGGCCGCAGCTGATCTCGCGGCCGCTATCGCGGCACCAGGCCCGCACCCTGGGGCCGAAGCGTTCCCACTGGGCCAGGGAGTTGAAGACCAGGTGATCCACCAGCGGCAGCAGTTCGTCCAGTTCCTCTTCCGTCCAGCCCGCGGCAAAGGCGTGCACTTCGCCGCCGAATTCCTCGCGGCCCAGGCGGGCTTCATCCACGGAGCTGGCGCAGGTGCCCCACAGGGGGCCGTGGCCTTTGGCGCGGGAGAGCAGGGGGAAGCTGTCCCAGGCGGCAAAGCCCTTGAGGGCCAGCAGGATCCTGGCGCCGGTGCGCTGCTGTACGCTGTCCAGGATGGCCGCATTGGCCGCCAGACGGGCTTCGTCCAGCACGAAGCAGGGCGAGGGGACGGTACGGGGATCCAGCAGAGGCAGGAGATGCTTCATGTTTCAGTCTTTTGCAGGGGTTGGGGTGAAGAAAGGGCTGCCGCCCGGGGCCTGGCCGCAGGGCGGCGGGCGTTTTTTCCGGGCCGGAGCGCAACGGGGGAAGGGGCCCGCGGGCCCCTTCCCCCTGAAACGGCGTTGCTGGCGCGAAAGGGACTAGTCCTTCACTTCCACGCACTGCCACGGCAGACCGTAGGCGTTGAGGTCGGCCATGAAGGGGTCGGGGTCGAACTGTTCCATGTTCCACACACCGGGCTTGAGCCACTGGCCGGAGACCATCATCTTGGCACCGATCATGGCGGGCACGCCGGTGGTGTAGGAGATGGCCTGGGAACCCACTTCGGCGTAGCAGGCCTCATGGTCGCAGATGTTGTAGATGTAGACGGCCTTTTCCTTGCCGTCCTTGATGCCGCGCATGACGTTGCCGATGCAGGTCTTGCCCCTGGTCAGCGGGCCCAGGGAGGCGGGGTCGGGCAGCAGGGCGCGCAGGAACTGGATGGGCACGATGTCCTGGCCCTGGAAGCGCACGGGATCGATGCGGGTCATGCCCACATTGCCCAGCACCTTGAGGTGGTTCAGGTAATTCTCCGAGAAGGTCATCCAGAAGCGGGCGCGCTTGAGGCCCTTGAGGTTCTGCACCAGGGATTCCAGTTCCTCGTGGTACATGAGGAAGCACTTCTTGGGGCCGATGCCGTCGGGGAAGTCGTAGGTCATGGACCAGGACAGGGGATCGGTCTCCACCCATTCGCCGCGTTCCCAGTAACGGCCGCGGGCGGTCACTTCGCGGATGTTGATCTCGGGGTTGAAGTTGGTGGCGAAGGGCTGGCCGTGGTCACCGGCGTTGCAGTCGATGATGTCCAGCACATGCACTTCGTCCAGCTCGTGCTTCATGACCCAGGCCGAGAAGACGTTGGTGACGCCGGGGTCGAAACCGGAGCCCAGCAGGGCGGTGAGGCCGGCCTGCCTGAAGCGCTCCTGGTAGGCCCACTGCCATTTGTATTCGAACTTGGCGGTATCCAGGGGCTCGTAGTTGGCCGTATCCAGATAATGCACGCCGCATTCCAGGCAGGCGTCCATGATGTGCAGATCCTGATAGGGCAGGGCGATGTTCAGCACGGTGTGGGGCTTCACCTGACGGATGAGGGCGCAGAGCTCGGGCACGTTGTCGGCATCCACCTGGGCGGTGGCGATGTCGACGCCCAGACGGGCCTTGACCGAGCGGGCGATCTCGTCACACCGGGAAAGCGTACGGCTGGCAAGGGTGATCTTGCCGAAGGCCCCTTCTTTGGCCACCTGGGCGCACTTGTGCGCCACCACGCTTCCCACGCCACCGGCGCCGATGATCAGAATATCCGCCATGATTTCTCCTTTTGAATCCGTTTGTCCGTGATTGATGAAATGCGGCCCGCCGGAACAGGCGGTCATCCCCTCCATAGCCCACAGCGGCAGGAAGGTAAAGGGCAGGGGGAGGGCACCGGCCGGTCGCGCGGCCTTTGCCTTCCCCGGGCTTTCCGGGGCTGCCCGGGCAGGGCGCGTCCCTGGTGCCGGGCCCGGGAGCCGGGGACATGCCATGCCCAGCATGCCTGCCTGTTGTGACCGTTGGCCGTCCTGTCGGTGACGGGCCGGTGACGACAGACGGGCGCCGTCCGCGCCGGTGGCGGCCGGAGTCGTGCCGTAGCGGCGGCAGTGGCTGAAGGCCGTCGCCGCCAGGCCCCGGCGTTGCGGGCGACCGTCCCGCATGGTCCGGGACGGCACGCGCCGGGGGGCCTCCTCCCCGGACAGGCAGCCCCGTCCGCGTCCCTAGTGGGTATGGTCCAGAACGGGCACGCTGTCGCCCAGTTTTGCGCGGATGGCGGCGATCATGGTCTCGTGGTGCGGGCAGGGGAAGCCGATGGGGTTGCCCTTGCGGATGCAGGAGGCCAGGGCCACGGCTTCGGCGCCGCGATCCACCAGCATCCTGGCGCGGGCCACGGCCCGCTTGCCGGGACAGCCGCCGCAGGAGACGAAGCCGATGACCTCGCAGGGGCCCAGTTCCTCGAACGCGCCCTTACCCTGGGCGGCAAAGGAAAAGTCCGTGGTGCCGGGGCAGATGTCCTCGGTCTGCATGCAGCGGATGATGCCGATCTTTTTCATGGGAGCCTCCTTGGTTTGCTTATCGGGCCCGGGGCGTCTCCCCGTGGTCTTCGGGGATGACGAAGCCCAGCAGGTCGTCACGCACGATGGCGTCCAGTTCCGCCCGGTCATGGGCCGGGGTCTCGGTGAACAGGAAGCCGAAGTGGGAATAGCGGTCATAAAAGCCGCGGCGCAGGCGCAGGACCTTGTGGAAGCGGGCGCAGAGGGCGTCGTAGTCGAAGCGCCGTACCGGCGGGCAGGCGGCGGGCTTGTTGAGCACGATGAGGGTGTAGAGCCTGTCCTCGTGGCCGGGCAGGATACTGTCCCAGTCCGGGCGCCGGTCGTCCAGATAGCAGCCGTAGGTGGGGAAGCCCCAGGCGAAGAGGCTGATGTCCGTGCAGCACCAGCCCGCGAAGCGCAGCGGGTTGAACTCGATGGGCACCATATGGCCGTCGGCGTCGCGGCGCAGTTCCACATGGACGGGGTAGTCGCGCAGGCCCAGACGCTCGTTGAGCCGGTCGAACCAGGCTTCCAGCGGCCCGGCCATGCGGCGGATGATGTCCGCGCTGGTGTAGTACAGGCGGTCGCTCACGTCTTCGGAAGAGGCGAAGTCGTGCTGGAGGATGTTGCAGATGACGGCCTCGCCGCGGCTGTTGAAATAGACGTCCACGGCATATTCCGTGCCCTGGATGAGGGATTCCAGCAGCCAGACCTGGTTGTCCAGCACGGCGGCGGGATATTCCCTGCGCCAGCGTACGGCGCCGGCAGCGATGTCGTCACGGGCGGCGCGCCACTGCCGGGCGTTCTCGATGCTGTAGACGCCCAGGCTGAAGAAGCCCACGGCGGGCTTGAGCACGCAGGGGCCGGGCAGGCTGTCGAAATGGGTCTCCATGACCTCCCGCAGGGTCAGCTCGCGGAAATGGAAATCGGGGAAGAGCGGGGCCAGGCGCCGGCGGAACAGCAGCTTGTTCTTGAGCAGTTCGGTGGCGCGTACCAGCCCGGCATTGCCCGAACGGCTGTAGAGCCAGTCCAGGGCGTTTTCCGAATTGCTGTACAGGCGCTGCCCCCGGCAGCACAGATGGCCGAAGTCGCGGCTGGAGACAAGGTTGAGGTGCAGCCCGTAATCCAGCCCGGCCTGCCGGGCAGCGGGCGTATCCAGGACAGGTTCCTGCCGGTCGGCGGCAAAGGCGGCCAGCTCCGGCGAGACATACGGATCTTCCAGAATGATCATGGGGCCCCTCGTGCAGCATGGCTGCGTAAAAAGCGCAGGGCCGGGATGGTTCCTGACCCTGCGCGGTGTGGTTGCTGGAGAAGCGGCCGGAGCCCGTCCTTGTTAAGGAACGGCTCCGGTGGCGGCGGGAAATGTCTCATGGCGGCACGGCCTTTCCCGCGGAGCCGGGTGCCACCATTGGGATCAAGCATGCAGGGGGGAGGAGAGCCTCCCCCCTGCTTTCGTTTTGTTAATCAAGCACACGGAAGTACACGGCGGGCTGGCGCAGCATGCCGGTATCCAGGGTGCGCTGCAGGGCGGTGCTCATGGCTTCCTCGGTGGTCTCATGGGTCATGAAGACCAGGGGCACGCCCTTGCCCTCGTCGGTGCGCTGGATGACCTGGGCCATGCTCACGCCCTGGTCGGCCATGCAGCCGGCCAGATCGCGCAGCACGCCGGGCTCGTCCTCCACCATGACGCGCACATAGTAGCGCGAGCGCCATTCCGCCGGCGGCACGATGCTGGCGCGGGGCAGGTCGTCACAGGCGTAGCCGGTGTTGTGCGGGTTCTCGTCACGGGCCACGGCCATGAGGTCGGCCAGCACGGCCCCGGCGGTGGGCAGGTCGCCCGCGCCCCGGCCGTGGAAGAAGAGCGAACCGCAGGCATTGCCGCTGACGCGCACGGCGTTGTACACGCCGCCCACACGGGCCAGCAGCACCGTATAGGGCACCAGGGCCGGGAACACGCCCGCCTCCAGGCGCACCTTGCCGTCGGCCTGGCCGGGGTCGCGGCGTTCGCGCACCTGGGCGATGAGCTTGATGCGGTAGCCGAACTCGCGGGCCAGGGCGATATCCATGCTGGACATGCCGCGGATGCCGCGCACGGGCATGGCCGTGTAGGGGTAGTTGACCCCGTAGGCCAGGCGGATGAGCAGGGTCAGCTTGTGGGCCGCGTCGTGGCCGTCGATGTCCAGGGTGGGATCGGCTTCGGCATAGCCCAGCTGCTGGGCCTGCTTGAGGGCCACATCGAAGTCCAGACCGTTGGAGGTCATCTCGGACAGGATGTAGTTGCTGGTGCCGTTGAGGATGCCCATGAGGGACGAGATGCGGTTGCCGGCCAGGCTGGTGCGCAGGGCCTCCACCACGGGCACGGCGCCGGCGACACTGGCCTCGTAGCGCAGGATGCGGCCCTTGCCGGCGGCCTTCTGGAACAGGGCGAGTCCCTCCTCGGCCAGCAGGGCCTTGTTGGCGGTGACGATGTGCTTGCCGGCGTCCAGGGCGCGGTCGATGATGGCGCGCGGGGCGTCGATGCCGCCCATGAGTTCCACCAGCACGTCGATCTCGGGATCGTTGACCAGCTCGTCAGGATTCGTGGTCAGGTCGGCCCCGGGGGGCAGGGGCACGGTGCGCGCCTTCTGGGCATTGCGCACCAGCACCTTCTTGACCCGGATGTCCCGGCCCGTACGCTGGCGGATGATGTCGGCGTTCTCTTCCAGCAGGCGGGCAAGACCGCCGCCCACGGTGCCGAACCCGGCCAGACCCACTACCAGAGGCTTGTTGCTTTCGGCCATAGTGTCCCCTAATCGCTGGAGCCGCTGAGCAGGCGGCGGATGTTGCGCACGGCCTGACGGGTGCGGTGATCGTTCTCGATGAGGGCGAAGCGCACGTACTCGTCACCGTAGGCGCCAAAGCCCAGGCCCGGCGAGACGGCCACCTGCGCTTCGGTGAGCAGCAGCTTGGAGAATTCCACGGAACCCATCTTGCGGAACTCTTCGGGGATGCGGGCCCAGACGAACATGGTCGCCTTGGGCGCGGGCACTTCCCAGCCGATGCGGTTGAGGCCGTCGATGAGCCAGTCACGGCGCTGGCGGTAGATGTCGCAGATCCTGGTGACTTCCTCGTCGCCGCCGCGCAGGCCCACGGTGGCCGCGATCTGGATGGGCTGGAAGATGCCGTAGTCCAGATAGCTCTTGATGCGGCTCAGGGCGTGGATGAGCTTGGGGTTGCCCAGGCAGAAGCCCACGCGCCAGCCGGGCATGGAATAGCTCTTGGACATGGTGTAGAATTCCACGCCCACGTCCTTGGCGCCCTTGGCCTGCAGGAAGCTGGGGGCCTTGTAGCCGTCGAAGACCAGGTCGGCATAGGCCAGGTCATGGATGACCCAGATGTTGTTCTCCTTGGCGAATTCCACGACCTTTTCAAAGAAGGCCAGGTCGGTCACTTCCGTGGTGGGGTTGTGGGGATAGCACAGGAAGAGCAGCTTGGGACGGGGCCAGGCCTGCTGGGTGGCGGCGGTCAGGTCCTCGAAGAAGTCACGGCCGGGCCCGATGGGCACGCTGCGCACGTCGGCGCCGGCGATGATGGGCGCGTATTTGTGGATGGGGTAGGTGGGGTCGGGCGCCAGCACCACGTCACCGGGGGAGAGCATGGCCAGCGAAAGGTGGGCGAGCCCTTCCTTGGAGCCCATGGTCACGATGGCTTCGGTGTTGGGATCGAGATCCACGTCGTACAGGCGCTTGTAGCGTTCGCACACGGCATCGCGCAGATGGGGGATGCCGCGGGAGAGCGAATAGCGGTGGTTCACCGGCTTCTGTACGGCTTCCACCAGCTTGTCCACGATGTACGGCGGGGTGGGAATGTCGGGGTTTCCCATGCTGAAGTCAACGATATCGATATTCTGGCGACGCAGCTTCATTTTGAGGTCGCCTACCACCGCGAAGACGTAGGGGGGCAGGCGCTGGATGCGCGAGAACTCTTCCATGGGGACGCTTCTCCTGCTGAAGTTCAAAATCTTCAGCCAGATTAGCCAGTGCGTTCGGCATTTGTAAAGCACTTTGCCAAGATAAAGGCTTTGCGCTACCGTTGTCGGTACTGGACAGGCCACGCCATCCCACGGACCCGTTATCGCCCTTCAACCATCGAGGACCGCATGGAACATCATATCCGTTTCGACGCTGACGCCATGACCCTGTATCTGCTGGACCAGCGTGCCCTGCCCGGGCGCGAGGACTACCTGCCCATCCGCACCCTGGACGAGACCATCCGGGCCCTGCAGGTGATGGTGGTGCGCGGCGCCCCGGCCATCGGCGTCACGGCCGGTTTCGGCTGCGTGCTGGCCCTGGAGGAACTGCGCCGCGGCCTGCCCGCCGGGGCCGACTGGCGCACGGCCTATGACCGGGCCCTGGAGCGCCTGGAGGCGGCCCGGCCCACGGCCGTGAACCTGCGCTGGGGCGTGGAGCGCATGCGGGCCCTGTGGCGGGCCCATGCCGGTCTGGAGATGGAGGCCCTCCTCCCCGTCCTGCTGGCCGAGGCCGAGACCATGCGCCGCGAGGACGTGGAGATCTGCCGCGAGATCGGCCGCCACGGGGCGTCCTGCATCAACGACGGCGACACCGTCCTCACCCACTGCAATGCCGGGGCCCTGGCCACGGCCGGGTACGGCACGGCCCTGGGCGTCATCCGCGGCGCCCTGGAAGCGGGCAAGAAGGTGCGGGTCATCGCCGACGAGACGCGGCCCTTCCTGCAGGGGGCGCGCCTGACCGCCTGGGAACTGCGGCAGGACGGCATCGACGTGCGCGTGGCCTGCGACAATGCCTGCGCCCTGCTGATGCAGAAGGGCCTGGTGCAGTGCGTGGTGGTGGGGGCCGACCGCATCGCGGCCAACGGCGACGCCGCCAACAAGATCGGCACCTTCGGCGTGGCCCTGCTGGCCAGGCATTTCGGCATCCCCTTCTATGTGGCGGCGCCCCTGTCCACCATCGACCCGCGCACGCCCGACGGCGCGCACATCCCCATCGAGGAGCGCCCCGACCGGGAAGTGACCCATGTGGGCGGGACCCGCATCGTCCCCGAAGGGGTGCCGGTCTTCAATTTCGCCTTCGACGTGACGCCCGCGGACTGCATCACGGGCATCATCACGGAAAAGGGCGTCCTGCGCGCCCCGTACGGCCCGGCCATCGCCGCGGCCCTCGGGGCCTGATGTCCGCACGGACGGCGCCATGCCGTCCGTTTTTGCTTCCGCTGCCCGGAAAGGAGCGCCCATGAAAGAACTGACCTTGCTGGCCGACAGCAGAGCGCCGCTGGCCTTCCATCTGGAGACGTCCGCCGCCGTGGCCCACTGGAACCTGCGGGACGTGCCCGGCGAGCACATCTCGGTGCCGGCCCTGTGCGATGCCCGCCTGACGGAGATCCGGCGCGAGCACGCCGCCTGGGCCTGCCGGACGGGCCTCAGGCCCGTGGAAGGGGCGCTGCTGCACGAGCATTTCCAGGCCGGGGAAAAGCTGTCCATGTGGTGGTGTTCGCTGCTCTACGAGCGCCATCCCAAGATGACGCCCCTGCTTTACGAGGTCTACAAGCTGCGCACCCTGGAGCACCTGCTGGACGAGGGCGGCTTCACGGCCCTGCGTCTGGTGGGCGGCGACGACCGGCTGTGCGGGACCCTGCTGGCGCTTTGCCAGGCCACGGGGCGGCAGTTCGCGGACTACCACGATCCCCAGTGCCGCGACGGCCGCCGCCGCACCTGGCTGCGCCGCCTCTACGAGGCCTGTCCCTCCCTGCTGCGCGCGGCCGGGCGCTATGTCCACTGGTGGTTCCGGGTGCGCCTGCCCCTCAGGCCCCGGGGCGGGGCCCTGCCCGCCCTGCCGCCCGCGCATGTGACCACGGGCACCATCGTCACCTACTTTCCCAATGTGGATATGGAGGCCGCTGCGGCGGGCCGCTTCCGCTCCCGTTACTGGGAGGGCCTGCACGACGCCCTGTGCGCGGCGGCGGCCAGGACGCCCGTGCGCTGGCTGTTCATCCGCTTTCCTTCGCCCCAGATGGACCTGGCCGGCTGCATCAGGATGCGGGACCGCTTTCGTGCCGCGCATCAGGACGGCGTGAGCTTCCACTATCTGGAGGAATTCCTCACGGCCGCCGACCTGCGGGCCGCCTGGAAGCGCTATCTGCGCCTGGCCTGGACCAGCCGCCGCCTTGAGGCCGCCATGCGCGGGCTCTGCCGCTTCGAGGGCTCCCGCCTGGACTTCTGGCCCTATATGGCCGATGACTGGGCCGAGACCTTCCGGGGCTGGCGCTGTCTGGAGCGCTGCCTGCAGCAGCGCGGCATCGACAATTATGTGAAGGCCGCCGGGCCCCAGCGCTGGTTCACCTTCCCGCTGGAGAACTGCCCCTGGGAACGCATGCTGACCCATGCCGCCCACACCACGCCCGGCGCGGGCGGGCCCGTGTACGGGGCGCAGCATTCCACCATCCGGCCCACGGACTTCCGCTATTTCGATGATCCGGCCACCTTCACGGACAGCGCCTGCGCGGCCTTCCAGCCCGACCGCATCTGCGCTAACGGGCAGGGGGCCCTGCGGCAGTGGCAGGCCGCCGGTGTGCCGCAAGAGCGCCTGGAGCTGGTGGAGGCCTTGCGCTACATGTATCTTGCCGATGCCCGCAATGCCGCCGTGCCGGCGCAGGAAGGGCAGCCGCCCCGCCGCCTGCTGGTGGTGACCGGCTTTTTTGCCGACGAGACCGCCGACCATGTGCGCCTGCTGGCCCGGGCCGTGCACGCGGGCCTGCTGGACGGCTGGGAGATCGTGGTCAAGCCGCACCCCTATCTTGCCGTGGAGGCCGATCTGCGCCACGAGCTGGGGGCCCGGGCCGGATGCCTGCGCTTTGCTGAAGGTCCCGTCGCCACCCTTCTGGTGCCCGGCACCGTGGTCTGGTCGTCCGCTTCCACCACCGTGGTCCTGGAAGCGGCCCTCAAAAAGCTGCCCGTCATGGTCATGCTGCCGTCGGACGGCTTCGACCTCTGTCCCCTGCAGGACGTTCCCGGCCTGCTGCGTACCGGCAGCCTGGACGATGTGCGGCGGGCACTGGCCTGCGCCGCGCCGCCCGCCCTGCCGGACGACTATCTGGAATTGCAGCCCGGCCTGCCCCGCTGGCGGGCCCTGCTGGAGCTGTAGCGGACGGGCGCCCGGCTCCGTTCCCGGCCCTTCCGTGCGCAGGGCGCGCCGCGGGGCCGCCTGGTGCCGTGAGGGGAGAGGCAGGGCGGCTCCTGCCGCCGGGGATGCCTGCCGTACGGCCCGGCAGACGCGCTGCCCGGAGACATGGCGGGGGCTGCGCTGTCCCTGCCGCCGGGACGCATGGCAGGCGTGCGGCGTGTCCCGAAAGCGTGCCCGGGGACCTGAGCCCTGCGCACGGCCGCGCCGCACAAGGGCTTGAAAAAACAGTCGCCGCTGGGTAGCGTCAAAAGAGCGGCCGGCCCCGGGAAGGGCGCCCGCGAGCAGGCCCCGCAGGGGGCAGGCGGGAGGATGGCATGTTTTTCAACGAACGGGTCAGGAATTACGGCTCGCGCGGCAAGGGCGTGAGCGCGCGCGACAACCACATCATCAAGGGCATGAAGGCCCTGCACCTTCTGGCGGCCCTGGCCTGGGCGGGCGGCGCCTTTTCCATGCAGGCCCTCGGTTTCCTCAAGCTGGGCATGGACGATCCGGCGGCCGTGAAGCTGGTGGAGTACTGCCGCTATATCGTGGATTCCTGGGTGGTCATGCCCGGGCTCGTCGGCTGTGTGCTCACGGGCCTGTTCTATTCCATCTTCACGTCCCTGGGCTTTTTCAAATTCGCCTGGGTCACGTTCAAGTGGATCATCAGCGCATGTGCCGGCTTCTGGGGCACGTTCTTCTGGCTGCCCGTGGGGGACCGCTGCATCGCATGGCTCACGCCCCTGGGCCTGGACTGGCCCCTGCGCTTCATACGCTCCTGCATCCTGCCGGAAGAGCTCTGGGCCAGCCTGGTCCAGGTGGCCATCATCTTCGCCATGGCCCTGATCTCCATCTACCGCCCGCTGACCTGGAAGCTGTACGGCGACCCCATCGTGCCGCCCACGTCGTAGGAGGGATATCTTCCGGGGCGGCCCCTTTGCCTGACGCAGAAAGAGGGCCTTTCTTCCGGTTCCCGTCCTTTCCCCAGTGCGTTCCATCAGGCGGGAAAGGGGGACAGGCACCAGCCGGGAAAGGAACAGGGGACGCTCCCGCATAGGGAGCGTCCCCTGTGTTTTGGGCTTTCGTCTGGGGAGCCCCCGGACGGCGGACTGCAAGCCTTCCCGCATGGCGGCTGGGCTATCGCAGAAGGCGGCTTTCTATCCGTGGGGAACGTCGGCCCAGGGAAAAGGATGTATGCTCGCGGCATTTCAGGGGGACCGCCTCCGTGCCCCATCGGGCTGTCAGCCTCAGCGGCAGGATACCGTCCCCGGCGTGAAGACGGCGAAAGGGGAAGTCCTGCGGTGGCATGGGGGAGGGGCTTCCCCGGAAGAAAGCGCGCTGACGCCAAAGGGGAAGAACGGGAATCGACGGCAGAAAGGAGGAATCCCTCTCCCCTCGGGGAGCCGTGCCTCAGGCCTCGAAGACCAGGCTTTCGAACCAGAAGAGCAGGGCCTGGGGATCGCGCCAGCTGCCTGCGGGCAGCCCGGCCTTGCGGCAGAGGTGTTCCAGGTACTGCGGCAGGTCCCAGCCCTGTTCCACGGGCACCTGCGGCAGGAAGACGCCCTGGCGCATGCCCAGGCGCAGCAGCAGGCCGTGGCGGCCGATGACGATCCGTGCCGGGTCGGGGCAGGGGCTCAGGGGGCCCAGCACGGAGATGTGCAGGCTGCACCGCGGCCACTCCGCCGCGTCCAGGGCAGGGAAGCGGGGATCCTCGAAGGCGGCGGCGCGGGCCATGCGCCAGACGTTCCGCCAGAGCGGTTCCCGGCCCACCATGTTGCCGATGCAGCCCCGCAGGTCGCCATCCTTGTTCAGGGTCACGAAGGAGCCCAGCGACTGGGCCAGTGTCCCGCCGGCCAGCGCGGGCGGCAGGGGCGGCGGGCCGTCCTCCCGGCCCTCAAGGGCCGTTGTGATGCTTTGCCGGGCCAGGCGGGAGAGCCAGTGCCGTTCTTCGTCATTGAGGGAAAAGGTGACGCCCATGACAGACCTCCGTGGCGGGCACGCAGGATGTGCGTCCCGGTGGGCTCGCGGCCGCCTGATGGTCACGCGGGGGATGGTGGGGGCAGGTCGCGGCGGTGTTCCCCGCAGTGTAGGCGGGGCGGGCGCAGGATTCAAGCCGGCGGGATGTGAGGCGGGCACGGGGAGCCGTTCAGCCCGGTACGGGGCCGGTCCCCTTGTCCAGCTTGTCAAAAACCTGTTTGCCTTCTCCCCACGCGCGTACGGGCGCCGTTCAGCACGGCAGTAACCGGCTGGTAAACGTGCGTTGTCTGGGCGCGTACCGGGGCAAGGGACCGGCGCAGGCACCTCCCTGCCGCGCTGGGAACCGGGAGGGGAAAAGCGCGGCCGCTCCCTGCCGGGAGCGATGGGGGGCACACGTTCCTTTAGCCTCGGCCGGACGGGCTCCCATCCGTTGCGGAAAACGGAAATGCCGCGATGGCTCGCGGCATTTCTGTGGGGTAAGGCAGGGCACATGCTCCTGACACGGTATTTGGCGGTATACCGTGATTGACGTCTCGTCCGTGGCTGTCCCGACCGCAATGGGCTGCGGACGGCCTGCCGGTGCGGGAGGCATGACCGCCCGGCGGCTAGTCCTCGCCCTCGGTATGGGCCTGCTTGCCGGCGCCCTTGAGACCGTACATGGTGGTGGAGCCGGAAGACCAGAATTCCAGCACTTCCTCGTTCACCAGCCTGGTGAGGATCTTCTTCACTTCACGGGGGCCCTTGTCGGGGAACAGTTCCGTGAAGTCCTTGAAATAGAACTTGGACTTGGAAGCGGACTTGCTCTTCAGGAATTCGACGATGATGTCTTTTTCGTCAGCCATGGTTTTTCTCCTGGCCCCGGCGGCGCCGCAAAGGGCCGCCGGGGCGTTTTCAAGACCGGCCTAGAACTTGAACTGGGTGCTCTGGCGCCAGGTGTAGTACGCCGGGTCGCGGAAGTCGTCGATGAGGTGGTGGGTGAACTTCAGGCCGGTCAGCTTGAAGAAGCTTTCCCAGCCGATGCGTTCGGCCCAGTCGCCCAGACGTTCGTACTTGTTGGCGTTGGCGGCGTAGACTTCGACGATGTGCTTCACCGTCTTGGTCAGGCTGGGCCAGCGGGGAGGTTCGTTGGGGATGTAGCCCACGACCACCTTGGAGAACTTGGGCATGCTGATGCGGTTGGACACCTTGCCGCCCACCATGATGGCGATGCCGTCGCCTTCGTGGTCGGCGATGGGCAGGGCGGGGCACATGGTGTAGCAGTTGCCGCAGTACATGCAGCGGTCTTCCTTGATGGCGATGGAGTTCACCTTCTGGCCGTTGTGTTCCACCTTGGTGGGACGGACGGCAGCGGTGGGGCAGGCGGCCACGGCCAGCGGGATTTCGCACAGCTGGTCGGCCCATTCGTGGTCGATCATGGGCGGTTTGCGGTGGATGCCCACCAGGCCGATGTCGGAGCAGTGCACGGCGCCGCACATGTTGATGCAGCAGGCCAGGGCGATGCGCACGGGAGCGGGCAGACGCATGTCCTTGAAGTCGTCAAAGATGGCGTCCATCACGCATTTCACCGGGCCGGAGGCGTCGGTGGCGGGGGTGTGGCAGTGCACCCAGCCCTGGGTGTGCACCATGTTGCTGATGCCGGCGCCGGTGCCGCCCACGGGGAACTTGAAGGAACCGCCGTCGAACTTGCGGCTGTTCAGGTCGTCGCGCAGGGCCTTCATGGTGGCTTCGTCTTCCACCATGAACTCGATGTTGTTACGGGTGGTCCAGCGCAGGTAGCCGCCGCAGTACTTGTCGGCGATGTCGCAGATCTCGCGGATGTGGGTGATGGACATGGTGCGGGTGCCGCCCACGCGGACGGTGTACACCTTGTCGCCGCCTTCGGCCACGTGCATCAGCACGCCGGGCTCAAGAATTTCGTGGTACAGCCACTTGCCGAAATTCTTTTTGATGACCGGCGGGAAGTATTCGTCGTACTTGTGGGGGCCGATGTCGGTAATGCGGCCTTCCATCGGTTTGGCGGGATTGTACCCGGAAGAAATAAAAGCCATGTTCTTCTCCCCCTTAAACTAGCGTTGATGGCGTTTGCGGAATTCAGCCAGGTCGCGGGTCCAGCCGCCGGGCACTTCTTCTTCCTTGAAGAAGATGTACGGGTTGGAGCGGGGAGCCGTGACGTGGTACGGAGCGGCTTCGGTGTCGGTGACTTCGAGCAGCTTCTGGAAGGAAAGACGCTTCATGGTCTCGCCCACGCGTTCGCGGTTCTTGCCTTCTTCCATCCACCAGTCCCAAATCTTTTCGATGACTTCCTTGATTTCATCGTAGGGAGCTTCACAGGAGATGAAGGGCACCAGCAGCGAACCCATCTGGGCGCCGTCCACCACGGGGGCCTTGGCGCCCACCAGGATGCTGGCGCCGCGTTCGTCACCGATGTGCAGGGCGCGGGGCATGGTGTTGATGCAGTGCATGCAGCGCACGCAGTCGGCGGTCTTGATGGACAGCTTGCTGCCGTCCCAGCTCATGCACTTGGAGGGGCAGCGGTCCACCACTTCGGCCTGGATGTCGAACTTGCCCCAGTCACGACCGGCATGGGCACCGGCGTTGGGTTTGAATTCGCCGCCCACGTAGGCTTTCACGGCGTCCTGGTCGATCTTGATGTCGTCCTTCCAGGTACCCACCACAGCGAAGTCGGAACGGGCCATGGCGCACACGCAACCGTTGGGGCAGCCGTCGAACTTGAACTTGAACTTGTAGGGGAAGGCGGGACGGTGCAGTTCGTCCTGGTAGTCCTGGGTCAGCTGGTAGCACATGTCCTGGGTGTTGTAGCAGGCATATTCGCAGCGGGACTGGCCGAGGCAGGCTTCGGGGGTACGCAGGTTGGAGCCGGAACCACCGAGGTCGACATGCAGCTTGTGGGTCAGGTCGTGGAAGACTTCTTCCAGCTGCGGGGTCTGGGTGCCCAGGAGCACGATGTCACCGGTGGAGCCGTGCATGTTGGTCATGCCGGAACCGCGCAGGTCCCAGATGTCGCACAGGTCACGCAGGAATTTGGTGTGGTAGTATTTGGCAGCGGGCTGGGCCACACGCATGGTGTGGAAGTGGGCCACGCCGGGGAACTTTTCGGGCTGGTCGCAGTAACGGCCGATGACGCCGCCGCCGTAACCGAACACGCCCACGATGCCGCCGTGCTTCCAGTGGGTCTCCTTTTCTTCGTAGGAGAGTTCCAGGACGCCCAGCAGGTCGTCGGGGGCGTCAGCGGGGATCTGATAGTCGAGTCCTTTGGGATTGGCCGCACGGGCGGCGGCTTCCTGTTTGATGTCGGACACAAAGCTCGGCCAGGGGCCGCTTTCGAGCTGGTCCAGCAGGGGAGTCGCATGTTTCGGCATTGCCATACCTCCATGAGTGCATATTTCAACGAATAATCGTTGAATATTTTACCAAATGCTGAAAAACGACGCATCCTCGGGGGTAAAGATGGCCTTTTCAGCCACGGCATGGCTTCTTGGTAACAAAAAATCGTTGTATTTGGCAATAGGAAAAGAAGCAAAAGGGCCTTTCAGGGCCAAAAAAATATTTTTCAGGCTTGTTCAACGATAATTCGTTGCATAATGGCCATGCACCGGGACGGGAGGCCCGCGCAGGCAGCAGGCACGGCGGCAGGGATCAGGCGTCCCCGCATCTCCGGGCAGGGCCGGACGGGCGGACCGCCTGCGGGCACGGGCGTGACAGGCCGTGTGGCGCCTCATGGGCGCCAGGGGCGCCCCCGGTGCAGCCGCCCGGCGTCCCGGATCAGGCGTCCTGTTTGCGCAGGCCGAACTTTTTGATGCGGGAGCAGAGCGTGGTGGGGCTGATGCCCAGCAGGGCCGCGGCCCCGTCCCCGCCGTAGATCTTGCCGCGGCAGCGCTGCAGGGCATTGGTGATATTGGTCCGTTCCAGGGCCTGCATCTCCGCCTCGGTGAAGACGATGCCGTTGTCCGCACCGGGCAGGGCGGGCCGGGACGCGGAGGAGGGGGCCGGCGGCAGGGCCTCGCAGTGCAGGAGCCCGTCCGTGCTGGCCGCGGCCGCGTGCAGGACGCATTCCTGCAGTTCCCGGACATTGCCGGGCCAGGTGTAGGCCTGCAGGCGCCCCGGGGCATCGTCGGCAAAGGCCAGTTCCGGCCGTTGCAGATGCGTGCGGCCATGCTCCAGAAAGGCCCGGGCCAGGGGCAGGATGTCCTCCGGGCGCTCACGCAGGGGGGGGATGCTGATGGGGAAGGCATTGAGGCGGTAATAGAGGTCTTCGCGGAACCGGCCCGCACGGACCGCGTCGTGGAGGTCACGGCTGGTGGCGGCCACGAGGCGTACGCTGATCCGGTGCCCGCTGTCCTTGCCGTCGCGCCGGAACTCCCTGTCCTGCAGGACGTGCAGGAGCCTGGCCTGCAGGGACGGGGGGAGCTCCTCCACGGCGTCCAGGAAGAGCGTCCCGCCCGAGGCGGCCTCCAGAAAGCCCATGCGGGCGCCCGCGTGGCCGAAGAACTCCTCCTCGAGCCTGTCACGCGCGATGGCGGCGCAGTTGACCCGCACCAGCGGCCCTCCGGCCACGAAACTTTGCCGGTGCAGCTCGGCGGCCACGGCTTCCTTGCCGCTGCCGGCTTCGCCGGTGATGAGGACGGGCACGTCCGTGCAGGCCACCTGCCGGATCTTTTCCTTCAGCGCGCGCATGCCGGGGCTGTCCCCAGTCAGGGCCAGGGCCGCCGGGGGCAGGGTGTCGTTCTTCAGGTAGGCGTTCTCGATCTCCAGCTGCCGCTTCAGGCGGTTCAGTTCCTCAAAGGCCTGGGCATTGGCGATGGAGACCGCCAGATAGTCCGCGATCATGCGCAGGCGGTCCATGGCCTGCGCGTCCTGCACCTCGCGGCTGAAGACCGCGAAGACCCCCAGCACGCGGCGCCGGTGCAGCAGCGGCTGGCCCAGGAAGGTGCGGATGCCTTCCTGCCGGATCCAGCCGGGCGAGGTCACCCAGTCCATGTCCGGGCGGACATCGTCCACATGATAGGCGGTGCCTGACTGGGCGATGAGCCCCACCTTGCCCAGACCCAGGGAAAAACGGCTGTGGTCGCCGTCCAGTCCGGTCCAGACATGTCCGTCCACGCGGGAGCGCCCGGTACTGGCCGCCAGCCGCAGGCACTGGCGATGGTCGCGGCAGTCGTAGAAATGGCGGCAGCTGGCGCAGAGGCTCGGCTCGGTCGGTTCCAGCAGCCAGATGCGGCACAGAGCCACGTCCTGCCGGGCGGCGAAGGTCGCCGCCACCAGGCGGAAGATCTGGTCCAGCGACTGGCAGCGGGCCATCTCCAGCAGCAGGGCCCGGGTCTGGACCATATCCTGTTCAGGGACCGGGGGCCCGGCAGGAAGGTCCGGTATGGCGCTGGTGCGGGGGAAAGCTGGATGATCGTGCATGGTCTCTCCGTCTGGTGGCTGCCGTGCCCGGAACTCATGGGCCGCGGGGAGGCCGCTCCCTGCGGCGGCCCGCGCCCGTGTCCGGGCGGGCAAGGGCTGGCTGTTTTTCGGCATGTCGCAGCCACAGACTACTGATGACGGAAGGCTTTTTCAACGAAAAATAGTTGAAGTGGTGGCCAGGTGGCTCACGCATTGGCACGGGACATCCTTTTTCATGGGCAGACGTGCCGGTCGTTCCGCCATATGCGGGACGGAGCGGGCTGTCTGTCATGGGGCGTGCCGTGAAGTGCCATGAGCGTGGGGAAGGGCGCGGCTGGTGCCGGTGCCATGAGCGAGGAAGGATGAGCTGTGGCTGTGTGCCCTTGCCGGAAAGACCGGGAAAAAGGCCGGAGACGGCACGGCGCGGTGCGGGAGTGGCAAGGCTTCCACCACCGCCGGGGGGCCGCCGAGGCCGGTACGGCGGAGGACGGGAGGGATGCCGGGCCGACGGTCCTGGATGCGCGGAAGGCCACAGGGTCTCAGGGAGAGGATCTAGGAAAAGGATCTGCGGGCGGGCGAAAAAACAAGAAATGCCACAACAGGAGTTGCGGCATTTCTTGAGAAAGGAGTCGAAGCTCCAATGGCCTTTGCAAACGCACAGACGTCGCGGTCGGGGCGTTCAAAAGCCGAAGACGGGAAGACTAGTCTTCGCCTTCGGTGTGGGCCTGCTTGCCAGCGCCCTTGAGGCCGTACATGGTGGTGGAGCCGGAAGACCAGAATTCCAGGACTTCTTCGTTCACCAGCTTGGTGAGGATCTTCTTCACTTCGCGGGGGCCCTTGTCGGGGAACAGGTCCGTGAAGTCCTTGAAGTAGAACTTGGACTTGGAAGCGGACTTGCTCTTCAGGAAGTCGACAACAACGTCTTTTTCGTCAGCCATGGTTTTTCTCCTGAACCCGGCGGCGCCGCAAAGCGCCGCCGGGGTATTTTCAAGCTCGGCTTAGAACTTGAACTGGGTGCTCTGACGCCAGGTGTAGTAAGCCGGATCGCGGAAGTCGTCGATCAGGTGATGGGTGAACTGCAGACCGGTCAGCTTGAAGAAGCTTTCCCAGCCGATGCGTTCGGCCCAGTCGCCCAGACGTTCGTACTTGTTGGCGTTGGCGGCGTAGACTTCGACGATGTGCTTCACCGTCTTGGTCAGGCTGGGCCAGCGGGGAGGTTCGTTGGGGATGTAGCCCACGACCACCTTGGAGAACTTGGGCATGCTGATGCGGTTGGACACCTTGCCGCCCACCATGATGGCGATGCCGTCGCCTTCGTGGTCGGCGATGGGCAGGGCGGGGCACATGGTGTAGCAGTTGCCGCAGTACATGCAGCGGTCTTCCTTGATGGCGATGGAGTTCACCTTCTGGCCGTTGTGTTCCACCTTGGTGGGACGGACGGCAGCGGTGGGGCAGGCGGCCACGGCCAGCGGGATTTCGCACAGCTGGTCGGCCCATTCGTGGTCGATCATGGGCGGTTTGCGGTGGATGCCCACCAGGCCGATGTCGGAGCAGTGCACGGCGCCGCACATGTTGATGCAGCAGGCCAGGGCGATGCGCACGGGAGCGGGCAGACGCATGTCCTTGAAGTCGTCAAAGATGGCGTCCATCACGCATTTCACCGGGCCGGAGGCGTCGGTGGCGGGGGTGTGGCAGTGCACCCAGCCCTGGGTGTGCACCATGTTGCTGATGCCGGCGCCGGTGCCGCCCACGGGGAACTTGAAGGAACCGCCGTCGAACTTGCGGCTGTTCAGGTCGTCGCGCAGGGCCTTCATGGTGGCTTCGTCTTCCACCATGAACTCGATGTTGTTACGGGTGGTCCAGCGCAGGTAGCCGCCGCAGTACTTGTCGGCGATGTCGCAGATCTCGCGGATGTGGGTGATGGACATGGTGCGGGTGCCGCCCACGCGGACGGTGTACACCTTGTCGCCGCCTTCGGCCACGTGCATCAGCACGCCGGGCTCAAGAATTTCGTGGTACAGCCACTTGCCGAAATTCTTTTTGATGACCGGCGGGAAGTATTCGTCGTACTTGTGGGGGCCGATGTCGGTAATGCGGCCTTCCATCGGTTTGGCGGGATTGTACCCGGAAGAAATAAAAGCCATGTTCTTCTCCCCCTTAAACTAGCGTTGATGGCGTTTGCGGAATTCAGCCAGGTCGCGGGTCCAGCCGCCGGGCACTTCTTCTTCCTTGAAGAAGATGTACGGGTTGGAGCGGGGAGCCGTGACGTGGTACGGAGCGGCTTCGGTGTCGGTGACTTCGAGCAGCTTCTGGAAGGAAAGACGCTTCATGGTCTCGCCCACGCGTTCGCGGTTCTTGCCTTCTTCCATCCACCAGTCCCAAATCTTTTCGATGACTTCCTTGATTTCATCGTAGGGAGCTTCACAGGAGATGAAGGGCACCAGCAGCGAACCCATCTGGGCGCCGTCCACCACGGGGGCCTTGGCGCCCACCAGGATGCTGGCGCCGCGTTCGTCACCGATGTGCAGGGCGCGGGGCATGGTGTTGATGCAGTGCATGCAGCGCACGCAGTCGGCGGTCTTGATGGACAGCTTGCTGCCGTCCCAGCTCATGCACTTGGAGGGGCAGCGGTCCACCACTTCGGCCTGGATGTCGAACTTGCCCCAGTCACGACCGGCATGGGCACCGGCGTTGGGTTTGAATTCGCCGCCCACGTAGGCTTTCACGGCGTCCTGGTCGATCTTGATGTCGTCCTTCCAGGTACCCACCACAGCGAAGTCGGAACGGGCCATGGCGCACACGCAACCGTTGGGGCAGCCGTCGAACTTGAACTTGAACTTGTAGGGGAAGGCGGGACGGTGCAGTTCGTCCTGGTAGTCCTGGGTCAGCTGGTAGCACATGTCCTGGGTGTTGTAGCAGGCATATTCGCAGCGGGACTGGCCGAGGCAGGCTTCGGGGGTACGCAGGTTGGAGCCGGAACCACCGAGGTCGACATGCAGCTTGTGGGTCAGGTCGTGGAAGACTTCTTCCAGCTGCGGGGTCTGGGTGCCCAGGAGCACGATGTCACCGGTGGAGCCGTGCATGTTGGTCATGCCGGAACCGCGCAGGTCCCAGATGTCGCACAGGTCACGCAGGAATTTGGTGTGGTAGTATTTGGCAGCGGGCTGGGCCACACGCATGGTGTGGAAGTGGGCCACGCCGGGGAACTTTTCGGGCTGGTCGCAGTAACGGCCGATGACGCCGCCGCCGTAACCGAACACGCCCACGATGCCGCCGTGCTTCCAGTGGGTTTCCTTTTCTTCGTAGGAAAGTTCCAGCACACCGAGCAGGTCTTCGGGGGCGTCAGCGGGGATCTGATAGTCCAGCCCGTCCGGATTGGCCGCGCGGTGAGCCGCTTCCTGTTTGATGTCGGACACGAAGCTCGGCCAGGGGCCGGTTTCAAGCTGGTCCAACAGGGGGGTTGCATGTTTCGCCATTGCCATACCTCCACATGGTTTGTTGTATCACATCGCGTGATGTGCCTTCGTCATGACGCTTGGGGCCGGAGTAGCCCGGAACCGCACACGACAAAACGCCGCCGGGGCGGCCTCGTCTTGCGGCCTGCACACGCGAGTGGTGTGCCGCCCCAGGTGCTGTTCCCTGTCCGGCGTAGTCAGACGGGGGATCGCAGGCGCAGCAGCAGACGCTGTTGGACGTCCGGCACTGCGGGCTGCAATGCAGTTCTGCTTCTTTTAGCGTATTTCTTTGGCGATGACAACCGCTGTTTCTTGTGATTGACCGCTTTTTCACAGCACAGTCACAATACGGGCTTCGCAGGCGTGGTGTCCGTATGTTCCGGCCAATTATGTGAAAAAAATATCATATCAGGGGCCGGAAAACGCGCGTCATGCGGGCCCCGCGGTCACGCCGCATGCGGGGACCGTCCCCGGCAGGGCGCCGCCGCCCCGCCCGGGAGCGCGGGACGTGCCCGCCTTGGCAAAAAAGGCATTAGCGGCTATGGTGCGGGCAGCGATCACCGGCCGCCCGGGAGCGGCCCACCAAGGAAAAAAGCATGAAAGACGAGCGTGGTTTGTACTATTTCCCCAATGCCGCGGACCACAGGGCCCGCATGTATGTGCGGCGCGGCGAGGACGGCGGCGTGCAGTTCCGCCTCTGGCAGGCCGATCACCCCGATGTCTGGGACCGCCACCAGTGGCTGGACCTGCGGGTCATCGAGGATGCGGCGCGTCTGTACCGTGAGGAGCGCAACGCCGATGCCGATCCCCTCAAGCTCTATGACGCGGCCGTGGCCCGTGCCCTGCTGGAGGAGGCCGGCCTGTGAACGGGCGCTGGTCGCCGGAACGCAAGGCCTTTTTAGTGCGCGACCTGGTGCGCGACTACTGCCAGGTCTATGAGGGGCTGGAAGAGCAGCGCCGCCGCTTCGACCACGAGGGCGCCGTCTCGTATTCGTCCATCCGTGACCTTCTGGGCGAGGCCATGCGCAAGGGCGTGTTCTGGCGCCTCAAGGACACGGCGCACCATCTGTTCCGCAACAGCCAGTCCCAGACGCCGGACAAGGACGCCATCCTGCTCTGGCAGTATTCCGGCAGCCGCCATCCTGACGGCCTGGTCAGCCAGCAGCCGGTGGAGGCGCTCATCGACTGGTGCGTGGGCTACGCCTTCCACGAATGCGCCAAGCTGCGCGAGGACGCCTTCCAGCGCCAGCACTATGCCAACCGTCTGGCCCAGCTGGGACGCCACCAGGGCGTGACGGCCGAGCTTTACGATCCGTTGCGCCGGCTGGGCGAGCAGACCGCCGAGAGCTCCTCGCGCGAGCTGCAGCGCATCCTGCATGTGCTGCGCCACGGCCTGTTCCTGCTGCTGCGCTATCTGGAAGGGCAGGAGGACAACACCCATCTGGCCCGCTGGCTGGTCATGGAAGAGGCGCGGGCCCGGGCGGTCTTCGCCGATCTGTATGACGATCTGCTCTCCGCCCTGTACGGGAGCCGCCCCCAGCGTCTGTACATGCTGGCGGCCTGGGACCTGCTGGAGGCCGGCCGCAGCGAGGAGGCCCGCTGCATGCTGGAATGCGCCGCCCGGCTGGGACGCCTGGATGCCGAGAGCCTGACCCTGCTGCGGCAGCTGGAACAGCTGCAGGAAGAGGGACGGTGATGGCGGACGGCAAGCTCTCCTTTCCCCGTCTGCTGCTGAACCTGTCCTGCCTTGTGCTGGCGGCCGCGCTGCTGGCCGGCTGCGGCGGCAAGGACACGTCCTGGCGCAAGGGCGGCGTGCCGGGCTCCAGGCCCTATACCGTGCGCGGCAAGACCTATTATCCGCTCAAGTCGGCCCACGGCTTCGTGGAAGAGGGCGTGGCCTCCTGGTACGGTCCCGGCTTCCACGGCAAGAGGACGGCCAGCGGCGAGCGCTTCAACCAGTACAATATCAGCGCCGCGCACAAGATCCTGCCCCTGGGCACGGAAGTGCGCGTGACCAACCTGGAGAACCACCGTTCCCTCATCCTGCGCATCAATGACCGCGGGCCCTTCGTGGACGACCGTGTCATCGACCTTTCGCGCGGGGCCGCCCAGCGGCTGGGCGTCATCGGCAAGGGCACGGCGCGGGTGCGCATCCAGAGCCTGGGCGACGTGCCCCAGGTGGAGGACGGCGATGTGGTGCGCGGCACCTTCTTCGTCCAGATCGGTGCCTTCTCCAAGAAGGAGAACGCCCGGGGCCTCATCGAGCGGCTTACCGGCAGCGGCCACAAGGGCCGCATGATCTATGGCAGCAACAACCTCTGGAACGTGCAGGTGGGCCCGTGGGAAGATTCCCGCAAGGCCGACGAGATGATGCGCGTGCTGCGTGCCCTGTACCCCCACGCCTTCGTGGTGGGCGACGGCGGCGCGAGCTAGACGGCTGCCAGCTTGCAACATGTCGAACGGGCCGTTCCCTGCGGGGAACGGCCCGTTTTTTATGGGCATGGGGATGGCTTGTGAGGGGGAAAGGGCCTCCTTTTGGAAAAGGGGTCTCCCTTCCTCCCTCAAACTCCCCCCATCCTCCTTGAAACTTTTCTTTTGGGAGCATGGCCGGTCTCCATCGCTGTCCGGCAGGGACAGCACCGCGCAAGGTCCGGTGATTCGCTCCATAAGATTTTGCCGTTGGGCGACATGGCGGCTGTTTCCTGTCCGGTGAGGACAGGACGGGTACTGGTCATACGGGAACAGGATGCTGGACTGTTTCGCGGGAATGACTGGTCGCACGAAGCGCGCTGGGGAAGGAGGAGGGAGTTTGAGGGAGGGGTTCCCCCCTCCCTCAACACATCCTTTGGATCTAAAACAGCGACAGGTGCTCCCGCACGGCCCTGGTGTGGCGGGCCAGGGTGCTCCGGCGGCAGAAGCCACGCACCAGCGGCAGGAAGCTGGAGGGCTCCAGGGCCAGTTCCCGGCCGAAGAGGCGGCGCCCGGCGCTGTGGCTCACATACAGGGCGCGGGCAGCGCGGGTCAGGCCCACGTAGAACAGACGGCGTTCTTCTTCCAGACGGGCGGCCTGCGCGGCGGGGGACATGTCGTCGTCCGGGTTCTCCAGCAGCAGTTCCCGGCGCATGGGCAGCAGGCCCTCTTCCAGCCCGGGCAGGAACACGGCCTGGAATTCGAGGCCCTTGGAGGCGTGCAGGGTCAGGATCTGCACCTGTTCCGAGCGGGCGCGGATGAGTTCCGCCTCATGTTGCAGGCCCAGCTGCTGCACAAGGGCCTCCCACCGGCCGCAGTCCTGCCACGCACGGCAGAGCTGTTTCCAGGCCGTGCCCTGCCAGAGCGGGGCGGGCAGGCGGCTGTGCCCGGAAAGGCGGGCCTGCAGGGCCCGGGGATCGGGCAGGGGCGCGTCCGGGGCCAGATCCAGCGCCTGTTCCAGAATGGGCAGCAGATCGTCGTCCTCGGCCCCGTCACCGGCAGGGGCAGGTGCCTCGCCCTGGCCGCGGGCGATGGCCAGACGCAGCACGGCGGCGCAGAGCGGGTCCTGCCAGCAGTCTTCCTGCGCGGGCGCGGCGCAGGGGATGCCCTCCTGCTCCAGCGCGCGGCGGATGACCGGTATCTGGGCCTTGAGGCGCACCAGCACGGCCACGTCGCCCGGGGAAAGGGTCCCGGCCAGCTCGTCTTCCTGGGCGATCTGGTCCATGAGCGTGTGCGCCGTGGCCCCCAGCAGCCGGCGGATGCGGCCCGCGATCCAGCGGGCCTCGGCCTGCTGGTCAGGGGCGGAGAAAAGATGCAGGCGGGCCTGCTCCCCGCGCATGGCCTGCAGGGCGCCGCAATGCCCGCGGCCCTGCAGCAGGCTCTGGGCCATGTCCAGCACGCCCTGGCTGGCGCGGTAGCTCTGGCCCAGACGGCAGACGCGCAGGGAGGGCCAGATGGCGCGCAGGCTGTCTTCGCTCTGGCCGCTGGCGCCACGGAAGCCGTAGATGGCCTGGTCAGGGTCGCCGATGCCGAAAAAGCCGCTGCCGTCCTCGGGCAGCAGGGCGCGGATCAGACGCAGCTGCACCGGGGAAAGGTCCTGCACCTCGTCCACCAGCACATGCCGCCAGGGCAGGGCCGAAGTTCGACGGCAAGGCGTCGGCAGGGGGGCGGGGGCTGCCGTGGCGGCCACCATGCCCAGCAGGGACATCTGGCGCGGTACGGCGCGGCCCGTGTGCGGGGCCTCGTGGTGGTCGGGCGTCGTGACCGGCCCGCCGGAAGTCGCGGCAGGGGAAGGGCCCGTCCGGGCCGGACGGCGCCGTTCCGTCACAGCGGCGGCCAGCAGGGCCCGGCAGGCGGGCGGCAGCAGGCTGTGCTCCAGATCGGGCCGGATGTCCTCGCCCTGGCGGGCGCGCAGATGGAAAAGGAAGAATTCCAGCAGGTCGGCATAGTCCAGCAGCGGGCTCTGGCTGCGCACGGTACGGGCGGCCTGCCAGTCGGCCACGGCGGCGCGCAGGTCGCCGGGGAGCCCGCCGGCGGGCAGTCCCTGTTCACGGGCCCACTGCAGGCGCTCCCAAAGGCGGCGCAGGGCCTTGCGTTCCTCGCGGTTCTCCGGGTGTCCGGCATCCACGAACAGGGCCCTGGCCGCGTCTTCGGGCAGGAGCAGGGCCGAGGGCAGCTCGCGCTGCACCACGCTCCAGGCCAGGGCATGCAGGGTGTCGCAGCGGGGCAGGGCCGCGGGGGCCGCTCCATCCCCGGCCGGGGCCTGCAAACGCTGCCGCATCTCCTGCGCGGCGCGCCGGGTGAAGGTCACGGCCAGCAGCTGCGAGGCCGGCACGTCATGGGCCAGCAGATATTGCAGGCGGCCCACCAGCACGCGCGTCTTGCCCGCGCCGGGCCCGGCCAGCACCAGCACGGGCGTGCCCGTCTCCAGCCCGGCGGTCAGGGCCTCGGCCTGCGCCGGGGAAAAGCCGCCCAGCGTGCGCCCGTCGGGCGTGGCGGGCTCGGGCTCGCTTTCGGCAGGCGCGGCGCTGTCCTTTTTGCGGCGTACCCGGATGGCCGCCACGGTGGCGGCGGTCTCCTGCTCCGGGGCCTGCGGGGCGGGTTCCGCCACCTTTCTGGGCCGTCCGCGCTTGCGGGGCGCGGCACCGTCCAGCAGGCTGCGGCTGCGGGCCGGGCCCTGCCATTCCGCGGCTTCCTCGGGGCTGAAGACGCGCACCACGCCGTATTCGCCGTCATAGCCGCCCTTGCGGATGACCTGGCCCCGGCGCATGCGGGCCACGGCCTCGCCCAGCGGCTCCCAGTGGCGGCGCACCTGCTCCTCGTCCATGCGGCAGAGGATGTCCAGATCGGGCCCCAGCTCGCGCAGCAGGGCCGCGTACCTGTCCTGCACCTTGCGCGAGCCGCTGCCCACGCCCAGGATCTCGCCCACCAGTTCGGGCAGGGGGATCAGGGGCCGGGCCTCCGGCTCATGGGGCAGGCTGGCGGGGGCTTCTCGGTCGGCCAGCTCGCAGACGCGGTGCAGCACGCCGATGGTCAGGGGCTTGCCGCAGACCGGGCAGATGTTGTCCAGGGCCAGGGCCTCGCGCGGTTCCAGCACCACGCCGCAGGCCCGGTGGCCGTCCAGGTGGTATTTGCCCTCTTCGGGATAGAATTCCATGGTGCCCAGGAAGCGGCAGTCCCCGGGCTGCTGCTCGGGCGGCAGGCGGCGGGCCGCGGCCCGCAGGGCGGCGAAGATGCCGTCATAGGAGGGCGCGCCCGCGAAGAAGTTGGCCTCGCGGCCCAGGTTGGCCCCGGAGTGGGCGTCGGAATTGGAGATGAGCGCGTAACCGTCCAGCCGGCTGACCATGCGGTTCATGCCCGGGTCCGAGGAAAGGCCCGTCTCCAGCGCGAAGATGTGGGAGGAAAGATCGTCGAAGCAGTCCTCCAGCCGGTCGAAGCCGGACTTGGAGCCGAACAGGGCGAACCACGGCGTCCAGACATGGGCCGGGACGAGCACGGCCCCGGGGCAGACATCCAGCGTCATCTCCAGCAGGTCGCGGGAGTCCAGGCCCAGGATGGGACGGCCGTCGGAATGCAGGTTGCCCACCAGCTCCAGCCGCTGCGAGAGGCGGTCGGCATCGTCCAGCGTGGGCACGAAGATCAGGTTGTGGACTTTGCGCACCTTGCCCTGACGCTTGTAGATGGAGCTGATCTCGGTCTGGAGCAGGAAGAGCGGCCCGTCGGCGTCCGGCGGTGTCTTCCCCTGCAAGAAGTCCAGATCCTCGGCCGGGCCGGACAGGCGGTACAGGCCGCTGGCCTCGTCGCGCACCAGCTGCTGGCGCAGCTCGTCCCGCCATTGCGGGTGGGTGAAGTCGCCGGTGCCCAGCACGTTGATGCCCTTGCAGCGGGCCCAGGCCGCCAGATGCCGGGGCGAGAGCTGTTTGCTGGTGGCACGGGAAAAGCGGGAATGGATGTGCAGGTCGGCGATGAAAGTCATGGACAGGCTCCGCGATGTCAGGATGAGGAAACCGATATTGTTATGGAAAGCCGATCGCAAGGCAAGGGCGGCGCGCTCCTGCGGCCGGGCCTGTGTCCCGCAGGGGGGCTGCCTGCGGGCTGCCTTCAGGGGATAAGGACACTTCGGGGCGGCTGCCAGCCGCCACACGGGCCGCTGTCCGTCGTGACGCTCTGCTTTCGGAGATATGCCGGGCGTCAGCTTTTTTCCTCATGGCCCGCGCCCAGCCAGGGGCAGAAGGTCAGGGCCTCGCGGCTCCAGCCCTGTCCGTGGTGCAGGGGCAGGGGAGCCTCCAGCCGGCATTGGGCGGCGGCGTCCTTGCGCGCCAGCACCAGAACCCGTTTGGCGGGCTCCCCGGCGCGGGGGCAGAGGGGCAGGATGCGGCGGCAGCCCAGGCGCTCCCGCTCCAGCGTGGCGAGCAGGCGGGGCAGGTCATCCGCCGGGAAGATGCAGCAGAACAGGCCGTGATGGCGCAGCAGGCGCCGGGCCGCATGGCAGAACACGGCCAGCGGATCAGGCCTTCCTGCCTGTTTCCCGGAGCGTTGCCGGGCAAGGGGCGTACCGTCGGGCAGGGGCCCGGGGCCGCGCAGGGCGGCATCACGCCGGGCACTGGCCGAGGGGCGGCCGCTGTCCGCCAGGGCATAGGGCGGGTTGGCCAGGACGAGATGGAAGGCATTTTCGCCGCAGTCCCGCAAAAAATGCGTGTCGGCAAGGTCGCCCTGCCGGAAACGGCATACATCTCCCAGCCCCAGAAGGCGGACGTTTGCTGTGGCCGCAGCGCACAGGGCCGCGTCCTGCTCCAGGCCCAGGGCGTGCAGGAGCGGTACGTTTTTTCCCTGAGGGGATTCCTCCGTCGGCTGCCTGCAAACAGTCGCGGACTGCGGCTCTGCAAGCCGCACACCGGGGCACGGACGGGGGAGCCGTGCCTCCTGATGGCTGTGCCCTGCCATCTTCGTCGTGCCGGACGGCAGACGCAGGCACAGGCCCAGCAGGGCCGCTCCGCAGCCGCTGCCCAGTTCCGCCACCTGCCGGGGCGCCGTTCCCGGCAGGGAGGCGAGGCTTTCCGCCGCGAAGGCCGCCAGCAGCAGGGCGTCCGCGCCGAAACGGTAGCTGTCCTGCGGCTGGTGCAGGCCCCGGGGAAAGCGGGCGCGGGCGGTGGTGACGGCGGTATCGTTCATGGCGTGCGGCAGGAAAAAGCGGGTTATGTGTGGGGAGCGGAGAGCGCTGTGATGCCCGCAGGCTCCTCTCCGTAAGGGATGCGGCGCTTGCGGGCCGTCTTTTGATGACTTCCCGTGAATAATGAAAAAGCATCCCCACCTGAGGGGGCCATATGAAAAAAACAGGGCCATGCCTGCGGCATGGCCCTGTGATGCTTTACGGTTGCGCGGGAGACAGTACCGGAAAACATGCCGGAGCCATTTCCTTTGGGCATTGTCGAATATCTTTGGGCACAGGCGGCATCCCCGTGGACAGTGCCGTCTGTCTTTCCTATGTGCGGGTTTTGGGGAAGAAGGGGGTACGGGGGAGGGGACCTCTTTTTGCCGCTGGCAGCGACCGAAGGCGGCCGCAGGCCGTGCCCGTTGGCGCATAGGCGCCTTACGGGCATCGATAGCAAGGATAAAGGGGTTCCCTCCCCCGTTCTCCGTTTATTTTGCCATGTTACAGCAGGGCGCCGTCCCAGTTGAACAGGCCCTGGCGCCGCATCTCGGGCAGGCTGGAGGGCGGGTTCTCTTCCAGGCGGGCGAAGAAGCTGTAGCCTGCCTGCTGGAGCTCCTGCCGCTTGGCGGTGATGTCCAGGGGCCAGCCGGGATAGAGCCAGACATTGCCGCCGTACTGGCGGGCCCAGAAGACTTCGCCCTTGGGGCTCATGAACGGCTCGTTGGGCTTGATGCCCAGCAGGCCGAAGCGGCTGATGCCCACGGGCCAGAAGCCGCCCAGCACCATGCCCAGCGGCAGCGGGCTCTGGCGGGGCAGGGCCAGGATCTCGTCGGCGGGCAGCTCGGGGCTGATGAACGCGCCCTTGAAGCCCATGCCGGCCAGCACGCCCAGCGCGGCGGCATTGGCCACGTTGCAGAAGGGCCCGGCCAGCAGGTCCAGGGCATCGCCGTGCTTGGGATCGGCGGGTTCGTCAGCCATGCGGGCCAGCAGCTCGGCCGGGAACAGGTCGCGCTGCCAGGGAGCGTTGCAGACAAAATGGCGCGCGCCCTCGCGGGTCAGGTGGGCCAGACGGCGGCGGATAGCCTCTTCCTCTTCGGGCCAGATGACGGGCGGCAGCCACCAGCAGATACGCGGGGCGATGGTGCGCGAGATCTCGGCCGTGCGCGGCGAGAGCCACAGGCCGGTGTTCTGGCTGCGGCAGCCGCGGGTCTCGCGGCCCTGCGGCATGCTGGCGCGCACCACCATGTCGGGCCGGGGCGCGGGCCGGGCGGGCCGGGGCAGGCGGGGCTCGCTCTCCACGGCCTTGCTGGGGCGGGTGGGCATGCGGTCGAGCCGGGCCTGCCACTCCCTGAGGATCTGCATCAGCTCGGGCTCGCGGCGGTCGATGAGGAAGACCGGCGTGCCTGCCCTGGGCGTCTTGTGCTTGGGCAGGCGCAGCATCAGGGTGCCCGCCTTGGGCGTGCGGCGCGTCACGGGCAGGGTGGCGTGCCAGCGTTCGTCTTCCACGCCCACGCGCAGATAGTCCTGCGGCAGCAGCTCGAAATGGGGCTTGAGCAGCACCTGGCCCTCGGGCGTCACATTGATCTTGCCCGCCAGCAGGCCGGAGCTGGTCTGCCCCGAAGGATCGGTGGGGACGAGGTTGTCCTTGTGCGGCAGGAAGCGGGCCCGGCTGCCGGGACGGCCCAGGGCCATCCCGAGGATGGCCTCGGCGTCCTTGCGGGCCTGCGGGTCGCCGGGGTTGTCGCGCAGCATGCGGTAGGCCGTGACCACGTGATAGACGTAGTGCGGGCCCTTTTTGCGGCCTTCGATCTTCCACGAGACCAGATGCGGGATGTGCAGCAGGGTCTTGGCCAGCACGTCCAGCGAGAGGTCCAGACAGGAGAAGAAGCGGCCGTCGCGCCCCTTGCCGGGATTGCCGCGCTGGGGACGGGGACGGCGCGTGTCGCGGCCGCCGTCATGACCGTTGCGGCCCTGTTCGCGGGCCTGCTGTCCGGCCTGTTTGGCCAGGGCCGCGGCAGCGGCGCCGCCCTGGCGGTAGACGCGGCGGCAGGGCTGCACGCAGCGGCCGCGCAGGCCGCTCTTGCCGCCCATGTAACTGGACCAGTAGCAGCGGCCCGACACGCAGTAGCACAGCGCGCCGTGGACGAAGCATTCCAGATCCAGCCCTTCGGGGCAGGCCTCGCCCATGGCGCGGATCTCGTCGATGGAGAGCTCGCGCGGCAAGATGACGCGGCTGGCGCCCAGGTCCCTGGCGGTCTGCAGGCCCTGCGGATGCGTGATGTTGGCCAGGGTGGAGAGGTTGATCTCGCCCTCGAAACCGGCCTGCCGCGCCAGATCCAGCATGGCCAGATCCTGCACGATGATGCCGTCGGGGCGCACCTGACGGGCCAGGCGATGGAGGAGACGGTAGGCCGCCGCGGTCTCCTGCGGCTTGACCAGCACGTTCATGGCCACATAGACGCGGGCCTGTTCCTCGTGGGCCAGGTCGGTGAGGCGCGAAAGGTCGGTAAGGCCGAAGTTCTCGGCCTGCATGCGGGCCGAAAAGTGCTTCAGGCCCAGGTACACGGCGTCGGCGCCGGCGGCCAGGGCCGCGGTGAAGCACTGGGCGTCACCGGCCGGGGCCAGGATCTCCGGGCGTTCCGGGGTAGGGGCGGGCAGGATGATGTCACTCATGCGTAGTAATATTCCTTGAACCAGGCCACAAAGCGCTCGATGCCGGTCTTGAGGGGCGTCACGGGCGCGAAGCCCGTGGCCTGCGACAGGGCGTCGATGCTGGCCCAGGTGGCTTCCACATCGCCGGGCTGCATGGGCAGCAGGTCACGGATGGCCTTCTTGCCCAGCGCGTCTTCGAGGGCGGCGATGAAATCGTTGAGTTCCACGGTCTGGTTGTTGCCGATATTGTAGATGCGCCACGGCGCGGAACTGGTGGCCGGGTCGGGATCGGCGGCATCCCACTGCGGGTCGGGCCTGGGCGCCAGGGGCAGCAGGCGCACCACGCCTTCCACGATGTCGTCGATATAGGTGAAGTCGCGGCGCATGCGGCCGCCGTTGAACACCTTGATGGGCTCGTCCTTCATGATGGCGTGGGCGAAGAGCTGCAGGGCCATGTCCGGGCGGCCCCAGGGGCCGTAGACCGTGAAGAAGCGCAGGCCCGTGCAGGGCAGGCCGTACAGATGGCTGTAGGAATGGGCCATGAGCTCGTTGCTCTTCTTGGTGGCCGCGTACAGGCTCACGGGGTGGTCCACGTTGTTGTGCTCCGAGAAGGGCTGGCTGGTGTTGAGCCCGTAGACCGACGAGGAGGACGCGAAGACGAAGTGCTGCACGCCGTTGTGGCGGCAGCCTTCCAGCAGGTTGGCGAAGCCCACCAGGTTGGAATCCACATAGGCCATGGGATTGATGAGGCTGTAGCGCACGCCGGCCTGGGCCGCCATGTTGATGACGTGGGTGAACTTTTCGGCCGCGAACAGGGCGCTCATGGCCTCGCGTTCAGCCATGTCCTGCAGCACGAAACGGAAACCGGGGCGGCCTTCCAGCCGGGCCAGACGGTCTTTCTTGAGCTGGACGTCGTAATAGTCGTTGAGGTTGTCCAGGCCCACCACGGTGTGGCCCTGGGCCAGCAGACGGTCACAGAGATGATAGCCGATGAAGCCCGCGGCTCCGGTAACGAGAATATGCATGCTGTCCTCCTGTTGGCGCAGACTAAGCCAGAAGCGTTCCCGGGGCAAGGGTTTGCTCTTGCCTCCGCTGCCCCGCCCGGCTATGTTCGGGAACATGAAAAATAACGAATCCACCTTCGCGTCCAGCAACGCTTCCGAAATGCGCAACAGCGCCGCCGGGACCGGCAAGAAAGCCGCCGGTGCCTCCGCTGGCAAGACCGGAGCCGCTGCCGACGCCGGCAGGGACGAGGCCATCCGTCACTGGTACAAGGGCGAGAACCGCGACACCATCATCTATCTGCTCATCGCGATCTTCTTCCTTGAGCTGATCATCGGCGGCATCGCCTTCTTTTACGGCATCATGCACGCCAGGCCGTCGCTGGCGGGGGGCCCGCCCGAAGCACAGTTCCCCATCCTGGCCTGGGCCATCGGCGCCGTGGCCGCTCCGGTGGCATTGCTGCTCATCGTGCATCTTTCCGGCCTCTGGGTCTCCAACACCCTGGAGCGGGAGCGCCAGCCCGGCAAGCCCGGCTCGGAACACATGGTGCCCAAGCGGCTGCGCTATTTCTATGCCTGTGTGCAGCACGCGCCCACGGTGGTCATCCTGCTGGGCATCCTGCTGCTGGCCGCGGCCCTGGTCTTCGTGGACGGCATGTTCTCGGCCGTGGTGGCCTTCGGTGCCGCGCTCAGGCCCTACATCCCGTGGATCGCGGGCAGCATCGCGGCCCTGCTGGCGGCCTGCTATCTGGGGCGCCTGCTGCTCATCTACCGCCACCGCCGCATGGAGCAGGAATACGCCTACCGGCGCGAGGTGCTGGAAAAGACCGGCATCGTGCTGGTGAGCAAGGGCAGCATCCCCCTCAACCGGGGCATCGAGCCCCTGCAGGCCGTGGAAGGCGGCGGTTATGCCCTGCCGCCCGGCCCTGCCTACACGCCTGAGGAAGCCGCCGCCGATGCCGCGGCCCTGGAGGCCGGAGAAAAGAAGGGCGACGCGCCCGCCGAGGACATCGTGGACGTGGACCCCGAAGACCTGGGCGAGACCCCCGGGGGCACGGCCGCGCCCCGCAAGGACGACGTGACCGGCGCCGATGTGGTCGTGGAGGATGGCAAGCCCAGGGCGTGACACCGCCTGCTGCCGGTTCGACCCGAGTCTTGATCGAGGCCTCCCGGAGATCCGGGGGGCCTTTTTGATGCCCGGGAATGCCTTCCCGGAGCCGCTCTCCCGCCGGGTACAGGCCACTCGGGCGGTGGGCAGCGTCTTTCTTTCGTGGACCGGATGGCCGCGCCTTAGTCCGCCGCGCCTGCGGTGTAGTCGCAGGCCTTGCACCGGGCGCTGCTGAAGGCGCTGACGTTTTTGTGATAGGCTCCGGCCCAGCGGCAGATGGTCTGCAGGATGGGGACCACGGACAGTCCTTTGTCCGTCAGCCTGTACTCGACGCGCGGCGGTATCTCGTCGAACTGTGTGCGGGACACCAGACCGTCCTGCATCAGTTCTTTCAGGTTCTGGGCCAGGACAGCATCGGTGATGTTCACCATTTCCCCGCGCAGCTGGCTGTAGCGCAGAGGGGTCCTGTGGGCCAGCACACAGATGATGCGGGATTTCCACCTTCCGCCAAAGACATCCAGCCCGTATTCCAGCGGGCAGCGGATGTCTTTTTCCAGTTTTGCTTGGTACATGTCGCTCCTTTGTCCGCGCATGCGGATACGGCCATCCTATGCAGGGGGGAAGGCTGCGGCAAGTTGCTATGGAATTTATGAGTGACTCATAAATTGGCAGACGTCTTTTTTTCCATCATCAGCGAGGTATGCTCCATCTGTCGGTGCAGGATGCCGACAATGCCACATATCACAGGAGTATCATCATGGAAGTCAAAGCCTATCTTGAGATCACCATGCAGATCGCTGCCGCTGACCGTCCCGCTGCTGCCGGTGTCTATGCCGCGTATCGTGAGCCTTTCCTGAAGACCATCGCGGGGGCCCTGACCAAGGAGCTGCTCGTCCGGGATGACGACGTGCAGGTCCTGCACGGTTTCGACTCCGCGGCCCATGCTGCGGCCTATCTGGAAAGCGCGCTGTTCAAGGAGGACGTGTTCAAGGGCCTCCAGCCTCTGTGGAGCGCGGCCCCGGACGTGCGGATCTACACCGTGGCCTGATCCGCGGCCACGTCAGGATCGGCGGGAAAAAAGAGGGCCTCCCCCAGGGGAGGCCCTCTTCATGTCTGCAGGGATGTGCGGCCTAGTAGCGGTAGTGGTCGGGCTTGTAGGGGCCTTCGATCTTCACGCCGATATAGTCGGCCTGTTCCTGGGTCAGGGTGGTCAGCTTGACGCCCAGACGGGCCAGGTGCAGGCGGGCCACTTCTTCGTCCAGTTCCTTGGGCAGGGTGTAGACCTTCTTTTCCAGGTCGCCCTTGGCCAGCTTGATCTGGGCCAGGGTCTGGTTGGTGAAGCTGTTGGACATGACGAAGCTGGCGTGGCCGGTGGCGCAGCCCAGGTTCACCAGGCGGCCTTCGGCCAGCACGATGATGCTGCGGCCGGACTTGAGGGTCCACTTGTCCACCTGGGGCTTGATGTTCAGCTTGGTGATGCCGGGGGTGGACTCCAGGTAGTGCATGTCGATCTCGTTGTCGAAGTGACCGATGTTGCAGACGATGGCCTCGTCCTTCATGCCTTCCATGTGTTCGCCGGTGATGACGCGCAGGTTGCCGGTGCAGGTGACGTAGATGTCGCCTTCGGCCAGGGCGTCTTCCATGGTGGTGACTTCAAAGCCTTCCATGGCGGCCTGCAGGGCGCAGATGGGGTCGATCTCGGTCACCAGCACGCGGGCGCCGAAGCCGCGCATGGACTGGGCGCAGCCCTTGCCCACGTCGCCGTAGCCCACCACCACCACGACCTTGCCGGCCACCATGACGTCGGTGGCGCGCTTGATGCCGTCGGCCAGGGATTCGCGGCAGCCGTAGAGGTTGTCGAACTTGGACTTGGTCACGGAGTCGTTGACGTTGATGGCCGGGAAGAGCAGCTTGCCTTCGGCTTCCAGCTGGTAGAGGCGGTGCACGCCGGTGGTGGTCTCTTCGGAAACACCCTTCACCCTGGCGGCCACTTCATGCCAGTGGTTGGGATCTTCCTTGTGGCGCAGGGCCAGGCGATCCATGATGATCTGGAATTCCTTGTTGTCGTAGGTCTTTTCCAGCAGGGAAGGATCGTTTTCCACTTCCACGCCCTTGTGGATCATCAGGGTGGCGTCGCCGCCGTCGTCCACGATGAGGTCGGGGCCCTTGCCGTCAGGCCAGGTCAGGGCCATCTCGGTGCACCACCAGTAGTCTTCCAGGCTCTCGCCCTTCCAGGCGAAGACCTTGGCCATGCCCTGCTCGGCGATGGCGGCAGCGGCGTGGTCCTGGGTGGAGAAGATGTTGCACGAGGCCCAGCGGATGTCCGCGCCCAGGGCGTGCAGGGTCTTGATGAGCATGGCGGTCTGGATGGTCATGTGCAGGGAGCCGGTCACGCGCAGGCCCTTGAGGGGCTTCCGGTCGCCGTACTTGCGGATGCACTCCATGAGGCCGGGCATCTCGCGCTCGGAGAGCTGCATTTCCTTCTTGCCGAAATCGGCCAGGGCCATGTCGGCCACTTTATAGGCCAGGGAAAGGTCCAGGGCTTTGGTCATCGTTCCATTCTCCTTAAAAAGTATGTTGGGCCGCTCCACAAAAAAGGGCGGTCTGCGGCATGGTCGTCCGTCCCCTGTGCGGGGAGGGGCGCGGCCTTCAGTGGGGCCGCGCGGGAAATCTTGTGTGCCTTTGCCGGGGCGTGCTCCCCGCCATGCTCCCCCGGCACAGGCGCACCGCACCGGCGGGCCAGCCTTTCCCGGACAGGGCGGCTTTTGGGGAGGAGGGGGCGGGGCTCCCCCGGAAAAATATCCCTAACAGGCGCGTGCCCGCACCAGCAGCAGGAACAGGCCGCGGCCCACGGCCTGCCGCGTACAGGACAGGACCTCGAAACCGGCCTGGCGCAGGCGTTCCTGCAGGCGTTCCTCGTCGAAGCCCAGCCAGCGGTCGCCGTAGCGGCTGCGCATGGTCTCGTCATGATGCTGGAGGAAATCGGCCACGAACAGGTGCCCGCCCGTGGTCAGGCTGCGGCGTATCTCGCGCAGGCCTTCGCCGGGATCGGACAGATGGTGCAGGACGAGGTTGATGCAGGCGAAGTCCGCTTCCTGGTCGCGCAGGGGCAGGTGGTCCAGCTCGCCGATGCGCAGGGAGATGCGGTTCTCGTTGGCCAGGTCCACAGGGCTGAAACGGCGGCGGCACATCTCCAGCATGCGGGCCGAGCCGTCCACGCCGATGAGGCTTTGGCTGGCGGGCAGCAGGCGTTCCAGCACCGCGCCGGTGCCGCAGCCCAGGTCCACGGCCACGCGGCAGCCCGCGGGCACGGCGGCCAGCACGGCGGCGGGCAGGTCGAAATCTTCCAGCACTTCGCGGTTGAGCTCGTCCCAGTCCTCGGCGATGGCGTTGAAGAACTGGCGCGTCTTGAGGGCGCGTTCCTCCAGGATCTGGGCCGCCATGGCCAGATCCTCGCGCATGGCCGTGTCCGTATGCAAAAAAGGCCCCATGGCCTGCAAAAAGTCGCTGGCCTCGCCGCAGCGCGTGGCGGCATAAAAGACCCACAGGCCGTCCCGGCGCGAGGTCAGCAGGCCCGCTTCGGTCAGGATCTTGAGGTGGCGCGAGACGCGGGACTGCCCCATGCCGAGGATGCGCACCAGCTCGTTGACCGAGAGTTCGTAATGCAGCAAGATATGCACCAGTCGCAGACGGGTCTCGTCTGAAAGTGCCTTGAAATATACCAGTGCCATGCGTGCCCCTGTACGGCGCGCCGGGCGCGCCTGCGATCTGTGTATCAATTTTGCTTGATGCAAATATCAGCCTATCTGGATATAGTCAAGGAGTTCCATGACCTCGCCTTCCCACGCTGCTCCTGACCGGTCCCCCGCCGCCGGGGAGGAGACCGCAGGACGGTCGCCGCGCAAGCGGGTGACCGTCATCACGGCCACGGCCCTTTCGCTGCTGGAGGCCTGCGGTCTTGGGCCGTCTCCGTCGCGACCGGACAAGATGGCCGGGAAGGAGGGCCGCGCGCCGCAGGGCGATGCCCCTGCCGGGAAGGTCCCGGCGGACCATCCCCAGGCACGGCAGGCGGAAGAGCCGGCATCTTCCCGGAGGCGGAGCGGCGGGCGGAAAACGGCGTCCGCGCCGGACAGGGCCCCCCGGACAGTGGCGGGCAGGCCGCCGGAGGAAGAGGCGCCGCTGACCGTTGCCGCCGGCAGCGTCGCGGTCCCGGAGGACCTTCCGGTGATCCCGTCCGAACCGGCCACGCCGCCCGAACCTGCCGCCTTCCCGAAAAAAAACGCTGCCCGTCGTCGCCGTGCGGGCAGCCCGGCGGCTGCGCCTGTGACCGGCGCCCCGACAGTTCCCCCGCCCGAAGCCGGAGGGCAGGCCGCCACACCGGGAGCGGGCCCTGCGGATGGCCAGCCTTCCGTGGATGCGGCGGCTCCCGTTCCGGGTGTGGAACAGACGGGGGCTGCCTGCCGTGCGCGCCGTTCATCCGCATCCGGCGGACGCGGCCGCAAGAAGGCTGCCGGGATGCCCCCCGCATCTGCCGGGGAAACAGCGTCGGCAGTGGCGCCGGCGGAGGAGCAGGCCCCCGGGCGTCCCCCGGATGCGGCGGCACGGGCTGCCGAGGCGGACCGTCTGGCGGCGGAATACGGTCTGTCGTCATCGGGCGGCGGGCTGGTGGTGCTGCCCGGGGATGAGGACGGGGACGATTTTCCCGCCCCAAGGGATGACGGGGCGCCTGACGCCCGGGCCGCGGCCCGCTCCGTCATGACGGCTCCCGCCGCTCCCGGCTCCGGGCCCGTTTGCCCCTTGCCTGATGGACACGATGGAGCGGGGAAGGCGACGCCGCCCGCCGGGGCAGGCATGGGGCGGCGCGAGGCCGCCTTCCGGCAGTGGGCCGCGGCCATGCAGGCCCGTTTCGATGCCGGGCTGGAAGCGGAGGAAGACTGCGCGGCGCGGCGGCAAGAGGCGCTGGTCGTGCTGCCGCCGCCGTCAGGCGCGGGCGGGCGGGAGCGCCGGACCGCAAAAAAGCCGCAGGCAGCCACGGCGGAGGCCCCGCGCCCGCGGGCCTGGGTCACGCGGCGGCGCAGTACCGAGCCCGGGCATGAGGCCCGCTTCGGGGAGTGGCCCGGCCCGGCCCGGACAGGGAGCGTGCTGGAGAAGGTCTTCATCTCGCTGGGCGCGTCCCCAGAGCAGGCGAAACTGAGCCGTTTGTGGCGCAGCTGGGATGCCGTGCTGGGGCCGGATCTGGCGCCACTGGCCCGCCCGCTGGGCCATCATGACGACAAATTGCTCATCGGCGCCGAAGATGCCGTGCTGCTGCAGGAACTCTATTACATGGGGCCGGAGATAGTGCGCCGGGCCAATGACTTTTTGCAGGAGGACTTCTTCACGGCGGTGAAAGTCTCCCTGATGCTGGACCATCAGGATCTGGATGCGCCCAGTCCGGTGCTGGAGCGCTCCGCCGGGCGCCCGCAGGAGGAGATCCCCGCGCCTTCCGGGGCCAGCCTGGGGCTCATGGATCCCGAATCGGCCGTGGCCCGCTGCTATGCCCGCTTCCTGGGCATGGAGCTGCCCGACCCCCGCAAGTGAGACGTCGCGGCCGCCGAAAGGCGGGATTGACAAAGCTTTTCTCCCGATGCTAGGGTCAGCGGGTGTCGTGCTGGCCTTGCCGCCCTGTGCTGTGGCTGCCGTCACGCTGCAGCTCAAGGGGAGGATGCCATGCAGGATACGCTGGAAGATATCAGCCTCACACACGATAATGGCGAGGACATGCACTTTCGCGGGAGCCTTTCCTCCGAGTGTTCCTGGTACGACGAGGAACACGGCCTGCTGTGCCGCCAGAAGCTGTATGCGACGGAGAACAAGGACCAGATCTACTACATCATGCGCACCGGGCCGGAAGAACACAGCCGCCGGGCTTATCGCCTGAAGGTGCAGGACGAGACCTGCATCATCCATAACGGCAAAGCTGAAGTGCGCATGCCCATTGCCCTGTTGATGCTGGCTGTGCGCGGTCTGTGCGGCATGGATGCCCGGAGCGCGACCAGCCTTGCCATGGTGGAAGAAATGCTCAAGGCTGCCAACGCCTAGCCGCCGTCCGTTTTTTCCCCGAAAAGAGAGGAAAGGGATGCTTCTTCGGAAGCATCCCTTTTCGTTTTTGCGGCATCCGTTCGTGTACCGGCCAGGCAGCCCCCAAAGCCGCCCGTACGGGGGCTTTTGTCTCTCGTCGCGAATCCCGGCAGGGCCCACAGGACCGCCGGGCGAATGTCCCGGCCACAGGGGGCAGGACGTCTGTCCTTCCCGGGGCCCCCGACGGCAGGGCGTTCCCAGGCGCGGGGACGCCCTGCCGGAAGCGTATGGTGCGGGACGTCCCGGTGGAGCGGCGTCAGGCGCTGTTCCCGGCCTCAGCGGCGGGCGCTGAAATGTTTTTCCGCGCTCTCAATGTCCCCGAAACCGTACTGCCGTACCTGATGGAGCAGGTTCTGTTCGGCTTCGCTCTCGCCCTTGCGCAGACGTTCCATGGTGGCCCGGTGGTAAAGGGCGATGGTCCTGGGCGAATAGGTGCGCAGCTCCGCGCGCAGATAGCTCTCCATGGAGACCCGGCCCGGGCGGTCGTCACGGCTGCGCAGGGGGCGGCCCCTGTCGGCCAGCGAGGGGAAGCGGCTGTCGAGGTCTTCCTTCCAGGCCACATGGGCGGCCACGATGTCGTCCACCCGGGCCGCGGCTTCAGGGTCCAGCGGCGGCAGGCTGCCGGCCAGCCGGGCATATTCTTCGGGGAAGGTGGATTCCATCATGCGGGCGTATTTTTCCGTCACCAGGTTGCGCCCTTCTAGGCGGGCGTTCAGCAGGTCTTCCAGATAGCTGCCCAGCAGTTCGTCGTCCCAGTTGTCCATCTGGCTGGAACGCATGATGCGGAAAGTCCCGGGATCCATCTGGCAGGAGGCCTTGCCGCCCACGTTCCGCACGTTGCTGAACATCTCCCATTCCGCTGTGACCACGGCGTCCACGAGGGTTGTGTGCTCCATAGCGTCTCCCTGGCCGGGAAGGCCGCGGGGCCTGCGGCGTCCCGGCCATATCCGGCAAAAATCTTTCCCGGCGGTGCCGGGCGGCATGAAAAAAAGACGTCCTGCCGGAAGCAGGACGTCCTTGTGGCAATGCATGGCGGAGGGGGAGGGATTTGAACCCCCGGAAGGCGTGAACCTTCAGCGGTTTTCAAGACCGCCGCAATCAACCGCTCTGCCACCCCTCCGTGCGGAGCAGACCGCGCCGCCTGTCGCGTGCGTGCGCGTGCGGGCCTTTGGCCCGGGACGGTGCTCCGTCTGCGGGCTGCCGGGCCAGGGGGCACAGGGCCCGCCGGCCCGACAGCCGGGAACATATAGCACTTTTGGTCCCGGAGCGCAAAGGCCAAACGGCCGAAGGGCCCGCCGGGACATAAAAAAAACGGCGTCCCCCGGAAGAGGACGCCGCCGGATCCGCTGAGCGAAATATTACTTGATGGCGTCCTTCAGGCCCTTGCCGGGGGTGAACTTGGCAACCTTGCTGGCGGGGATGGTGATCTCCTTGCCGGTGCGGGGATTGCGACCCTTGCGGGCGGCGCGTTCCACCACCTTGAAGCTGCCGAACCCGGTGAAGGTCACGGATTCGCCGGAGGCGAGGGCTTCGCGCAGGGCGGCCACGACAGCGTCGAGGGCTTCTTCGGCCTTGGCCTTGGTGGGCAGGCCGGCCTTGGCATGGATCTTTTCAACAAGCTCAGCTTTGGTCATAGTTATACTCCAAAAAAAGAGTTTCGGGTTTCAATATGCAGGCCAGACAGGGCATCCATACGTTATGGGCTTGGCCCGTGTCAATGGAAAATGCCCAGATATCAAAGTTTTCCGGGCATCGGACCATTTCCCGGCACCGTGTCCCGTTCCCTGCCGGGCGGGGCGGCGGCCATGTCGCGTGCCGTGCCCGCTCAGGAAAGATCCACCAGGCTGACCTCGGCGCTCTTGAGCGGGTGCCCCAGGAAGATGCTGCCGGTGCGGATGAAGCGCAGCACGTTGTCCGTGGTCAGGAAGCGGCGGGAACCGGGGCCGTCTTCCCGGCGCAGCAGGCCCAGCTCGCGCAGGCGGTTTTCCACGGCCGCGGCGGCCGTCTCGGCCGAATCCACGATGCGCACGTCATCGCCCACCACATGGCGCAGGGCCCCCCGGAACAGGGGGAAATGCGTGCAGCCCAGCACCAGGGTATCGGGCCTGTCGGGCTTGCCCGGGGCGAACAGGTCGCCCAGATAGCGGCTGGCGATGCCTTCGACGATGGGGCCGTCCATCCAGCCTTCCTCGGCCAGGGGCACGAAGAGGGTGCAGGCCCGGCCCTGGACGCGGGCCTCGGGGCACAGGGAGGCGATGGCCTGCTGATAGGCGCCGCCGGCGATGGTGGCCTCGGTGGCGATGACCACGATGCGCTTGTTGCGGCTGGCGGCCACGGCCGCCTCGGCACCGGGGCGCACGACACCGAGGACGGGCAGGGGCGCGAAGTGTTCGCGCAGTTCCGGCAGGGCGGCGGAAGTGGCAGTGTTGCAGGCCACCACCAGCATCTTGACGCCCTCGTCCACCAGACGGCCCGCGGCCTTGAGGGTGTAGCGGATGATGGTGTCACGGCTTTTGGTGCCGTAGGGCAGGCGGGCCGTATCTCCAAGATAGAGCAGGTTCTCGCCGGGCAGGCGGCTGGAAATGGCTTTGAGCACGGTCAGGCCGCCCATGCCGGAATCAAAGATGCCGATGGGCAGGGAAGCTGGGGGATTCATGACGTTCCTTCGATGGGGACGGGCGCCGGCGGGCCTCCCCGGGCCGGCGCGTTGTTGGGACAGAAGGGCGCGGGGCGCCCCTGCCTGCCGGAAGGACGGGCGCCGTTGCCTCTGGACGTGCCGTCCCCGCCGTAGAGTACGGCCAAGAGGGGCGCGGCGGCCAGTCGCTCCCCCGGGCGCGCCGTCCCCGCAGGGGGCGTCCAGGGCAGGGGCATCGGAGTCCCGACTGCGGAAGGATGGCTTTTTTCGCGCGGCAGGGCAAGGGAAAACGGGCCCCGGAGGACCGAGGCCCGCGTCTTTCCCCGCGGCGCGCCGTCAGGGCGGCACGGACGGTGCGGGAACGCCGCGCCCTAGAGGCCCTGCCAGAGATAGCGCAGGGACGTGAAGAGCAGGATCAGGGCCAGCCCCCACTTGATGCGGCGCGCGGGCACGAAGCGCTGGCAGCGGGCCCCCAGATAGCTGCCCATGAGCCCGCCCAGGCCCAGCAGCAGGCCCAGCAGGGGGTCGGCGCCGATGCCGTCCAGCGAGGAGAACAGGCCCAGGAAGCCATAGCCCAGCACCCCGGCCAGGGAGGCCAGGAAGGTGCCCAGCAGCAGGGCCCCGGCGATGGCATGGACGGGCAGGCCGAAGATGCTGACCAGGAAGGGGGAAAGGATGGCGCCGCCGCCGATGCCGTAGATGCCGCCCGCCAGGCCGATGCCCAGACTGAGGGCGGCCAGGCGCGGGCAGCTGACGGAATGGCGCGTCTCGCCGAACGTGAAGACCAGACGGGAACGGTCCCAGCGTTCCACGTGGATCCGGGCCATGCCGCCCCCCTTGCGGGCGGGCGCGGCGGGCCTGCGCAGGTCGCGGAACATGCGCCAGAAGATCCAGAGCAGCAGCAGGCCGGCAAAGACCTTGAAGCGGCTCTCGTCCGGCAGCCAGTAGACGCGTATGAGCGAGCCCAGCACGATGCCGGGCAGGGTGCCCACGGCCACGGTCAGGGCCAGGGGCCAGAGCAGGCGGCCTTCGCGGGCGTAGCGCACGATGCCGCCGGGACAGGCCAGCACGTTGAAAAGATGGTTGGTGGCGCTGACGCCGGGGCTGGTGTAGCCCAGGAAGCTCATCTGGAAAGGCAGGAGCAGGAAGGCTCCCGACAGGCCGCCCATGGACGTGACGAACGAGATGCCCATGGCCGCCAGGACGGGCACCAGGGGGTGACAGTCGATACCGGAAACGGGAAAGTACATGGACCACCTCCACAGGTTATGCGACGGGATAAAGTCAGAGTAAACTGATATGGATATTTTTGTCACGTTTTATTTTTTTACTAACCTATGGAAAATAAAGGAATAAAAATAAAACAAGCGTGATTTTTCAAGGTATTTCAATCACGTTTTTTTAAAAAATAGTGATTAAATGGGATCTGCGGAGGCCCGCTGTCCTTGGCGGGCCGGGCCTGCGGCCCGGTCACGCAGCGCGGCCCCCCGGGGCACGTTGCCTGTGCCGGGCGAAACGCGTATATTTCAGGCTTTCCCATCACCGTGCAGCAAAGGATTTCTTCATGCTCGCCATTCTCGAATACAAGGCAGGCAACCAGACCAGCGTGCGCCGTGCGCTGGAGCATCTGGGCATCCCCTGCCGCATCACCGCCGACCCCGCGGAACTGGAGCAGGCCCAGGGCATCATCTTTCCCGGTGTGGGCGCCGCCGGGCAGGCCATGGAGGCCCTGACCTCCGCCGGCCTGGACAGCGTACTGCGCCGTGCCGTGGCCGAAGGCCAGCCTCTGCTGGGCATCTGCCTGGGCTGCCAGATCCTGCTGGAACACAGCGAGGAGAACGATATGCGCACCCTGGGCATCGTGCCCGGCCGCTGCGTGCGTTTTCCCGACCATATGAAGGAAGAGGACGGCAGCCCCGCCCCTGTGCCGCACATGGGCTGGAACAGCCTTGAGGTGGTGCGCCCGGGCCGTCTGCTGCGGGGCATCGAACCCGGTGCGGAATTCTATTTCGTCCACAGCTACTATGTGGAGCCCGCGCCCGAGCTGGTCATGGCCACCACGGTCTACGGGAAGGAGTTCTGCTCGGTCTACGGCCGCGACGGCCTCTGGGCCGTGCAGTGCCATCTGGAAAAGAGCGGCCGCCCCGGCCTGGCCGTGCTGCGCAATTTCTATGACTACTGTGACGAGGTGCGCCATGCTTAGCAAACGAGTCATCCCCTGCCTGGACGTGCGCGCCGGCCGCCTGACCAAGGGCATCAAGTTCCAGGGCAACGTGGACATCGGCGACCCCGTGGAGAGCGCCCGCCGCTATTATGAGGAAGGCGCGGACGAGATCGTCTTTTACGACATCACGGCCTCGGCCGAGGAACGCGGCATCTTCCTGGACGTGGTGGAGCGCGTGGCCTCGCAGATCTTCATCCCCTTCAGCGTGGGCGGCGGCATCTCGTCCGTGGCCGACATGCGCGCCGTGCTCAATGCCGGGGCCGAAAAGGTCTCCATCAATTCCGCGGCCGTGCGTGATCCCGGTCTGGTGGCCGACGGCGCGGCGGCCTTCGGCTCGCAGGCCATCGTGGTGGGCATGGACGTGCTGCGCGTGCCCGTGAGCGAGAGCATCCCCTCCGGTTACGAGATCGTCATCCAGGGCGGCCGCCGTCGCATGGGCATCGACGCCATCGAATGGGCGCGCCAATGCCAGGAGCTGGGCGCGGGCGAGCTCTGCGTCAACTCCATCGACGCCGACGGCACCCGTGACGGCTACGAGCTGACCCTGACCCGGGCCATCGTGGACGCCGTGTCCATCCCGGTCATCGCTTCCGGCGGCGCGGGCGCGCCCGAGCATATGTATGATGCCGTGAGCAAGGGCGGTGCCTCGGCGGCGCTCATCGCTTCCATCGTGCACTACGGGCAGTACACCATCCGCCAGTGCAAGGAAGTCATGGCCGGAAAGGGTGCCAAGGTCCGCCTGACGTGGTAGCTCCCGAAGCCCGCTGGCAGGCCCTGCTGCCCGTGCTGCGGCCCTGGCCGCTGGCCGTGGCCTTTTCCGGCGGGCTGGACAGCCGTTTCCTCTGTTTCGCCCTGCGGCGTGCGGGCTGCGACGTGCTGGCCCTGCACGCTACGGGGCCGCATGTGCCGCAGGCCGAGAGCGCGGCGGCGCGGCGCTGGGCCCGGGCGCAGGGGCTGCCCCTGCGGGAAGTGCGGCACGATCCCCTTTCCCTTCCCGACGTGGCGGTGAACAGCCGGGAGCGCTGCTATGCCTGCAAGCGGGCCCTCATGCGCCGTCTGCGTGAGGCCCTGGCCGCCGCGGGCGGCTGCCGCATCCTCTGTGACGGCAGCAATGCCGACGACCTGACCACCTTCCGGCCCGGACAGCGGGCCGTGCGCGAGGCGGGCGTGCTCTCGCCCCTGGCCCTGGCCGGGCTCCGCAAACAGGAATTGCGCGATCTGGGCGCGGCCTGGGGCCTGGACGATCCGCAGCAGGCCGCCCGGCCCTGTCTGCTGACCCGGCTGGCCTACGGCATGCATCCCGGACCGGCCCTGCTGTCCCGTCTGGCCGCTGCCGAGGCGGATCTGGCCGCATTGCCCGGTCTGGGGGATTTTCGCCTGCGCCTGACGCCGGAGCCCGTCCTGCAGGTGGCTGCCCTGCCTGACGGCCTGCGGCCGCGGGTGATGCGGGTGCTGGACACCCACGGCTTCGGTGGCGCCGAAATCGTGGAAGGGACGGTCAGCGGCTTTTTTGACCGCTGAGGTGATGTTTTTTGAGGAACCCCTCGTCCCTCCTGCCGATGCCCGCAGCTTTTGGTCATGTAACGAGCTCGGCCTTTGGGCCCCCGGTCGCTGCCGGTACACGAAGGCCTTCCCCGGCGCCCTGATAAAGGGGGGAGGATATTTCCTTCGGAAAAGATAAAACGCGCCTGCGAGACAGAGTTCTCGCGGGCGCATTTGTTTTTGACAGGGATATGCCCTCCCATGAGCTGGAGGGATGTCCTGTTATGAAAGCGTGCTGGGGAAGGGGGAGTTTGAGGGGGAAACCCCTCTCGCGCCAGCAGCGACCGGATGGCGGCCCGCAGGGCCGTGCCCGTTGCGACGCAGGCAGCTGCGGGCATCGGCAGCAGAGATGAGGGGATCCCCCCTCAAAGATTCCTCCCCGTCCTTCGCAGACAGGGCCTTACCGGACGCGCAGGGCCTCGGTGATGATGGCCGCGTCTTCCTCCGGCCGGGCCTTGACATTGAGTTCGGCGTTGCCGCCGTGGCAGACGAAGCCCTCGGGGCCGTGTTCCACCACACCGGCGGAGATGACCTGCCCGTAGGGGAGCTGGTCGCGCATGTCGGCGTGGTCCACGCGGCGGGGAAAGATGAAGGGCACGGGCTGGCCGGAAAAATCTTCCATGATCAAATACTTCATGACCTGCCTTCCTGTTATTGCTGGCGCTGGGCGCGACGGTTCCTGAGGTACTGGCGCACGGCGCGGTTATGATCGTCGAGGTTGGTGGAAAAAGCGTGGCGGCCGCCATCGGTGATGGCCACGAAATAGAGGTACTTGTGCTCCTCTGGCGTGATGGCCGCGGCCAGGGCGCTGGCGCCGAACGAGCAGATGGGGCCGGGCGGCAGGCCGGGACGCTGGTAGGTGTTGTAGATGTTGTTGGCGTCGTCCAGGTGGCGGCGGCGCAGGTTGCCGTCAAAGTTGGGCCCCAGCCCGTAGATGACCGTGGGGTCGGCCTGGAGCGCCATGTTGATGCGCAAACGGTTGGCATAGACGCCGGCCACGCGCGGCCGCTCGTCGGCAAAGGCGGTCTCCTTCTCCACCACGGAGGCCAGGATTACCAGGCGGCGCAGCTCGTCGCGGGAGGGGCGTTTGCCGCCGGGCCAGAGGGCATCGCCCTTGCGCCAGAAGTTGTCCACCATGCGCCCGGCCACGGCGCGGGCCTGGGCCCTGTCGGGCACGTCGGCCTTCTTGAGCAGATAGGTGTCCGGCATGAGGAAGCCCTCGGCCGAATCGAAGGGGATGCCGTAGTGGCGCAAAAAGGCCGGGTCCGTGATGACGGCGCGGAAATCCTCGAAGCGCACCAGCCCGGCGTCCTCCAGCACCCTGGCGGTCTGCCACCAGGTCAGGCCCTCGGGCACGGTGACGCGGAACAGCACCGGCCGGCCGTTGACCAGGGTATCCAGCACCTGTTCCGGCAGCCAGCCCGTGTTGAGGGCGAAGCGCCCGGCCTGCAGGCGGCTGTCCCACTTTTTGTAGCGGGCCAGCAGCAGGAACTTGCGCGCATCGGTGATGAGCCCGCGTTCTTCCAGCCTGTCGGCCACACGGCGCACGCTGGCGCCGGGCTCCACGTCGAAGAAGGCCTCCTGCCCCGGTGTGGCCGGGGGCGTCTTGAGGAAGGTCCAGGCCTCGTATCCCGCCCAGCCGGCAGCGGCTGCCGCCAGCAGGACAAGGACAGCCACGATGCGCAGTACGGTCTTCATGCCGGTCTCCGCTGGTCAGGGCTGAGGGAAAGGAAGGACTCCAGGATGCGCACGGCGGCCTGCTGGTCCAGCACGGCCTTGCAGCGGCGGCCCGTGCGGCCCGCCTCGCGCAGTTCGCGCTCGGCGGCCTCGGAGCTGAGCAGCTCGGACATGAAATAGAAGGGCAGGGGCACGCGGCGCTTGAGGCGCTCGGTGACGTTGCGTACCTGCCGGGTGGTCATGCTCTCGGTGCCGTCGGTGAGCAGGGGCAGGCCCATGACCACGGCGTCGGGGCGCTCCCCGAGGATCCGCCCGGCCAGCGCCGCCAGGAATTCCTTGCGGTTGGCGTAGTCGGCCAGGCGGATGGTGGTCAGCGGATAGGCCATGATGCCTTCCGGGTCGGTGGCGGCCAGGCCCGTGCGGGCCAGGCCGTAATCAATACCTACCCATTTCAAGGCGCTTACAGCCCCATCTTGGCGCGTACTTCGGCCAGCGTGGCGGAGGCGAAGGCGCGGGCGCGTTCGTTGCCGGCGTCCAGGATCTCGGCCACGGCGCCGGGACGGGCGGCCAGGGCGGCGCGGCGTTCCTGCAGGGGCGCCAGGAAGGCTTCCAGGTTCTTCAGGAAGCGCTTCTTGCACTCCACACAGCCGAAGCTGGCGGCGGTACAGCCGGTGCGGATCTCGGCCTGTTCTTCGGGGCTGGCCAGCAGCACATGGTAGGGGAAGAGGTTGCAGGCGTCCGGGTTGCCGGGATCGCTCTTGCGCAGGCGGGCCGGGTCGGTGAACATGCCGCGCACCTTGGGCTCGATGTCGGCCATGGTGTCACGCAGGAAGATGCCGTTGTTGTAGCTCTTGGACATCTTGCGGCCGTCCAGGCCGGGGCACTTGGCCGCGGGGGTGAGCATGGCCTGCGGCTCGGGGAAGAAGCTGCCGCCGTAGAGGTAGTTGAAGCGGCGGGCGATCTCGCGGGTCAGCTCCATGTGGGGCAGCTGGTCCTCGCCCACGGGCACGCCGTGGGGACGGTACATGAGGATGTCCGCGGCCATGAGCACGGGGTAGCAGAGGAAGCCCGCGTTGCCCAGGTCCTTGTTGGTGATCTGCTGCTGCTGTTCCTTGTAGGTGGGGTTGCGTTCCAGCCAGGAGACGGGGGTGATCATGGAGAGCAGCAGGCTCAGCTCGGCGTGTTCCTTGACCGCGCTCTGGCGGAAGATGACGCACTTTTCGGGATCCAGCCCGGCGGCCACCCAGTCCTTGACCATCTCTTCCACGTTGGTGGCGATGTTGGAGGGGTCGGCATAATCGCTGGTCAGGGCGTGCCAGTCGGCCACGAAGAAATAGGCTTCCTCGGTGTGCTGGAGTTCCACCCAGTTCTTGAGGACGCCGAAATAGTGACCCAGATGGAGCGGCCCGGTGGGCCGCATGCCCGAAACCGTACGCGGACGAACAGTACTCATTTCAAGATTCCTTTGGAAGTTCCGTTACTTACTTGATACCGACAAGCGAAAGCAGCAAATCGCTGCCTCCGCCGATGAGGGGCCCGAGGATGCGCCCCAGCAGGCCCGTGGCCAGCAGGAGCACCAGGATGATGAAGCCGTAGCGCCCGGCGCTCATATAGGCCCAGGCGGCGCGCGGCGGCAGGAAATAGGCCACGATCTTGCTGCCGTCCAGCGGCGGGATGGGCAGCAGGTTGATCCAGGCGAGGCAGAGGTTGATGTTCACCCCGGCCACCAGCATGAGCAGGAAGTAGCGCGTGGTGTCCGAGATGTCGGGGCTGGGCAGCATGGCCACCACGGCGCCCAGGACCAGGGCAAAGCCGATGGCCAGCAGGAAGTTGGTCACGGGCCCGGCCAGGGCCACCCACATCATGTCGCGGGCGGGGTCGCGCAGGTTGCGCACATTGACCGGCACCGGTTTGGCCCAGCCGAAGATGAAGCCCGTGCCCAGGCTGGTGAGCAGGAACACGGCCGCGCCCAGGGCATCGAAATGCGAGACGGGATTGAGGGTCAGGCGGCCCATGAAGCGGGCGGTCTGGTCGCCCTTGCGGGAGGCCATCCAGCCGTGGGCCACTTCATGCATGATGATGCCGAGCAGGGTGGGGATCAGGTAGACAGCGAAACGCTGCGCGTTGAATGCAAAATCGAACATCTGCCGCAAGTACCATGCAACGGGTCAAATGTCGATATGAGGGGCGGGGCGGGGTGCGCGGAGGCTCCGGGAAAGGCTGTCCCGGCCCTGCTGCCGGTGCCCTTCATGCCGGCGGCCGGCGGGCACGGCCCCTGCGGTTCCCGTCCGCGGGCTGCGCGCGAAGGGCCTTTTCCGTCCCCGGATGCTCCGTGCCGCCATGCCCGCGGGGCACCCAGGAAGACGCGGGGAACGGGACCGGCCCCGCCTGCCCGTGCGGCTGCACGTCCCCGGCGTTTCGGGGGGCTTCCATGCCGTGAAGACCGTCCCGCCTCGGCAGGGGCCCCTTACCTGCCGCCGGTCAGGGCGTGGCTCTCGTCGATGAGCGCGAACAGTTCCCGGGACGTGATGCCCCCGTCCAGGAGAACGGAGACCCAGTTCCTTTTGTCCATATGGTAGGCGGGCAGGATGCCCGGTGTCCCGCCGATGAGCAGGTCCAGCGCGCAGCCGGATTTCAGGTTGATGATCTCCACCTGCCCGTCCCCGCACAGTCCCAGCCTGTTCGCGGGCACGTCCATGATCAGGCCGTACCACTTCCGTCCCTGCCGGTGCCGCAGGACCGCATACCGGGGATACCGGGCCCAGGGGTATTCCGGTTCCGTACCGAATTTCTTCCTGACGTAGGCGAAGACGCTTTCACGCGAGGACATGGCCGTTCTCCGGCGGCCTAGCCCACGCTGGCCACTTTGCGGACCAGCAGCTCGTCGTTGGGCCAGATCTGGCGGTCTGGGGTGAGCAGTTCGCCGTTGCGGGCCACCAGGGCGCATTCCTCGGCCAGGCCCAGGGCCGTCAGCAGCTGGCGGGAGGTCTTGGGGCGGGGGATGGAGAGCCAGAGGTCCTCGGGCTGGAGACGCACGGTGACGCGCGCGCCGGTGTGTTCGGGCTTGACGCAATGGAGGTGGCGGGGGGTCTCGCTCATATCGTTTCCTTGTGGTTGGAGTCAGGCAGCGCGGCTGCCGGGGATTCCGGGAAGGGACGCCGGGGAGTTTTTACCGGGCCTGTCCTTTGGAAAAGTAGGGCAACAGAAGGGGACTGGCTACACGAGCCCCATCCCTGCGCTGTCCCCCTGCTGAAAGTTTTGGGAAGGGAACGGGGGAGCGCGAGGGGGAGAGGGAGAACCGTTTTTCAAAACGGTTTCCTTCTCCCCCTCGCCTGTTCCTTACTAAAACACGATCCACCAGTACAGCAGGGTGACCACGGCCATGCTGGCGGCGCGCAGGCCCTGGTTGGCCAGGATCAGGCGCAGGGCCAGGGCCGGACGGTAGAAGCCCGCATAGGCGGGCAGCTGGTGGCGGATGGCCCGCATGGGCGTGGACAGGATGTTGCCCACCATCAGGGCCAGCACCACGTCGCGGGCCTCAAGGCCGCCGGTCTGCAGCACGCTGCCCGCGGCACCCAGGGCCGCGCCCAGCTCGGCGGCCAGGTGCAGCACGATGATGCCCACGGCCTGCGGCTTGAGGAAGGCCAGCCAGTCCATGTGGGTGGCCAGCCAGTCCTCGGCGGCGGTGAACAGGCCGTAGCGCTGCAGCAGATACATGATGATGTAGACGGGCACCGTGAAGCAGACCAGCTTGGGCACGCGGCGGCGGAAGCGCTTCCAGGCCTTGCGGATCGCGGCGCGCCAGCCTGTCTCGCCGTCCGCGGCGGCCGTGCGGGCCGTGCGCTCCTGCGGCGGTACGGGCAGCAGGCGGCGGGAAAGGACGATGGTCAGGCCGGTGCGGCCCACGGCGGCCAGCAGGGTCAGGCCCACATAGACCACGGCGGGCCAGCCCAGCACGGGCCAGGTGAGCAGGAAGATGGTGGGCGTGTGGACCAGGTAGGCCGGGAAGCTGTTGAACAGGTTGGCCAGCATGAGTTCCCGTCCGCCGATCTCGCCTTTCCGGTGGCTCCCGGACAGCAGGCCGTTGGCCGCGGCCGGGGAGACGAAGGCCAGGGAGAAGGCAGCGCCCGCCACATCGCGCAGATGGGCGGCCCGGGCCAGCGGGGTGGCCAGGCGGGACAGATGGCGCGTCCAGCGCAGGGCCTCCAGCAGGTTGGCCAGCAGCAGGCCCGCGCACAGGCCCAGCAGCAGGCGCAGCAGGGGCCAGAGCAGGCCTTGCCAGAGCAGGGCCAGGGAGTGCAGGCTTTCAGGGGAGAGGATGTCGTTCATGGGCAGGGCGCGGGATCAGGCCTGGGCGGCCGTGAAGCCCGTGTCCTCGGGCAGGTCGGGACCGGCGGCGAAGGCGCGGGCCAGTTCGTCGCAGCGTTCGTTCTCGCGGTGCCCGGCATGGCCGCGCAGCCAGTGGAAGGTCACGTTATGGGTGCGCAGCAGGGGCAGGAGCTGTTTCCAGAGGTCCACGTTGAGCACGGGCTTCTTGTCGCTCTTGACCCAGTGGCGCTTCTGCCAGCCGGCCAGCCAGCCTTTTTCCACAGCGTCGCAGACGTATCTGGAATCGGTGTAGAGGTCCACCTCGCAGGCCTCGCGCAGGGCGGAAAGGGCCGCGATGACGCCGCCCAGCTCCATGCGGTTGTTGGTGGTCAGGCGGGCGCCGCCCACCAGCTCGCGGCGGGCCGTGCTGCCCACCAGGCAGAGGATGGCGGCCCAGCCGCCCCGGCCGGGATTGCCCAGGCAGGAACCGTCCGTATAGATGATGACTTTCTTCATGACCGCGCAGTGTAGGCAAGAAGCGGGATGCTGGCAACGGGCCTTTCGCCGGTGTGCCCGCGCGCACGTCCGGGGCCGCACGGCGGGGGATGTGCGGGCAGGGCCGTGGTCCGCGTTAAGCACGCTGGACTTTGCAAAACCTTTGGGATATGCTTTCCTACCAAAAATTAATGGGGGTCATCCCCCCGTGGAGGACATCATGGCTCACAAGAAAATTGAGCGCAAAAAGGAACTGGATCGCCGTCGTCATCGTCGCGCTGAACGTCTGAAGCAGCGCGTGCGTGAAGCCAAGGCCGCCAAGGCCTAGTTTCCGCGGACAGTTCATTGCCGGTTCCCTGCGGGGAGCCGCGAATTTCAGCACAACGGCCGATGGCCCCGGATACCGAAGGGGCTGTCGTGGCCGTTCTTGGCGTTACAGCTATGCCCATCTACGAATATCAGTGTCCCAACTGTCAGAAAGTCTTTGAAGAATGGACCCATGTGACCGACATGCAGGCCCAGGAGCCCTGTCCTGATTGCGGCACCCCCTCGCCGCGGGTCATGTCGCACACCTCTTTCGTGCTCAAGGGCGGCGGCTGGTATGTCAGTGATTACGGCTACCGCAAGGGCATCAAGGACGAGAACAGCACGTCCGCCCCTTCTTCTGCCGCTTCCCCGTCGACGAGTCCCGCTTCTTCCGCCAGCACTGCCAGCAGCACTTCGGGAGGCACGGCTCCTTCCGCCTCCTCTTCGTCGACCCCTTCCGCGTGAGGTATCTATGATTGAGCGCTACACCCGGCCCGACATGGGCCGCATCTGGACCCTGGAGAACCGTTACCGCGCCTGGCTGGCCGTGGAAGTGGCCGTATGCGAAGCCTGGGCCGAACTGGGGCGCGTGCCCGCCGAGGCCGTGAAGACCATCCGGGAAAAGGCCGATATCGATGTGGACCGCATCCTCGAGATCGAGCAGACCACCCGGCATGACGTCATCGCCTTCCTCACCTCGCTGGAAGAGAAGGTGGGCCCCGACGCCCGTTACATCCATCTGGGCTGCACGTCTTCCGACATCGTGGACACCGCCAACGGCTATCTGCTCATGCAGGCCGGCAAGCTCATCGTGGAAGACATCGAAAAGGTGCTGGCTTCCCTCGAAGCCCTGGCCCGCAAGCACAAGGGCGTGCTCTGCATGGGCCGCACCCACGGCATCCACGCCGAACCCACCAGTTTCGGCCTCAAGATGACCGGCTTCCATGCCGAGTTCCAGCGCCATCTGGAGCGCGTCAAGGCCGGTATCGAGAGCGTGCGCGTGGGCAAGATCTCCGGCGCCGTGGGCACCTACGCCTTCCTTTCCCCCGAACTGGAAGAAAAGGCCCTGACCCGTCTGGGCCTGGCCGTGGATCCGCACTCCACCCAGATCGTGCAGCGCGACCGCTACGCCCATTTCTTCACCTCCCTGGCCATCATGGCCGGCGGCATCGAACGCCTGTGCGTGGAGCTGCGCCATCTGCAGCGCACCGAGGTGCTGGAAGTGGAAGAAGGCTTCGCCAAGGGCCAGAAGGGCTCCTCGGCCATGCCCCACAAGAAGAACCCCATCTCCGCCGAGAACATGGCCGGCCTTTCCCGCCTGATCCGCAGCAATGCCCTGGCCGCCATGGAGAACCAGGCCCTGTGGCACGAGCGCGACATCAGCCATTCCTCCGTGGAACGCGTCATCATGCCCGATTCCACCATCCTGGCCGACTATGTGCTCAACCGCCTGTGCCGTCTGCTGGACGGCCTGGTGGTCAAGCCCGAGCGCATGAAGGAGAACATGGAACGTTCCTACGGCCTGTACTTCTCCCAGCGCGTGCTCACCGCCCTCATCGCCACCGGCCTGCCGCGCCAGAAAGCCTATGAGGCCGTGCAGCGCCTGGCCATGCAGAGCTGGGAGACCCGCAAGTCCTTCCCCGAACTGGTGAAAGCCGATCCCGACATGCATGAACGCCTGGGCGATGCCCGGCTGGCCGAACTTTTCGACCCCACCTACTACCTTAAATACGAAGACGTCATCTACAAGCGCGTCTTCGGCAACTAGGAGGCCCCCGTGCAGCAGTCCATCCTGGAGATCAAGCGTCGTCTGGCCCGTCTGCTGGTGGAAAAGTCCTACCGCGAAGGCGACTTCGTCCTGGCTTCCGGCCGCCGCAGCGACTATTACTTCGATTGCCGCGTGACCGCCCTGCATGCCGAAGGCTCCTGGCTCATCGGTACGCTGTTCAACGACCTGCTCAAGGACGTGCCCGTGGTGGGCGTGGGCGGCATGACCATGGGCGCCGACCCGCTGGTCTCCGCCACCACCGCCATCTCGCACGAGCTGGGTCGCCCCCTCAACGGCCTGCTGGTGCGCAAGGAAGCCAAGGATCACGGCACCGGCCAGTTCGTGGAAGGCCTGGGCAACTTCAAGCCCGGCGACAAGGTGGCCATGCTGGAAGACGTGGTGACCACCGGCGGCTCCCTGCTCAAGGCCTGCGACCGCGTGCGCGCCGCCGGTCTGGACATCGTGGCCGTGTGCTGCATCCTGGACCGCGAGGAAGGCGGCCGCGAAAAGCTGAAGGAAGCCGGCTACGAACTGCACTCCCTCTTCACCCGCAAGGAACTGGTGGAGATGGCCCGCGCCTAGGGCCGTCACCGCTCCCGCGCCGGGGCCTGTCCCGGACAGGCATACACTGATCGGTAAAGGGCAGCCTTCGGGCTGCCCTTTTTGCTTGCCGTGCTTCCCGGCGGGAAGCACGGCCCCCGGCGTCGGGCCGCTCTCCAGGGCGGCCCCGCCGCGGGCTGCGGCAGGGGGGCCGTCCGTGAAGGGCCGCGCCCATCATACCCTGACGGCACGGGATCAGAACGACAGGGAGATGATGCGGGGCTCCATGCTCAGCGGGACATAATGGTAGAGCTTCCAGCAGAGCAGGTAATACAGGCTGCCGATGAGGACAGGCGTATTGGCGAAATGCAGCTTCGTGAAGCAGGGGCGGACAGGCAGGTCGCCGTTGGCATCGCGGTAGATGCGCAGGATGTGCAGGACAAAGAAGAGGAACATCAGACAGCTGTAGGAGATCATCCGGCCGAAATCGTTGATCGTGAAGGTCAGGGCCACGGCGGGGAAAAGCGCGCATCCGTAGGCCAGCCAGGTCATGCTGCGGCCCAGGACGGCCGAGCAGACCCTGTGGAAGCGGTAAACATACAGGAGCAGCCCCAGGGGGAGCAGGGCCAGCAGCCAGGCGGCGATGTAGGAAAGGCGCAGGCTGTAGTTCCGGAGCCAGGGGAAGGGCGTGGCATGGGAAGAAAGGTCCTTGCCGATGAAGCGCATGCCCCCCTGTGTGGTGAAATCCGGGATGAGGGCCTGCCAGTCGCGGAACATGGCCTCACGCATGGTTTCCGTCCCCTGGAAATGGACGGCAAAAAGGACGCTCAGCAGAAAAACGCTGCCGATGGCGGCAAGCACGGGCAGCCTGTGGCGCCCGCCGGCCCGCAGGACGAGCAGGGCCGGCAGCAGGGAAAAGAACAGTGTGATCTCGTGGACGAGGAACGCCACAAGATAGCACAGCGCGATGGTCAGCCAGGCCTTTCCCTGTTTTTCCGGTGCGATGATGATGGCGCCGGCCTTTGCCATGATGATGGTCAGCAGGCCCAGGAACAGGATGTCCTTGCGGCCGTAAAGATCGGGATCCTTGACCAGGAAGGCCAGCAGGGCCGGGGAAAAGAACAGGATGATGGTGAAGAAATAGCTTACGGATGAGCGGATGAACGTATATGCTCTTATGAAGAAGAGCATGTAGACCGTTGAGACAAAAAGCGTCCAGAAAACATGGATGTTCAAAAAAGCTGCGCTCTTGTACAGCAGATACCCGGTCAGTCCCCGGCGCACGGGGCCGTCAGTGTACTTGATGAAAAGCTCTCCCCAGACGTAGCCGTTGGGGAACGCGTTGTAAAAGCAGATCGCTGAATGGACAAAGTCTGCAAAAAAGAGAAAAAACAGGCTCAGGGCAAGAACATTGTCGGCGGACTGACGCATGGCAGGCAGGTCCCCCATCCAGGCTTGGTATCGTGTATCCCTCTGTCCGTATAACCCATGACTATACGCAGAGACATATGAGGAGACAAGATGAAACTGATTTCCCTGATCGTCCCGGTCCTCAATGAGGAAGAGGCCATCCCGCTGTTCTACGATGCCGTGCAGGACGTCTTGCATGATGAGCCGTATGATGTGGAGATCCTGTTCATTGATGACGGCAGTACGGACAGGACGCTGGAGATCATCGAGGGCCTCCATGCCAGGGACCCCCGGGTCAGGGGCATCTCCTTTTCCCGGAATTTCGGCAAGGAACTGGCCCTGGCGGCCGGTCTGCAGGCCGCTCGGGGGGATGCCGTCGTGCCCATGGACGTGGACCTGCAGGACCCGCCGGCCCTGCTCAAACAATTCTTGCGCCGGTGGGAACAAGGGTATGAGATGGTCATCGGCGTGCGTTCCCGCCGGGATGCGGACAGCTGGGCAAAGCGCGTGAGCGCCGGGCTGTTCTACCGCCTGTTCAGCCGCCTGACCCGGGGACGGGTCGTGGCCAATGCCGGGGATTACCGCCTTATGGACCGCGTGGTGGTGGATGCCCTGAACGCCTTGCCGGAACGTGTGCGTTTCACCAAGGGCCTGTACGGCTGGGTCGGCTTCCGCAGCGCCATCGTGGCGTATGAGCGTCCGGCCCGTGTGGCCGGCAGCAGCAAATGGCCGGGCTGGAAGCTGTGGAACTTCGCCCTGGACGGCATCACTTCCTTCAGCACGCTGCCCCTGCGCCTGTGGAGCTATCTGGGGATCGTGGTGGCCCTGGCGGGCTTTGCCTATGCGGGATTCCTGGTCTTCAGGACGCTGGTCCGGGGCGTGGAGGTCCCGGGCTATGCCTCGCTGATGGTGGTGACGCTGTGCCTTGGCGGCCTGATATTGTGCTCTCTGGGCATCGTGGGCGAATACCTCGGGCGGGTGTTCCAGGAGGTCAAGGGGCGGCCCCAGTATGTGGTCCGGCGCCGTATCGGCATGGATGACAGGGGGAAAAGGCAGCAGGGAAAAAATTTTTAAAAATTTTTTACGGAAAATTTTTCCCGGGAGTCCCGGGAAATGTGATGGCGCCAAGCTGCCGGAAATGTGCAGACTGAAAAAGTTTGTCACATTGATGGAGAAGATGGCTGGACGCATGTCTGTTTCAATTTTCGATGTACTTTTGACGCAGTAACAAAAAAAATTAAAGTATATTTTGTGTTATATACAGTTTGATGATGTTTATTTGTTTGGCTTGTTCGTTATTTCTTAAAATATGCGGAAAGAGTTTTGACTGTTTGTGTAAACAGTCATGGCGTGAGCATGTGCATTGCGTAACAAGGTACGCGTTTTTTCCTGCAAAATCGGCATGAAGCAGAGAGCGGCCCTTTGCAGCGATGCTGAAAGCGTGCTAGCGTGTCTTTGTGCCATCCGCTGTGGCACGGACATTCCGTCAGGATGCAGAGGGCTGTCCGGGCGGAAGATATCAACGAGAGGACAGGGGCGAGCCCCGGGAGGATGGAAAAGTGGAGCTGTACAAGCTTTTGGAAACCTTTAACGGCTTTTTGTGGTGCCCGGTCATGCTGGTGCTGCTGGTAGGCACGGGCATCTATCTGAACATAGCGCTGCGCTTTTTCTCCTTTCGCAATTGGGTACGAGCTTACAAGTGCCTGTGGCAGGGGCGGTCCCATCAGTCCGAACACGGCGAGATCTCGCCGTGGAATGCCCTCATGACTGCTCTGGCCGCCGATATCGGTACCGGTAACGTGGTGGGCGTGGCCCTGGCCATCGCCGTGGGCGGCCCCGGCGCCCTGTTCTGGATGTGGGTCACGGCCCTGGTGGGCATGATGACCAAATTCAGCGAAGTCCTGCTTTCCGTGCATTTCCGTGAAAAGACCCCCGCCGGCAACTGGGTGGGCGGCGCCATGTATTTCATCAAGAACGGCCTGGGCCCCAAGTGGGTCTGGCTGGGCACCTGCTTTGCCGTGTTCGGCATCTGCGCCTGTATCGGCACGGGCGGCATGGTGCAGGCCAAGGCCATCACTGACAACATCTCCGGCACCTTCGGCCTGCCCGCGTGGCTGTGCGGCCTGGTCCTGGTGGCCCTGTGCGTGGCCGTGCTGCTGGGCGGCGTGCGCCGCATCGGCGCCGTGGCGGGCAAGATCGTGCCCTTCATGGCCATCATGTATGTCTTCATGTGCCTGCTCATCATCGGCATGAACATCGAAAAGGTCCCCTCCGTGTTCTGGTGGGTGATCTCCGATGCTTTCCAGCCCACGGCGGCCACCGGCGGCTTTGTGGGCGCCACGGTGATGATGGCCATCCGCCAGGGCATGGCCCGCGGCATCTTCTCCAACGAAGCCGGCTTGGGCACCGCGCCCATGGCCCATGCGGCTTCCACGGCCGAGACCCCGCTGGTGCAGGCCTCCATCGGCATGCTCGACGTCTTCATCGACACCATCATCGTCTGCAGCATGACGGGCTTCGTCATCCTGGTGACGGGCACCTGGACCGCCGGCTCCTCCGCGGCCAGCATGATGACCTCCATGGCCTTTGAACAGGCCCTGCCCGGTGTGGGCCAGTTCGCGGTCACCATCTGCCTGACCTTCTTCGCCTTCACCACCATCCTCGGCTGGTGCGTGTACGGCGAACGCTGCGCCATCTATCTGTTCGGCGACCGGGCCCAGATGGTCTTCCGCCTGTTCTACTGCCTGGCGGTGGGCGTGGGTTCCGTCCTGGCCCTGGATGCCGTGTGGCTCCTGGCCGATACCTGCAACGCCCTGATGGCGCTGCCCAACCTGACCGGCGTCCTGCTGCTGAGTCCCGTGCTGTTCAAGATCGTGCGGGATGAAGTGGCCCGGGACAGACGTTTCGTCGTATAGGCATGGGGGGCGGGCCCCCGGGCCCGCCCTTTGCACATATTCCATGACATCGCCTGAGGAAGGCAGCCTTCGTTCGGGCCGGGGCTCCCTGCCAGCAGGGAGCTGGTCTTGGCGCTCACCCTGGAAACGGCCTTTCCGCCGGAAGGGCCGCCGGAAAGAAGGCTGCGGAGCTGGCAAGGGCGCAGCGGCGCTTCCGCGGCAGTACTGGCATGACGGACTGCCGCCCGGTGCCGGAGGCTCCCATCCCGTTCACCTTTTGGAAGAGGGGCAAGGCATTGCAAAAACGTTACCTTTCCATCGCCATCCTGACGGCCGTCCTGGCTGTGACGGGGATCGCCGGCTATCTGCTGCCGGCAGGCCCGGTCGCGGGGGACAAGGAACCTGCCACGCGTCGCATCCTGTTCGACAACGCAGGCGGGCCCGTGGTCTTCGACCACCAGAAGCACAGCCGTCTGCTCAAGGAAGATTGCGCCACCTGCCATCACGAGAGCCTGGAGAAGACGCCCGAAAAGGCCATGGCCTGTGCCAGCTGCCACGGCGTGGCCCTGGACGATGCCTTCAAGGCGGGACATGCCAAGAGCTATCCGGCGGAAAGCTGCGTGACCTGCCACCATTACGAGCTGGCGGCCAGGGACTGGGGGCACCGGCAGCACAGCGAGGACTTCGGCGTGGACTGCACCTCGTGCCACCATGCCGATACGGACATCGAGCCCGAACCGCAGAACTGCGCCAACTGCCATGACGCCGGGGCCCGGCCGACGGGCAAGGCCGCCGAGCCCGGCACGCCGCCCGTGCTGGCCGATGCCGTGCACGCGCGCTGCGTGACCTGCCATCAGGACCTGTTCGGCAAGGCCAGGGACTGCGCCTCCTGCCATGCGCTGAAGCCCACGCGCAAGGATGCGGCGGCCGTGAAGGGCAAGGTGAGCTCCCTGTATGCCGACTGTACGGTCTGCCATACGAAGAAAACGCCGGACAAGCTGATCCCCGGCCGCATGGATGCCTTCCACGGCCAGTGCATGGGCTGTCATGAAAAGCTCGGCAAGGGCCCCTTCGGCAAGGACAAGTGTGCCCAGTGCCATACCAAGTAGCGAGGCGGGTATGAAAGAAGTATTCCAGATGTTGAAGGACCCGCGTTTCCACCTGGTGTACGGGGTGACGCAACGCTACAGCGACGGCCCGGAACCGCGCCGTGTGCGCCTCAACCGCGAGGGCTACAAGCTCGTGGAGGGCGTGACCAAGAAGGCGCTCGTGTATCCGCGCATGCGCCTGGCGGTGCACCCTTCACCGCTCAAGGGGGACGCGTTCTCGCCCATCTTCGGACGCATCACCGACGTGACCGAACGCAGCCTCTTCGTGGAGGCCATCGAGCCTGACGAGGACCTGCGCGCCCTGGCCGCCGGCGTGGAGAAGGTGGACCTGCTCAACGACGAACGGACGGGCCAGGACCTGGCCGTGCTGCTCAAGAGCCTGGGCCTGAACACCAAGAGCCTGGGGCAGCAGTGCGAGACCCTGATCATCAACGGCCTCAACCCCGATCCCGGCGTCACCTGGGCCGAGCCCATGCTGCTGACCCATCAGAGCACGCTGCGGGCCGGTCTGGCCGTGCTGCGCCGCCTGTCCCCGGCCAGACGCATCCTGCTGGCCGTGCCCAGCGAGCTGCACCTGCATTTCGACGATGTGGAGGTGGTGCGCGTGACGGCGCGCTATCCCGCCAGCGTCAATGCCCTGCTGGTCAAGAGCATCACCGGCAAGGAGCATCCCGAGGGCGTGGGCGTGGTGGGGCTCCACAATGTCTGGAGCCTGGGGCGCGTGGCCCGCACGGGCCTGCCGCTCATCGAGTCGGTCATCACCCTGGGCAGCTATACCCACTCCGGCAACTATATCGTCAAGGAAGGCAGCATGCTGGGCGAGCTGCTGGAATTCGCCCACATCACGCTCAACAGCGGCGATACCCTGGTGCGCGGCGGCCCGCTGCGCGGCGAGAGCATCGACCGCCTGGACCGCAGCATCACCAAGGGGTCCACGGGCGTCTTCGTGGTGGAGGCCGGCACCGTGCCGCCCATGGAAGGCCACAGCCCCTGCATCAACTGCGGCGCCTGCGTGCTGATCTGTCCCGCGCGCCTGAGCCCCAGCATGCTGAGCCGCAACGCGGAATTCGCCCTGCACGAGCGCTGCCGCGAGGAACATGTGGACTGCTGTCTGGAATGCGGCCTGTGCGGCTATGTCTGCATCGCCCGCCGTCCGGTGCTGCAATATATCCGCCTGGCCAAGCACAAGCTGGCCCAGGCCGATGAGGCCCGCCGTCTGAAAGAACGGGAGCTGCGTCCCGCGGCGCAGCCTGCCGCCGAAGTCAAGGAAGGAGAAAACTGATGCCCGCTGCCGCTCAATCTTCCGTTTTGCTGGCCATGAGCGCCCCGCCGTACTGGCATTGCGGGCGCACCGTGCGCCGCCAGAGCCTGATGACCCTTGCGGCCCTGCTGCCTGCCGTCATCGGGGCCGTCTGGACCTGGGGGCTGCCCGCCGTGCGCGTCATGTCCCTGTGCGTGGCCGTGGCCGTGCTCACCGAGGCCGCCTGTCAGAAACTCATGGGCCGCGAGCTGGCCATCGACGATTACACGGCCGTCTGTTCCGGCCTGCTGCTGGCCTTCATGCTGCCGGCCGACGCCCCCTGGTGGATCGCGGTCATGGCGCCGCTCATCGCCATCAGCCTGGGCAAGATGGCCTTCGGCGGCCTGGGCGCCAACCCGGTCAACACCTCCGTGGTGGGCTGGGCCGTGCTCTTCGTCTCCTTCCCCCTGTTCATGGAGCCCAATGCCGTGCAGCTCAATGCCGCGTCCATGGTGGACCCGCTGGTGCGGCTCAAGTTCTTCGGCTGGGCCGATGCCGGCCGCATCCCCCTGCAGGACCTGCTGCTGGGCCAGCAGATCAGCGGCCTGGGCGCCGGGCAGGTGGGGGCGCTCTTCCTGGGCGGCTCCCTGCTGGCGGCCCGCGGCATCATCCGCTGGCAGATCGCCCTGGGCTTCTTTGCCGGGGTGGCCGGTCTGGCCGCGCTCTTCTGCATGAATAGTCCCGCCACCGATGCCTCGCCCCTGTTCCACCTGTGCACGGGCTCGGTCATGCTGGGCGGCTTTTTCCTCATCACCGATCCGGCCAACGCGCCGTCGCGTCCCCTGTCCATGTTCCTCTACGGCCTGCTGGGCGGCGCGCTGGTGATGACCATCCGCAAGTACGGCATCTACCTTGACGGTGTGCCCTTTGCCATCCTGCTGGCCAATCTGGTGGCCCCGCTGCTGGATTCCATCCGGCCCAAACCTTTTGGAGTGCGCTAGCCATGGCCGATATCCTGCGAATGATCGTCGTCCTGTCAGCCCTGTGCGGCCTTTCGGGCTTTGCCCTGTCCTACCTCAAGATGGTTACTGCGCCCGTCATCGAGGAACAGGTGCTGACCTATGTGCAGGGACCGGCCATTGCCGGGGTGTTCACCAATATCGACAACCAGCCCATCGCCGACCGCAAGGCCTTCGAGACCGGGAAGGGCCGGGTGCTGGTCTTCCCCGCCATGCGTGACGGGAAGCTGGTGGGCGTGGCCCTGGAAGCCAAGGGCAAGGGCTACGGCGGTGACGTGGGCGTGATGGTGGGCTTCAATGTGGCCAACGACACGCTGGCGGGCATCGGCACCACCACCCTCAAGGAGACGCCCGGCCTGGGCATGCGCATCGCGGAGCCCGGCTTCACCGGGCAGTTCAGGGGCATCGCCGCGCCGGTGGGCCTCAAGAGCCAGGGGGGCAGCATCGACGGCGTCTCCGGCGCCACCATCTCCTCTTCGGGAGCGGTGACGGCCGTGAACCTGGCCGCCGAGGCCTACAAGGCCCTCAAGCCTGAAATCCTCAAGACCTGGGGCAACAAATAAGGAGCCAGCCATGAGCAGCGTCATGCAAGAATTCACCAAGGGGCTGTGGAAGGACCTGCCGCCCTTCCGGCTGGTGCTTGGTCTGTGTCCCACGCTGGCGGTCACCAACTCCGCCAACAACGGCCTGGGCATGGGTGCGGCGGTCATCTTCGTGCTCGTGCTCTCCAACATGATCATCTCCATGGTGCGCGGCATCATCCCCAAGAAGGTGCGCATCGCCTGCTTCATCGTCATCGCGGCCTCGCTGGTGGTGGCGGTGGAACTGCTCATGCAGGCCTATGCCTACCCGCTCTACCAGCAGCTGGGCATCTTCGTGCCGCTCATCGTGGTCAACTGCATCATCCTGGCCCGCGCCGAGGCCTTCGCCGCCAAGAACGGCGTGGCCGCCTCGGTGGCCGACGGCCTGGGCATCGGCCTGGGCTACACCATCTCGCTGACCTTCCTGGGCTCCCTGCGCGAGATCCTGGGCAACGGCACCTGGTTCGGGAACCCGGTCATGTGGGACGGCTTCCAGCCGTTCACCATCATGGTCCAGGCCCCCGGCGCGTTCATCTGCCTGGGCCTCATCCTGGCGGGCATGAACGTCATCAATGTCTGGCAGTCCCGTCGCAAGGGCGGCCAGATGGTGGAAACCTCCAGCTGCGGCGGCTGCAAGGCGTGCAGCATGATCCAGCAGCGTCAGGAACAGTAGCCCGCGGGCTTTCGCAAGGATGCGCGTATGGATATCTTCCAGCTTTTCATCTCGGCCATCTTCGTCAACAACATCGTGCTGGCCCAGTACCTGGGCAACTGCCCCTACCTTGGCTGCTCCAAGGAAAAGGGCGTGGCCCTGGGCATGGGCGGCGCGGTGATCTTCGTCATCATCGTGGCCACGGCCTGCACCTGGCTCATGCAGCGGTACGTGCTGGAGCCCTTCGGCCTGGGCTATCTGCAGACCATCGTCTTCATCGTGGTCATCGCCTCGCTGGTGCAGTTCGTGGAGATGTTCCTCAAGAAGATGGTGCCGCCCCTGTATGCGGCCCTGGGCATCTTCCTGCCGCTGATCACCACCAACTGCGCCGTCATGGGCGTGGCCATCCTGGTGCAGCGCGAGGAATACGACCTGCTCACCTCCGTACTGTACGGCGCGGCCTCGGCCGTGGGCTTCACCCTGGCCCTCCTGCTCATGGCGGGCATCCGCGAGCGGCTGGACACCTGCCGCCTGCCCAAGGCCATGGCCGGGACGCCCATCGCCCTCATCATGGCCGGCCTGATGTCGCTGGCTTTCATGGGCTTCAAGGGCATGGCGCAATAACGCGGACTACGGGCTTTTGACTGCCGCTGGGCGGCAAGGAGAGGCATATATGGTTTTCGTTTCCATCATCACCCTGTTCGGATTGGGGCTCGTGGCCGCCATCCTGCTGTCCATCGCCTCGCGCGTCTTCTACGTCAAGGAAGACCCGCGGGTGGAGGCCGTGCTGGAGGTCCTGCCCGGCGCCAACTGCGGTGGTTGCGGCTTTGCCGGCTGCGAGGGCTACGCCGCGGCCGTGGTCTCCGATCCCGACATCCCGGCCAACAAATGCTGCGCGGGCGGTGCCGACACGGCCATCGCCGTGGGCGAGCTGACCGGCAAGACCGTGGCCGAGGCGGAGCCCCTGTTCTCGCTGCGGCGCTGTGACAAGCTGGCCGGCAACGTGGCCCTGCGCTACCAGTACCAGGGGATGCCCTCCTGCGCGGCGGCGGCCATGCTGCGCGGCGGCACCGATACCTGCCACTGGTCCTGCATGGGCTTTGGTGACTGCGTGCAGGTCTGTCCCTTCGGCGCCATGCAGGTCAAGGACAGTGTGGTGCGCGTGGACGTTTCCCGCTGCACGGGCTGCGGCATGTGCGTGTCGGCCTGCCCGCGCGGGGTGCTGGAGCTGGTGCCGCGCCGTCACCGCGTGGCCGTGTTCTGCAACACGCGCGACAAGCTGCGTGCCGTGACCGAAGTCTGTGACGCGGGCTGCATCAATTGCGGCCGCTGCGCCAAGGCCTGCCCGGCCAAGGCCGTGAGCAACGTGGACGGCCGCATGGTGGTGGACCAGATCAAGTGTGTCTCTTACGGGCCCGATTGCGGTGAGGCCTGCGTGGAGGCCTGTGCCCGCCACATCCTGCGCCGTACCTGCCCCACGGGCATCGAGGCCGCCAACGTGGCCAGGATGAAGGATGACAGCGATGGCGACGGCGCCGCTGGGGGCGGCACCGTGCCTGTGACCGGAAAGAACGACCGCCCCGCACAGGAGAACTGCAATGCCTAAGACCTCTCGCCGAGATTTTTTGCGCTGGACGCTGGCCGGCAGCGGCCTGCTGCTGGCCGGAGCGGCCTCCGTCCTGGAGCCCGTCCCCGCCCGGGCCGTGGCGCGCTTTGCCGCGCCCGTGCAGCAGACGGCCCTGTTCATGGGCACCATGGTGAGCATCACCGTGGCCTGCTCCTCGTCCACCCAGGCCCATGATGCCATGGACCTGGCCTTTGCCGAGGGGCGCCGTCTGGAGGCCCTGCTCACCCGGCATGACGCGGCGGCCCCCCTGGGCGTGCTCAACAGCCAGGGCAGCCTGCGGGACGTGCCGCCCGAGCTGCTCAACGTCTGGCAGCGGGCCCACGGCATCTGCCACCTGACCGGGGGCGCCTTCGATGCCACGGTCCTGCCCCTGGTGCGCCTGCTGGAGAGCCGCAGCAATCCCGAAGGCGAGCTGGAGCTGGCCGAGAGCGACCTGCGCGAGGCCCTGGCCCTGGTGGATACCGATGCCGTCTATGCCGGCCGCGACGGGATGCGCCTGGGGCGGCAGGGCATGGGCCTGACCCTGGACGGCATCGCCAAGGGGCATATCGTGGATGCCATGTCCGCCGTGCTGCTGCGCGCCGGTTGCGAGAACCATCTCATCAATGCCGGTGGCGACATCCTGGCGCGCGGCCACAAGTCCCAGGGCGTGTCCTGGCGCGTGGCCGTGGAAGACCCGGAAAAGCGCGGCCACTATCCGCAGGTGCTGGAGCTGTACAACCAGGCCATCGCCACCTCCGGCGGCTACGAGGTGACCTATGACGCCGGGGGACGCCATCACCACCTGCTGGATCCGTCCACCGGGCGCAGCCCCGTGCTGGGCAGCATGAGCGTGCTGGCCGCCACCTGCATGCAGGCCGATGCGCTGGCCACGGGCCTGTCCGTCCTGCCCGCCGGGGAAGCCCTGGCCCTGGCCGACAGCCTTTCGGGCTGCGCCTGCGGCCTCTTGCGCCGGGACGGCCGTTTGCAGGTCTCGCGCCGCTGGCCTGCGGAAGCCTGAGCATGATCGTTCATGGATGCCGAAAGCCCGTCCTCCGCAAGGGGGACGGGCTTTCGCATGGAATGGGGGATGGGGCAGCGGGCCGTCACGCCGGTGGCGTTACGGAAACGCCGCCGGCGCCTGTGCGTCCCCGTCCGCTCCCGGTATCCGGGCCGCGGCCTCCCGGCGGAGCTGTCGCGGCCTCCAGCCGCACGGCCACGGAGGGGAGGCAAAGGGAGGCACGAGGACACGGCAAGGCCGGCGACATCTGGCGGCCGCCGGGCCATCCGGGGGGAGGGCGGCCTGATCCGCCACCTCCGGGGGCTTCGCACGGCACGAACAAAGGGAGGACGTCGTCCTCCCTTTGTTGTCATGTCGTGAGCCGTGTCCCCTAGCGGCTCCACTTGAAGGTGAAGACCTGCTCGGTATCGGGGTGCAGGCTCAGATGCACGGGGCAGGTGTGGGCGGCCCGTTCGATCATGGCCTTCTCCTTTTCGGAGAAATCACGGTCGGGCATGTTGAAGATGACCTCGATCCTGCCGATGCGGCGCGGGTTGGCGCTCATGGTCTTGCTGATCTCGATGGTGGTGCCGGTCACGTCCACGCCGTGGTTCCGGCCGTAGATGCCGATGATGGTCATGGCGCAGGCGGCCAGGGCCGTGGCGCAGAGGTCGGTGGGGCAGAAGGCCTCGCCCTTGCCGTTGTTGTCCTTGGGGGCGTCGGTGACGAGCACGGTACCGCTCTGCTGGTGCACGCATTCCACGCGCAGGTCGCCGAGATATCTGGCGGTGATGTCTGCCATGAGGGAACTCCTTTTGTTTGCCCCAGCATGCCCTGTCCGCCTCCCGGACGCAAGGGGGATGACGGTCCCGGGGGATGCGCGTTCCTTCCGGGGGCGCCGCGGGCCCGCATGCGGGCCGGGGAGGCCGCAGGACGGCAGCGGGACGCAAAAAAAGGGGAGGCAGCCGGGCTGCCTCCCCGTGCGGGCCCCGGAAGAGCGGGGCCGTCAGTCCTGTCAGTCCTAGCCGTTGGCCAGGCGCGCGGCGTCGGCGCGGCGGTGCATGCGGGCCACGCGCTCACGCAGACCGGCGCGGTAGGCGTCCAGATCCTCGATGCGGGCGCGGGCCACGCCGCTTTCCATGGCGGCGCGGGCCACGGCGGGCGTCACCCATTCGATGATGCGCGGATCCAGCGGGCTGGGGATGATGTAGTCGGGGCCGAAGCTGAATTTCTTGCCGCCATAGGCCCGGCTCACTTCTTCGGGCACGTCTTCGCGGGCCAGCATGGCCAGGGCCTCGGCAGCGGCCAGCTTCATGGCTTCGTTGATCTCCGTGGCCTGCACGTCCAGGGCGCCGCGGAAGATGAAGGGGAAGCCGGAGACGTTGTTGATCTGGTTGGGGCAGTCGGAGCGGCCGGTGCCCATGAGCAGGTCGTCACGGACGGCCTTGGCCTCGGCGTAGGTGATCTCGGGCACGGGGTTGGCACAGGCAAAGATCACCGGATGCGGGGCCATGCTGCGCACCATGTCCTGCGTGACCAGTCCGGGCTTGGACAGGCCCAGGAACACATGGGCGCCCTGCATGGCTTCGGCCAGGGTGGCGTCCTTTTCCTGCGCGAAGGCGACCTTGGTGGGGTGCAGCCTGTCCTGGCGGCCCTTGTGGATCAGGCCCTTGCTGTCGAACATCCAGATGTTCCCGCGCTTGACGCCCAGGCTGACATAGAAATTGGCGCAGGCGATGCCGGCGGCTCCGGCGCCCACCACCACGACCTTCATGTCCTCCATCGTGCGGCCGGCGATGTGGGCCGCGTTGATGAGGCCCGCGCCGGAGATGACGGCGGTGCCGTGCTGGTCGTCATGGAAGACGGGGATGTTCATGATCTCCTTGAGCTTCTGTTCGATGTAGAAGCACTCGGGGGCCTTGATGTCTTCCAGGTTGATGCCGCCGAAGGTGGGCTCCAGGGTCTTGACCACGTTGATGAGCTCATCGGGGTCGGTGGTGGCCAGCTCCAGATCGAAGACGTCCACATCGGCGAACATCTTGAAGAGCATGCCCTTGCCTTCCATGACGGGCTTGCCCGCCAGGGGGCCGATGTTGCCCAGGCCCAGCACGGCGGTGCCGTTGCTGACCACGGCCACCAGGTTGCTGCGGGCGGTAAGGCGGGCCGCGGCGGCGGGGTCGGCCTCGATGGCGCGGCAGGCGTCGGCCACGCCGGGCGAATAGGCCAGGGTCAGGTCGTCCTGGGTCTCGCCCCGCTTGGAGGGCAGCACTTCCACCTTACCGGGGCGGGGCTCCGCATGATATTTCCAGACATCTTCCTTGGTATAGCTCATAAATATCCTCTGCTGCTCGGCTGGAGCGGTGAGATTGTGAAAAACGGGCCCTGACAGCCGCGTGGACAGCGTTTTTCCGTTCGCACGGCCCCGATTGCGGGACAGGGAGAAACGCGCGCTCCCGCGCCATGACGGGCGTTTTCGGCCCCGGGCCGCGGGGCATGGCTGTCTGCCATGCGGCCGCCCGGCCGGCGCATGAGTATAAAAATCCGTTGCTTCTTTCGCAAGTGCGGGCAAGGGGCAGGGGGAGATTTTCGGGCAGGGGAAGCAGGCCGGTTTTCCTGCCGTCATGGCCGCCCTGAGGGCAGGTGCTTTCCGCGGTCCCCCGCCGGCGCCAAGGGCCTCTTGTCCCTCACCGTGCCCCCATCCTCCCCCAATGCGCTTTCGTCAGGGGGCCGGGCAGGCGGCGCGGCGGCATGTCTAGCCGATCCATTCCCGGCCGGTGGCCATGTCCATGATGACGAATTCCGTGCCGTCGTCCCTGGCGGCCACGCGGTATTCCAGCTTTTCGGCCACGCGGTTGGGCAGTTCGCCGCTCTGGTCGAAGGTCAGCACGCGGCAGGAAAAGCCGTCGTGATAGTCGCTGACGGGGATCTCGCGGGAAGAGGCCACGATGATCTCGTCGCCCACCTGGCAGGTACGGGCCGCGGCGCCGTTGAGGCAGACCACGCCGCTGCCGCGCGGGCCGGGCAGCACATAGGTCTCGATGCGGGAACCGCTGTGCTTGTTCCAGATATAGACGTATTCCAGCGGCAGCAGCCGGGCCGCCTCGAGGATGTCGGTATCGATGGTGATGGAGCCGTGGTAGTTGAGCTTGGATTCCGTGACCACGATGCCGTGCAGCTTGGCGCCTACGACGCGGATGGTGCCCTGCCCCTGGGGCTGGACACCCACCAGCATGCGGGTGACTTCCTTTCTTTCCATGTCGTTCCCCTTGGGGCCTGCCCGCCATGCGGCAGCGCGTACCGGCGGGCAGGGTCTGGAGGAGCCGTCGGGCTCCCTGTGGGCGGTTTTGCAGGATGGGGAGCATGAAGGGGGAAGGGGACGTTTTCCGCTGGAAGCGGCCGAAGGCGGCCCGCAGGGCCGTGCCCGTTGCGACGGAGAAAGCTACGGGCATCGACAGCAGAGATAACGTCCCCTTCCCCCCTCATATCATTTCATCGTCGTCATTCCCGCCTAGCACTGGACGATGCGCACGTCGCCGCGGGTCTCGTTGGCGCGGCGGCGGAAGCGCTGGCGGCGGTCCTCACCGTCCACCTGGTTGGCCAGCCATTCCAGCACATGCAGCACGGGGTGCTTTTCCTTGAGCTGGATGAGGCAGCGGGCGATGCCGATCTTGCAGGACGGGCAGCCCACCAGGATGGGCCCGGCGTAGCAGGCGCCTGTCTGGGGCTGGGGCTCGAAGGCCCTGGCCAGGCGTTCCTTTTTGCGGGCGCGCAGCAGGTTGTAGATGGTGGGGGAGGTCACGGCGCCCATGCCGGACTCGCCGCAGCAGCCGGGGATGGTGGTGACCTTGACCTTGCAGAGCTGTTCCAGGGCGCCGGTAAGCTGGGACTGCCCCTTGAGGGTGGGCACGCCCGCCCATTCGCAGTGGCAGGCCGCGTGGTAGAGCACGCTGGTGCCGGGGGCCACCGGGGCTTCCATGCTCTCGTGCTGGAGCAGGGGCAGGACGATCTGGCTCACGTCCTTCTGTTCCAGCTGCGGGAACTGCTCATTGAGCTTCATGCGGGCCAGGCTGTCGCGGCAGGAGCCGCAGGCCGTGGCCAGGTAGCGCACGTCGAAGCCCTGCTTGGCGAGGTTGCGCAGCATGGAGGCCAGATACTGGCGGTTCTGGGCCATGTTGTCTTCGTATTCGGTATCCATGCCCGCGGCCAGCAGGGGATAGCCGCAGCACAGGTGGCGCGGCGGCACGGCCACGGCGTGGCCGGTGTGCAGCAGCAGCATGATGGCGGCCAGGCCGATGCGGTCATAGAAGAGCGAACCGCCGCAGCCGGGGAAGTAGAGCACGCAGGGCATGCCCGGCGTCACTTCCCTGGGCGCGAACACGGAGCCGCGGTGCAGGCGCAGGGATTCATAGAGGTTGGTATAGCCCATCTTGGGGCCGCTGCCCGCGAAGAGGGGGCTCTGCATGCGCTTTTTCCACACCGCAGGCACCACGCCCAGCAGCTTGTTCTGCACCTTCTGGCCCAGCGAGGCCATCTTGGCCGCCTTGGGCACGCGGGACGACACGTCATGCACCAGCCATTCCAGGGCGCGCTTCTTGATGGGATGGCCGCCGGCGTTCTCGTGCTCCAGCAGGGAGCGCAGGGTCAGGGCCACCTCGCCGGACGGGATCTTGACCGGGCAGTTGGCCAGGCAGCGGCCGCAGGCCGTGCAGTGTTCCACCAGGTCGCGCAGCCAGCGCAGCAGGTTGTCGTCGATGGCGCCCTTGTTGACCTGCGAGTAGTAGACGGCCTCCAGCAGCATGCCCAGCACCATGTTCTTGTTGCGGGGATGGTACTGCATGGAGCGCTCGGGATAGCACATGGAACAGACCTGCTTGCACTTGCCGCAGCGGGTGCAGACCTGCACCGTGGACAGCAGGCTGATGAGCTTTTCCTTGTCCGGCAGGCCGCTGGCGTGGATGTCGTTGATGAGCCGGTTGAAGGAGAAGGTGAAGGGGCGCACGGGCAGCTCGCGATGCACCAGCTTGGCCGGGTTCATGACGTCGCGGGGGTCCACGCGTTCCTTGAAGGCGCGCAGGGCGTCCATCTTGCTCTTGCCGAGGAAGGAGATCTTGGTGATGCCGATGCCGTGTTCCCCGGAGACCTCGCCGCCCATCTCCTGGCACTCGGCCATGACGCGGGCCGCGGTCTCTTCGGCCTCTTCCAGCATGTGGGCGTCGTTGGAGTTGACCGGGATGTTCACATGGCAGTTGCCGTCACCGGCATGCATGTGGCTGGCCACCACGATGCGGCTGGCTTCCATGTAATCACGGATCTTGCCGATCTTCTTGTCCAGATGGGCGTACTTCCGGCCCATGCCGGCCAGAAAGGCCTCGGCCCGCTTCCAGAGTTCGGTATCGGAAAGCTCGGCCTGCGGGTTGTCGCCGGACGCCACCTTGGAGGCAAAGGAGAATTCACGGTTGAACTCCTTGTCCTCCATGGGGAAGCCGGGCAGGCGGCCCACTTCCTGCAGGGCGTAGCGGTAGGCCTGGGCCGTGCATTCCAGGTTGAGCTGCTCCAGGAAAAGGGCGAAGTCCGGGATGCGGTCCATGGGGATGACCACGTCCTCGTTGAGCTTGAAGCCGGAGGTGCGCTTGGCGATGGCCGACAGGCGGTGCCGGTCTTCCCAGAATCGCTCGCCTTCCTTGTCGTCCTGGGCCACGATGATGTCCACGTTGTCCTGTTCTTCCACCACGCAGACGATGTCGTTGACGCACTTGTCCAGCAGGTAGGGGTCGTCGCCGTCCACCTGGAGGATGATGACCGAGATGGGCAGGCCCTCGTACTTCTGGGACTTGCGCTTGTACTCGATGGCCTGCACGTACTTGGCGTTGAACTCTTCCAGGGCGGACAGGTGGGCATAGTCGCCTTCCTGGCGGATGCGGTTACGCAGGCCCACCAGCTCGCGCACCACCACGGCGGCGGGGTGCATGGAGCGGCCGAAGAATTCCAGCACCATGACGCGCTTGAACCTGGGCTTGGGATGGATGATGAAGCAGGCCTCGGTGATGATGCCGTCCACGCCTTCCTTCTGCATGCCGGGCAGGCCGCCCAGGGCCTTGTTGGTCACGTCCTTGCCCAGGCCGGGCAGGCGGATCTCGTCGCCGCGCAGGTGGATGACGTTGCGCACGCCGCCGCTGATGTCCTTGACCACGAACACGGCCGTTTCTTCGGGCAGGATCTTGTGGCGGGGATGGTTCTCGCGCTCCACACTGATGATCTCGCCCGTGGGCGTGACCATGCGCCACCAGAGCAGGTTGTCCAGGGTTGTGCCGTATTCGAAGGCGCTGGGGCCGCCGGCGTTCTCGGAGACGTTGCCGCCGATGGACGAGGCCTGCTTGGAGGCCGGGTCCACGGAGAAGAGCGCCCCGGCCGCGTCCACGGCCTTGATGACGTTCTGGGTGATGGCGCCGGCTTCCACGGTGACGGTCATGTTCTCAAGGTCGATGGGGCCGATCTTGGTCAGGCGGGTGAGGCTGACGATGACCGTGCGCTTGCGGGCCGGCACGGCGCCGCCGGTCATGCCGGAGCCGCCGCCGCGCGGGATGAGGGCGAACTTCATGTCATTGGCCAGCTTCACCAGGGCGGCCACCTGTTCGGCGCTGTCGGGCTCCACCACCAGCAGGGGCAGTTCCATGCGCAGGTCCGTGGCGTCCGTGGCCGAGGCCACCAGGGCGGAGGGCGAGGAAAGGATGCACTCGCCGGGCAGGATGTTGCGCAGGGTGGAGATCAGCTCTTCGCGGAAGCTGCGTTCGGCCTCGTAGGCGGACCAGAACATGGTGATGCCCTCGCCGATGGCGTTGGCGAAATAATGGGCCAGGGCCATGGATTCCCGTTCGAAGCGGGCGTGCACGCTGTTGCGCACGGTCTCCACGTTGATGAAGGGATTGTAGGCCACCAGGAACAGTTCTTCGGCAATGGCAATGGCCAGATGCCGCACAGACTCGGGCCACTCCGCGAAGTCGTCGATATTGATACGCAGGATGCGGTTGACCACATAGTCAGGTGAGATGGATATGTGCGGACCCTTGTGAGCCATGGCGTAGGTACCTCGTTGTCTTCTGCATTTTCCTTGCGCACGGGCCCGGCGGGCCGGATGCACAAGTGGAGAAACCTTGTTTTTTACTGCTATTGGCCGCGCAAGGCAAGCACGCGCCCATGACGGGGCCGCTGTCTTCACCAGACAGGGAGCAGATTTCAGGAATGATTCCTGTCATGCCTGTCATCCCTTGTGCTCTTTACATTTCCCCAAAGTTGAAAGATGCTGTGCGTCACATCTGATCCCTGGAAAGGAGATTCCACATGCTGCTCAAGCTGCAATGGCTCACAGATATTTTTGACTGGCTGCACCACAATTGGGAGCGTGCCCACGTCCAGCGCAAGGTGGCGCTGGTCATTTTCTGGGTCTATGTGGCGGCCCTGTGCTGCGTGGAGCTCAAACGGCAGGGCATGCTGCCGCCCGCCCTGGCCCAGCTGACGCCCCACAGCCATTTCAGCGCCATCCAGCTGGCCTTCACCCTGATCCTGGGGCTGGAGGTCATGAGCCTGATCTTCATCATCTCCACATCCTTTTCGCGCTCCGTGGGCAAGCAGTTCGAGATCCTGGCCCTGATCCTGCTGCGCAACGCCTTCAAGGAGCTGGCGCATCTGCCCGAGCCGGTGAGCATCGCCGGCAACCTCGATCCCGTCATCCACATCGCGGTCACGGCGCTGGGGGCCCTGGGCATCTTCGTGGCCCTGGGCATCTACGGGAAGCTGGCCTCCAGCTACGCCTACATCCAGAGCCCGGAGATGCGCATGCGTTTCGTCATCAGCAAGAAGCTGCTCTCGCTGACGCTGTTCGTCATCTTTCTGGGCATCGGCATCCGGGATGCCTGGATCCACATCCACACCGGCGAGGACATGCGCTTTTTCGAGACCATCTACACGGTGCTGATCTTTGCGGACATCGCCCTGGTCCTCATCTCGCAGCGCTACATGCCGTCCTTCCATGCCGTGTTCCGCAATTCCGGCTTCGTCATCGGCACGCTGATGATGCGCCTGGCCCTTTCGGCCACCCCGCCGTGGGACACGGCCGCCAGCCTGTTCGCGGCCGCCTATGTGCTGGCCCTGACCTGGGCCACCCGGTATTTCCGGCCCGCGGCCCTGTGGGGCCCCCAGCTGCCCGCCTCTTCCCGCGAGACGGAGCATCTGCCCCCGTCCTACGGCAAGGTGCCGGAAGCTGCCGAGCCCCGGGAGGGCGTGCTTTACGGCAAGCCGCATCTGGATGCCTGGCGGCAGCGCCGCAAGATCCGCGAGGCCGCCCTGCCCGTGGCGCGGGAAGCCTGCGTGTTCGGCGCCGCGGAAGGCCGGGCCCGGCGCACGATGCCCCGTCCTCCGGCCGGGAAGAAAAAGACCGTCCGTTGACCTCCGGCCGGGATGCGACAGGCCCTCGGGCCGTCTTTCCCGCCTTCCCGGTCCCCTTCGGTCACGATACGGAACAAGGCCACCCCTCGGGGTGGCCTTGTTCCGTGCGCGGCCTGCGGCCGGTGATGATGTGTCCATAACGCGCCCCGGAAAGGGGACCGGGGCAGGCATCCCCCGGGTCGCCCGCCGGCGGGGGCTTTTTCCCTTCCCTGCCCGGTACGCGGCGCCTAGTCGTCGCCCACCTTGAGGGCGGCCAGGAAGGCTTCCTGCGGCAGCTCCACGTTGCCCATGCGCTTCATGCGTTTTTTGCCTTCCTTCTGTTTTTCCAGTAGTTTGCGCTTGCGGGTGATGTCACCGCCGTAGCACTTGGCGGTCACGTCCTTGCGGAAGGCGGACACGGTCTCGCGGGCGATGATCTTCTGGCCGATGGCCGCCTGGATGGCCACCTGGAAGAGCTGGCGCGGGATGGTGCGCTTGAGCTTGAGGGCCAGCGAACGGCCGTAGGTATAGGCGCGGTCGCGGTGCACGATGACGGCCAGGGCGTCCACGGGCTCGCCGTTGAGCAGGATGTCCAGACGCACCAGGTCGGACTCGCGGTAGTCGATGGGCTGGTAGTCCATGCTGGCGTAGCCGCGCGTGCAGGACTTGAGCCGGTCGAAGAAATCATAGACGATCTCGGCGAAGGGCAGCTCGTAGGTCACCACCACGCGGTTGGCGGCCAGGTAGTGCAGGTTCTTCTGGGTGCCGCGCTTGTCCTCGCAGAGCTTCATGACGTTGCCCACATATTCGTTGGGCACATGGATGTCCATGCTCACATAGGGCTCGTAGAGGGCCCTGATCTTGGTGGAGTCGGGCAGATGGGCCGGGTTGTCGATCTCCAGGGTCTTGCCGTCGGTGGTATCCACCCGGTAGATGACCGAGGGCGCCGTGGCGATGAGGTCCACCTCGAATTCGCGTTCCAGGCGCTCCTGGATGATCTCCATGTGCAAGAGGCCCAGGAAGCCGCAGCGGAAGCCGAAGCCCAGGGCCTGGGAGGTCTCGGGCTCGAAGCTGAAGGCGGCGTCGTTGAGCTGGAGCTTTTCCAGCGCGGCCTTGAGGTTCTCGTAATCATCGGATTCCGAGGGGTAGAGGCCGCAGAAGACCATGGGCTGCACTTCCTTGAAGCCGGGCACGGGCTCGGTGGCCGGATTGGCCGCCAGGGTGATGGTATCGCCCACGCGGGCATCGCCCAGGGACTTGATGCTGCCGCAGAGGAAGCCCACCTCGCCGGCGTGCAGCTCCTTCACGTCCGTGGCCTCGGGCGAGAACACGCCCAGGCGCAGCACTTCATATTCCTTGCCGGTGCTCATGAGGCGCACCATGTCGCCCAGTTTCACCCGGCCGTCCACCACGCGGAAGAGCACCACCACCCCCTGGTAGCTGTCGTACCAGGAGTCGAAGATCAGGGCCTTGAGGGGACCGTCCGGGTCGCCGCCAGGCGCAGGCAGGCGGTGGACGATGGCTTCCAGCACGGCGTCCACGCCCTGGCCGGTCTTGGCCGACACGGGCAGGGCATCGGTGCAGTCCAGGCCGATGGCTTCTTCGATCTCTTCCTTGACGCGGTCCACCTCGGCGCTGGGCAGGTCGATCTTGTTCAGCACGGGCACGATCTCGTGGTCGTGGTCCAGGGCCAGATAGACGTTGGCCAGGGTCTGGGCCTCCACGCCCTGGGTGGCGTCCACCACCAGCAGCGCGCCTTCGCAGGCGGCCAGGGAGCGCGACACTTCGTAGTTGAAGTCCACGTGTCCGGGCGTGTCGATGAGGTTCAGCTCATATTCCTCTCCGTCGGCAGCCACATAGGGGATGCGCACGGTCTGCGCCTTGATGGTGATGCCGCGCTCGCGTTCCAGGTCCATCTTGTCCAGGTACTGCTGGCGGGCCTCGCGCTGGCTGACCACCTTGGTCAGCTCAAGGATGCGGTCGGCAAGGGTGGACTTGCCGTGGTCGATGTGGGCGATGATGCAGAAATTGCGAATATGATCCAGACTGGGCATGGGACTCGTGACTGTGACCGCGCCGGAAGCCGCGGGAAGAGGTGCAGACAGGGCCGTGGCCCTGCCGGAAAAGTGCAACATCATACCGGCAACCGGCTGCAAAGTCCATGCCCCGGCAGCAGGCGCAGGGGGAGGGAGGGGAAGCAGAAGGATGGGGGGCGGCAGGGGGAGGAGCGGCCCTTTTCCACAAGACGCGAAAAGGGGCCGGAAGTTTCCTTCCGGCCCCTTTGTTTTATCGGATCAGGGAGGCGCTAGCGCAACTGGGCCACATGCAGGCGCTCGACGGCGCGCTGCAGAGCGGCTTCCGCTCTGGCATGGTCCACATCATCGGCCTGGCTGGCCAGGCGCTTTTCGGCGCGCTCCTTGGCGGCCTGGGCGCGGGCGGTATCGATATCTTCGGCCAGTTCGGCCGATTCCGCCAGCACGGTCAGGACCTTGTTGTTCACATCGGCAAAGCCGCCGGAGATGAACACGTTGTGCTGCTTGCCGCCTTCAGTATAGCGAAGGTTGCCGATCTTGAGGGCAGAGAGCAGGGAGACGTGATGCGGCAGCACGCCAAACTCACCCATGACGCCGGGGCACACGGCCATTTCCACCTGAGCGCTGACAACGGTCTTGTCAGGTGTCACCACTTCCAGTTGCAGCATGCTCATGGGCGCTCCTTACTTAGCTTCCTGCTGGATGCGGGCTTCGTACTTGGCCACGGCCTGGTCGATGCTGCCCAGCATGTAGAAGTCGGATTCGGCGAGATGGTCGTACTTGCCTTCCAGGATGCCCTTGAAGCCCTTGATGGTGTCTTCCAGCTTCACATACTGGCCGGGGGTACCGGTGAAGGTTTCGGCCACGTGGAAGGGCTGGGACAGGAAGCGCTGGATACGACGCGCACGGGCAACGGTGAGCTTGTCTTCGTCAGACAGTTCGTCCATACCCAGGATGGCGATGATATCCTGCAGTTCCTTGTACTTCTGCAGCACCATCTGCACCTGACGGGCCACGCTGTAGTGCTCTTCGCCCACGACGTTGGGGTCGAGGATGCGGGAGGTGGAGTCCAGCGGGTCCACGGCGGGGTAGATGCCCAGTTCGGCGATCTGGCGGGAAAGCACGAGCGTACCGTCCAGATGCGAGAACGTGGTGGCCGGGGCGGGGTCGGTCAGGTCGTCAGCGGGCACGTAAACGGCCTGCACGGAGGTGATCGAACCCTTGTTGGTGGAGGTGATGCGTTCCTGCAGGGCGCCCAGGTCGGTGCCCAGGGTGGGCTGGTAACCCACGGCCGAAGGCATGCGGCCCAGCAGGGCGGACACTTCCGAACCGGCCTGCGTGAAGCGGAAGATGTTGTCGATGAAGAGCAACACGTCCTGGTTTTCTTCGTCGCGGAAGTATTCGGCGCAGGCAAGGGCGGTCAGGGCCACGCGGGCACGGGCTCCCGGAGGCTCGTTCATCTGGCCGTAGACCAGCGTGGCGCGCTCCAGAACACCGGCTTCTTTCAGTTCGTTATACAGGTCATTGCCTTCACGGGTGCGTTCACCCACGCCGGCGAACACCGAAGAGCCGCCGTGCTGCTTGGCAATGTTGTTGATCATTTCCATCAGGATAACGGTCTTGCCCACGCCGGCGCCGCCGAACAGACCCATCTTGCCGCCCTTGGGGAAGGGCACGAGCAGGTCCACGACCTTGATGCCGGTTTCAAGCAGTTCCACCTTGGTGTTCTGCTCGGTGAACTCGGGGGCGGGACGGTGGATGGGGTAGTACTTTTCAGCGTTGACCGGGCCCATTTCGTCCACGGGACGGCCGATAACGTTGAGGATACGTCCCACAGCCGCCTTGCCCACGGGCACCATGATGGGGTTGCCCGTATCCACAACTTCCATGCCGCGCACCAGACCTTCGGTGGCGTCCATGGCGATGGTGCGCACCACGTTGTCACCGAGGTGCTGGGCCACTTCACAGACGAGGTCAGGCGCGTCGCTGTTGTTGGGGTTTTTGATTTCCAGGGCGGTCAGGATATCAGGCAGGTGTCCGTCGCTGAACTCAACGTCCACGACGGCGCCGATAACCTGGACGATTTTACCAATGTTTTTGCTCATGCTTGGCTCCTGTTACCCGTTCAGCGCTTCTGCGCCGCCGACGATGTCGATGAGTTCGCTGGTGATGGAAGCCTGCCGCGTCTTGTTGTAGAGCAGGGTCAACGTATTGATCATCTCGTTACAGTTACGCGTCGCGTTGTCCATGGCGGCCATACGCGCAGCGTGTTCACTGGCAGACGTATCCAGCATTCCCCGGTAGACCTGAACCTTGACGTAGCGGGGGAGCAGCTCGGCCAGAAGGGCTTCTTCCTGCGGTTCGTAAACGTACTCGCAGTGGGCTTCTTCCTGGCCCTCTTCCGCCTCCGCCTCAGGGGCAGCCAGGGGCAGCAGGCTCAGTGTGCGCGGGGGCTGATGCCCCATGGACACAAACTCGCCGTACACCATCCAGACTTCATCAAAAGCAAAGGTTTCGTAGCCGTGAATGACTTCCTGCGCGATGGAGCTGGCCAGCGAAAAGTCCAGGCTGCCCATACGGTCGCCATAGGCGACCATGATGTCGTAGCCGGCCTTGCGCACAGCGTCGCGTCCCTTGCGGCCCATGCAGGCGAAGGAGACCTTCATGCCGGCAGTGGTTTTTTCAGCAGCGAGCTTCAGGGCCGTGGTGATGATGTTGCCGTTGAAGCTGCCGCACAGGCCGCGGTCGGACGTGACCAGCACGATGGCGCAGTTTTTCTTTTCCTCATGCTCGGCCAGCAGCGGATGGGCAGTGCCCTCCACCTTGCGGGCAAGCTCGGCCAGGACCTGGCGGTACTTGCCGGCATACGGCCGGAAGCGTTCGATGCGGGCCTGCGCGCCGCGCAGTTTCGCCGAGGCCACCATGTTCATGGCCTTGGTGATCTGCTTGGTCTTGCCGACCCCCACGATTTTCATTTTTACGTCTTTGAGTGAAGGCATATGGGTATCCCCCGGCGTTAAGCCTGGTAGCCCTGCTTGAAGGCGTCAATCGCCTCGTTCAGCGCCTTTTCCACAGCTTCATCAATGACTTTCTTATCCTTGATGGCGTCCAGCACGTCCTTGCGGGTATCGCGCATGAAGGCCAGCATTTCACTTTCAAAGCGACGGATCTGATCCACCGGCACATCGTCCATGAAGCCGCGGGTGGCGGCGTAGATGGAAGCCACCTGTTCCTGGGCGGGCATGGGCTGGTACTGGGGCTGCTTCAGCAGTTCCACCAGACGGGCGCCGCGTTCCAGTTTGGCCTTGGTGGCCTTGTCCAGGTCGGAACCGAACTGGGCGAAAGCGGCCAGTTCGCGGTACTGGGCCAGGTCCAGACGCATGGTACCGGCGACCTGTTTCATGGCCTTGATCTGGGCGGCGCCACCCACGCGGGACACGGACAGGCCCACGTTGATGGCCGGACGCACACCGGCGTTGAACAGGTTGGGTTCCAGGTACACCTGACCGTCGGTGATGGAGATCACGTTGGTCGGGATGTAGGCGGACACGTCGCCGGCCTGCGTTTCGATGATGGGCAGGGCGGTCAGGGAACCGGCACCGAGCTTGTCGCTCACCTTGGCAGCGCGTTCCAGCAGGCGGGAGTGCAGGTAGAACACGTCGCCGGGGAAAGCTTCACGTCCGGGAGGACGACGGAGCAGCAGGGACATCTGGCGATAACCCACAGCCTGTTTGGAGAGGTCATCGTAGATGATCAGGGCGTGCTTGCCGTTGTCGCGGTAGTACTCGGCCATGGTGCAACCGGTGTAGGCCGCGATGTACTGCAAGGGAGCCGGGTCGGAAGCGGTGGCCGAGATGATGGTGGTGTATTCCATGGCACCGTGCTTGCGCAGGGTGTCGGCCACCAGGGCGACAGACGCTTTCTTCTGGCCGATGGCCACATAGAAGCAGTGGATGTCGGTTTCTTTCTGGGCCAGGATGGCGTCGATGCAGACGGCGGTCTTGCCGGTCTGACGGTCGCCGATGATCAGTTCACGCTGGCCGCGGCCGATAGGAGTCATGGCGTCGATGGCCTTCAGACCCGTGGGCATGGGCTCATGCACGCTCTTGCGCGCGATGATGCCGGGGGCCTTGATTTCCACCGGGCGGACTTCTTCGGCTTCGACCGGGCCGAGGCCGTCGATGGGCTGGCCAAGGGGGTTGAGCACGCGGCCCATAACCTTGTCGCCCACGGGCACGGAGAAGATCTTGCCGGTACGCTTGACAGGATCGCCCTCCTTGATGCCCACATCGGAGCCGAGCAGCGCGACACCCACGTTGTCTTCTTCGAGGTTGAGCACCATGCCCATGACGCCGCCGGGGAATTCCAGCAGTTCCATGGCCATGGCATTCTGAACCCCGTAGACGCGGGCGATACCGTCACCGACATACAACACGGTGCCGGTTTCGCTCATTTCTACGCGCTGCTCGTAGTTTTTGATTTGATCTTCAATGATCTTGCTTATCTCTTCAGCTTTGATCTGCATGTGCTATTCACCCCTCTTGAATGTCTCCCGAAGGATCGCCAACTGCGCGCGCAGACTTGCGTCCAGCACTCGATCACCAACCTTGAGCACCACGCCCCCAAGGATGGAAGCATCCACATCAAAGGCAAGCTCGATGCTTGCCCCCGCCTTCTTTTCAAGCTCGGCCTTGAGTTCGGCCCGCTTGTTATCCGTAAGCTCCACGGCGGTAGTGAGCGTACCACGGATAATTCCTTTGGCGTCGTCAAGCAACTTGCCGTACCAGTCGACAATCTCGCCGAGATAAGCCAGACGTTCCTTGTCGGCCAGCAGCAGGCAGAAGTTGCTGACGGTTTTGTCCGCCTTGATTTTCTTGAGCAGCTTGCCCATCACAGCCTTTTTTTCATCGATGCTGATGACCGGGCTTCTCAGCGCGGCGTCCAGCTTCGGCGAGACGGCAAGCATGTCTCCCAGCGCGGCGAGGTCGCTCCCGTAACGCGAGAGGGCCTCATCCCCTTGTTCTTTGCCCAGCGCAAATATGGCGCCGGCATATCTGCGAGCAACTATCGCGTCCGTCAATGGAGCACCACCTTGTTGAGGGAGTTGGTAATGAGCTTTTCATGCTCGGCGGGGGTCAGCTTTTCAGCCAGGACCTTTTCCGCTGCGTCCACAATCTCATCGGCAATGGCGGCGCGCACTTCGGCCAGCATGGTACGGCCTTCGTTCTCGGCAGTGCGGCGAGCCTGTTGCACAATCTGTTCGGCCTGGCGCTTGGCTTCTTCGACGATGGCCTGCTTCACGCTTTCGGCCTGGGTAAGGCTCTCGTCGAGGATGGCCTTGCGTTCGGACTCAAGGTTGCTGATGCGCTTTTCCACTTCATCCAGGCGCTTCTGGGCATCGGCGCGGCGGGTTTCCAGATCCTGGAGCTCCTGGCTGATGCGGGCGCGGCGGCCGGAGAAGAACTTGCGGGCCAGACCGCCCACGAAGTACCACAGGATGCCGGCGAAGATGATGAAGTTGAGCACACGCCAGCCAAAGTCGCCCCAGCGCGGCGCGTCATGCCCTTCAGAGGCCTGCGCCCCCACGGCGAAAAGCAGCGTAAGCGCAAGGACAGGCACCATAACTCGCGTCAAGCCCAGCCCAGCGTGTTTCCATTTGCTCAAAGCCCACCCCCTTGATTGGGTTTCTCTTGATTCTTTACCCTCGCGGTCCGAAGACCGCCCGAAAAACCACCGAGCTCGCGCGTGGCACAGTGGCAGAAACGGCGTACTAGCCACGCAGCACGCGCTCGGCCAGCTGGCCGGAGAGCGTGGCGACCTGACCGCGCAGTTCCTTCAGGGAAGCGTCGGCTTCGGCCTGCAGGTTGCGACGGGTCTCGGCAATGATCTCCTGGGCGCGCTTCTGGGCTTCAGCCACCAGGCTGGCCTGTTCGGCGGCGCCGGCTTCGCGGGCCTTTTCGCGGTTCTGGCCCGCATCCTGGCGGGCGCGGGTCAGCTGGCTGTCATAGTCGGAAAGGCGCTGTTCGGCCTGGTATTCGTAGGATTCGGATTCACCGGACATGTCGTCCATGACGGCTTTGCGCTTGCGGATGATTTCGCGGATGGGGCGAATCAGAAGGAGGTTCAGCACGTACAGTGCAATGAAGAAGTTCACCAACTGGAAAACCAAGGTGATATTAAGGTCCAACATTACCGTATCCTCCCTCTGGACGGTGTGATGTTCAAAGCTTTTATAAAATACCCTCAACAAGGGGTTATGTCAAAGGGTATTGGTGACAAAATTCGCAAAGTCTTCGCATCTGCACAAACAATTTTATGATATTTTTTATATATTTTTATAAAAATTTAATTATTTAAAATAGTTATGTAAAAAATAAAAATACCCGGCCCCTGGAGGAAAATGCGCGGACTTCAGGACGGGGCCGGGCAGGACGGGGCTGGAGCCGTCAATTTTTGGACAGGGGCGCACGCCCGGGAGCGCTGCCGGGATGTCTCAGACCAGCAGCCACTGCTCCGGGCCGTACCCGGCGGCGGCCAGCCAGCGGGCGGCATCCTCGTCGGCGCCGTGGGCGGTGAGGGCGTTGAGCAGGAAACAGCGGCCCGGCCCGGGCAGGCCGTCCCGGCCGATGACCGGCACGCCGCGCACCCGCTGCCCGATCTTTTTGGGATCGATGTCCACGAAGGCGGCCACCTGCACGCCTTTTTCCCACAGGGGTGCCAGACGGCGGCGTGCCACCCTGCCCGCGCCCAGCAGATAGACCCGCGGATGCCAGGGGTTGTGGCGCTCCAGCCAGCGGGCCAGCCAGAGGGCGCGCAGCCGGTTGTTGGCGGCCTCGCAATAGCGGCTGTCGCTGCGGGTGGCCCGGCGCGGCGGATCGTTCCAGACCAGCAGTTCCTGCGGCAGCTTGGCCATGCGCACACCGGCGTGCAGCCAGCGCAGCCACAGTTCCCAGTCCTCGGCGAAAAAGCCGTCGGCATAGCCGCCGTGCAGCCGGGGCAGCTCGCGCCGGAACATGACCGAGGGATGACTGACGGGCGTATCGCGGAAACGGTTGCGGCTGATGGCCTCATGGTCCAGCAGGCCGTTCTGCCAGTCCACGAAATGGGCAAAGCCGCGCGCCGTCTCCCGGTCGCCGCCAAAATGTACCCGTGTGGCCAGCAGGCCCGTTCCGGGATGCGCCGCCATCCAGGCGGCCTGCAGGGCCAGACGTTGCGGATGGCAGACATCGTCGGCGTCCATGCGGGCGACGAGCGCGCCCCGGGCGGCCGCAAGACCGGCATTGAGCGCGCCGGGCAGGCCCTCGTGGGGCCGGTGCAGGACGCGCAGGCAGGGATGTTCCGCCGCCAGGACATCCAGCAGGGCCGCCGTGCCGTCCGTGGAGCCGTCATCGACGGCCAGCACTTCAAAGGACGGCACAGGGGCATCCGGCGCGGGCTCCTGCCGGGCCAGGGAACGGATGGCCACGCGCAGGGGCTCTTCCCCCCCGGCCGGCAGGGGCAGGGAAGCGCCGTTCCAGACCGGCAGCAGGACGGTCACCAGCGGGCAGGCGGGCATGTCTCCTCCAGAAGAACGCACGGGGAGCGCATCAGGCCGCTGCGGGCATGACGCGTTCCCCGTGATGTTTACTGACGCAGCAGGGTCCGCACCGCCAGGCACAGTTCCGTGATGCTCCGGCGGGCGTCCAGTTCGTGATGGGCGGCGTCCCGGTACAGGGGCAGGCGGGCTTCCAGCACCTCGCGCACCTCGGCGTCCAGGCTCTTGCCGGTGAGGCTGGGGCGCTGGGCCTCCAGCGGGTTGCGCCGCAGGCGGGCGGCCAGCACCTCCGCCGGGGCGGACAAAAAGAAGACCCGGCCATGCTCGCGCATGTAGCGCCGGTTGGCCTCGGCCAGCACCATGCCGCCGCCGGTGGCCACCACGCCGCGGCCCGCCAGCTCCTCGCTGGCCAGGCGCAGGGATTCGCTCTCGCGGCTGCGGAAGCCCTCCCAGCCCCAGCGCTCCACCATGGTGGCCACGTCCATGCCCAGACGCTGGCAGAGATGGTGGTCCGTATCGCAGTAGGGCACGTCCAGCACTTCGGACAGGGCCTTGCCCAGCGTGGTCTTGCCGCAGGCCCGCGGGCCCACAAGATAGATCAGGGACATGGGGCCTCCCTACAGGATGCGGTTGCCGTCGGCCGTGATGAGCACCGTGTATTCCCAGCGGATGCCGCCCCATTGCGGGTAGTAGAGGCCGGGCTCCACCGTGACCACCATGCCTTCCCGCAGGACCTTGTCGCCGCGACGGCCCAGGCTGGGGGCCTCGTGCGTCTCCAGTCCCACGCCGTGGCCCAGGCCGTGGGTGAACCAGGCTTCCACGCCCGCCTTTTCGAACACGCCCCGCGCCAGCGCGTAGGCCTCGTGCAGGGGCAGGCCCGGGCGCATCTTGTCCAGGGCGGCCTGCTGGGCGTCGCGCACCAGCTTCATGGTCTCGCGGAACTCCTTGTGCGGCGCGTCGCCCACCCAGAAGGTGCGCGTCTGGTCGGAGCAGTAATGGTCCACGCGGCAGCCCACGTCCACCAGCACCAGGCCGTTGTCCGGCAGTTTCTTCTCGCCGGGGATGGCGTGGGGCAGGGCCGCGTTCTGGTCCACGGCCACGATGGACGGGAAGGCCAGTTCCGAGGCGCCGTTGTCGCGGAAATATCTCTCGATGGCCCAGGCCAGCCCGGCTTCGCTGCGGCCCGGTTGCAGCTGGCTTTCCTCCAGCCAGCGCAGCATGGCGTGGTTGAGGGCGAAGGAACGCTCCAGGGCTTTGATCTCGTCCGCGTCCTTGATGACGCGCAGCTCTTCCACCAGGCCGTCGGCCGCCTGCAGATGCGCGCCGCGTCCCACGGCACGGCCCAGCGAGCGGGCGAAATTGAGGCTCACGATCTCCGCCTCCAGGCCCAGGCGGCTGCCGCAACGCCGCATGAGCCGGCCGATCTCCGTGGCCGCGTCCGGGCCGTAGATGAGGATGTGGTCCTGGTCCCAGAGCCGGGCCGCCGCATCCTTGTAGCGGGCGTCCGTGCAGAGCCAGTCCCCCCCGTCCGCGCAGATGACCAGGCGTCCCGCGCTCTCGTTGAGTTGCACGTCATGCAGCTCGAAGCCGGAAAGGTAAAAACGGTTGGCAGCGTGGCTCACCAGCAGGGCATCCAGACCACGGGCGCGCATCAGTTGGCGCAGGCGGTCGCGTCGGGCAGCATAGGGCGTGTTCATGCGGGGTTCCTTTGCAGGGAAGGCGGGGCATGACCGGGGGGAAGGGGGACCTTTTTGGAAAAAGGTCCCCCTTCCCCCCGGACCCCCCAACCCTTCCAAAAACTTTTTATTCAGGCCGGTATGGCAGGTCCCCGTCTGGCGGACACAGGGCACGGCATCGTGCGCTGCCGCCGGGCGGGGCTCTTGGGGACAGGGTGGCATCTTAGCCGCCGTCCGGCCCGGACGCAATGGCCCGGAAGAAGACGGGCACTCGCGGGGCAGGCTGGCGTGCGCGGCGGCGGGAGTTCTCCAAGGCTGCCCGATGGAGGCGGATGTCCTTTTGTTCGCGCGCCATGAGCTTTCCCGACTATGGTAACTCATATGTTTTTCAGAGCATCGGGGAAAACGGCCCCTCAAAAAACAAAAAAGCCTGTGTCCCCGCAGGGACACAGGCCGCCAAAGCGCGTTTGGGGAAGAAAGGGGGGAGCTCGAGGGGGGAAGGGAACCGCCTTTGCGCGCTAGCCAAAGGGGTTCCCTTCCCCCCTCGACAAAAAACATCCCTGCGCGATCATCCTGCCTAACGCGGCGCGCGGGCGGGCAGGCCGGCCACCAGGTCGGCGTCGGCGGGCAGGAAGGGCAGGTCACGGGCCTGGGCGGGCGTGACCCAGCGCAGTTCCTGGCGTTCCCGGGCGCAGGGCGTGCCGTCGAAGGCGGTGACGTGGAAGAAGTGCAGCTGCACGTGCAGGTCGCGCTCGGCGTAGTCGTGCTCCACGATCTGCCAGAGCCGGCAGGCGCGCACGCTGATGCCCAGCTCCTCGCGCAGCTCGCGGCAAAGGGCCTGCTCGGCGGTCTCGCCGGGTTCGAGCTTGCCGCCGGGGAACTCCCAGTAACCGGCCAGGGGCTTGCCGTGCGGGCGCAGGGCGGCCAGCAGGTGGTCGTCCTGCCAGATGATGCCGCCGGCCACGACGATGGAGGTCATGCCGGATCCCCCATGCTGTCGATAGCGGCGCGCCTGGCTTCGATGGCGGCGATCTGTTCTTCCAGGGCGGCCATGTCTTCCATGAGGCGCTCGGTCAGGTCGCGCAGCTCGTTGAAGCGCTTGAGCAGCCCGGTGGAGCGGGCGCCGTCGGCGTAGACGGCCGGGTCGGCCAGCTGGGCCTCCACGTCGGACTGTTCGTTCATGGCCTTTTCCAGCTCGTCTTCCAGCGCGGCGTATTTCTGCTGCAGGGGCTTGAGCTCCTTGTGCAGGGCGTTGCGGCGTTCGGCCTGCTCGCGCTTGAGGCGCTTCTGCTCCTCGCGGGAGAGGTTGGCGCGGGGCGCGTTGTCGGGCTTCCCGACCTTGCCGGAGGCGTTGAGCCCGGGGCTGGCGCTGCCGTTTTCCAGAGCGGCACGGCGGGCCGTGTCGTAGCTGGCGAAGTCGGGGTAGACGGTGATGCCCTTCTCGTCCAGGGCCCAGGCCTCGGCGCCCACCTGCGAGAGCAGCCAGCGGTCGTGGGCCACCATGAGCAGGGTGCCGTCGAACTTTTGCAGGGCCGTGCCCAGGGCCTCGCGGCTTTCGAGGTCCAGATGGTTGGTAGGTTCGTCCAGCAGCAGGAAGTTGCAGCGTTTGAGGAACAGGCTGGCCAGCACCAGGCGGCTCTTTTCGCCGCCGGAGAGCTTGCTCACCTGCCGGTCGAAGTATTCCTGCCCCAGCAGGAAGAGGCCCAGCACGCTCATGAGTTCCTCTTCGGTGGTGCGGGGATCGGACAGGCGCCGGATCTCGCCCAGCACGGTGGTGTCCGGGCGCAGGGTGTCCATCTGGTGCTGGGTGTAGTAGCCCAGGCGCATCTGGGGCGCGGTGACCACGTTGCCGCCGCAGCGTTCCAGGGTCCCGGCCAGCAGCTTGAGCAGGGTGGACTTGCCGCAGCCGTTGTGGCCCACCAGGGCCACGCGCTGGCCGTTGTAGAGGGTGAAGGTCAGCGGCGGCCACATCTGCTTGCCGTCCGGGAAGTGGAAGGCCAGATCGGCGGCGGCCAGGGCCACCTTTTCCATGTGCGGGGCCTCGGGCCAGGTGAAGTTCAGTTCCTTGCGCTTGGGCTCGGGCCGGTAATCCTCCAGCTCCTTCTCCAGCTTTTTGGCCATCTTCTGGCGCGAACCGGCCTGGCGGGCCTTGGTGGCCTTGGCGCGGAAGCGTTCCACGAAGGCCATCTTGCGGGCCAGTTCGTCCTGCAGGGCCTTGGCCTCGCGCTCGCGCTGGGCGTTGTATTCCTCCTGGAGGGAGAGGAACTGGGTGTAGGTGGCCTTGCGGAAGACCGGGCGGGACAGGCCCAGATAGAGCACGTGCGTGCCCACGCGGTCCATGAACACGCGGTCGTGGGCCACGAAGACCAGGGCGCCCTTGAAGTCCATGAGGAAGGACTCCAGCCATTCCACGGCTTCCATGTCCAGATGGTTGGTGGGTTCGTCCAGCAGCAGCACGTCGGCCCCGGCGGTGAGCACGCGGGCCAGCTTGGCGCGTTCGCGCCAGCCGCCGGAGAGCTCGCGCAGGGTGCGCAGCCACTTGCTTTCGGCAAAGCCCAGACCGGAGAGCACGGCCTTGGCGCGGTGTTCGGGATTGTAGCCGTGGGTGGCTTCCAGCTCTGCCTGGCGGTGCATGAGCTGGGTCAGGCGCGCCTCGTCCTTCTGCCGGGCGGCGTCTTCCCACTCGGCCCAGAATTCGTTCCAGTCGTGGAGCACGTCCAGCACATAGGTCAGCAGGGGCGTGTCCAGGGCCTCTTCGGAAAGTTCCTGTTCCACGAAGCCCAGGCGGCAGCCTTTGGGCAGGATGACACGGCCGCCGTCGGCGGGCTCCACGCCGGCCAGCAGGCGGAGGAGGGTGGATTTGCCGGTCCCGTTGGGGCCGCAGACGCACAGCCGCACGCCGGAATCCACTTCCAGCGAGAAATTGTTGAAGATGTCCCGTCCGCCGAAGGACTTGGACAGTTCCTGGATGGTTATTTTCACAGCAGGCCCTCGCGCCTGTAGCCTTCCACGGCTTCTTGCATGCCCTGGTCGAGCGTGAGGGCGGGGGCATAGCCGAGTTCCTCGCGCAGGCGCGACGCGTCGCAGGTCCAGCCGGACTGGCGGGCTTCGCGGTATTTGTCCAGATTCCAGTTGGGGGCGCGGCCCTTGCGTCCCAGCGCGGCCAGCAGACTGCCGCCCAGGGTGGACAGCAGCGCGGTCAGGCCCAGGAAGCAGAGGGGCAGGCGCAGGATGCAGGCCTTCTTGCCCATGGCCCGGGCCATGGCGCGGTAAAAGTCGGCCATGGCGTAGCAGCCGCCGTCATTGACGTGATAGACGCCGTGCGCTTCGGGACGGCAGCAGCAGACGATGGCGCGGCCCACGTCGCGGCCGTGCACGGCCGAGACCGGGAAGCGGCGGAACATGCCCGGCGTGACGGCCACGCCGTAGCGCAGGCCCTGGAACACGGGCAGCAGGCCGCGGTCGCCGGAGCCGTAGATGATGGGCGGCCGCAGGGTGACCATGCGGTCGCCCAGGGCACGGCCCAGGATCTGTTCCACCATGAGCTTGGACCAGCCGTAGGCGGACACGGGCGCGCCGGGCGCGTCGTCGCCCCTGCCGGCGGGAGTGTCGCAGGGGCCGCTGGCGGCCAGGCTGGAGACCAGCACCAGACGCTGCGGGGCCTGGCCCTGTGCGTCGAGACGCCGCCAGGCCGTGGCCAGGGCGCGGGCGGCCTCGCTGTTGGCGCGCAGATAGTCCTGCCAGCCCAGGCCGAAGAGCAGGGCGGCCATGTGGATGCAGATGTCCTGGCCGCGCAGGGCCTCTTCCAGTCCGGCGCCGCCGCGCAGGTCGGCGCGGACCACCTCCACCCCGGCGGGCAGATGGTCGCGGCGGGACGTGGCGCGGGTGATGCAGGTGACGCGGGCCCCGGCGGCCAGCAGCTGGGGCAGCAGGTGACGGCCCACGAAGCCGGTGCCGCCGGTGACGACGACCTTTTTGCCGTCCAGCCAGGGCGCGGGCGCGTCCGGGGGCGTATGGGCGCTGGGGGTCATGACACGATCTCCTTGCGGTACAGGCGGTAACGTTTGGTGATCCGCCCGGAAAAGTCTTCGATGAGGTCATTGACGGCCATGTTGTCTTCCAGCACCCACGAGCCTTCCACCTGACAGAACTCGGGATGGCGGCGGGCCTGTTCCAGCATGTAGTCCAGCAGGAGCAGGGGCAGGCCCAGCAGGCGGAACTCCTCGCGGATGCCGAAGAGCATCATGCGGTATTTGCCGCGCATCTCGCCGCGCGCCTGCCAGTAGTGCCACAGGGCGCTCAGGCCCAGTTTGCCGTCAAGGCGCTTGAGCAGGGGGTTGAAGTCCGGCAGGGCCACCATGCCCGCGGCGGGCTCGCCGTCGTGGAAGAAGAGGACGAAGAAATCGGGGTTGAGCAGGCCCTTGAGCTCCTTCACCAGCACGTCGGCCTCACCGTCGGAAAGGGGCGCGAAGCCCCAGTTGCCGGCCCACGAGATGCGGTAGAGGTCCAGCATGATGCGGATGTCCTCGGCCAGGGTGGCCTTGGAGGAGACGCGGCAGGTGAAGCGCTTTTGTTCCTTGAGGTGGCGGATCTCGTCCCTGAGCCAGTCCTCCACATGCAGCTTGTCGCGCTCGATGAGGTAGGCGAACAGGTCCTGCTCCTTGCGCATGTGCCAGGATTCCAGCAGGGCGGGGTAGTAGGGCGGGTTCCAGGGCATCATGAGCGCCGGGGCCTCGTCGAAGCCGTCCACCAGCATGGCGCAGGTGTAGTTGGTGGAAGGGTTGAGGGGCCCGCGCATGAAGGCCATGCCCTGGCGGCGCAGCCAGTCGTGGGCGGCCTGCAGCAGGGCATGGGCGGCCTCGCGGTCGTCCCGGCATTCGAAAAAGCCGAAGGCCCCGCAGCGCTCGCCGGCATAATCGTTGTATTTCTCGTCCACGATGGCCGCGATGCGGCCCACGGGACGGCCGTCGCGCAGGGCCAGGAACAGTTCGCGCCGGGCGGTCTTCCAGAAGGGGTGCTCGCCGGGCGAGAGCAGCTCGCGGTCCTGCTTTTTCAGGTTGGGCACCCAGAGGGAATCCGGCGTGTAGATGCTCCAGGGCAGTTCCACGAAGCGGTCCAGGTCTTCCGCAGTGTTGACGGGGATGATGCTCAGTTCTGCCACGCGGGCCTCCATGGAGCAGACTTGCAGGGGCTGCCGTTCCCTGTTGCGGTTGGCTGTGGGGCCGGGCGTCCCGGCAGGGGCGGGGCACAGGGCCCCGGACAAAAAACACCGCGCGGGAGAGCGCCTTACGGTACCCTCCCGCACGGGAAAAGGAGCGGACGTGCGTTAGGCCGTTTTCAGGGAGCCGCGCAGCTCGTCCAGGCTGGTCACGCCCAGCTGGCGGCAGACGGCGGGCAGTTCCTTGACGATCTCGAAGGCGCGGTCGGGGCTGATGAAGTTGGCCGTGCCGATCTGGACGGCGTGGGCGCCCACCAGGATGAATTCCAGCACGTCTTCGGCCGAGCAGATGCCGCCCAGGCCGATGACGGGGATGTCCACGGCCTGGCAGACCTGCCACACGCAGCGCAGGGCCACGGGCTTGATGGCCGGGCCGGACAGGCCGCCGATGACATTGGCCAGCCGGGGCGCGCGCCGGGCCACGTCCACGGCCATGCCCGAAAGGGTGTTGATGCACGAGATCATGTCCGCGCCGGCGTCCTGCACGCTGCGGGCCATGAGGGCGATGTCCGTGACATTGGGCGAAAGCTTGATGATGAGCGGCTTGTTGGGGGCCGCGTCACGGACGGCGCGGGTGACGGCCGCGGCCAGCCCGGGGTCCTGCCCGAAAAGGATGCCGCCGCTCTTGACGTTGGGGCAGGAGACGTTCACTTCCAGCGCGGCCACGCCTTCCTCCGCATCAAGGCGGGCGGCCAGCTCGCCGAATTCGGCGGGGGAGGTGGCGTAGAGGTTGGCGATGACGGGCAGATGCTGCCAGGGCAGGCGGGGGAGCTTTTCCTTGCAGAAGGCTTCCACGCCGTCGTTCTGCAGGCCCACGGCATTGAGCATGCCGGCCGTGGTCTCCACGATGCGCGGGCAGGGGTTGCCGTCGCGGGGCAGCAGGGAAAGGCCCTTGACGATGATGCCGCCCAGGCTGGTCAGGTCGCCGTAGGGGGCGAATTCCATGCCGTAGCCGAAGGTGCCGGAAGCCGTGAGCACCGGGTTTTTGAGGTGCAGGCTCTGCGTGGGCCCCTTGAGGGTGACGGAAAGGTCCATAGAGTGCTGGTTCATGCTGTCCCCCGGCCTAGAGCTCGATCTGGTTGGCCCAGAACACGGGGCCGTGGTTGCAGGTCTGGACAAGGCCGTGGCGCTTGTCGGCCACGGGCCATTCCCCGGTGGTGCGGGTCACGCAGCCCAGGCAGGCGCCCACGCCGCAGGCCATGCGGTTTTCCAGCGAAAGCTGCACGCGGGCGTTGAGCTCACGGGCGAAGCCGTGCACGGTCTTGAGGAAGGGCAGGGGACCGCAGGCCAGGATCAGGCCCTTCTGCTCGGCGTATTCGCGCATGCGTTCCTGGATGGTGAAGATGAAGTTGTCCAGGTCGCCGGGTACGGTCTCGCGCAGGCTGTCCAGGGGCACATGCTCGTTGATGCTGTCCACGGGATAGCAGCTCAGCGGCTCGCGATGGCCAAAGAGCATGGTCACGTTCCACGGCTTGGGATGTTCGCTCACATAGCCCACGAAGGGCACGATGCCCATGCCGCCGGCCAGCAGCAGGGTGGGGGTGTCGGGCTCCATGGCGAAGCCGTTGCCCAGGGGCCCCCAGACGCGCACGGTGTCGCCGGCCTTGAGTTCGGCCATGCGGCGGGTGCCGCGCCCCACGACCTGGAAGAAGCAGATCAGGTGGCGGGAGGTCATGTGGCAGATGCCGAAGGGCCGGGCCCAGGGCATCTCGAGACCGAACGACGTGGGCCGCACCATGACGAACTGGCCGGGACGCCACGACGGCCAGTCGGGGCGGGTGAGGCGCAGGGCGAAGAAGCGGCTTTCCTGGCCGGTCTGGCCGAAGGGGACCAGATCCAGCACCGTAAGTAGGCAGGAGCTAGGTTGTGTCATCGCGCAAGTATAGGAGCTTGTGCCTGAACGGTCAACATTCCGGGCCTGCCGGAAGGGGCGGGGAGCGTTTTTTTCTGCCCGTGCCGCGGGCCGGGGAATACCCGGGGAGGAAGGGACCGGTCCCCTTGCGGGCGGGCGTCCCCGGTACCGGCATGGTCCCGTTGCGCCGGCACGTCCCGGCCCCCTCCGGCAACAGCCGTCCCGTCTGGCCCGCGACGGACAGCCGGCGCCCCGCGGCCGTCCGGCCGGGGGATGGCTCCCGGCGCCTGTCCCGGCGGTGCGGGAGCGATGTGGAAAATCGTTTCGATTTCAGCGTGTTGCGCCGTCCCATGCCGCGACGGGCGGCGGACAGGGGGATGCACGGCCAAAGCATTGCAGGATAACTGTGTCATTTTTCACACGAAAATTGTCAGTACGGACATGCCGTCACATCTTCCCTTTTGCCATGATGCCCGCTATAGTCAGGTTCCTTTAGGGGCCGGGCCGGAATGATGCTGCTGCAGACCCCGTATAGCCTTTGATTTGCCCTGCATGGAGAAAAGAGCATGAGCAAGAAGTTGACTGTTGCCGTTGTGGGCGCCACGGGCGCCGTGGGCCGTGAAATGCTGAAAACCCTGCACGATCGCCAGTTCCCGGCCACGGAAGTGCGTGCCTTCGCCTCGGCCCGTTCCGCCGGGACCAAGGTGCCTTTCGGCGATGACGAGCTGGTGGTGCAGGAACTGAAGGAAGATGTCTTCGAAGGTATCGACATCGCCATCTTCTCCGCCGGCGGCAGCACTTCCGAAAAATTCGCTCCCCATGCCGCCCATGCCGGCTGCGTGGTGGTGGACAACTCCTCCCAGTGGCGCATGGACGACCGCTGCCCCCTGGTGGTCCCCGAAGTGAACCCCGAACACCTGGAAGGCCATCAGGGCATCATCGCCAACCCCAACTGCTCCACCATCCAGATGCTGGTGGCCCTCAAGCCCATCCATGACGCCGTGGGCATCAAGCGCATCGTGGTCTCCACCTATCAGGCCGTGTCCGGTACCGGCCAGAAGGGCCTGGAAGAACTGGAACGCCAGACCCGCGACCTGTTCAACATGCGCGAGCCCGAGAACAAGGTCTATCCGTACCGCATCGCCTTCAACGTGCTGCCGCACATCGACGTCTTCCTGGAGAACGACTACACCAAGGAAGAGATGAAGATGGTCAACGAGACCGTGAAGATCTTCAACGATCCCACGGTCAAGGTGACCGCCACCTGCGTGCGCGTGCCCGTGTTCTACTGCCATTCCGAAGCCGTGAACATCGAGACGCACAAGAAGATGACCGCCAAGGAATGCCGCATCCTGCTCTCGCAGGCCCCCGGCGTGCGCGTCTTCGACAACCCCCGCGAGAAGATGTACCCCATGCCCGCCTACTGCGTGGGCGACGACGAGACCTATGTGGGCCGCATCCGCGAGGACGAGACCATCGAGAACGGCCTGAACCTCTGGATCGTGGCCGACAACGTGCGCAAGGGCGCGGCCCTCAATGCCGTGCAGATCGCCGAGGAACTGCTCAGGCGCGATCTGGTGCGCGTGCCCGACAGGAACGTTTTCATGTCCTAGTCCGCCGCGACGGGATACGGACAGTGCAGGGGGAGGGGCCCGTTCCCGCCGTGGCGGGGCAGGTCCTTCCCCCTGTTTTTTGCCGTGTCGCGCGGGCACGGGCGCTTTCCCGCAGCGGGGCAAGGTATTCCCCGCCGCTGCCGTTCGTGCTAGAAAAGGACGTTTCACCGGCGGCTGCCGCCGGCAGGGGCCCTGCCCCCATCAGCAACCACAACAGGCCGCGCCCGCGCGGGACGGCCTTTCGCGGGGATGCCATGAAGATTCTGGATGCCGATGCCTGGATGGCGGCCCTGATGGCCGCGCCCCGGCCCGGGGCCGATAAGATCCTGGCCTTTTACGATGCGCGTGTGGACGCCGTCTGCCGTGACGCGCGCTGTCTGCTCCTGCCCCTGGACGACCACATGTGCCACCGGGGCGATGCCCTGTTCGAGAGCCTGTGCTACCGCGAGGGACGCCTCTTTGCCCTGGAGGAACACCTGGCCCGCCTGCGCGACGGCAGCCGCGCCCTTTCCCTGCTGCCGCCCTGTTCGTGGGACGGGCTGCGCGCCCGCATCCTGGACGTGGCCCGCGCCTCGGGCAGCGATCATGGCGACATCCGCGTGCTGGTGGGCCGCGGGCCCGGCGGTTTCGGCATCTCGCCCGAGGAATGCCCGCGGTCCAGCCTCTACATCGTGGCCCTGCGCAAGGAACTGCCCACGGAAGCCTTTTACGAAAAGGGCCTCACGGCCTTTGCCAGCGCCATCCCGCCCAAGCAGGACTATCTGGCCCGCATCAAGAGCACCAACTATCTGCCCAATGTCTTCATGGCCGCCGAGGCCCGGCAGCGGGGCATGGACGTGGCCGTGACCTTTGACGAGGACGGCCATCTGGGCGAGGCCGCCATCGCCAATGTGGGCATCGTGGATGCCGAAGGCCGCCTGTGCTGTCCCGAGGGCCGCCGCATCCTGCCCGGCACCTCCATGCTGGCCGCCCGCAAAATCGCGCCGCAGCGCCTGCCCGTGGTGGAACGTCCCATCCGTCGCGAAGAGATCTTCACCGCCCGCGAGATGCTGCTCTTCACCAGCGCCAGCCTGTGCGTGGGCATCAGCCACTTCGAGGGCCGCCCCATCGGCCAGGGACCCGACGCCGGCCGCCCCGGCCCCGTGGCCCGCTGGCTGCGCGATGCCCTGCTGGAACACATGCTGGCCACCGGCACGCCGTTCCAGCGCCCGTAAGACGTCTGCGGAGGGAATGGGGCCCCTTGCGCTGCTTCGACGCCGGTCGCTGCTGGTGCGCGAGGGGCCCTTCCCTCAACTCCCATTCTTCTCCCCAGCCTATGTTATCCGGGAGAGGCTGTCCCCTCATGGTCAGCGACAGCCAGGTGGAGTACGGCAGGAGAACTTCCGCTATTGGCTTTTCAGTTTTCCCCAGCCCGTACGGGGACAGGAGCGGGCCCGCGCAGACATATGTCCTGATGCCTGTGCCGTGTCCGTGAACCATGCTCCTGTCTCCTGCTGAAGCGCGTTTGGGGGATGGGGGGCCCGGGGGGAAGGCCCCCTTTGGGCGCGAGCAAAGGGGCCTTCCCCCCGGATGTTCCCTCATCTCCACCCGCTCCGTCGCCGTCGTCTGGACGGCGGGCGGGATGTCTTTTATACAGGAAAGGCCCCGTGCGGGCTTTTTTCCTGTTTTTGCCATGACATGCCGCCGGAGCACGCCGGGGCATCCACTCTTTCCAAGGAAGACGCCATTGAAATGCAAGATCTGCAAGGCGACGGCCGTGGTGGCCCTGCGCAGCCACAACGCCGCCTTCTGCCCCGACTGTTACCTCAAGTTCTTTGCCCGTCAGGTGGAAAAGGGCATCGAAGGCCAGAAGCTCTTCACCCGTGACGAACGCATCCTGGTGGCCCTGTCGGGCGGCAAGGATTCGCTGGCCCTGATGCTGGAGCTTTCCCGGCAGGGCTATGACGTCACCGGCCTGCACATCGACCTGGGCATCCCGGGATCCTCGCCCGTGGCCCGCGGCGTGGTGGAGCGCTTCTGCGCCAGGCACGGCCTGAAGCTCATGGTCAGGGAACTGGCCGCCGAGGGCCTGGCCATCCCGCTGGTCAAGGAGCGCCTCAACCGTCCCGTCTGCTCGGCCTGCGGCAAGATCAAGCGGCATTTCTTCAACAAGGTGGCCCTGGACGAAGGTTTCGACGCCCTGGCCACGGGCCACAACCTGGACGACGAGGTGGCGCGCCTGTTCAGCAACACCCTGCGCTGGGACACGGCCTATCTTTCGGACCAGGGCCCGCGCCTGGACGGCGAGGACGGCTTTGCCCGCAAGGTCAAGCCCCTGTGGCGCCTGACGGAGTTCGAGACCGCCAACTATGCCTTCCTCATGGGCATCGAGCATCACTACGCCCCCTGTCCCTACAGCCCCGGCGCCAGCTTCAGCACGCTCAAGGCCCTGTTGCAGCGTCTGGAAGCGGCCATGCCCGGCCGCAAGCTGGACTTCTACCAGGGCTTCCTGGCCCGCGCCCGGCCGGTGTTCGCCCGCCGCGAGGCCGAGGAGGGCGTGGAACTGGCGCCCTGCACCAGCTGCGGCTATCCCACCTCGTCCGGCGACATGTGCGGCGTGTGCCGCATCCGTGAAGCCCTCAAGGACAGCAAGTAGCCTTGGTTGCCCAAGACAGATCATGGCGGGGAGGGGCGGCGCCCCTCCCTGTCCCCGCTTTTCTCCCCGGCCGGGTGCCGCTGCGGCCGGGCTGGGCCGGAAGACTGCCCCAGAAGGCGCGGCTCCATGCCTGCCGCCCCGGAGCCGCACAAACAGGGCGCGGACAGGAGGTGGCCCGGCGCGCTGGCCGGGAGCATCCTTTCCCCCCGGCCGGACGATGGTGCCGGGCACGGCCTGCCGGAGACGCGTCCGGGGTGTCCGCGGGGGGCTTCGTGTCTTCCGGGGGAATGGCCCGCCGTGCCCGTCCCTTCCCGACGGCAGGCGATATGGCGGACGGGGCCGTGATCGCAAGGGAGGCCCGTCATGGGCGTTGCTGAATATGTCCGGGCCCTGCTGGCCTCGGACACGCTGGGGCCGCAGGTGCGGCACCACCGCTGCGAGTCCGCGCGTGCGGCCGTGTACGCGGAAAGCCGCCTGCCCTGGCCCGCGGCCATCCGGCGCACGCTGGAGGAACGCGGCCTGAGCGGCCTTTACAGCCACCAGGCCCTGGCCACGGACCACATCCGCGCCGGGCATTCCGTGGTGGTGGCCACGCCCACGGCCAGCGGCAAGAGCCTGATCTACAACCTGCCGGTGCTGGAACGCCATCTGCGTGACAGCGAGGCCCGCGCCCTCTATCTTTTCCCGCTCAAGGCCCTGGCCCAGGACCAGCTGGCCGGGCTGCAACGCCTGGTCTCCGGCTGGCCCGAAGAGGCCCGGCCCACGGCCGCCCTCTACGACGGCGACACCAGCGACCATTTCCGGCGCAAGATCCGCCGCGACCCGCCCACGGTGCTCATCAGCAATCCCGAGATGCTGCACCTGGCCCTGCTGCCGCACCATGAGCAGTGGGCCCCCTTCCTGGCCGGGCTCTCCCACATCGTGGTGGACGAGGCCCACACCTACCGCGGCGTGTTCGGCGCGCATATGGCGGGCGTGTTCCGCCGCCTCAACCGGCTGGCCGCCCATTACGGCGCCGCGCCGTCCTATGTGTTCTGCACGGCCACGGTGGGCAATCCCGGCGAGCTGGCCGCATCGCTCTCCGGCCTCGACCTGCTGCCCGGCCGCCGGCCGCCCGTGGTGGTGGACCAGTCCGGCGCGCCGCAGGGCGCACGGCATTACGTCTTCCTCGATCCCGACCAGAGCCCGGCCACGGCGGCCATCGACCTGCTGCGGGCCGCGCTGGCGCGCAAGCTGCGCACCATCGTCTACTGCCGTTCCCGCCGCATGACCGAACTGGTCAGCCTGTGGGCCGGGAGCCTTTCCGGGCCGTGGGCGGGCCGCATCTCCGCCTATCGCGCGGGATTTTTGCCCGAGGAACGCCGCCAGATCGAGGCCCGCATGGCCTCGGGCGAGCTGCTGGCCGTGGTCAGCACCAGCGCCCTGGAGCTGGGCATCGACATCGGCGGGCTGGATGTCTGCATTCTGGTGGGCTATCCGGGCACCATCATGTCCACCCTGCAACGGGGCGGGCGCGTGGGCCGGGCACAGCAGGAATCGGCCGTGGTGCTGGTGGCGGGCGAGGACGCGCTGGACCAGTATTTCATGAGCCATCCCGAAGACTTTTTCAGCCGCCCGGCGGAAAAGGCCGTGGTCAATCCCTGGAACGAGGTCATCCTGGCCCGGCATCTGGAGTGCGCGGCCGCCGAGCTGCCCCTGTCCGCCCGCGATCCCTGGCTGGCCCCGGCCCCGGCGCAGGAGGCCCTGCGTGATCTGGCGGCCCGGGGACGCCTGCTGCTCTCCGCCGACGGCAGCCAGTGGCTGGCCGCCCGCAAGCGGCCGCAGCGGCTGGTGGACCTGCGCGGGACGGGCCGGAGCTTCGTCATCGAGGACAGCGAGGGCACGGTCATCGGTTCCGTGGACGGCTTCCGGGCCTGGCGCGAGACCCATGCGGGCGCGGTCTACCTGCACCGGGGCCGCAGCTATGTCATCGAGGAGATGGACCCGGCGGCGGGCCGGGTGCGGGCCCGTCAGGCCAAAGTGGACTGGTTCACGCGGGTGCGCGGCCACAAGAGCACGGACATCCTTGAGGAGCTGGAGCGCCGCCCCCTGGGGCGCGGCGTGGTCTGCCGGGGGCGGCTGCGCATCATCGACACCATCACCGGCTACGAGAAGCGCAGCACGCGCGACAACCGCCTGCTGACCATCGTGCCGCTGGAAGCGCCGCCGCAGATCTTCGAGACCGAGGGCCTGTGGTACGTCATCCCCGAGAGCTGCCGCCGGCGTCTGGAAGAGGATTTCGTGCATTTCATGGGCTCCATCCATGCCTGCGAGCATACGGCCATCGGCATGCTGCCCCTGCTGGTCATGGCCGACCGCAACGATTTCGGCGGCATCTCCATCCCGCTCCATCCCCAGACCGGCCTGGCCTGCGTCTTCATCTATGACGGCCTGCCCGGCGGCGCGGGCCTGACGCGCCAGGCCTTCGGCCATGCCCGCGAGCTGCTGGAGGTCTGCGCGGCGGTCATCGAGGCCTGCCCCTGCGAGGACGGCTGCCCCTCCTGCGTGCATTCGCCCAAGTGCGGTTCGGGCAACCGGCCCATCAGCAAGGCCGGGGCCCTGCGCCTGATCCGCGACCTGCTGGCGCCCGGAGCGGATGCCGAGGGCGAGGCCCTGTGCGCCGACCTGCGCATCAGTCCGCCGCCGGAACTGCTGCCGCCCCGGCCCGTGGACGAGCCCGCGGCCCCGGTGCCGCCGCCCGTGCCGGACATGGCGGCCATCATGGCGGCCTGGGCCGGGCAGTCCTCCGCTGCGGCCCCGGCGGTACCTGCGGGGCAGGCCGGGCAGGGGCCCCGGACAGACATCGCCGGCGCCGGGAAGGGGGAGGCCGCGCCCCCGGGAGACATGCCTCCGCAGGACGGGCCTATCGAGGGCGGCGGGGGAGAGGCTTGCGCGGATGGCGGCAGCCCGCAGGATGGGCCGTCCGCCGCAGCCGGGAAGCTTTTGGGCAAACGGGCCACCTGCCCGGCCGCAGCTGCGGGAATGGCCGGATACAGGGCTGTGGGCGGCGCGGGACACCCGGACGATCAGGGGGCTTCCCCGCGTCCCGTATCCCCGGCGGCAGGACGGAAGACCGGCGGGGCCACGGCAGCGGCCGCCCGTCCGGCGGCGCAAAGGCCGGAGCCCACGGCTCCCGCCGTGTCTGCCGGTGGCGCGGGCAGCACCCGGGTCCGCCCCGGGCCCGGTGTGGGCGCGCTGGGCAGGCCGCCGGAACAGTATCTGGTCTTCGACGTGGAGACCCGGCGCAGCGCCGCCGAGGTGGGCGGCTGGAACAGGGCCGACCGCATGGGCGTGAGCATCGCCGTGGCCTATGACAGCCGGGCCGACGATTTCTTCACCTACACGCAGGAGGCCCTGCCGGAGCTCTTTGCCCGCATGCGGGCCGCGCAGCTGGTGGTGGGCTTCAATTCCTTCCGTTTCGACTACGCGGTGCTTTCGGCCTTCGCGCCCTTCGATCTGCGGGCCCTGCCGGGCCTTGACCTCTTGCGCCGGGTGCAGGACAGTCTCAAGTACCGGGTGTCCCTGGACAATCTGGGGCAGGCGACCCTGGGCGAGCCCAAGAGCGCCGACGGCCTGCAGGCCCTGCGCTGGTGGCAGGAAGGGCGGCTGGACGACATCGCCGCCTACTGCCGCAAGGACGTGGACCTGACGCGGCGGCTCTATCTGTTCGGGCTGGAACACGGCTGGTTGCTTTTCACCAACAAGGCCGGGCAGCGCGTGCGCGTGCCCGTGGATTTCAGGCAGTGACATGGAGACGGCGGAAAAGATCATCCAATGGCGGCGGGAGCTGCACCGGCACCCGGAAGAAGGCTGGACGGAATTCTGGACCACGGGTTTCGTGGCCCGGCAGCTGGCGGACATGGGCCTTGCCCCGCGTGTGGGGCAGGAGGTCATCGACCCTGCCGCGCGCATGGGCCTGCCCGTGCCCGGGGTCGAAGCCCGGGCACGGCAGCGGGCGCTGGCGGAAGGTCTGGAACCGTGCTGGCTGGAGCGCATGGGCCGGACCACGGGCCTGGTGGCCGATGCGGGCCCGGCGGACGCGCCCCTGGCGCTGGTGCTGCGCTGCGACATGGACGCCCTGCCGCTGATGGAAGCGCAGGAGGCTTCCCACCGGCCCGTGCGCGAGGGCTTCGCCTCCCGGCATGAGGGCCTGTGCCATGCCTGCGGCCATGACGGCCATATGGCCCTGGGCCTGGGGCTGGCGGCCCTGCTGACGGCGCCGGGCGCGGCCCCCCTGCGGCAGCGGGTGCGCCTGCTGTTCCAGCCTGCCGAGGAAGGCGTGCGCGGCGCGGCGTCCATGATCGCCCATGTGGCGGGGGCGCGGCATTTCCTGGCCGTGCACATCGGTCTGGGGGCCCCGCGCAGCGGCGATCTGGTCACCGGTGTGGGCGCCTTTCTGGCCACCAGCAAATTCGATGTCCGCTTCACGGGCCGGGCGGCCCATGCGGGCGCGGCCCCCGAACAGGGGCGGGACGCCCTCAAGGGCGCGGCGTCGGCCCTGCTGGGCCTGCATGCCCTGCCCCGTCACGGTCACGGCACCAGCCGCATCTGCGTGGGGCGCCTGGAAGGCGGCAGCAGCCGCAACACCGTGCCCGCCTCGGCCTTCATGGCCTGCGAGACGCGCGGCAACACCAGCGAGGTCAATGACGACATGCTGCGGCGCGCCCGGGACGTCATCGCGGGCGCGGCCGCCATGCACGGGCTGGAATGGCGGCTCGACGTGGTGGGCGGCGCGCCTTCGGCGGCGAGCGACGCGGCCTTCGCGGACCTGCTGGCCCGCTGCGCCCGGGACCTGCCGCCCGATGCCCGGGGCGGAGGCTGCTTTGCGCCGTCCCGGATCCGTGAGCGGGGCGACATGGGCGCCAGCGATGACGCCACGACCCTGATGCGGGCCGTGCAGGCGCAGGGCGGGCTGGCGGCCTATGCCTTCCTGGGGGCCGATCTGGCGGCCGGGCACCATCAGCCGGATTTTGATTTCGACGAGGCCGTGCTCTGGCCCGGCGTGCGCTGGCTGGAAAAGGTCTGCCGGGAGCTGGCCGGCTAGGACGCGCCCGGGCGCGATGTTTTTCCGGGGCAGGGGATCGCCTTGCTCCTGCTGCGGCCGCCCTCGTCTTCCCGCGTCGCGGCGGGCGCGGGCCTGCGGGCCGTCCCTGGTCGCGGGCCGCGCGCAAGGGAGGGGGCCTTCCTCCCGGCCCTTCCTTCCTCCGGCGTCTTTTATCTGGAGGCGGGAAGGCTTCGGGGACGCAGGTGTCTGGGGGCGGTGTGTGGGCGGCCTCTGGCGGCCCCCGGGAGAAAAACGACCGTTCGGCAGATGCCGCTGCGGCGCCCGGGGCGGGCCCCGCAGGCCTGCGGGACCGTGCTGCGCCGCGGGGCGGCACGCATCGGCCCCGATTTTTTCCACATCGGGGAAGTTTTTTTTAACTGCCTGTCCGGGCAGGAAGAATTTTTCAGGGATCCCCTGCCGTCACCGGCGGGGTGGGTGGAGAAAAACGCCACTTTCCACATTCTGGTCGAAAAACAACAGGCCCCTGCTGCTGTTCATTCTGGTAACATGTGGGAATAACAGGAAAAATATTCACGGCATGCATCCTGCATCCTGTCCGCCATCCCGGACGCCGCCATCCGGCAAAGGCGTCGGGCAGATGAAGGAATGCATGATGGAAAGACGAAAGTTCCTGTATTCGGCACTGGCCGCGGCCTCGCTGGCGGCCATCCCGGCCGCGCGGAGCAGCGCGTCCGCCACCACCACGACAGCACGCAGGGAAGGGAGCTCGCCCATGACACCTTCCCAGAGACAGAACCCCATGAGCTGCAACGGCATGGTCACATCGCCGCACTATCTGGCCAGCCAGGCCGGGCTGGACATCCTGCGGCGCGGCGGTACGGCCATCGACGCGGCGGTGGCCACGGCCGCCACCCTGGCCGTGGTCTATCCGCAGATGTGCACGCTGGGCGGCGACAATTTCTGGCTCATCTATGACGCCCGCGCGGGCAGGATGAAGGCCCTCAATGCCAGCGGCCGCGCCGGGGAAAAGGCCAGCATCGACTTTTATCGCGGCCGGGGGCTGACAAAGATCCCGGCGCGCGGCTATCTGGCCGCCAATACCGTGCCGGGCGTGGTCTCGGGCTGGGACGAGGCCTGGAAGTACAGCCGGTCGGCCCTGGGCTCGCAGCTCTCCTTCGCCTCCCTGCTGGACACGGCGCGCGAACTGGCGGAGCGGGGCTTCCCGGTCAGCACGTCGCTGGCCTGGTGGAGCAAGGTGGACACGGACCCCACGGATCAGGAGTTCCGTAATCTCCAGCGCTATCCGGGCTTCGCGGCCACCTATCTCAAGGATGGTAAGCCGTACGGGCTGGGCGAGATCATGCGCCTGCCCGAGCTGGCGGCCACGCTGGCCCTGCTGGCGGACAAGGGCGCGGACGAGTTCTACAAGGGGTCCATCGCCGCGGCCATCGCAGCGGACCTGGAAAAGAACGGCGGCCTGCTCACCGCGCGGGATTTCGCCCGGCATACGGCCGACTGGGTGGAGCCCATCTCCGTGCCCTATCGTGATTGCCGTGCCTACAACTTCCCGCCCAACACCCAGGGCATGGCCTCGCTGGAGATCCTGAACATCCTCAACAATTTCGACCTGTCGCGGATACAGGAAGGCAGCGCGGACTATTACCACCTCATCATCGAGGCCACCAAGGAGGCCTTCCTCGACCGCGATACCTACCTTTCCGACCCGGCCTTCGTGGACATCCCGCTGGAGCGCCTGCTCTCGGCCGGGCACGGCAAGCGGCAGGCCGCCCGCATCCGCATGGACAGGGCCGCCAGCAACCTTGCGCCCCTGGACCCCAAGGGCGATACCATCTGGCTGGGCGTGGTGGACGGTCAGGGCAATGCCGTTTCCCTCATCCAGAGCATCTACCATGACTTCGGTTCCGGCATCGTGCCCCGGGGCACGGGGGTGCTGCTCCAGAACCGGGGCAGCTTCTTCTCCCTCGACCCCGCGCACGTCAATTGCCTCGAGCCCGGCAAGCGCACCTTCCACACCCTGAACCCGGCCATGCTGCTCAGGGACGGCAAGCCCTTCCTGGTCTACGGCACCATGGGCGGCGAGGGACAGCCCCAGACGCAGGCCGCCATCGCCACCCGCGTGCTGGATTACGGCATGACCCCGCAGGAAGCCATCGACGCGCCCCGCTGGCTGTACGGCCGCACCTGGGGCAAGGCCAGCAACGACCTCAAGCTGGAAGGCCGCATCCCCGCTGACGTGGCCGACGAGCTGGCCCGGCGCGGGCACCCCGTGCGCCGGGTGGAGGACTATACCGATACCATGGGCCATGCGGGCGCCATCCGCATCGACCCGCAGACCGGCGTGCTCCAGGGCGGTACGGACCCGCGCGGCGACGGCCTGGCCTGCGGCTATTAGACCGGGCGGCGGAGCGCCGTTCCCGGTGGGGAGGCGAGCTGCCCTGTGATGGCCGCTTCCGGCCGCAGCAGGCTCCCGGACAGGGCCGCGACGGCAACGCGGGAGCGTTGTCCGGTGGAAAGGCCCGACCACACAAACGTAAAAAAGCCCCGGCATTGCCGGGGCTTTTTCGTTGTTTCGGCACTGTGTTCATGGGCAAGGAGCATGCGGGGACATGTCACCTTAGCCGCGTTTTCTTCGCCTTTCCGGGAGACCTTCGCCACAAGGAAGGCCGTCATCCTGCCGCGGCCTCCCATCCTCCCGTCAAAGCGCGTTTGAGGAAGGGGTGGGGGCCTGGGGGAGGGGGAACCCTCTTTGCGCGCCAGCCAAAGGGGGGCCCCCTCCTCCAGATAACAGCCACTGCGCGGCCAGCCGCAGCCCGCAACGGTGGCGGCTCAATACAGTTTTTCCAGGTCCTTCTCGTCCATGCCGTAGGTATGTTCTGCCGCCGGGAAGGTCCCCGCGCGCACCTCGTCGGCATAGGTCTGGAAAGCCTGGCGCATGGCCGTGCCCAGTTCGGCGTAATGTTTGACGAATTTTGGCGAAAGGCCGTCCACCATGCCCAGCATGTCCTGCCAGACCAGCACCTGGCCGTCGCAGTCCGGGCCTGCGCCGATGCCGATGGTGGGCACGCCGACGCTGCGGCTGACCAGCGCGGCCAGCGGCGCGGGCACGCATTCCAGCACGATGGCGAAGACCCCCGCCTGTTCCAGGGCCCGGGCATCGTCCAGCAGGGCCTGGGCGGCTTCCCGGCCCCGGCCCTGCACCTTGTAGCCGCCCATGCTGTGCAGGGATTGCGGCGTGAGCCCCAGATGCCCCATGACAGGGATGGAGGCCTGCACGATGGCTTCCACCTGCGGGCAGAAATGGCGTCCGCCTTCCAGCTTCACGGCCTGGGCCCGGCCTTCCTGCACCAGGCGTCCGGCATTGGCGCAGGCCTGCTGCGGCGACAGGTGGTAGGACATGAAGGGCATGTCGCAGACCAGCAGGGGCCTGGTCAGGCCCCGGGACACGGCGGCGCAGTGATGGATCATCTGGTCCATGGTCACGCTCAGGGTATCGGGCCGGCCCAGCATGACCATGCCCAGCGAATCCCCCACCAGCACGGCGTCCACATGGTCGTCCATGAGCCGGGCGATGGTGGCGTCATAGGCCGTGAGCATGGCCAGTTTGCGTTGCCCCTTGGCCTGGCGGAAGGTGACGGCGGTCTGTTTCATGGCGTTGCTCCCTTGCTGCGGGCGGGTCGTGCCTGCCCGGGAAAACGGGCCCGTGGCCCGGAGTAGGCAAAGAAAAGGCGGGGGAAGGAGACGTGTCCTTCCCCCGCCCTGACGGACGGGATGGCTAGAAGCCCTCTTCCAGCGGCGGCCAGACGAGCCAGGGGCCGTCGGGCGTCACGGTCTTGCGCCCGGCCGGGGCCAGGAAGACCTGGCGGCCCTCCACGCGCAGGCGGCCTTCGGCCAGCCATTGCAGGGCCTGCGGGTAGATGCGGTGTTCCAGCGGATGGATGCGGTCCATGAGCTCGTCCAGTTCCTCACCGGCATTGGCCGGCACGGCGGCCTGGATGATGACCGGGCCGCTGTCCACCAGCTCTTCCACGAAGTGCACGGTGCAGCCCGTGATCTTCACGCCGTAGGCCTGGGCATCGGGGCCGCCGTGGGCGCCCGGGAAGCTGGGCAGGATGGCGGGATGGATGTTGATGACCCGGCCGGGGAAGGCCTGGAGGAAGGTGCCGGTCAGCAGGCGCATGTAGCCCGCCAGCACCACATATTCCGCGCCGGCCGCCCTGATGACGGCCACCATCTCGCGGTCGAAGCTCTCGCGGTCGGCAAAGGCCTTGTGGTCGATGCACACATGCGGGATGCCGGCCTTTGCGGCGCGTTCGAAGACCCTGGCGCCGGGACGGTTGCCCGCGATGAGGCGGATGTCGACGTCCAGCACGCCCTGGGCGGCCTTGTCGATCATGGACTGGGCGTTGGTGCCGCTGCCGGAAGCCAGGATGGCGATTTTCAGGGCCATGGTTTACCTCTGCGGGCTGTAGTGGGCTTTCAGGGCCTCCACCAGCGCGGGGATGGTGTAGGCCCCGGGCTGGATGTGGCAGGGCAGGCCGTGGTCGGCCAGGGTCCTGGCCGTGACCGGGCCGATGGCGGCCAGCTTCACTTCGGGATGGGCGCGCAGCTCCTCCGCCGGGATCAGGGAGAGGAAGTTCTCCACCGTGGAGGAAGAGCCGAAGGTCACGCAGTCCAGGGTGCCGTCCTGCATGGCGGCCAGCACGTCGTCCTTGCGGGCGGCGGCGGGCACGGTCTCGTAGGCGGCGATGACGTCCACCTGAGCCCCGGCCTTGCGCAGCTCGTCGGGCAGCACCTCGCGGGCCCTGGCGGCGCGGGGCAGGAGCATCTTGACGCCGGACACGGGGCCCAGGGCCAGCAGGCCTTCCACCACGCCCTCGGCCACATAGCGGGCCGGGATGAAGTCGGGCTCGATGCCGCGTTCGCGCAGGGCGTCGGCCGTGGCGGGGCCGATGGCCGCCACCTTGCACCGGCCGATGGCGCGGCTGTCACGGCCGCAGGCGGCCAGGCGCTTCCAGAAGTGGCGCACGCCGTTGACCGAGGTGAAGATGATCCAGCCGTAGTCGGCCAGACGGGCCACGGCGGCGTCCAGTTCGCTGTAATCGGCCAGGGGGCTGATCTCGATGGTGGGGCACTGGATGACGTTGGCGCCCAGTTCGGTCAGGCTCCGGGCCAGGCCGCTGGCCTGCTCGCGGGCGCGGGTGACCACGATGCTGCGGCCGAACAGCGGACGCTGCTCGAACCAGTCCAGCCGGTCGTGCAGGGAGCAGACCTTGCCCACCACGATGACCGAGGGGTTGCTGAATTTGTTGTCCACGGCGGCCTGGGGCAGGGTGGCGATGGTGGCCACCAGGCTGCGCTGGTGGGGCGTGGTGCCGCGGTAGACCAGGGCGGCCGGGGTGTCGGGATCCATGCCTGCGTCCAGCAGGTGCCGGGCGATGTCGGGCAGGTTCTTCATGCCCATGACGAAGACCAGGGTGGAGGCGCTGGCGGCCAGGGCCTTCCAGTTGTGCACGGAACCGGGCTTGTCCGGGTTCTCGTGGCCGGTGATGATGGTCACCGACGAGGCGAAGTTGCGGTGGGTCAGCGGGATGCCCGCATAGGCCGGGGCCGCGATGGTGCTGCTGATGCCGGGCACTTCCTCAAAGGGCACACCGGCGGCCAGCAGTTCTTCGGCTTCTTCGCCGCCGCGGCCGAAGATGTAGGGGTCGCCGCCCTTGAGGCGGGCCACCACCTTGCCTTCCTTGGCCTTGCGCACCAGCAGGGCGTTGATCTCGTGCTGGGGCAGGGCGTGGTTGCCCGCCACCTTGCCCACGTAGATGCGTTCCGCATCGGGGCGGGCATGGCCCAGCAGCGAATCGTTGGCCAGTGCGTCATAGACCACCACGTCCGCGCAGGCCAGCGCGTCACGGCCCTTCAGGGTCAGCAGCCCGGCATCGCCGGGACCGGCTCCGATAAGATAGACCTTCATTTAAACGCCTCCACGCGCCAGTTCCAGCAAGGTGCGGGCGCCGAAGCCCGTGGACCCCACGGGGCAGAGCGCCGTCTTTTTGGTTGCCCAGTCCACGCCGGCGATGTCCAGATGCGCCCAGCGCACGCCCTCACGCACGAAATGCTTGAGGAAGAGCGCCGCGTGGATGGCCCCGCCTTCGCGCGGGCCCATGTGGCAGATGTCCGCCACCTCGCTCTTGAGGTTGTCTTCGTAGCCCTTCCACAGGGGCAGGGGCCAGTAATTCTCACCGCCCACGGCACCGGCGGCACGGATGTGCTCGGCCAGGGCGTCGTCATCGCAGAACAGGCCCGCCACCTGCGTGCCCAGGGCCACGGCGCAGGCGCCGGTCAGGGTGGCGATGTCCACCACGGCCGCGGGGGTCCACTGCTTCTGGGCATAGTCCAGGGCGTCGCACAGGGCCAGGCGGCCTTCGGCGTCGGTGTTCTGGATCTCCACGGTATCGCCGGAAGCGGCGCGCACCACGTCACCGGGGCGCATGGCGTTGCCGCCGGGCATGTTCTCGGCGCAGGCCATGATGCCCACCACGCGGCGGGGCAGCTCGTCCCCGGCGCAGGCCACCAGCGTGGCCAGCACGGCGGCGGCCCCGCTCATGTCGCCCTTCATGGCGTGCATGTTGGCGGCGGGCTTGAGGCAGATGCCGCCGGTATCGAAGGTGATGCCCTTGCCCACCAGCACCAGGGGCTTTTCCTGCTCATGCCCCGCGGGAGCGTGCTCCAGCACGATGAGGCGCGGCGGACGGGCGGAGCCCTGGCCCACGGCCAGCAGGCAGTTCATGCCGGCTTCGGCCAGATCCTTCTCGTCCAGCACGGTGCACTGGAGCCCGGCACGGGCGGCCAGCTTCTGCGCTTCTTCGGCCAGAAGGGCGGGGGAGAGCAGGTTGGACGGCGTGTTGTCCAGACGGCGGGCCAGGCACACGGCCTCGGCCGCGCGTTCGCCACGGCGGGCGGCCTGCTGGCCGCCGTCGGGCACGAAGTCGCCCTCAAAGGCCACGGCCAGCCACTGGGGCGCCGCGGGGGCGTCCTTGGCGGGCTTTTTGAGATCGTATTTGTACAGGGCCAGGCAGGCGGCGTAGACGCTTTCCTCCACCAGGCGCTCACGGCCGCCGGGCAGGGTGGCCAGCTGGGGTTCCAGCAGCAGGATGGATTCCAGGCCCAGTTCGCGGGCGCGCTGCACACCGGTGGCCACGGCCGTGCGGATGTCGTCCGTGGTCAGGTCCTCACGGGCGCCCAGGCCGATGGCCAGCACGCGCGGCACGCGCAGTTCGGGATGGCCGTGCAGCAGGGCCTGCTGGCCCTTCTTGCCCTGGAAGTCGCGCATGGCGGGCGCGATGGCCAGCCAGGGAGCCAGATTGTCCAGCGCGGGGCAGGATTCCAGCATGTTCTCGCCCTGGCAGACAGGCACTATGAGAATCTCGGCCTTCCACTGGTCGGGGCCGAGGCATTGAAAACGGATGTCCATAGCTTTCTCCGAAGCATCGAGATGAACGGGCGTCCCGCGCAGCGGGACGGCGACGGCGGGGATTGCCATCGCAAGGAGCAGAATATACGCTGTGCCGTCGTTTTTGCCAAGCCGTGAGGCGCTTTGCCGCCCCGGGGCCCCGGGCTCTTTGCCCCGTACCGCCATCCATCCGCATCCGCGCCCCTTCCGCCATGCTCGTTTACATCCACGTCCCCTTCTGCCGCTCCCGCTGCCGCTACTGCGCCTTCCACTCCCTGCCGTTGGGCCCGGCCTCGCCCGATGCCTCGCCCCTGGTGGCGGCCTACCGGGATCACCTGCTGCGCGAGCTGGACCTTTGGGCCGCGCGTCTGGGCAGGCGGCCGGTGGAGAGCGTCTTTTTCGGCGGCGGTACGCCCAGCCTGCTGCCGCCCGATTTCCAGGCCGCCGTGCTGGAGCGCATCGACCGGCATTTCCATCTGGCTGCCGGGGCCGAGATCAGCATGGAGGCCAACCCCGAATCCCTGCTGGCCCGCCGGGCCGTGGAGGGCTATCTGGCCGCGGGCATCAACCGCATCTCCATGGGCGTGCAGAGCATGGACGACCGTTTCCTTTCCCTGCTGGGGCGGCCGCACCGGCGCGCCGACGTGCTGCGGGCCGTGGAGCATCTGCGGGCCGCGGGCTGCCGCAATCTGGGGCTGGATCTCATGTGGGGCCTGCCGGGACAGGATGCGGCCCACTGGCTGGACACGCTGGAAGACGCCCTTGCCCTGGAGCCGGAGCATGTCTCGGCCTATGCCCTGACGCTGGAAGAGGGCACGCCGCTGGAACGCGACTGGAGCGCCGGGCGCCTTGCCCTGCCCCAAGACGACGAGCAGGAACGCATGTATCTGCAAGGCATCCGCCTGCTGGCCGCGCACGGCCTGGAACAGTACGAGATCTCCAACTACGCCCGTCCCGGTTTTTTCAGCCGTCACAACAGGGGCTACTGGACGGGCGCCGACTATCTGGGCCTGGGCCCGGCGGCCACGTCCACCCTGGAGGGCCGCCGCTGGACCGATACGCCCGATCAGGCCCGCTGGCAGGCCGATATCGACGCCGGACGTCCCGATCATGAGGCCGAGACAATCACGCCGCGCATCCGGCTGGAGGAGCGGCTCATGCTTTCCCTGCGTACCTGCGCGGGCTTCGGGCTGGCGGAGTATGCGTCCCTCAGCGGCCGGGATTTTCTGGCCGACCACGGCGGCTGGTGCCGCGAGCTGGCCGCCGCCGGGCTGGCCCGCCTGGACGGGGACAGGCTGGCGCTCACGCCGCGGGGGCTGCTGGTCTCCAATGCCGTGGTGGCCGACCTGTTCGGACGCCTGGACGAGCTGGGGCTGTAAAGAGATATGTCGGGCGGGCGAGGGAAGAGGGACCCCCTTTGGGAAGAGGGTGCTCCCTCTCCCCTCGTGCTCCCCTCTCCCTTCCCAAAACCTTTGTTCCGGTCCCTGGACAATGCCGGGAGCGTCCCGGGCAGCCGCTGATATTGGTCCCCCGGAAGGTCTGTGGCAGGTGGAGGCAGGGGCATCTTTCCATCATCGCAGGAAAGGCGGTCGGAATGTTGTCCGAACCCCGGAGGAAGGTCAGGCCCTGCATGGAGATGGCGCACGGCCGCCGGACATCCGCGGGAGAAAAAGATCGTCGGGGCCTGTCCGCCTGCGGGCAAAGGACAAGAAGATGCGGAACATGACAAGGAGGATGCAATATGTCACAGGATGCTGACGCACGCCATCGCCGGCACATGCTGGCCGCCATCGAAGCCGCCCGCGAGGGCATGCTGTCCGGCAGGGGCGGGCCGTTCGGTGCCCTGATCGCCGACCCGGCAGGCCGGGTGGTGTCCGTGGCCTGCAACGAGGTCCTGGCCAGCCGGGACTGCACCATGCATGCGGAAGTGGCCGCCCTGCGCAAGGTGGGGCATCTGGACCTGCGCGGCCATACGCTCTACGCCACGGGCTTTCCCTGTGTGATGTGCCTCGGCGCCATCCTCTGGTCGCGCGTCTCCACGCTCTACTACTGCAACGATTACGCCATGACCCGTGCGGCGGGCTTTGATGACGAGGAGTTCATGCGCGCGGTGGGCACGGTCTTTGGCTGCACGCCTTCGGTGCTGGAAGAGGTCAGGCTGCCCGGGCTGGACATCCGGCGGCTGGCCCTGCCGGAAGGCGCGGCCCTGTATGAGGAATGGAAGGGCCTGCCGGACCGGCAGCTCTACTAGAGTATGTTTTTATGCAATCTTCAATTATTTATGGTAAATAGAGAATATCTGCGACACATGCCCGGGTAAAGGAGGCTTGCCCCGGGCTTTTTCGTCCATTGGAAAAAGCGCGCTGGGGAAAGGATGGGGGAAGGGCCTCCCTCGCTCCGGCAGCGGCAGGATGGCGGCCCGCGGGGCCGTGCCCGTTGCGACGCAGGGAGCTGCGGGCATCGACAGCAAGGATGAGGGCTTTCCCTTCCCCCCAAAAAACAAGCGGCAGGGCAGACAGCGTCCCGATACAAGGAACGGCCGGCATCCCTTGGAGGACGCCGGCCGTTGTTCTGTGTCGCCTTGATGTGGCCCTTGCCTAGAATTCCAGGCTGCCGGGCGTGCGGGGGAAGGGGATGACGTCGCGGATGTTGGTGATGCCGGTGAGCATCATCAGCAGGCGTTCGAAGCCCATGCCGAAACCGGCGTGGGGCACGCTGCCGAAGCGGCGCAGGTCCAGATACCACCAGTAGTCTTCGGGCTTCTGGCCCATCTCGGCGATGCGGGCCAGCAGCTTGTCCAGGCGTTCCTCACGCTGGGAACCGCCGATGAGCTCGCCGATGCGGGGCACCAGCACGTCCATGGCCGCCACGGTCTCGCCGTCGTCGTTGCCGCGCATGTAGAAGGCCTTGATCTCCCTGGGATAGTCGTAGACGATGACCGGACGGCGGAAGTGTTCCTCGGCCAGGAAGCGTTCATGCTCGGTCTGCAGGTCCACGCCGAAGGCCACGGGAAAGGTGAAGTCCTTGCCGCTGTCTTCCAGGATGTGGATGGCGTCGCGGTAGGAGACGCGGGCGAAGGGCTGGGCCAGCATGCCCTTCAGGCGGTCCAGGAGGCCCTTGTCCACGAAGCTGTCGAAGAGCTTGAGGTCGCTCTCGCAGCGGGTCAGGGCATGGTCCACCACATGGCGGGTCAGGCCTTCGCCCAGTTCCATGATGTCTTCCAGTTCGGCAAAGGCCATCTCGGGCTCGATCATCCAGAACTCGGCGGCATGGCGCGGGGTGTTGGAGTTCTCGGCACGGAAGGTGGGGCCGAAGGTGTAGACGCGGCCCAGGCCCAGGGCCAGGGCTTCGGCTTCCAGCTGGCCGGACACGGTCAGGTTGGCCTGGCGGCCGAAAAAGTCCCGGGAAAGGTCTTTCTCTCCGGCGGGCAGGGTGGTCACGCGGAACATCTCGCCCGCGCCCTCGCAGTCGGAGCCGGTAAGGATGGGCGTGTGCACCCAGGAAAAATGCTGGCTGTGGAAATAGTCATGCACGGCGCGCGCCGCTTCGGAACGGATGCGGAAGGCCGCCCCGTACTTGTTGGTGCGCATGCGCAGGTGGGCGATGCCGCGCAGGAACTCGTCGGAGTGGCGCTTTTTCTGCAGGGGGAAGGATGCGGGGTCGGCCGGGCCGAACACGCGGACGTTCCTGGCGCGCACTTCCCACTTCTGGCCCTTGCCGGGCGAGGCCACCAGCTCGCCGGTGACGGCCACGGAAGCGCCGGTGCTGGCATCGCCCAGGCCTTCGTGGGCGGCGGTGCCGGCGTCCACGATGCACTGCATGTTGGTCAGGCAGGAGCCGTCGTTGATCTCCACGAAACTGAAGTCCTTGGCATCGCGGCGGGTGCGGATCCAGCCGCAGACGGTGATCTGGCGCTGCGGGGCCTCGGCGGCCAGGGCATGGACGATAAGGGTGCGTTGCATGACGACTCCTTGTGTCGCAAAAGGGTAGAATGTGTATGGATAAGGCTCTTGCCGTATGTTCGGGACAGGGCGCGCGGACCTGTGGGCGGAACGCACCCCAACATGCTACTATAACGGCAAAGACGGCGCCCTTCAAGGCCGGGGCAGAGGCGGCCCCGGGGCGGCGCTTGGATTTTGGGCGGGAACGTGCTTAGATGGAGGCAGCGGGCTGCCTTCCATCCCCGGCAGCCATGAAACAAGGAGACACGGACATGAAAAAGATCGCCACGCTGGCCCTGTGCGTCCTCATGCTGGCCCTGACGGCCCCTGCGGTCCAGGCGGCCACCCCCCAGGCCGGAGCGCCCAAGGCCGACAAGCCCGCCAAGGTCGATGCCCGCAGCACGCCCGTCTGGGTGGAGCTGGAAGGCACGGACAGCATCGGTGCCCGCCTGGGCATGCGCCTCAAGGAAGCCTTCAACGGCAGCAACCTTTTCAGCCTCACGGACAAGGACATGCCCAAGATGCGCCTGCTGGTGAGCACGCAGTCCGAATTCCCCGGCCGTCCGGGCGTGGGCTCCGTGTACTCCATCTGCTGGACCTTCACCCAGGGCGAGGGCTATCTCGGCTATCTGCTGGCCCGCGAAGTGGGCACCCTGACCTATGAGGAGATCGACGCCCTGGTCAACCGGCTGGTGGAACGCACCGACGGCCTGTCGGTCAAGTACAGCAACCTCTGGAAGTAGTTTTTTCTGGAAAAAGACGGCCCTGCGCTGTTGGAAAAGCCGCTGTCCCCTTGCGGGACGGCGGCTTTTTGCATGGCAGGGCGTGGGGCGGCGGATGGTGTGACGAGGGGGAAGGAGGTCCTTTTGGCTGGCGCGGCAAAAGGGCCTCCTTCCCCCTGGTGCTCCCCCTTCCTTCCCAAAACGCGCTCATGGCGTCCTGCGCTCCGCACAGGACGCGCGCGTCATGGATATGACGGGTCGCTTGGGGAGCCGCAAGCAGCCCTGCTGTCAGGGTCCAGACACGGGCAGTGGAAGGGAGAGGGACTGTCAGTCCCCCATGCGGGTGACGTGCAGGCGGGCGGCCAGGGCCTCCAGCACGCGGGCGGGCGTGACGTTGAAGCCCAGGGCCTCCTGCGCCTCGTTGAACCAGAAGCAGCACTGGACGCGCTTTTCGCGGGGCAGCAGGGCCAGGGCCGTGTCCAGGGGGCAGAGGGCATCGTCATTGCCGGACATGACCCGGCTCATGGATTTCTGGCAGGCCAGCAGGATCTGCCCGGCCAGACGGGCGTCCAGGGCGTTGCGGGCGCCGGTGCGCTCGAACAGGCCGCGACCGCTGGTGATGAACAGGGCCAGGGCCTCTTCCCAGGGCTGGAGGGCCGGATCCCGGGACAGGCTGTCGGGCCAGGGCAGGGTCAGGCAGAGGGAGCGCGAGACCAGCGTGGGCAGGAGCTGTTCGCGCTGGGCGGCCAGCAGGACGAAGCAGGAGGAGGGCGAGGGTTCCTCCAGCGCCTTGAGCAGGGCATTGGCGGCGTTGCTGCGGTTCTGCTCCACCCCCATGAGCAGCACCACGCGGCGGCCCTGACCGTGGGGGGCGTCGCGCAGCTTTTGCTTGAGCTCGCGGATGTTGTCCATGTTCAGGGCGCGGATGGGGCCGGGGTGGGCCTCGTCATCGGCATTGCTGATGCGGCCGTCGTAGGCCAGCACGTCCAGATGCTCACCGGCGTCGATCTGCATGCAGGTGGGGCAGATGAGGCAGGGCCCGCCCCCGCTGCCCGGCTGCGGGCAGTTGACGCAGGCGGCCCAGTAACGGGCCGCGGCCAGGCGCTGGGGCCCGGTGCCGCCTTCCAGCAGCAGGACCTGCGGCGGGTTGGCGGACAGACGGTGGAGCACCTCGCGGATGCGGTCGAAGTCCGGCGTGCTGATGTCCTGGAAAAGCGGCATGGCGTCCCTCGCGGCGCGGGAGCGTGACGGGCCCGCACCGTGGCAGGGCTGCCCTGGTGCGCCTCAGGCTCCACCAAAGATGGTTGGAAGGAAAAGAGCCGGCCGGACGGGTGCGCGCGGCGCGTGTCCGGGACAGTGCGGCGCCATCCGCCGCTGCCTGTCATGGCTCGTGCTCCCCCGGAAAAAGCGGTCAGCGCTGGGGCGGCCGCATCGTCCCCTTGGCAAAAGTTTTTGGAAAAGAGAGGGGGGAGTATGAGGGGGGAGAGGGAGAACCTTTTTTCAAAAAGGTTTCCCTCTCCCCCCTCTAAAAACGCTCGTCTACGCGCGAACGCCTAACGGACGATGGTCTGGGCGCGGTCGGCACCCACGGAGATGAAGGAGACGCGCACGCCGGTGAGCTCTTCGATGCGGGCGATGTAGGCGCGCACGGTGTCGGGCAGCTGCTCGACGCTGGTGCACTGGCTGATGTCGTCCTCGAAGCCGGGCATCTCTTCATAGACGGGCTTCACGCGGCCCAGGGCGCCTTCTTCCTGCGGGGGGTATTCCAGACGCTGGCCGTCCAGTTCGTAGGCCACGCAGATCTGCAGGGCGGGCAGGTTCTGGAGCACGTCCAGCTTGGTCAGGGCGATGTCGGTAAGGCCGCACAGGCGCACGGTCTCGCGCAGGATGACGATGTCCAGCCAGCCGCAGCGGCGCGGGCGGCCGGTGGTGGCGCCGAACTCGTGGCCGTTGGTCTGGATGTAGCGGCCGGTGTCGTCTTCCAGCTCGGTGGGGAAGGGGCCGGAGCCCACGCGGGTGGTGTAGGCCTTGACGATGCCCACCACGCGCTCCAGGGCGGAGGGGCCCACACCGCTGCCGGCGGCGGCGGAGCTGGCCACGGTGCTGGAGGAGGTCACGAAGGGATAGGTGCCGTGGTCGATGTCCAGGTGGATGCCCTGGGCGCCTTCGAACAGGATGTCCTGACCGGCGGCCTGGGCCTTCTGGATCTCGGCGGAGGCGTCCTTCAGATAGGGCGTGATGCGCGGGGCGATGGCCAGCAGCTCTTCGCAGACCTGGTTCTCGTCCAGGGTGTCGTACTTGTAGAGCTCGCGCAGCAGGACATTCTTTTCCAGCAGGGCGTGACGCACTTTTTCGCGCACCAGCTGCGGGTTGGTGAGGTCCCCGGCGCGCAGGCCCACACGGGAGGCCTTGTCCTCATAGCAGGGGCCGATGCCGCGGCCGGTGGTGCCGATCTTCTTGCCGGCGCGTTTGGCTTCGCGGGCATTGTCCAGGCTCTTGTGGTAGGGCATGATCAGGTGGGTCTTCTTGCTGATGCCCAGACGGCCGGGGGACACGTCGATGCCCTTGGCCGCCAGTTCGTCCACTTCCTTGAGGAAGACGAAGGGGTCCAGCACCACACCGTTGCCGATCAGGCAGTTTTTGCCCTCGTGCAGGATGCCCGAGGGGATCAGGTGCAGGATGGTCTCCCTGCCCTGGACCTTGATGGTGTGGCCGGCGTTGTTGCCGCCCTGGAAACGCACGATCAGCCCGCTCTGCGCGCTGAGCATGTCCACAATCTTTCCCTTGCCCTCGTCGCCCCACTGGGCGCCGATAATGACCGTATTTGCCATATATCCACCTGCACTGCCCGCATGGCGCGGGCCAAGGCTGAAGTTTTGTCGTCCACACGCGAAAACCCCGTAGCCTGACGGCTAAGGGGGACAACGTTGGCCGCAATGCCTTAGTTTTTTCTAGCCGCTAACAGCCGACAAGTCAAATGGCCGGGGCCGCCGGCAGGCGGGAAAATCGGGAAAATCCCCCGGGGCACGCGCGCCGGGAGGCAGCGGCCGCAAAAAAGGGAGGGGCACCCCAGCCGGGATGCCCCTCCCTTTCAGGACACTGCCGGAGCAGCGGGCCGTCAGGACGGACGGTTACCGGTAGGCGCCTTCGCGCGTGCATCTGGCGGGATCGAACAGGGTGCCTTCCATGCGGAACTGTTCGAAGATGTAGGCGTTCTCCTTGTGCTCGCTCCAGCGCGCGCCGCCGCGGGCATGGGTGAGGATGCGCGGCCTGGGCAGGGCGGCCGGGTCGCGCATCTCGAACTCGTCGCAGGTGCCGACGCCCTGCAGGGCCAGGGTGGGCACGTCGGCGCTGGACATGAAGGCATCGCTGATGCGCAGCTCGCCGCGCCGGTGGGGTTCCTTGACCATCAGGAGGGCGTGGGGACGGCCGGGAGCGTAGGGCGCGGTCTGGAAGACGGTGCCGTCGGGGTATTCCTTGCCGTCGTTGTAGGCGCGCTCCACCATGGGGCTGTCGCTCTCGCCGTGGTCGGAGACCAGGATGATGCGCGTGTTGTCGTAGATGCCGGCTTTCTTGAGCTGGTCGAAGAAGATCATCAGGTAGCGCATCAGGTGGCGTTCGGCGTAGTAGTGCTCGGGCAGCAGGCCGTTGACGTGGAAGAGCTGGCCTTCGGTGGCCGGATAGGGGTCGGCCACGATCTCGGGCTGGCCGTCCTTGAGGTCGGGCGCGTAGTGCCACATGTAGTGGGACAGCATGGTGTAGAAGACCTTGGCCGTGCTGCGCGGGGCATCGGTGGTGATGCCCGAGGTGAAGGCGAAGCGGAAGAAGGCGTCGCCCGCGCGGCAGGCGTCCATGCTGGCCACCAGGATGCCGTCGCCGGCATCATGCCAGTTGCCGTCGTCGTAGATCTTCTGCTTGAGGATGTTGGGCGAGGCCTGGAACAGGCCCAGCATGGCGAAGAAGCTGCTGAAGTCCCGCAGGCTGGTGCCCTGGTGGTACTTGAGCTGGAAGTCGTCCTTGACCTGGGGCACGGTGGTGACGTTCTTCGCCGTGCCGAGGTGACGCTCGTAGAAGTCCCGGTTGAAGAACTCCAGGCCGTTGATCATGCAGACATCGTAGCCGTGGGCCGCGAAGTTGCGGGGCATGACGGCAAAGGCGCTGTTGATGTTCTCTTCCAGGGTCACGTCGCGGCGGGCGTTGACGGCCGCCGGGCTGTAGGCATGGCCGCCGTAGATGCTGGGCAGGCTCATGACCGTGGCGTCGGCCATGGAGACGGTGTCGGGATACCAGACGAAGCCGTCCATGCCCTTGCGGAAGCCGTTGGTGAACCAGGGGTCGTCCAGCATCCGTTCGATATGGCCGCCGGTGAACATGTCCATGACGACGACGATGACGTTCTCGCCGTCCCTGGAATAGGACTGCATGTCCGCCACATAGGCGGGCGGGGTGAAGCTGGTCTTGGCCTGTTCGGGCTCTTCGGCGGTCAGGGCGTTCCAGGCCGTGAGGGCCACCAGGGAGAACACGGCGATGGACAAGACGCGCGGCAGCTGCAGGCGCACCCTGGGGAAGGCGAACAGCAGGGCCGTCAGGCCCAGGGCCAGCAGCACGGGCAGCAGGCCGTCCCTGAAAGTGCTCATGGGGCCGGTGAGGGCGGCCTCGCGCAGGAAGCGGATGCCGTCCAGGGCGCCGAAGTGTCCGGGCAGCACGAAAAGGTCCACAAAGGCCAGGCTCAGGGCCCAGAAGGCCACGAAGGCCGGGATGGTCTTGGCCCTGGCCGGGAACCAGAGCCAGAGCACGAAGACCACGAAGAAGGTCAGCGAAAGGTAGCGCACCATGCCCAGCAGCACGTCCAGGGGACCGGCGGCGAAGAAGTTGGGATCGCTGGCATAGGACTGGAAGGGCACGTACAGGAAGATCAGTATGGCCAGACCGGCGCAGGACAGGCTGTAGACCGAGCGCATGGTGGCGGCCATGACGGTGTTCATGCCGCCCTGGGCAAAGCCGGGCTTGCGGAAACGGGGCAGGCGGATGGGCAGGCGCAGGTTCTGGAGCAGGAAGAAGACGTTGTTCATGGTCCAGAAGATGAGCAGGGCCGAGGCCGCGTTGTACAGCAGCGCCAGGAAAAAGAAGGCGATGATGATGGCCTGCAGGGTGTCCTTGCGCGTCAGGCCCGGAGTGGTCAGCGTGGCGATGATGTTGACCACGGTCATGATGATGGGCAGGGCGTTGACGCCCCAGAGCAGGCCGTCGGGCCGCGAAAGGTCGGGGATCATCAGGCAGGGCTGGCCCTGCAGCTGGGTGAGCCCCAGGATCATGTAGTACGCGCCGGTCAGGAAGGGGATCTGCAGGGCCACGCCGAAGGCCGAACGGACGGCCAGCAGCGGATGGTAGGCATAGCGCTTGTAGAGGTTGTTGATGCGGCGCTGGCGCTCGGCCCCCTTGGACTCCTTGCGGATGCGGGCCAGCTGCGGGGCCATGATCATCTGGAGCTTCTTTTCCCGGGCCTGGGTGCCCACGGCCAGGCGTCCCAGGGGGATGAAGGCCACGGCGCTGATGCAGGACAGGACGAGGATGCTCAGGCCGTAGTTGTGGGTGAACTGGAGGCTGCCGAGATAGATGGCCCGGTAGATGATCTCGATGGGCAGGATGAATATCTCATACAGAAGCGACATGGCGTTTCCTTGAAAGCATATCCGGCAAGGGCCGTGCTATTTCGTTTGGGGGGCGGCTTGGGCCGCGTGTCCGGCGTCCATGCGGGCCAGGGTGTCCACGGTCCACTGGGCGATGGCTTCTCCGCTCCGGCCCCAGCAGGCCACGGTTTCCTCGCGGAAGGCGGCGATGGCCGAGGACGGGGTCTTGAGGGCGCGTTCCACCACGGGCACGATATTGTTGAAGTCCTCGGGCGAGACCACCTCGCCCAGACGGGCGGCCACGGTGTCTTCCCAGATGACGCCCAGGTCCGCCACCTCGTAGAGCTCGGGGTTGCGCACGGGGATGTCCAGGGTGATGACGGGCTTTTCGTAGAGGAAGGCGAAGTCGAAGCGCACGCAGGACTTGTCCGAGATCATGACGTCGGCCCGGCTCATGGAGGCGGTGGCGTCCATCTCGGTATCGAAGCTGACGTTGGGATAGTCGCGCAGCATCTCGTGGATGGTGTCCAGCATCTCGGTCTCCACCTTGAGGGACTGGGGATGCGGGCGCAGGATCACGTCATAGCCGGCCCTGGCCAGATCCAGCAGGAAGTTGGGGCCGCAGATGTTGAGGCAGCCCTTGTTGCCCCACGAGGGCGCCACCAGCACCACGGGCGGGGTGCTCCGGCCTTCCTTCTTGCGGGCCTTGGCGGCCAGCTCGTCCAGATAGGGCAGGCCCAGGGAGACGCATTCCTTGGGGGGCAGGCCGCGCAGTTCTTCCACCTTGCGGATGCTGGGCAGCATGAAGTCCCCCACCATGAGGACGGCGTCGTAATGGTCCAGGGAGCCTTTCTGGTACATGGCGATGTCGCCCACGCCGTGGCAGATGTGGGCCAGGTTGGCCACGCGGCGCGGTCGCGGCATGGGAAAGCCGGGCGTGCCGATGTTGGGCGTGGTGGAGAGCATGATGTCGGCGCGCCGGCCGGCGGCACGGGCGAAGGCCGCGGACCCCGTGCCGATGTAGCGCGAGTTCATGAGGTCGTTCTCGATGGTCAGGGCCGGGTCCTCCACATCCATGGTGATGTAGGAGAAAGGCACGCCGCGGCGCAGGAAGGCATCGATGACGGGCTTGAAGGTATAGTAGTAGCTGCGGCCTTCGGAGAACATGAGGATGCGCTCGTGGTGCAGCTGCTGTTGGGGACGGCGTTCGCCCTTGGCCTTGCCCATGATGGCATAGACGATGTTCTTGACGAAATAGAGCACCGTCCCCACCAGGCTGATGGCCAGGTAGACCAGCACGTTGCCCGTGCCGGGGTCGAGATAGGCATAGGAGGGCGCGGGGAACAGGGCCTCCAGCAGCAGCCAGAGCCCCAGATAGGCGCCCACGGAAATCAGAAAACCGCGCTTCATGCCAGTTTTTCTCCGCGTTGCAGCAGTTTGAGGTTGCGGTCCATTTCCGCGATGCGGCCACGACCGTAGTCGATGCATTCGCGGTAGAAGCCCCACAGGCCCCAGATGTAATCCACGATGATCATGGCCTTGAGCAGGCGGGTGCGGTCCGCGCCGCTGGCTTCGATGAAGCAGTCCAGCAGGGGGCCGGAAAGGCGGGTCTCGGTGACGAAGCTGGCGTAATCCCAGTAGGGCGAGCAGAAGCAGGCGTACTCGAAGTCGATGAGCTTGATGTCGTCGCCCTTGCGCAGGATGTTCTCCAGCACGAAGTCGCGATGGCAGAAGCGCTTCTCGTCCTTGTCCATCTCGCGGGCGAAATCATAGAACAGCTCGCGTTCGTGGTCGGTCAGCAGGTTGACGCCGCTCTGGCGTTCGTAGAGCTTGACCTCGGAAAGCACGGAGAGCACGGCGCTGGGGCCGTAGGTGTCGCGGAAGCCCGCGGGCATGCGGATGTCGTGCAGGCGCCGCATGATGTCCACCACCCCGAGCACCTCGAACCGGTCCAGGGTGTCGTGGTTCAGGATGCGGTAGCCTTCCAGGAAGTCCGTGGTCTTGATGCCGCCCGCGTAGAAGTGGCATTCGGGCGTGATGTCCAGATCCTTCACCATCTCCAGCATGGCCGCTTCCACGCTGCGGTCGATGATCTGGTCGGTGCCCTGGCCGGGGATGCGCAGCACCAGGCCCTTGCCGTCCAGCTGGATGTGGTAGGTATCGTTGGTCAGGCCCTTGAGCTTTTCGGCCATCTGGGTCTCGGAGCACTGGTCGGCCAGTTCGTCGGGCGTCAGCAGGCCCAGGGAAAGGGCGTCGCTCAGGCTGTCGATCTCGCAGAGCAGCATCTTCACCCGGGTGGCGTAGACGGGCACGCGGTCCAGGATGCGGATGACGGCATCCTCCCAGTAATCGTCCGGGCCGCTCTTGTCCAGTTCCTCGCGGATGAGGGCCGCGGCCTCCTCGGTCCAGTAGGAGACGCCGGACATGCAGTAGCCCGAGGGCGAGTCCTTGCGCACGGCCACCACGCGGTCGCCGGCATCGGTGATCAGCTCCCACTCGCGGCCCTGCTGGGTCTGCTGGCAGATGAACTGCGAGACCCCGGGGCGCACCAGGGGCACCACCGGGCGGCGGATGTAGGTGTCACCGTCGATGACCAGACTGTCGCCCAGACGGTGGGCCACCAGCTGGAGGGAGGAATAGTTGTTGGCCGTGGCGTACTGCGCCGAGACGATGAGCTGGACGCCGTACTTGTCCACGAGATAGTTGAAGCATTCGTGCTTGTAACCGACCACCAGGGCGATGTCGGTGACGCCGTCGGCATGGAGCTGGCGGATGGTGCGTTCCACCAGCGGGTAGCCGCCGATATTGAGCAGGGGCTTGGGCTTCAGATAGGTGAAGGGGCGCAGACGCGTCCCGAAGCCGGCACAAAGAATGTTGGCACGCATGGGAACCACTCCTGTGCGTTGTGCGGGGATGTGGCGGACATCCGCGCTGCTGGTGAGGGGGCTGCGCTCGGGCAGGAGAACCTTTCCCCCGGAGTCCGCGATCCCGGATGCCGCATCCGGGGTGCGGAGGTTTCTCACGACAGGCGAAAAAAGGCAAGGGCTGCCCGGTGGTTGCCGCCGGGCGGGTCAGGGCCGGGAGGGTGCGGGAGACGGCCCGGTCCATGCTGTACAGGTAGAAGCGTCAGTTTTTTGTGAGCGGGGCACGGGCCGGGGAAAGATCCCGGCTCAGTCGTCCTTGCGGGGGGTGGCCGTATCCCCCGGCGCGGGACGGAACGAAAGGACACGGCAGCGGTGCGGCGCGGGGGCCTCCTGTTTTTCCGGCATGAGGTCGAAGCCGGGGGCCAGGGGCTGGGCCGCGGGGGCGGGGCCGTCCTCGTGCGGCTGGGCCTGCTGTGCCCAGTAATAATTGAACAGCTGGTTCTTGTAGCGTTTGGCCTGGATCATGGAAAAGACCAGGACGGCCTCTTCCCAGCGCTGGGTCGGTTCGAAACGGCTGGCGATGGTGGCGTACTTGCTCCACAGCGACATGAGCGACGCCTCGTCGAGGGCATCCAGCTGGCGGGCAAGGCGGGTGAGCAGTTTTTCCATGGTTTCCTCCGGCAAAAGCGCGCGTATACCGCGCCGTCGTTATGGCTTATTTGCGGGCCTGCGTCAAATCCGCCGCCCCGCCGGATCGGGGACAGCCCCTGCGGCGGGCCCTCCGGTCCCCCGGGGCGCGCACTGGTGGACAGGGGCGTTTTGTGCTACACCATTGCCGCGCCGCGAAGCGCTTTCACCTTTTGCTAGGCATACCTGGAGGCATCATGACGACCGACCTGAAGGCCATGTACAAGAAAGTCCACAAGGACGCTTTTCCCGAGACCATGACCATTTTGCTGGGTGACGAAAAACTTGTGTACCACAAGCGCGTCTGGACCCTGGACAACGAGGAAAAAGGCCTGCGCTACGGCGAAAACCCCGACCAGCCCGCTGCCCTGTACGAATTGCGTGAAGGCGGCATCACCTGCGGCGGCCTGCGCTGGCGTGGTCCCGGTCAGGGCATCGTGTCGGCCATGACCGAGGCCCAGATGATCCAGGCCGGCAAGCATCCCGGCAAGACCAACCTCACCGACGTGGACAACGGTGCCAATATCCTGCAGTACCTCAGCGAGCGCCCCGCGGCCATCATCCTCAAGCACAACAACCCCTGCGGCGCCGCCTGGGACGACGGCGGCGTGGCCGCCGCCCTGGACAAGGCCTTCTGGTGCGACCGCATCGCCGCTTTCGGCGGCGCGGTGGTGGTCAACCGCCCCTTCACCCGCGAGGCCGCCGAGATGGTGGCCGCCAGCTACTTCGAAGTGGTGGCCGCTCCCGCCTATGAGGAAGGCGCCGTGGAGATCCTCAAGGGCCGCAAGAACCTGCGCATCATGGAACTGCCCGGCCTGGGCCGCCTGGACGAACTGACGCAGTCCGCCTTCCTGGACATCAAGAGCCTGGCCGACGGCGGTATCGTGGTGCAGAAATCCTTTGTGAACCGCATCCTCACCGATGCCGACTTCCTGCCCGCCGAAGCCACGGACAAGAACGGCGTCACCGTCACCGCCCGCAAGCCCAACGCCCAGGAGATGGCCGACCTGCGCTTTGCCTGGGCCGTGGAGGCCGGCGTGACCTCCAATTCGGTCATCTTCGCCCGCAACGGCGCCACCGTGGCCATCGGCACCGGTGAGCAGGACCGCGTGGGCTGCGTGGAACTGGCCATCCACAAGGCCTACACCAAGTATGCCGACACCCTGGCCTTCCGCGAGCACAAACTCTCCTTCTACGAGCTCAAGCAGAAGGCCGCCACGGACGCCGCCCTCAAGGCCGCCCTGGACGATATCCAGGCCCGTACCCAGGCTGCCCGCGGCGGCCTGCCCGGCACGGTGCTCATCTCCGACGGCTTCTTCCCCTTCCGTGACGGCGTGGATGCCGCCATGGCCCAGGGCGTCACCGCCATCGGCCAGCCCGGCGGCTCCATGCGCGACGCCGAAGTCATCGCGGCCTGCAACGAAGCCAGTCCGCAGGTGGCCATGGTCTTCACCGGGCAGCGTTCCTTCAAGCACTAGTCCCCAGAGGGCACGGCACCGGCCGGTGCCGTGCCCTTTTTTCATGTCCGCGGCCCTGCCGCCTTCCCGTCAGCCAAGGATGCCCGCCGTGTCTTCCCATCCCCGCACGCCCCGCACAGGGGCCCCGTCCGCCCGTATCTGCATCTCCGCCCTGTCCGGGGGCGGCGGCAAGACCCTGCTCTCGCTGGGCCTGGCGCGGGCCTTTTCCCGGCAGGGGCTGGCCGTCCAGCCCTTCAAGAAAGGCCCGGACTATATCGACGCGGCCTGGCTCTCGCTGGCGGCCGGGCGGCAGGCCAGCAACCTGGACCCCTATTTCCTGCCCCCCGCACGCCTGCGGGCCCTGTTCCGCCATGTGGTGGGACGCGGCCGGGCCCGGCTGGCCCTGCTGGAGGGCAACCGCGGCCTTTTCGACGGCATGGACGTGCGCGGTTCCTGCGCCACGGCCGAACTGGCCCGTACGCTGGACTGTCCGGTGCTGCTCAGCCTGGACTGCACCAAGATGACCCGCACGGCGGCGGCCCTGGTGGCCGGGGTGCGGCATTTCGAGCCCGGCCTGCGTCTGGCGGGCGTGGTGCTCAACCAGGTGGCCTCGGCCCGGCACGAAGGCATTTTGCGTGAGGCCATCACCACCTATACGGACGTGCCCGTGCTGGGGGCCATCCCCCGCCTGCGCGAGAACCCCCTGCCCGAGCGGCACATGGGCCTGGCCTCTTTGTGCGGCGACGAGCTGGCCCCGCAGGCCCAGGAGATCCTGGAAAAGCTGGCGGACGTGGTGCGCGGCCATGTGGACATGGAGCGCGTGCTGGCCATCGCCGACGATCTGCCCGCCCTGCCCGAAGAGCCGGATTTCTGGGACGAGGCCGCCTGGTCCGGGGAGGGACGCGCCGTCTCCTCCGGCGGGGGACAGCCTGTTGCCGGAGGCGCGGACACGGTCTTCGCTGCCGGGACGGGGACATCCTGCGGCGAGGAAGCTCCGCCGGAAGCCGCGTCCGTCACCTCCCCTCGGGCCGTGCCGTCTGCCGTGCCGCAGACGGGCGGGGAAGCCTGCGGGGGCGCCGGGGCCCTCCCCGGCCCGGTCCCTTGTCCCCCGGCCGGCGCGGGAGGACGGCACGGGCCCTCTGCGCCGCGCATCGGCTATGTGCGCGACAGGGCCCTGTGGTTCTACTATGAGGAGAACCTCGAAGCCCTGCGCCGGGCCGGGGCGGAGCTGGTGCGCCTTTCCCTGCTGGACGGTGCGCCGTGGCCGGAGCTGGACGGCCTGTATCTGGGCGGCGGCTTTCCCGAAGACTGGGCCCGGGAGTTGTCGGCCTCGCCGCATCTGGCCCGTCTGGCCACGCTGGCCGGAGAGGGCCTGCCCGTCTATGCCGAATGCGGCGGCTTCATGGTCCTGGCCTCGGCCCTGGAGCGTGACGGGCAACGCTGGCCCATGAGCGGCATCTTTCCCGTGGAGACCCGCTTCTGTCCCAGGCCGCAGGGCCTGGGCTATGTGCGGGCCGAGGTGGTGCTGACCAATCCCTATTTTCCCCAGGGCACGGTCCTGCGCGGCCATGAGTTCCACTATTCCCTCTGCCACGAGCCTGCCGACGTCAGCGGCCGTCTGGAGCATGCCCTGCGCCTTTGCAAGGGCACGGGCATGGGCCGCGATGCCGGGGGCCACGGCCGGGATGGCCTGGTGCGCGGCCGGGTCTGGGCCGCCTACTGCCATATCTTCGCCCCGGCGGTGCCCGGATGGGCCTCCCGTTTCGTGGAGCTGGCCCGCTGCTACCGCCAGGAACGGGTTGGGAGATAGGGAAGGTTTTTATGAGGGGGGAGAGGGACACCTTTTTGGAAAAAGGTTCTCCCTCTCCCCCCTCAAGCTCCCCCCTTTCCCTTCCAAAAACTTTTGTCGGGAGGCGTCGCAGGATATGGCGGGCCTGCTGACAGTGCTGCGGCGGGCACGATCAGCGGATAGGGACGGGCCCTGTGTTGTTGTAAAGATCAAAGGCGGCGTTCCCGGAGTGTGGCTCCGGGAACGCCGCCTTTTTTGCTGTGGGGGAAAGGAGGGCGCACGGGGAGGACGTTTTGCTGCGCGAGTGGCCGGATGGCGGCCTCAAGGGGCGTGCCTGCTGGCGGCGCAGGGACCTTGCGGGCATCGGCAGCGGAGGGCAGGGGCCTTCCCGGCGTGTCCCTGGGTTCCTAGAAACGGTTCAGGATGAGCGTGTCCAGGGACAGCTTGGGCACATAGTGCACCTGTTCGGCATCACGCCAGTAGCCCAGGGCGCCGCTTTCGGGCACGTCGGCCACGCGGCGCACTTCCCTGGCCACGCCAAGGCCCAGGACCAGCGTGGGGCGCAGGTCGTCGGGCAGCCGGACCAGTTCGCGCACGCCGTCATGGTCGAACGAGGCGATCATGCAGCAGCCCCAGTCACGGCTGGAGGCGGCCAGGTTGATGGTCTGGGCCGCGATGCCGGTATCCAGCCAGACCAGGTCGCCCGCGCTCTTGGGCATGCTCATGACGATGAAGCCCGTGGGGCGCTCGCCGGGGAAGGGGCCGCCCCAGTCCTTGAGGGCCGCGGCCCATTTGGTCATGCCGAACAGGCGCCGGCAGGTCTCGCCGGGGCCCACGAGGCTGTAACGCAGCTGCTGGGCGTTACGGGCGCAGGGGGTAAGGCGGGCGCAGTCCACCAGCCATTCCAGATCCGCCATCTGCAGCGGACGTTCTTCCTCGAAACGGCGGCAGGTACGGGCCTGCTCCACCAGCGTCCTGAAGTCGGTCATGGGCTTCTCCTGAACGGCAGATCTTCTGTCTGCCGGTTGCGGTGAGCGATGTTGTTCCGGTGCGTCTTGCGCCCCGCGCGCAGGCGGGGAAGACTCCTTATGCGGGCTGGCATTGTCAGCTTTTGGGTTGCGCCCCGCGCGCAGGCGGGGAAGACAGGTCTTCCCCCGCCATGACAACACGGATGCCCGGCCTTTTTCAAGCGGAGATTTGGGGACGGACAGCGCGGGAAGCGGCAGAAAAAAAGAGGAGGACATCCGTCCCCCCCTGGAAAAAGGCGCCTGCCGCCGTGCCGTTCTAACGGTGCTGGCTCGTGTGGTCGAAGGCCAGGGCATAGAGATGGTGGAAAAAGTCCACATACTCCACATGCACATGGTCCGGGGTCTTGATGCGCGCCGGGGCAAAATTGAGGATGGAGGTGATGCCCGCGTCCATCAGGTGCTGGGCCGCGCGCTGGGCGCGCTCGGGCGGCGTGGTGATGATGCCGATCTCGATGTTCTGCTCGGCCACCATGGCCTTGAGGTCCTTGGTGCAGTGCACTTCCAGCCCGTGGACGATCTCGCCTATCTTGAAGGGGTCGCAGTCGAAGATGCCCACGATGTTGAAGCCGCGGGCGCGGAATTCACCGTGGTTCAGGATGGCCTTGCCCAGGTTGCCGACGCCCACGAGCGCCATGCGCCATTCGCGGTCGACCCCCAGGGAGGAGGTGATGGCCGCAATGAGGGAGGTGATGTGATAGCCCACGCCGCGGATGCCGAATTCGCCGAAGTAGGCCAGGTCCTTGCGGACCTGGGAGCCGTTGACCCCGCAGGCCTCGGCCAGGGGGTTGGAGGAGATGACTTCAACGCCGTCGCGCGCAAAATTTTCCAGCACCTGCACATAGGTGGCCAGGCGCTGGATGGTGGCGCGGGGGATATGTTTGCTTTTGGGTTCCGTGGGCATAATAGCTACCTGCTCAAGCTTGTGATGCTTTTGTGAAATTTAGTCTTTTCAACTTAATGGAAAAAAAAGGAATCCGCAAGCACCGGAAATGCAGCCCGTGTTTCTTCCATCTCCAGGCGGGCGAAATGATAAGCCAATATAATCAGTCTGCTGGCAGTGTGAATGGGGAAAGGGAAAAAAGTCCGGTCCCAGAAAATATTTTGGCGGAGGCGGTCACGGGCCGCGGGCCCCCGGCGGCGGCCGGCGGACGGCGAAAAAAAAGGCACTTTGTTACATTACGCAACAATTGCGTGAAGGAGCGGACAACCACGCCTGCGCCGGGACAAAAAAAGGGGGGACCGAAGTCCCCCCGTTGCAGCATTACTGCCTGGACGGCCTACGCATAGGGGTTGGCGTACAGCAGGATGAAGCTGATGACCAGGGCGTAAATGGCCAGGGATTCGATGAAGGCGAAGGCCAGGATCATGGTACCGGTCACTTTGCCGCTCACGTCGGGGTTGCGGGCGATGCCTTCGCAGGCGCCCTTCAGGCCCAGACCCATACCGATACCGCAACCGAAGGCGGCGATGCCGATGCCGAGAGCGGCGGCCAGGCAGGTGTAACCCAGGGAAGCGGAATCAAGCTGGTTGGCGGCGAAAGCCATGGAAGCCATACCCAGCAGGGCCACGGTGTTCAGGGCGATCATCAGAAGTTTGCGCATGTGACACTCCTTCAACAGTTTGTATAAGTTGGGTCGTTTCCGACCATTCCCCACAGATTCGGGGCTGCCGCAGGGGCAGCGGGCTGATTAATGTTCCGGGGCCTCGATGGCGCCCTTGATGTAGAACATGGTCAGCATGAAGAACACGAAGGCCTGCATGGTCTTGCCCAGCAGGAACAGGGCATAGATCGGGATGGTGCCCAGGATGGGAGCCATGACGAAGAAGAGCACCATGACGATTTCTTCACCGCGGATGTTGCCGAAAAGACGGAGGGAAAGAGAGACGGGGCGCGACAGGTGCGACACGATCTCCAGGGGGAACATCAGCGGGATGAGGAACTTGGAGGGCCCGGTGAAGTGGTGCACATAGTGCGCCTTCCAGCGGATGATGCCCAGGGCGTTGTAGAACACGAGCACGAACAGGGCCATGCTCACGGTGGTGTTCAGGTTGGCCGTGGGGGCGTCGAAGCCGGGGATCAGGCCCAGCAGGTTCATGCCGAAGATGTAGATGAACATGCCGGCCAGCAGGGGCACGAAGCGGCGGCCGGCCTCGCCCATCGTGTTGCAGATGAAGTTCTCGATGGTATCGATGAGGGCTTCAAAGAAGTTCTGCATGCCCCCGGGCACCAGGGTCAGGCGACGGCGCACGAGATAGGCCACCACAAAGAGCACGGCCATACAGACCCAGGAGTAGAAGACATGTTTGAATTCCACCACCTGTCCGCCGATCGTGATCTGGTCCATGTTGCAGAACGTGGAGAGTAATACCGGATGCGGCAAACCACCAGCCATGAGACATGCCTCCTGCTTGGTTAAGGTGAAAAATCCGGCGCTAGCGCTTTCCGGCCGCGCGGCTTGCCCACGCGTAGGTAATGAGCGCCAATGCCGTGGCGGCGGCCAACCCTCCCAGCAGGGCCGTCAGCGGCGCCCCGCACACTGCAAGGGCCACATAGGTCACCACGGCCAGTACGGCCAGTCTGCCTCCCCAGCGCAAGAGCACCACGCGCAGGAACGCCGTACTGTATTCACCAAGGGGCTGCCGCAAGAAAAAGCGGGCCAATCCCCAAAAAGTCCAGGTTATCATTGCCGCGCCCACGCCGAACCACAACAGGCCGGGCATGTGCGCATAACCGACGCCGCCCATCCCGAGGCAGATGCCGGTAAACAGAATCAGATTCCGCACCAGCGGCAGAATGACCGGATGACTTATACCCCGACGCCAGAGCCAGTTGTCAATATCTTTCAGCAAGGGTCCCAACATTATCCGTCACTGCGGTCGTGACCGCCGGTCTTCGTGCCTTCGCCCTCGGGGGCTTCCGGGCCGGTCGTGCCGCTGCGCAGCCGCGCCGCGGGGGCCTTGCCGCCGGTCTCCCGGCTGACGGCGGCGGTCTCCGCCGCGCAGGCCCGGGCGATGCTGTCCGGGACGACCGTTTTTTTCTTCAGCGTGGCGCGCTCGGGCCTGTCGGCCAGGGCTTCGGCACGTTTCTGTTCTTCTTCGCGGGACATCTTGCGCAGCAGGCGCCGGGTATCCTCATAGACGTTCATGAAGCCGGCGATGATCCCCATGACCAGGAAGACCAGCTTCAGCCAGGGACCCGTCCCCAGCCAGGCGTCGAGCCCGTAGCCGATGGCGAACCCCACCAGCGGGCCGCTCACCATGTGCATGCCGATGACGCCCGTGGTGGCAAGGGATTCCATGCCCTTGCTCTGCTGTTTGAAAATGTCCTTCAGTGACACGTTTTCTCCTGCCTCCGGCTGTGATGACGGGCGGGCGGGGACCGCAAAATCGTTTGGGCCCCCTGAAGCCGTGTCAATGTACAAATTATCACAATGGCATGGCTGCGTCAATGCAATTTGTGGATTTGCACCGGCTTCCTGCCAGGAAGGGCGTGCGTCCCGCGCTTCTATCTTGCTGAAAAAGAAGATATTTTTTAACTATCTGACATATTTTATAAAAAAGGCCGAGAGCCCCGGAAGCGTCAAAAATCCGTACCGTGCCGCACCGGGGAACGGCCCCCGCCTCAGGTGCGGCGCTGCCAGCAGCTCACGCTTTCCACATGCGGGCTGTGGGGGAAGAGGTCCAGGGGCGTCACCTGCATCAGTTCATAGTCGGCGGAGAGGGCCCGGGCATCGCGGGCCAGGGTGGCCGGGTTGCAGGAGATGTAGACCAGGCGTTCCGGCGCCAGATGGCGCAGGGCCGCCAGGGCTTCCGGGGCCACACCGCCGCGCGGCGGGTCCAGCAGGGCATGATCCCAGTGGCCGGGGCCGTGCTCGCGGGCCAGGGCCGTCAGCAGGCGGGCGGCGTCCCCGGCCTCGTAGCGGCAGTGGCCGAAGCCGAAACGGCGGGCATTGCGTTCCGCCAGGAGCACGGCGCGGCGGTCGTATTCCATGCCCAGCACCTCGTCGAAATGTCCCGCTGCCAGCAGGCCCGGAGCTCCGGCGCCGCAATAGACGTCCAGCAGGCGGCGGGGCGCCGCGCCCGGCCGGGGGGAGAGGAGCTGCTCCACGGCCGTGGCGGCCAGCCGTTCGGCGGCCAGGCCGTTGACCTGGAAAAAGGAAGCGGGATCGAGGCCGAACCAGCGGCCGCCCAGGGGCAGATACAGCGGGGCTTCGTCGCCCGGCAGGGCCTCGCCCCGCCGGTCGAGGCAGAGCACGCGCCGCTCCCCGGCCACCAGGGCGTCAGGGGTGGCGCGTTCCTCATGGACGAAGGCCTGGACGCAGGGGAAGGCATCCAGCAGTTCCCGGCCCATGCGGGCCACCGTGCGGCGCTGTTCCGCCGTGCCGGGGCTGGTGACGCAGGTGAGCCACCAGCGGCGTCCCGGGGCATCGGCCGCGGCGGCCTGTGCCGGAGCGGGATCGGGCCAGCCGCAGCGCACCACCAGGAAGCGCCAGAAGCCGCACTCCTCCGCACCGGGGCGTTCCCGCCGGGGGCGGCGTCCGCGTCCCTTGTCCGTCCGGGGGCGCAGGCGGCCTTCCTCGGCGGCGCTGCGCGGCGGCACATAGGCGGGCAGGCCGCTGCGGGCGGCCAGACCGGCGCAGGCCGTGACCAGTCCCGGCCCCTCAGCGGGCAGCAGGGCGCAGCCGGGCACCGGCAGCACCTGCAGGCCGCCGCGCCGGCGCAGGCCCAGGCACAGGCCGCTGCCGTCGGCAGGGCCGAAGGCGAATTCCATCTTGTTGCGGAAGGCCCGCTGTTCCGGGGAGCCCAGGGCGGGCCGCAGGGGCAGGGCGGCATCCCGGCCCAGGCCGCCGATGCGCTCCAGGGCATCGCGCACCAGCTGGCCTTTCCAGCGCAGCTGGGCCGCATAGGGCAGGCGCTGCCAGGGGCAGCCGCCGCAATCCTCGCCGTGGGGGCAGATGTCCGCCGCCAGGGCCACATCCTCCAGCACCGCCGTGCGCCGGGCCTCCCAGAAGCGTTTCTGGCGGCGGATGATGCGGGCCCGCACCGTCTGGCCGGGCAGGGAGCCCGCGACGAAGATGACGGGCCCTCCGTCCTCGGGGCGGTGCAGGCCGCGGCCGTCGTGGGCCAGGGCGTCGATGCGGCAAACGATCTCGTCGGTCATGGCGGAACAGGGGGTTGGGGTGGCGGAGGGCAGGCCGGAGAGGCCCGCGGCACGATGATCTTTCTTGTAGCGGCTTTGCCCCGGGCTGGCAATGCGCGTCCGGCGGCGGGATGGTCCCCCGCCCCTCCCGCGGCGGGAAAAGCGCGTCCGGCGTGGGAAAAATCCGTCGTCAGGCAAAAAAGCATTGCCTCCCGGCCTTTCCTGTGCTATGCAACGCAACTGGCCTACGCCTCTGTCTGGCCCCGACTACCGCGCGTCCCGCCACAGGATGCGTGGCCTGTGGCGCGGCCAAGAACAAAAATCACTTGACTTTTCTTGCAGCATGAGGCAAACAGGCCTCTCTCTTTTCGGAGGTTTAAGAGCATGTACGCTATTATTGAAACGGGCGGCAAACAGTACCGCGTCGAAGAAGGTTCCAAGATCGTTGTGGAAAAGCTCGCTGGCGAAGCCGGCAGCGAAATCAAGCTGGACAAGGTGCTGATGCTTGGCGGCGCCGACGTGAAAGTGGGCGCTCCCTATGTGGAAAACGCTGCCGTGACCGCCGAAGTGGTGGAACAGGGCCGCGGCGCCAAGGTCATGGTGTTCAAGCGCTGGCGTCGTAACGACTCGCGCAAGCTGCGCGGTCATCGTCAGGACTGCACCACCATCCGCGTCAAAAGCATTAACGGCTAGCTTGGCGGCGTGTCCCCGCGGGGACGCACGGCAATCTGCCTTGTAAGGAGTATACCATGGCTCATAAGAAAGCAGGCGGCTCTTCGCGTAACGGCCGCGACAGTGCGGGCCAAAGACGCGGCGTGAAGCGCTTTGGCGGCCAGAACGTGCTGGCTGGCAACATCATCGTGCGTCAGCTCGGCACCAAGATCTATCCCGGCACCAACGTGGGCATGGGCAGGGACTACACCCTGTTCGCCAAGGTTGACGGCGTGGTGCGTTTTGAAAAGTACATCCGCAAGCGTCGCGTGCTCACCCGCGTGCATGTGGAAGCCCCCGTTGCCGAATAACGGCGCGGCAAGGCGTGATTTTTGAAGGGAAGAGGCCGCAGGGCTTCTTCCCTTTTTTGCTTTTTCAGGCCCCTGCGGCCTGCGGTACGCCCGCAAGGCGTCCCGAAGATCAGGGTGGCGACACCCGGGAGATGTTTCATGCGTTTTGTGGACGAAGCTACCATCCAGGTCCGGGCCGGCAAGGGCGGCCACGGCTGCGTGTCTTTCCGGCGTGAAAAGTTCGTGCCCCGCGGCGGGCCGGACGGCGGTGACGGCGGCAGGGGCGGTTCCGTCATCCTCAAGGCGGACAGCCGCCTGCTTTCCCTCTACGACTTCCGCCTCAAGCGCCAGTACGAGGCCCGCAACGGCCAGCCCGGCATGGGCAGCCAGTGCAACGGCCGCAAGGGCGAGGACCTCATCCTGGGCCTGCCCGTGGGCACCCTGGTCTATGCCCGCGACGAGATGGGCGAGGAATACCTGCTGGCCGACCTGCGCGAGCCCGGCATGGAAGTGGTGGCCGCCCAGGGCGGTCGCGGCGGCATGGGCAACGAGCATTTCAAGACGTCCACCATGCGCGCCCCGCGTTTCGCCCAGCCCGGCGAGCCCGGCGAGGAACGCGAGCTGCGCCTGGAACTGAAGATCCTGGCCGACGCCGGTCTGCTGGGCCTGCCCAACGCGGGCAAGTCCACCTTCATCTCGCAGGTCTCGGCGGCGCGGCCCAAGATCGCGGCCTATCCCTTCACCACCCTGACCCCCAACCTGGGCGTCATGATCGACGAATACGATCCTGACCGCCGCATGGTCATCGCCGACATCCCCGGCCTCATCGAGGGCGCCCACGAAGGCCAGGGCCTGGGCCACCGCTTCCTCAAGCATGTGGAGCGCACCCGCTTTCTGGTGCACATCCTCAGCATCGAGGACGTGAGCGACGACAACCCCTGGGCCGGTTTCGAGCTCATCAACGAGGAGCTGCGCCGCTTCGACCCCGAACTGGCCGAACGCCGCCAGATCGAGGTCATCAACAAGATCGACCTGGTGGACGAGGAGCGTCTGGAAGGGCTGCGGGCCCGCGCCCGTGCCGACGGCCGCGAGGTCTTCTTCATCTCGGCCCGTGACGGCATCGGCATCGGGGATCTGGTGGCCGCGCTCTGGAAGCTGCGCGACGAAGTGCAGGTGCACGAGCCCCTGCACCACTTCGTGGAAGCCGGGAACGTGGACGAAGAGGAGTTCGAGGACATCGAAGTCATCTACACCCGCGAGTGACGCGTGCGGGGCGGGGCCGCGGGGCCGCCTGGCAGGCCGTGCTCCTGCCCCGTTTTTCGTCACTCAGGAGGAGAAGCATGAAACATATCCTTTTGTCCTGCCTCCTGCTGCTGGCCCTGTGCGCCACCGCCCCGGCCGCCCCTGTGGAGAGGCAGACCTTCCGCGTGGTCGCCCCCGAGGGCTGGACCGTGACCGCCGTGCCGGACGTGGGCGAAGGCGTGGTGCTGGTGGCCCCGGACAAGTCCGTGAGCGTCACCATCGTCACCGCCGCCAGCGGGACCATGACGCCGGAACAGCTGGCGGCCGACTATGAGCAGAAGCTGCACGCCGCCCGTGTGGCGCAGAACGGCAACTATTACGGCCTCAAGGGCATGGCGGGCGACCTGCCGCTGGAGGTCTGCCTCTGGACCTTCGACGGCATGCACGGCGTGGCCAGCATCGTGGGCCGCACCGGCCATCCCGCCCTGCAGGGCATCGTGGACTCGCTGGAGTTCTACAAGTAGGCCGTCTCTCGTGTATTTCATGAGGGGCGGGGCGCAGCCTCCCAGCCTCCCTGTTGTCCGGCAAAGCTCCCGAACGTCATTCCGTAACGCCGGGGAGCCTGCCGTCAGCCGGGGAGATGTCGGGCATGGTCCGGTGCACTCCCCCCTCAGATCATCACAGAAACCAAAAAGGACGCCGGATTATCCGGCGTCCTTTTTTTCGTCACGGCTCCGGCAGGGGACCATGACGCCATATGCGGGGGATTTCTGGTGATGTCCCTCTTGTCGGCCCTGCCCGTCATCAATGATGTTTCGAAGGACGGCAGGGAATCGGCGTGTCGGCTTCGTGCGGGATCACAGGGCCGGGACTTTTATCCCGCTCATTCGGCAGACAGGCTTTCGGGGGAAGGATGCCTTTCGCTGTCTTCCGAGGGCAGGGCGCTGCAAGACTGCCGCCGTGCCGCGACGATGCTTTGGCCGGCGAAGACCTTCTGCCCCACCGCCACACGGGGCATGTAGTCCGGGGGAAGGTAGAGATCGACACGGGAGCCGAACTTGATCATGCCGATGCGTTCCCCTTTTTTGCCCATGCCGCCTATCTCCGCATAACTGACGATGCGCCGGGCTATAAGCCCCGCGATCTGTACCATGACGAAATCCCCGTCATCGGCCTTCAGGGCATAGGCGCAGCGTTCGTTGTCCCGGGAGGCTTTGTCCAGGGACGCGTTGAAGAATTTGCCGGGATAGTAGCGGATGTCCTTGATGGTGGCATCGACCGGCATCCGGTTCACGTGCACGTCAAAAAGGTTCATGAAGATGCTGATGCAGGTGCGCCGCTCCCCCGTGAACGGCTCGCCGACCTGCTCGATCCGCACGATCCTGCCGTCGGCCGGACTGAGGGCACAATGTCTTTCCTGCGGGCATACCCGGTCGGGATCACGGAAAAAATGGCTGGACAGCCAGAGCACGAGCAAAAAGGCCAGGGCCGGGAACCAGAGCCCCAGGAGGGCGAACAGGAGCGCGCTGAACGCGACAAGGGCGAGGAACGGGAAACCTTCCCTGCATATGCCGATTTGGGGATGTTTCATGCGTATGTCTCCAAGCTGGGAGGCCTCCATGCACGGGCAGGGAGGCCTTCCCCAGTCAGGCTACACGAGTGACGGACACAAAAAGTCCGTCCCGTGCTGCCTCAGGATGTCGGCGCCGTCATAGTGGGCCCGTTTCTCAAGGAATTTCCCGTCCTTGAGCGTGATCATGAACATCAGGGAAAAACGCACCTTTTTGTTCGTGGGCGGGAGGCCGAGAAAAGGCCTGGTGTGGACCCCTTCATAGACCAGATAGCAGGCCACCTTGTCGCCTTCCGCAAACATGTTGTGGATGCGCATGGTAAAGCCCGGGCAGGCGTCCATATGGTTCTTTTCCTGCCGGATGAACTCATCGGCCGAAAGGGGATGGTCTATCTGGGAGTAGAAGCGGAAATCAGGGTGGCACAGGTCCTTCAGCGCATCGTAGTTGTTCTCTTCGATGAGCTGATAGAACTTTTTGACGACAGCTTTGTTTTCTTCAGGGGACATGGATGTGCTCCTTGCTGGGTGGTGGTAGTGCGGATCCGCGTATCCTTCCAGGAGGTCTGCATTGACGCTAATCCTTATAGCAGCTATAAGGTCAAGCACTTTTCTTGCGATGTCGTCCCCTGCACGTCGGAGAGGTGAACATGAGGATAGGAGAGGTCGCAAAAATTTCCCGCTGCCCGGCGGTCACCATCCGCTACTATGAAAAGATCGGCTTGCTGCCCAACGCAAAGCGGACGGCGTCAAACTACCGAATCTACGATCAGAACGATCTGGAGCGCCTGCGCTTCATCCGCCATTGCCGCAACCACGGCATGTCGCTTGCCGACATCGAAAAACTGTTGTCGCTAAAGGATGATGACGGTGTCCTTCATGATGGGGACATCGTCGCTATCGTCGAATCCCACAGGAAAAACATAAAAGCGCAGATCGCCTCGCTGACTGCCCTGCTCCGCAAACTGGACGACCTGGTCGCCGACCCGGCCGGAGGAAAGGAAAAAGGGGACAGGATCATGGAGACGCTGGGGGCGCCGTGCCCCGCCTGTTCCGATTATGCGCGATTCCCGCATGACCCCTCATGAAGGAGGGAGGGGCGGCCGGAAGATGGGGCCGCCTGCTGGAAAACACTGCCACTTTGCACACTGGCTGTTTGTCGTGCTTTGGGCTATGGTCAGGCGGCGTCCGCCGGAGGCGGACGGGAATGTTTCAGAGCCCTTGCAGGAGCGATTATGGAAAGACAGGCCGATTGGCGACAGGAAAAAGCACAGGCACTGGCCCGTGCCCGTGTGGTGGTCATCAAGGTGGGCAGTGCGGTATTGACCGATGCCCGGGGGCTGGGCACGCCCGTGCTGGAAAGCCTGGCCCGTCAGATGGCCGCCCTGCGCACCGCGCCGGACGGGCATGAACGCCGTCTGGTGCTGGTCTCTTCCGGGGCCGTGGCGGCCGGTCGCGCCGTCCTGCGTGCCCACGGCCACAGCGGCGAGACCTCCGGCCTGTCCGCCCGCCAGGCGGCTGCCGCTGTGGGACAGGGCCAGCTCATGCGCGCCTGGGACGAGGTCTTCCGCGCCCATGATTTTCCCACCGCGCAGGTGCTGCTCACCCGCGACGACCTGCGCGCCCGGCAGCGCTTCCTCAATGCCCGCAACACCTTTGCCGAGCTCATGGACTGGGGCGTGCTGCCCATCGTCAACGAGAACGACACGGTTTCGGTCAGCGAGCTCAAATTCGGTGACAACGACTGCCTGGCCAGCCTGCTGGTCAACCTTATCGGTGCCGACCTCTACATCAACCTGACCTCGGCTCCCGGCGTCTACGCGGCCAACCCGCAGGACGTGCCCGACGCGGGCATCCTGGAATGCGTGGAGGACGTGGCGGGCCTGGATCTGGGCCGCATGTGCGGCGGCAAGACCAGCGTGGGCACCGGCGGCATGTATTCCAAATTGCAGGCCGCGCGCCGTGCCGCCCAGCTGGGCGTGCCCACCCTCATCCTGCCCGGCCGGGAGGCGGACGTGCTGGCGCGCGCCTTTGCCGGCGAGGCCGTGGGCACCTGGATCCGTCCCGAGGAACACGCCATCCCGCGGCGCAAGTTCTGGCTGGCCTACCAGTCCGATCCGGCGGGCACGGTGCTGGTGGATGCCGGTGCGGCCGAGGCCCTGCTCAGCAAGGGCGGCAGCCTGCTGCCCGGCGGTGTGCGGCAGGTGCTGGGCAATTTCCAGAAAGGCGCGCTGGTGCGCGTGGCCCGCCTGGGCGAGAGCGACAGCCACGCCGGCCTGGGCGTGGGCCTGTCCAATTACAGCGCCGCGGACCTGCGCAAGATCATGGGCCTGCGGCGCCATGAGGTGGCCGCCATCCTGGGCGACGCCCATTACCCCGAGGTCATCCACCGCGACAATCTGCTCATGGATGCCGCCGTCTAGGCGGTACATCCTTTCCCGGGCAGGAGAGCCTGTGCGGCATGGCCGCCGGTGCCCGCGGGCGACGGCTCAGGGGCACGGCGTCCGGGGGCGTCATCCGGGGGGCGGGCCCTTCCACGGGCGCGGACGGGGGCCCGGGTACGGCGTGTGCGCGGCCTGGCGGACCGCGCGGAACGTATTTTTCAACGCGCTGCCTGCGGAAGGCCTTGTGCCGGATGCGGCGGCATGATCAGGGAGGGACCATGTCCGGCAAACACACTGTCATGACGCCCGGGGCGGCCATCGCCGCCTGTTTCGGCAAATTCGCCCGCTGCTACGGTCGCAGCTGCCGGGCCGAGTTCATCTGGTTCCTGCTGTTCTTCCTGGTCCTGGGGGCCCTGGCCGTGTGGTTCACCTCGCCCATGATCGTGGGCATGCTCTGGGCCCTGCTGATGATCCCGCTCAGCGCCGTGGGCATCCGCCGCCTGCATGACCTGAACCTGCCCGGCGGCATCTGGACGGTCTGGCTGACCATCACCGTCATCCTGCCCATGTTCGGCCTTTCCAACTACATGAACAACGAAGGGCACCTTTCGGATTACATGCTCTATCTGCACTATGCCTGGCTGTTCATCACCGGCACGCTGCTGCTCTTCCTCTGCTTCGCCGGCGGACAGGAAGGCCCCAACAAGTACGGCCCGGTGCCGTGCGTGAAGGCCGCCGCTGCCGCGGACGAGGAAGAGGGGGCCAAAGAAGGCTAGGCCACTATTCCCTGTTCGGGAGACACCTGATGAAGCGGAGCCCGGTGGCCCCGCTTTTTTTATGCGCACAGGAACAGCGCAAAGATCGCCAGGCTCTCCATGCAAGGCCCTCAAAACCATTTCTCGCGCTGGGCATCCCTGTGCCGCCAGTCTGTTGCCGCGCATATCCGCCTGCCATCAAAAAAGCCCCACGGTCCGCCGCATGGCGGACCGTGGGGCTTGGACAAAGCGCGCTGGGGAGGGATGGGGGTACGGGGGAAGGGGACCCCTCTCGCGCCAGCAGAGGGGGCCCCTTCCCCCGTCCAGCTGGTTACGCGAAGTCGTAGCCGGCCTGCAGGGCCTTGGCGTTGACCGGGATCAGCTTGGCGTAGTGGGCGCTGACCACGCGGTTGAGGGCCTCCTGCACGGCGTCCAGGGGCAGGGAGCCGGTGGCCTTGATCCAGGCGCCCAGGGCCACCATGTTGGCCAGCTTCACATTGCCCAGTTCGTGGGCGATGTCGTTGACCGGGATGTAGACCGTGCGGTGCCTGCCGTCCAGCAGGCCTTCGGAGATGAGCGAGGCGTTGACGATCTGCACGCCGTCGGGGTGCAGGCGGGGCTGGAACTTGGCCAGCGAGGGCTCGTTGAGCACGATGATGGAGCGGGGCGTGTTGACCAGGGGCGAGCCCACGGGATGTTCGTCCAGCACCACGGTGCAGTTGGCGGTGCCGCCGCGCATCTCGGCGCCGTAGACCGGGATGAAGCTCACTTCGAGGCCGTGTTCCATACCGGCCTGGGCCAGCAGGTTGCCGATGAGCATGACGCCCTGGCCGCCGAAACCGGCGATGATGACGTCCTGATACTTAGCCATGCTGCACCTCGCTTTCGGCCTGGGCGGTCACGTCTTTGTACACGCCCAGAGGGAATACAGGGATCATGGCCTCGCTGATGCGCCTGTTGGCGCTGACGGGGTCCATATGCCAGTTGGTGGGGCAGCCGGAGAGCAGCTCCACGAAGCCGAAGCCCAGGCCCTGCAGCTGCACTTCGAAGGCCTTGCGCAGGGCCTTCTTGGCCGCGCGCACATGCTTGACGCTGTCCAGGGCGCAGCGCTCGGAATAGGCCACGCCGGAGAGCTGGGCCATGAGTTCGGCCATGCGGATGGGGCCGCCTTCGTGGCGGGCCATGTCGCGGCCGCGGGGGCTGGTGGTGGTCTTCTGGCCCAGCAGGGTGGTGGGGGCCATCTGGCCGCCGGTCATGCCGTAGACGGTGTTGTTGATGAAGATGCCGGTGATGAGCTCGCCGCGGTTGGCCGCGTGGATGGACTCGGCCAGCCCGATGGCGCCCATGTCGCCGTCGCCCTGATAGGTGAAGACCACGCTTTCGGGACGGGCGCGGCGCACGCCGGTGGCCACGGCGCAGGCACGGCCGTGGGGGGCTTCGAGCCCGTCCACGTTGAAGTAGTCATAGGTGAAGGTGGCGCAGCCCACGGAGGCCACCAGGATGGTCCTGTCGGCCACGCCCAGCTCGTGCAGCACCTCGCTCACCAGTCGGTGGGCGATGCCGTGGTGGCAGCCGGGGCAGTAGTGGGTCACGCGCTCGTTGAGCACGGGATTGGTGTCGAAGACCAGGGTCTCGCCATCCTGGGGCACAAGGGCCTGTTCAAGTTCGTGCGCGTGCATCTTAGTTCTCCTTGCAGGCCTGACGGATGGGATCTTCCAGGGCATCGGCGCCGATGAACAGGCCGGGCATGACGCCGTGCCAGTCCACCCTGGCGTTCTCGCCCATGAGGGACAGGCGCACGTCTTCCACCATCTGGCCGGTGTTCTGTTCGATGACCAGAAAGCGGCGGCCCGGAGCCAGGGCGCGCAGGGCGCCGGCCGGGAAGGGATAGAGCGTCTTGGGACGGAACAGGCCCGCCTTGAGGCCTTCTTCGCGCAGCTTGCGGACGGCGCTGCGGGCGATGCGGGCCATGGAGCCGAAGGCCACCACCACGAGTTCGGCGTCGTCGGTGTTCCAGCATTCGGCGCAGGCTTCGGCCTGCATGGCGGCGTATTTTTCCATGAGCAGGCGGTTGCGGGCGGCCAGGGCGCCTTCGGCCAGGTACACGGACTTGAGCAGACGGGGCCTGGCGCCGGGGCCGCGCTTGCCGTAGCCTTCCATGCGCCAGGGCGCGGCCAGTTCGGCCAGGGCCTCGGGGCTCAGGGCGTCGGCCGGGGGCTGGCGTCGCACGGGCTCCTTGATCTGGGCCACGATGGCGTCGCCCAGCAGCATGACCGGGTTGGCGTACTTGAAGGCCAGGGCGAAGGCGAGGAACATCATGTCATAGCATTCCTGCGCCGTGGAGGGGGCCAGCACCAGGTTGCGGTGGTCGCCGTGACCGCCGCCCTTGACGGCCTGGAAGTAGTCGCCCTGCGAGGGGCCGATGTCGCCCAGGCCCGGGCCGCCGCGCTCCATGTTGACGATGACGGCGGGGATATGGCTGCCCGCCATGTAGGAGATGCCTTCCTGCATCAGCGAGATGCCGCAGCTGGACGAGGAGGTCATGGCCGGGATGCCGCAGGCGCCGGCGCCCAGCAGCATGTTGATGGCGGCCACTTCGCTCTCGGCCTGCACGAACTGGCCGCCGCATTCGGGCAGCCGGAGGGACATGGTCTCGGGGATCTCGTTCTGCGGCGTGATGGGATAGCCGAAATAGCAGCGGCAGCCGGCGTCCAGGGCGCCAAAGGCCACGGCTTCATTGCCTTTGATGAGAATGCGGTCGTGACTCATGCGGTCTTCTCCGTTTTTTGGGATTTGAAGACACGGATGGCCACGTCCGGGCACATGAGCGCACAGGAGGCGCAGCCCGTACAGCGGCCTTCGGTTTCCATCACCTCATAGCCCTGGCGGTTGAACCGTCCCGAGGGGCGAATGATGTGCGCCGGGCAGACCGCTGCGCACAGGCCGCAGCCCTTGCAGCGTTCTTCCAGAAAAACAATTCGCGACATGCTGTTCCCCTGATCGATACAGGTTGCGCATGGCGCGGCATCCTGCCACAGGGTGCCTCTCCATGCGGATGTTTGTCTCGTGCCCCGAAGGGCTGCTTGCCGGATGCCGTCTGCCCCGTGTGCGGGAGCGGGGCATCCCCAAAAGATATCTTTCGCGCGGCGCTGCCGGTGGCCCCCCCGCACGGATGCCGCCTACCGGATGAGCATGGCATCCCCGTAGGAGAAGAAGCGGTAGCCTTCCTTCACGGCCTCCTGATAGGCCTCCAGGATGCGTTTGCGGCCCGCGAAGGCCGAGACCAGCATCAGCAGGGAGGACTCGGGCAGGTGGAAATTGGTGATGATCCCGTCCACCACGCGGAAGGGACGGCCGGGATAGAGGAAGATGTCCGTCCAGCCGGCAAAGGGCTTGGCCCGGCCGCAGACCTGGGCCACGCCCTCCAGCGTGCGCACCGAGGTGGTGCCCACGGCGATGACGGGCCGGTGCCGGGCCTTGGCCTCGGCGATGGCGTCGGCCGTCTCTTCGGGCAGTTCCACATATTCCCGGTGCATCTGGTGGTTGCGGATGTCCTCGCAGCGCACGGGGCTGAAGGTGCCGTAGCCCACATAGAGGGTCACTTCGGCCCACTGGAAACCGCGGCGGCGCAGGGTCTCGCGCAGCTCGTCGGTAAAGTGCAGGCCCGCCGTGGGCGCGGCCACGGAGCCGGTCTTCTCCTCGCGGGCGTAGATGGTCTGGTAACGGCTGAAATCTTCCTCGGCATCGGAGCGCTTGATGTAGGGCGGCAGGGGGATGTGCCCGGTGGCGGCGAAGGCCTCGGCCACGTCGCCCTTCCAGCACATGCGCACACGCCGGTGGCCGAAGGTGCCGCATTCGAGGATGGTCACACTGATGCCCGCGCCGAAATGCAGGGTCTCGCCTTCGCGCACGCTACCCCCGGAACGGATCAGGCCGCTGACCTCGGCGCACCAGGTGTCCTCGCGGCCCTTGACGGGCGTGGCGTCGGCCCGCACCAGCGGCAGGGGCGTCAGCAGCAGGAATTCCACCTTGCCGCCGGTACTGCGGCTGCCCAGCAGCCGTGCCTGCAGCACGCGGGAATTGTTGGCCACCAGCAGGGCGCCTTCGGGCAGGCAGTCCGGCAGGTCGCTGAACATGTGGTGTTCCAGGCCCAGGGCACCGCTGCGGCGCATGGTCAGCAGGCGCGACGCGCCCCGCTGGTCCGGGGGATACTGGGCTATCTGCTCCTGGGGCAGCTCATAGGTATAGTTTTGCAGCAGAAAATCATCTTCGGAAACGAAAACAGGCGGCATGGTTTTTTCCTTCATTACTCTCCGGGCCGCGGGGCGGCCGCAACATCTGCCGTCGGGACAGGGCCGGGCGATGCCGTTTTTTCCTGTCCGCCCCGTACGGGGAGGCGCAGCCGGGCAGCCGGAGAGACGCTTGTCAGTCCGTGCCGGAGAGGCTATCCTTTTCGGGCTGTCCGGCCTCCCGGACGACAGTTGAAGGAGTATAGCCAATGCGACGCCTACTTGTCACCTTGATCCTTGGGGTCTCCCTGGCCAGCGCCGCCGGTTGCGCCGACCTGGGCATCAGCAACCCCTTCGAATCCTCTCCGGCCGCCACGCACAGCCAGCTGCTGGGCATCGGCCTGCCCGCGGGCATGGAGCTTTCCGCGCAGCACTGCGCGCGCACCACCGGCAGCGACGGCCAGCCCCAGGGCATGGAGACCGCATACGGTCAGGCCGACAGGATGCAGGTGGCGCAAAGCCTGTTCAGCTCCATGCAGGGCGCGGGCTGGAACCTGCGCATGAGCCTGCGCAAGGCCGACCGCATCATGCTGGCCTTCGAGAGCGGCAACCGCCTTGCCGTGATCAGCCTCTCCTCACAGACGGTCTACAGCTGCGTGGCCGAGATATGGGTCTCGGAAAAGCTGCCCGACGGATCTTCCCTGAACCTCCTGCCCCTGCGCGGCGAAGGCAGCCAGAGCGGCGGCTTTGGCGGCGGTCCCGGCGGCGGCTTCGAGAGCAGCGGGCCTGCCACGGGCGGCGGTTTCGAGACGCCCGACGGCGGCGGCACCCCGCCCCCGGTGGGCACCAGCGAGAGCTGGGGCTCCTCCTCCGGCAGCGGTCTGCAGGAGCGTCCGCTGTGAGCGCGTCGCCCTTCCGCAGCAGCCGCCGTTTCGCGGGCAGGCGCCTGCATCTGGGCGTGTGCGGCTCCATCGCCTGCTACAAGGCGCTGGATCTGCTGCGCGCCCTGCACGCCCTGGACATCCACGTTTCCGTCACCCTCACCGACGGCGCGCGCCGTTTCGTGACGCCCCTGCTCTTCGAGGCCCTGGGCGCCATGCCGGTCTATGGCCGCATGTTCGAGGGCGACGAGGTCTTCGATCATCTGGAACCGGGCCAGCGGGCCCAGGCCATGCTGGTGGCCCCGGCCTCGGCCGACGCCCTGTCGCGTCTGGCGGCCGGAGCGGCGTCGGACATGCTTTCGGCGCAGGCGCTGGCCTTTGACGGGCCGCTGGTGGTGGCCCCGGCCATGAACCCGCGCATGTGGCGGCATCCGGCCACGCAGGACAATGTGGCCACCCTGCGGCGGCGCGGGGCCGAGATCGTCGTGCCCGGCTGCGGCGGCACGGCCTGCGGCGATACCGGCCAGGGCCGTCTGGCCCCGGTGGAGGACCTTTTCCTGGCCGCCCTGCGTGCCCTTTCGCCGCAGGACATGGCGGGACAGCGCGTCATGCTGACCATGGGGCCCACCCGCGAGAAGTGGGACGGCGTGCGCTACTGGACCAATCCCAGCAGCGGCACCATGGGCGCGGCGCTGGCCACGGCCGCCTGGCTGCGCGGGGCCGGGGTCACGGCCGTGTGCGGGCCCGGCTGCCCCGACCTGCCCGCCGGGGTGGAGCGCATCGGCGTGGGCAGTGCCCGCGAGATGTTCGAGGCCGCGTCCGACTGCTGGCCCCATATGGACATGGGCCTGTTCTGTGCCGCCGTGGCGGATTTCTCGCCCGAGCCGCTGGGCCCGCAGAAGTTCAAGAAAGAAGGACGGCAGGACGGTTTCAGCATCCGCTTCACGGCCAATCCCGACATTTTGCGGACCCTGTCGCAGCAGCGGCGGGAAGGGCAGAAAGTGCTGGGCTTCGCGGCCGAGACCACGCCCGACATGGAAAGCCTGCTGGAGCTGGCCCGGGGCAAGCGCGCCCGCAAGGATGTCGACCTGCTGGCGGGCAACCGCGTCAACAGCGGTGACAGCGGCTTTGGCGCGGCCACCAACAGCATGGCCGTGGTGGACCGTACCGGCCATGAAGAGATCTGGCCCAACCAGAGCAAGGCCGACGTGGCCTGGGATCTTTGTTCGTGGCTTTTGCGCCTGTAAACCCGCTGGCGGCCCCCTGGCAGGCACGCGGCCTCCATTGCCTGCTCATGCCCGGGGATCTGCCCCCGGAGCTCTCCCTGTGCGCCATGCCGGATGCCGTCCCGGCCGCGCCCGTGCGCCGTCCGCAGCCTGCGGCCCCGCGGGCGCCGCGTCCCGTGCGTCCTTTGCCTTCCCAGCTGCATCAGGAAGACCGGGACCGTGCGTCCGCTGCGCCGGCCCAGGCCGTGCGGCAGGGATGTGCCCCTGCGGCTTCTCCCGCCGCTTCCGCTCCTGCGGCGCCCGCCCCGGAACAGCGGCGTCCGGCCCGCCCGCGGCCCGCGGAACAGGCCCCGGCAGCCGTCGCGGCGGCCAGGAGCTGGCGGCCCCTGCCGCCCCACGTCTGGCCCGCCGTCTGGCAGGAGCGTCTTTCGCGCACCCGGCAGGGACGGGTGGTCTGGACCTACTGGAACCTCGGCCCGGACCTTTGCGAGGCGCAGGCCCCGGGCAAGGCGCAGCGCAGCGCCTTTTTCCGCCGTCTCATGCAGGATCTGGCCTATCCGGCGGGCACCAGCACCTTCTGGCCCGCCTGCCTGCCCGATCCTGACGCCATGCCCGCCTCCCCGGCCCCGGCCGAGGGGGAGGACAGGCCCCGCTACCAGCCCAATGCCGACGTGTTCTGGTCCGGCGTGCAGGCCCTGCATGCCCGTGCCGTGGTGGTCATGGGCTCCGTGGCGGCCCGCGCCCTGGGGCTGCCCGCCGGGGTGCGTCCCCTCCAGCAGCTGCGCCATCGCGGCACGCTGGTCTGGGTGCTCTGGGACGTGGAATTCCTTCTTGACGAACCGCAGCGCTACGCGGCCATGCTGGCCTTTGTGCGCCGGGCGCTGCAACAGATCTCCAGACGCTGAAAACATCATGTTCACTGCTATCGGACTGATGCTCACGGGCATCGCCCTGGGCTTTGCCCTGCGCTCGTTCCAGTGGCCCGAACTGCTGGGCCGCGCCATCTCCCCCACCATCATGCTCATGCTCTTCGCCCTCGGCGTGGCCGTGGGCGGCAACAAGGCCCTGATGGCCGACCTGCCCGTGCTGGGCGGCAAGGCCCTGGTGCTCACCGTGGCCTGTGTGGCGGGCAGCATCATCTGCATCATGGCCGTGCGCCGCTTTTTCCCCGGTGCCGGGCCCCGGCGCCATGCGGACGCCGGGGACGGCAGCGAGGACGCGGGCGCGGCCATGAGCCTGCGCCATGACCGGGAAGACGGGGAGGGCCGGGCATGAGCGGGAGCCTGATGATCCTGGGCTGTTTCGTGCTGGGCGTGCTGCTGGCCCGGCTGGGCTGGATACCGGACTATTTCCTGGAGCACGACGGCACGCTCTATGTGCTCTATGCGCTGATGTTCCTGGTGGGCATCTCCATCGGGCACGACCGCCGTCTGGGCGAGATATTGCGTACCCTGCGGCCCCGGGTGCTGCTGCTGCCCCTGGCCACCACCGTGGGCACCTTTGCCGGGGCGGCCCTGGCCAGCATCACGCTGGCCTATTCCCTGAGCGAATGCCTGGCCGTGGGCTCGGGCTTTGCCTATTATTCCCTTTCGTCCATCTTCATCACCCAGTACAAGGGCGCGGAGCTGGGCACCGTGGCCCTGCTGGCCAACATCATGCGCGAGCTGGCCACATTGCTTTTCACGCCGCTCATGGTACGCTGGATCAGCCCGCTGGCCGCCATCTCGTGCGGCGGCGCGTCCACCATGGATTCCACCCTGCCGGTCATCACCCGCTTCGCGGGCAGGCAGTGGGTGTTCGTTTCCATCGTGCACGCCATGATCCTGGATTTCAGCGTGCCTTTCTGGGTGACCTTCTTCTGTACCCTGTAACGCAAGGAGCTGCGTCATGGCCCGTATGCGTGCCGTCAAACAGCAACTGAAAGACCTGCTTTCCGCGCCCGACTGGCGTGACCATCTGCCCGGACTGCGCTCCATGGGGCAGCCCGCCGTGGGGCCGCTCTTCTCCTTCCTGCTGCTGGAGCCGCTCATGCGCCACAAGGCCGCCCTGGCCCTGGGGCAGGTGGTGGCCGGTCTGGAAGAGGGCAGCGCCGAGGACATGCACAACATCATGCGCCGCCTCATGTGGCACATGAACGAGGAATCCGGCAACATCGGCTGGGGCATCCCCGAAGCCTTCGGCGAAGTGCTGGCCGCCTGTCCCCGCGCGGCCAGGGAGTTCCACCGGGTGCTCATCTCCTATGTCATCGACCTGGGCCGGGACGACAACTTCTGCGACCACGGCCCGCTGCGCCGTTCCTGCTTCTGGGCCATCGGCCGCCTGGCCCAGGCCCGGCCGGAACTGGCCGCCAGCGCCCGGCCCTGGCTGCTCAAGGGCCTGGAGGACGAGGACATCCCCTGCCGCGGCATGGCCGCCTGGGCCCTTGCCCAGCTGCCCCGCGACTTCATGGATGCCCCGGCCCTGCGCCGTCTGGCCGAGGCCGGGCATGAGGAGATCTGCGAGATCTTCGACGGTGAGAAGATGGTCGAGAAGACCGTTTCCGGGCTGGCCCGCGAGGCCCTGGGGTAGAGTGATGCCATGCTGCGGGGGAGAGGGGGACTTTTTTTCTTGGAAAAAGTCCCCCTCTCCCCCTCAAGCTCCCCCTTTCCCTTCAAAAAACGCTGCTATGATCATTGGATGGGGAGCGTGGCGCCCTGTCCGTACCGTGTTCGATGGTCCCCCGGTGCTGCGGGGGATTTTTTTTGTGTCTGGTGGACGGGAAGCCGGGGAGGGAGGGGAGCAGGGCGCGAACGCCGTGTGGTGGACAGGAAGCCCGGGCGACAGGCCGATTGCGGCATGGCGGTACCCCCCTGCCGGTGCCGGGCCTATCGGATATGTGAAAAAAGGCCACCCGTTACGGGTGGCCTTTTGTGTTCATGGGGATGCCGGAGCAGGGGAGGCCCGCTCCGGGCGGCGTTTTTTACAGGCCCTTTTCCTGCATCAGGCAGATGAGGTCGCAGACGCGGTTGGAGTAGCCCCATTCGTTGTCGTACCAGGCCACGGCCTTCACCAGATTGCCGTTCTGCACGGTGGTGTAGGGCGCTTCCAGGATGGAGGAATGCGGGTCGCCCTTGAAGTCCATGGAGACCAGGGGCAGGCTGTTATAGCCCAGGATGCCCTTGAGGTAGGTCTCGCTGGCGTCCTTGAGGGCGGCCAGCAGGGTCTCGGTATCGGTCTCCTTTTCCAGGATGCCGTTGAAGTCCACCACGGAGACCGTGGGCGTGGGCACGCGCAGGGAATAGCCGGTGAATTTGCCGGCCAGTTCGGGGATGACCTTGGCCACGGCCTGGGCCGCACCGGTGGAGGTGGGGATGATGTTGCAGGCGGCGGCGCGGGCACGGCGCAGGTCCTTGTGGGCCATGTCCAGGATGCGCTGGTCGTTGGTGTAGGAGTGGATGGTGGTCATGTTGCCCAGCTTGATGCCGAAGTTGCGCTGCAGCACCAGGGCCACGGGCGCCAGGCAGTTGGTGGTGCACGAGGCGTTGGACACGATGTGGTGCTTTGCGGGATCGTACTGGTCGTGGTTCACGCCCATGACGATGGTGATGTCCTCTTCCTTGGCCGGGGCGGTGATGATGACCTTTTTGGCGCCGTTGTCCATGTGCACGGACGCCTGGGAGGCCTTGCGGAAGATGCCGGTGCTTTCCACCACCACGTCCACGCCATGCTGGCCCCAGGCCAGCTGATGGGGGTCACGCTCGGCGAAGCAGTGGATGTTCCAGTCACCGACCTTCACTTCCTGGCCGTCCACCTGGGCGTCCAGGAAGGCGCGGCCGTAGACGGAGTCGTACTCCAGCAGCTGGAAGTTGGTGGTGGCGTCGAAGAGGTCGTTGATGGCCACCACTTCCACGCGGTCAGCGTAGCTCTGGCGCAGGGCGCGGAACACCTGGCGGCCGATGCGGCCGAAACCGTTGATACCGACACGAACTTTTTTCATCGTATTCACCTTTGCCCTTGCGGGCATCCTGTCTTGAGGGGAGCGGCACGGCGCCGGGCAGGGCCCCTGAGGCCGCCATGCCGGGGCGCCTGTCGCCGGGCCCGGCGGGCCGGGACCTGCGGCAGGGCCCGCTAGTCTTCGTAGACCGAGTAGGCGTGTTTGGCCATCAGCTCGTAATTGTTGCGCAGGGCGTCATGCAGGCGGGCGTTCTCGATGGCCACGGCGGAGATGGCGGCCACGGCCATCATGAAGCTGTCCTCGTCGGCGCTGAACTCACGCTCCTCGGAGGAGTAGACGCGGATCAGGCCGATGACCTTGCCGCCCACGCTCAGGGGCGCGGAAAGCACGGAGACCAGCCCCTCGGCCTTGGCGGATTCGGGATACTGGAAGCGGCCGTCAGAGGTGGCGTCCTTCAGGTGGATGGCCTTGCCGGACAGCACTTCGCTGTCCAGACCGCTGCGTTTCACTTCCACGGGGCCTTTGCGCATGTAGGTGGCGGAAAGGCCGTAGGCGGCGCTGGGCAGCAGGAAGTGCCCGGTGCTGTCCAGCAGGCGGATGGTGCAGGCCTTGCAGTTCATGGTCTGTGCCGTGTGCTCGCTGATCTTGTGCAGCACGTCCTTGGGGTCAAGGCTGGCATTGATGGCCAGGGCCACATCACGCAGGGCGCGGAAATAATCCTGGGGCATGGAAGACCTCCTTTGGATGGGGTGACGCCTTCCCCGGCAGGGCGTCGGTGATTGCCGTTGGCCGCCCCGGGCGCAGGCGCGTGACCGGGGGTGACGGACGCGCGCAGGGCGGCGGAGATGGGATAGTCGTCGGCCGGTCGCCCGGCAACGGGATATCCGTATGGATGTTGCGGCGGGGTCCCGCTGTGCCCCGGGAAAGGAGGTGGGAGGTCTCCTTCCGGCGCGCCTGCCGTGCGGGCAGGCAGGCTCCGGGCTCAGCTCTTGAACATGAAGCGCCGCATGGAAACATTAAGCACGATGCCCAGCAATGTGAAGTTCACCACCGTGGCACTGCCGCCGTAGCTGATGAAGGGCAGGGGGATGCCCACCACGGGCATGAGCCCGATGACCATGCCCATATTGATACATATCTGCCAGAAAAAGTAAAAGAAGACCCCCACGGCCAGCATGCTGCCGAAACGGTCCTTGGCCTGGACCACCGTGGAGAAGATGGAGAGCAGGAACAGGCAGAACAGCGTCACCAGGGCCACGCAGCCCACAAAGCCCCACTCCTCGCCGAACACGGCCAGGGCGAAGTCCGAGTGGCGCTCGGGCAGGAAGTTGAGCTTGTTCATCATGCCCTCCATGTAGCCCTTGCCCCACAGTTCGCCGGAGCCGATGGCGATGCGTGACTGCAGGATGTGGTAGCCCGCGCCCAGGGGATCGTCACCGGGGTTGAGGAAGGTGAGCACGCGCTGCTTCTGGTAGTCGTGCATGAGCACGCACCACATGAAGGCGGCCACACCCGGCACGGCCAGCAGGCAGGTGCCCAGCACATAGCGGCGCAGGCCGTGGAACAGGATCATGCCGCCCATGATGAGCAGCACCATCATGGCCGTGCCGAGGTCGGGCTGCTTGAGGATGAAGACCACGGGCACCAGGCCCACGGCCAGCACGGAAAAAAAGCTCTTCCAGCCCAGGGGCTGGCTGTCGCGGGCCAGCAGGCGCGCCACCAGGACGAGCACGGCGATCTTGACGGGTTCCGAGGGCTGGATGGTGAACAGGCCGAAGGATATCCAGCGCTTGGCGCCGTAAAAGGTGGAGCCCACGAAGGGCACCAGCATCAGCAGCACCAGGAAGAGCAGGTAGGCGGGCCAGGCCAGGTTGCGCAGCTGCCGGTAGTCGAAGAGCGTGGCCAGCAGCATGCAGCCCAGGCCGCACAGGCCCCAGACCAGCTGGCGCTGGTAGAAGCTCTCGAAGGCGAAGCCCGTCTCCACACGGGTGCCGCTGGCGGAATAGAGGTTGGCCACGCCCGTGAAGTAGAGCAGCAGCATGCAGGCCAGCAGTGCCCAGTTGATATAGCCGAGAAGGCGCTTGTCCATGGGGCGTTCCTATTGCCGTCAGCGGCGACGGCGCTTGGGGGGATCGTTGCTGTCGTTGGTCATGCCCGGCAGGGGACCGGATGCGGGGCCCGGCATCAGGCCGGCGGGCCGGGGCGCTTCCGGGGCCCTGTAGCCGGGCGCGGCGGTATCCGGCCCGAAAAGATATTCATAGACCTTCTTGGCCACGGGGCCGGCCACGCTGGAGCCGCCGCCGCCGTGTTCCACCATGACGATGACCACATAGGTCTTGCCGTTCTTGCTGCCCCAGGTGGCGATCCAGGCGTGGTCGCGGTGCAGGTAGGCCAGCTCCGCGGTGCGCAGGCGGCGGTCATTGGCGGTCATCTTCAGCTTGGTCACCTGGGCCGTACCGGTCTTGCCGCCCATGTCGGCATCGTGGCGGCCCACCACCCTGGCCGTACCGCCCCCGGCCGTGCGGCGCATGGCCTGGACCACGAAACGCAGGTGGTCCAGTTCGGCGGGGACGCGGCCGCGCACCTCGCGGGGGGCATCTTCCAGCAGCTGGGGCTTGAGCAGGTCGCCGCCGTTGAGCATGGCCGACACATAGACGGCCATCTGGATGGGCGTGACCAGGGTGAAGCCCTGGCCGATGGAGGTGTTGAAGGTATCGCCGCGCACCCAGACCTGCTTGCGGTAGCGCTGCTTCCAGTCGCGCGAGGGCACGAGGCCCGAACGTTCGTGGGGCAGGTCCACCCCGGTGGGCCTGCCGAAGCCGCATTGCTTGGCAAAGGCCGAGATCCTGTCGATGCCCAGGCGCTCGGCCATGATGTAATAATACACGTCACAGGAGTTGATGAGCGACTGTTCCAGCGTCTGGCTGCCGTGGCCGCCGCGCCGCCAGCAGCGGAAGATCTGGTTGCCCAGCTTGGTCTGGCCGCCGCAGAAGACCGTCTCCCTGGGGTTCACGCCGTTCTCGAGGAAGCACACGGCCATGAGCAGTTTCCAGACCGACCCGGGCGGGTAGACGCTCTGGATGACGCGGTTCTGCAGGGGGTAGCGCTTGCTGGTGCGCAGGGCCTCCCAGTCGCGGCGGGAGATGCCTGCGGCGAACAGGTTGTTGTCATAGGCCGGGGAGGTGACCAGGGCACGCAGCTTGCCGGTGTCCGGCTCCATGACCACCACGCAGCCCGCCTCGCCGGCCAGGGCGTCCCAGGCGGCCTGCTGCAGGTCGCGGTCCAGGGAGAGGGACAGCTCCTGCCCGGCGCTGGGGGCCTCGCTCAGGGTCTTGGCCAGCATGCGCCCGTGGGCGTCCACTTCCATCTGGTACAGGCCCTTGTGGCCGCGCAGGCGCTTTTCCAGTTCCAGCTCCAGACCGGCCTTGCCCACCAGGTCGCCCATGGCAAGATCGGGGTCCTTTTCCATCTCGGCGCTGTTGGCCTCGGCCACATAGCCCAGCACATGGGCGAAAAGGTCTTTTTCGGGATAATAGCGGTTGGTGCGGACCATGATCTCCAGGCCGGGCCAGTTGACCAGCTCGGCCTCGATGCGGGCCACCTGGCCGAAATCCAGCCCGGAGACCAGGGGCAGGGCCTCGAAGGGCTTGGTCTTGAAGCGGTCCTGGTGGTAGCGGTTCTGGAGCTGCTCCAGGGGCGTGTCCGTCCACTGGCTGATCTGGGCCAGGGTGGCGGGGATGTCCGGGCAGTCCTCGCGGATGATGGCCAGCCCGTAGGCCGTGCGGTTGTCGGCCAGGATCTTGCCGTGATCGTCGAAGATGCGGCCGCGCGGGGCGAAGATGCGCTCCGTGCGCAGGCGGTTCTTCTGGGCCTGCGTGGTCATCTCCGGCCCCAGGTGGAGCTGGAGATACCAGAAGCGGGTGACGAAGACGAAAAAGAAGATGCCCACCAGCACCTGCAGGAGCAGGATGCCGCTGCGCGGCGGCTGGTAGCGTTCGCTCTCCACCTGTATGGTCAGCCAGGAGCGCCAGTTCTTGCGCTTGCGGCGGGGCGTCTCCGCCAGGGGGGCGGCCGGTGCCGGAGCGGGAGGGGGGGTGATGCGCCTATTCTTCGTCATGCGAACATGCCAGGGGCCGCGTGGCCGTCAGGAGCAACCAGGCCACGGGCAGGTAAAGGGCCTGTATCAGGCTCCTGTCCAGAAATTCCTGCGGATCGAAATGCACGGCATGGAGCGGCGCGAACAGCCAGCCCAGGCCGAAGCAGGCCCCGCCCAGACAGATGGAGAGCAGCAGCACCAGGAAGAAGTTCCCCAGGCCCAGCAGCCAGCGCAGCAGGCGGTAGATCAGGCAGACCAGCGCGTACCAGACGATGGTGGCCCCGAAGGAGCTGGTGCCGATGCCTTCCTGCAGCAGGACGAAGAGCGGCAGCAGCCAGCAAAGGTTTTTGTAGTCCCTTTCCTGCAACAGGATGACCAGCCCCACCACCAGGGCATCGAGGCAGGGGACGAGGCTTTGCACGCAGATGCCCAGGGCCACGAAGCACAGCCACCAGAAGATGTTGCGCACGGCCTGCATGGGCTAGCGCTCCCTTTTGGGGGGCCGGGGCGGGCCCACGAAGTCCGGGGCGGGCTCGCTGGGGCGCAGGGGCCGGTTGATGCCGCTGGGTTCCAGCAGCAGCACTTCTTCCAGGCGGCGCACGTCCACCAGGGGCCGGGCCGTGACGGCCAGAAACTGGGTGGAGTCCGAGGGGGCCACGCTGTCCACGGTGGCCACGGGGATGCCCTTGGGATATTTGCCGTCCAGGCCGGAGGTGATGAGGATCTCCCCGGCGGTCACCGGGGCGTCGCGTTCCACGAAGCCCACCTCCAGCGGCTGTTCCAGGCCCTGGCCGCTCAGGATGCCGGCCGAACGGCTCTGCTGGGCGAACACGGCGATACGGCTGCCCGGGTCGGTGATGAGCAGCACCGTGGCGGCATGGGGGCTGGCCCGCAGCACGCGGCCCACAAGGCCCATGTTGGTGACGATGGGGGTGCCGGGACGGGCGCCCGAGGTGTAGCCGCGGTTGATGGTGATGCTGTCCTGGATGGCGTTGGGGCCCATGCGTCCGGCCAGGATGCGGGCGCCCACGGGCTTCCAGGCGCTGTCCACGGGCAGCTGCACCAGCTCGCGCAGCCGGGCCAGCTCCGCCAGATCCTCGCCGTGGGAGACGATGCGGGCCTGCAGTTCGGCCACCTGGGCGCGCAGGCGCTCGTTCTCCTCGCGCACGCCCACCAGGTCCGCATAGCGGCGCCAGGCGCCCAGGACGCTGCCCTTGACGGAATCGAAGGTGTCCAGCACCGTGCCGCTCATCTCCAGGCCCACGTTGGCGGCGATGTCGTCGAGCGTGTGCGTGCGCTGGTTCCAGGAATACATGCCCAGAAACAGTACCAGAAGGCCGCCCGCCATGAGGAGAAAGCGTCGGAACGTCACGATGGCACCCGTGAGAGCAGCAGGAAACAAAAGGACGGCCGTGCCGGAAAAAGGCGACGGGCCGTCCTGCACTGGCAAAGATTAGTCGATGCAGACGTCTTTGAGCACGTGGATGTTGTCCAGGGCCCGGCCCGTGCCCATGACGACGGTGGACAGGGGGTCGTCCACCACGGTGATGGGCAGGGAGGTCTGCTCGCGCAGCAGCTGGTCGAGGCCCTTGAGCAGCGCACCGCCGCCGGTCAGCACGATGCCGCGGTCCACAATGTCGGCGGCCAGTTCCGGGGGCGTCTGTTCCAGGGCGATGCGCACGGCCTGCACGATGCTCTCCACCTGTTCGGAAATGGCCTTGCGCACTTCCTCGGAGGTGATGATGATGTTCTGCGGGATGCCCGTCACCAGGTCGCGGCCCTTGACCTCGATCTGCTGTTCGGGATCCATGGGATAGGCCGAGGCGATCTTGATCTTGATCTCTTCCGCCGAGGCTTCGCCGATGAGCATGTTATACTTGCGTTTGACATGCGTCATGATGGCTTCGTCCATCTTGTCGCCGCCCACGCGCACGGAACGGGCATAGACGATGCCGGCCAGGGAGATGACGGCCACTTCGGTGGTACCGCCGCCGATGTCCACCACCATGTTGGAGGTGGGTTCCTGGATGGGCAGGTCGGCGCCGATGGCGGCGGCCATGGGCTCCTCGATGAGGTAGACCTCACGCGCGCCGGCGGACTGGGCCGATTCCTTGACCGCGCGTTTTTCCACCTGCGTGATGCCGGTGGGCACACAGACCATGATGCGGGGGCGAACCAGATGGCGGGAATTGTGCACCTTGGTGATGAAGTGGCGCAGCATGGCCTCGGTCACCTCGAAGTCGGCGATGACGCCGTCCTTCATGGGACGGATGGCCTTGATGTTGCCGGGGGTCTTGCCCAGCATGCGCTTGGCGTCGGCGCCCACGGCCAGGACAACGGTATTGCCGCGCGAATCTTTCTTGACCGCCACCACGGACGGTTCACGCAGGACGATGCCCTGGCCCTTGACATAGACACAGGTATTGGCCGTGCCCAGGTCGATGGCCAGGTCATTGGAGAACATTCCCAAGAAGAAATCCACGATTTTGGACATTACGCTAGCTTGCCTCGTTCTACTGGTATGCGTATGGTGCTGCCGGTCGTGCGGAGAAGGGAGGGCGGAACCGGGGGATGTGCCGTAGGGCTCCGGGCCGGTCCCCGCGGGAACCGGGCCTTGCAGGCGGAAAGAGCACGGCAGCAGACAAAACTTGTTCGGCTAAAACGGGCTTGAAGTCAAGCTGTTGCGGACACAGTACAAATTTTTTCTCCTGTCCGCAGGCAGGAATCTTCCGGGGAAAAGGCGCGAATCATGCTGCTTTGGCATACCTTGGCCACCTATTTCCGGCGCAAATACGGCGTCCGGGTGCAAAAAATTCCACTGGATGCGGGCGCCACCTGCCCCAACCGGGACGGCACGCTCTCCGCCCGGGGCTGCGTCTTCTGCAACGACAGCGGCTCCGGTTCCGGCCTGGGCCTGCGCGGTCTCGGTCTGCGCGCCCAGTGGGACGCCTGGTACGCCAAGTACACCACCACGGACAGCGACCGCCTGTTCATGGCCTATCTGCAATCCTTTTCCAATACCTACGGCCCGGCCTCCCGCCTGGCCCGCCTGCTGGAGCTGGTGGCGGCCCTGCCCGGCTGCCGGGGCATCGCCGTGGGCACGCGGCCGGACTGTCTGGACGGGGAAAAGCTGGCCCTGCTGGCCGGTTGCGGGCTGGACGAGATCTGGCTGGAGCTGGGCCTGCAGACCTGCCGGGACGACACCCTGCGCCGCATCAACCGCGGCCACACGGCACGTCAGGCCGAAGAGGCCGTGCGCGCCGCCCTGGATGCCGGGCTGCTGGTCTGCGGGCACCTCATGGCCGGGCTGCCGGGCGAGGACGAGGACGATTTCCTCGACGGCGTGGACTGGGCCGTCTCGCTGGGCATGCAGGGCCTCAAGCTGCACAACGTCTACGTGCCGCAGGGCACGGAACTGGCCCGGCAGTGGCAGGAGGGCGGCTACCGTCCCCTGGCCCGGGACGAATATGTGGACATGCTGTGCGCCGCCCTGCCGCGCATCCCCTCCACCGTGGTCATGCAGCGCATCCAGGCCGACCCCGCGCCGGGCGAGCTGCTGGCGCCCGCCTGGGCCCTGGAGAAACGCGGCATCATCACCGACCTGCGCCGCGCCCTGGCTGCCCGCGGCCTCTGGCAGGGCTGCCGCGCCGACGTGCCCGACGCCCGGCCGGAGTGGTTCGGCGGGTAGGGGATGGAAAGGATGGAAGAGTGTTTTTGAGGGGGGCGGGGAAACTTTTCCTGGCGGAAAAAAGTTTCCCCGCCCCCCTCAACCTCCCCCCGCCCTTTCAAAAACCGCGCATAGGGTCGACGGCAGGGAGGAGAGGAGTCTGAAGGCCATCCTCTGGATGGAGGTCACCGGGCGAAGAACATATTTTAGCTAAGGTGCATCTTAGTTAGAAAATCATCTACAGCGGGAGCATATTTTGCTTTACCCATTATGCTATAGTGTGAAAGATGAAGGAGCGTTCCAAGATATATAGTCTGTTCTTTTCGATAGAATGTTCGAACTTGATGGCTGTAAGATCCCCAGCCTGCCGGAATATTTTCTATGAGAGATGCTGTGAAGTTGTTTTTCAGTAAAAATTTTTCTATTTGTATATAGTCATCACGTCCAAGTGTCATAATATACGTTGGCATCCAATATGAAAAAATCTTTTCCCAAAGTTTGCTGGCACTTTTGATTGATTCTGTTTTTTTAGGAAGAGATTCCCATGAATTAGAGCGAAAAGGAACAAAATAGGCAGACAGAATGTGGGAATCGGCGAATTCCCGTGTCGTCATTCCGTGTATTCCAAGATGATTACGTAACTTTTCAAACAGCAGCTGTGTTTGAACTTGAAGATTTTCTGTCCCCGGGGCATTATTTTTCCATGATTCTGTAAAGAATGCCGTGCCATTTTCACAGCTGGTACGCGGGTGTTCCGGAAGGTCTTCTTTACCTCCAGGATTAAGGCCAAGATAAAGTATCTTTGTCTTGGGATTCAGTAAGCATCGAGGGCACAAGAAAAAGCGATAGCCCAGAGTATGGCCAAGACGTTTATATTCTGCATCGATAAAATTGCAGCATTCTTTGAAAAGTTGTTCCATGTACATCCTCCGGCGTGAAGTGGATTCATGTGATGCCCTGATGTCGGGAGAGATACGGGAACGTTATCATCTCCAGATTGTTTTTTCCAGAAAAAGACGAATCCTAGAAAATCCTCCGGGCAGGTGAGCTGTCGGATGGCAGAGGAAAGGGGCGTACCGGGCAGCGCGGTAGGCAGGGGAATACGCCCTTCCTTGCGAACGGGCGGGCTTTCTGGCATACTCTCGGCCTGCGGATTCCTGTGCGCGGGGCATCTGTTCCCCAAGGAGTGTGACATGCAGCCAGAGCTTCTTCTTTTCGACATCGGCAATACCTGCATCAAGGTCGGTCTGGCCGACTCCCGGGGAGTGACGACCTCCTACAATCTGCGCACGGATCCCGCCCAGACTTCCGACAGTCTGGGTCTGACCCTGCTGGAGCTGCTGCGCCATGCCGGCGCCGAGCCCCGTTTCACGGCCTGCGTGGCCTCGTCGGTGGTGCCGGGTTTCGATCCCCTGCTGCGCGAGGCCGTCCAGCGCTATCTGGGCTGCCCCCTGTGGATGGTGCCGCAGGACATGCCCATCCCCCTGCAGAACCATTACGAGCGCCCGCAGGAAGTGGGCGCCGACCGTCTGGTGGGCGCCTATGAGGCGCGCCGTCTGCATCCCGGCCCGGAATCCCTCATCGTGGTGGATTTCGGCACGGCCGTCACCTTTGACTGCATCAGCGGCAATGCCTACCTTGGCGGCCTGATCTTTCCCGGCCCGCGCACGGCCATCTCGGCCCTGGCGCGCGAAACGGCCCAGCTGCCCCGCGTCAACCTGGACGTGGACGCCCTGGAGCCCGCGCCCGGCCGCAGCACGTCGGTGAGCATCCAGCACGGTCTGGTCTTCGGTTTCGCCTGCATGGTGGAAGGCCTGACGCAGCGCCTGAAAAAGGGCCTGCCCGGCGCCTGCCTGGTGCTGGCCACGGGCGGCTTTGCCCCGTCCATCGCGCGCATCAGCCCCGACGTCTTCGATGCCGTGCTGCCCTCGCTCCTGCTGGAGGGCCTGCGCCGCCTGTATTACGAGCGCCACCCCTACTGAGTGCCGTACCGGCCGTGCCGCCCCGTGCGGCGGTGCCCCCGGGCCTCCCGTCCTGTGCGGGGCCCGGCATCCCCTTTTCCGGGACAGATTTTTGCGGCAGGGCTTCCCTGCCGCCGGACAATGGCCCGCCATCGCCCGTGGGGGCGCAGCGGAGAAAACGACTCTTTCGCGCGGCGGAAGAATCAACCTTCAAAGGAGCGATTATGAGCAGCAGCATTGCGTCTGTGTATGCCCGCGAGATCCTGGACTCGCGCGGCAATCCGACCGTGGAAGTGGAAGTTTCTCTGGAGTCCGGCCACAGCGGCCGCGCCGCCGTGCCTTCCGGCGCCTCCACCGGCAGCCGTGAGGCCCTGGAACTGCGTGACGGCGGCAAGCGTTACGGCGGCAAGGGCGTGACCAAGGCCGTGGAGAACGTCAACAGCGAGATCGCCGACGCCCTGCTGGGCCTGGACGCCCTGCAGCAGGTACAGCTGGACAATACCCTCATCGACCTGGACGGCACCGACAACAAGAGCCGTCTGGGCGCCAACGCCATGCTGGGTGTGTCCATGGCCTGCGCCCGTGCCGCCAGCGAATACCTGGGCCTGCCCCTGTACAAGTATCTGGGCGGCGTCAACGCCAAGGTGCTGCCCGCGCCCATGATGAACATCATCAACGGCGGCGCCCACGCCCCCAACAACCTGGACATCCAGGAATTCATGATCATGCCCCTGCGCGCCCAGAGCTTCCGTGATGCCCTGCGCATGGGGGCCGAGATCTTCCATGTGCTGAAGAAGCTGCTGGAAAAGGACGGCCACGTGACCAGCGTGGGCGACGAAGGCGGCTTTGCCCCCAACCTGAAGAACCACGACGAGGCCTTCAGCTACATCGTCAAGGCCATCGAGGAAGCCGGCTACATCCCCGGCAGCGAAGTGGCCCTGGCCATCGACGCCGCGGCGTCCGAATTCTATCAGGACGGCAAGTATGTGCTGAAGGGCGAGGACAAGACCTTCAACAATGCCGAGATGGCCCAGTGGCTGGCCGAGTTCACCAGCAAGTATCCCCTGATCTCCATCGAAGACGGCATGGCCGAAAGCGACTGGGACGGCTGGGGCATGCTGACCGCCAGCCTGGGCGAGCGCACCCAGCTGGTGGGCGATGACGTGTTCGTGACCAATCCCTCCATCCTGGCCGAAGGCATCGCCGAGGGCGTGGCCAACTCCATCCTCATCAAGCTGAACCAGATCGGCACCGTGACCGAGACCCTGGACACCATCGAGATGGCCAAGGAAGCCGCCTACACCACGGTGGTCTCCCACCGTTCCGGCGAGACCGAGGACAGCTTCATCGCCGACCTGGCCGTGGGCGTCAACGCCGGCCAGATCAAGACCGGTTCCCTGTGCCGCTCCGAGCGCATGGCCAAGTACAACCAGCTGCTGCGCATCGAAGAAGAGCTGGGCGACGGCGCCGAATTCTTCGGGCCCATGCTGGCGGAATACTACGCCCTGGACGAAAGCGAAGACTAGTCCCGCGGACGCAGGCCCGGCCTGCCGTCATCCGCGATACCCGGGGGGCCGCAAGGCCCCCTTTTTTTGCGGCAGAGAAAGCTTGCCGCAAAAAAGCGCCGCCTCCATCATCAAGGGAAGGCGGCGCTTTGCATTTGGGGAAGACAGGTCAGGCGGGGCCCTTCCTCGCCGGGAAGGGGCCCCTTGGAGCATAGGGTTATTTCCGTTCCAGCTCGTGGGCGTCCACGTAGGCGTCGAAGGCGTCCAGGTTCATGGGCGGCGAAAAGAGGTAGCCCTGCCCGTACTTGCAGTGCGAGACCAGGAGCTTTTGCAGCTGGTCTTCGGTCTCCACGCCCTCGCAGAGGATCTCGATGCCGAGGCGGCGGGCCATGTCCACGAGCGAGGAGATGATGATCCAGACCGAGCGCTGCTTTTCCTGTCCGGGGGCCAGGAAGGCCCGGTCCAGCTTGATGGTGTCGAAACCGAAGGAATGCAGCATGGCCAGGGAGGAATAGCCCTTGCCGAAGTCGTCGAGGCTCAGGCCTATGCCGGCCCGGCGCAGGGCCTCAAGGGTGCGGATGAAGGCTTCTTCATCCAGCCAGGCCATGCTCTCGGTGACCTCCACATGCAGCAGGCGGGCGGGCACGTTATGGCGCTCCGCGATGCCGAGGACGGTCTTGACGTAATTGTCCTGGAAGAACAGTGCCTTGGACTGGTTGATGCTGATGGGGGGCACCTTTTTGCCTTCGTCCAGGCGGCGGCGTATCCAGGCGCAGACCGTGTCCAGGACAAAGAGGTCCAGTTCGCGGATGAAGCCGTTCTGCTCGAAAAGGGGGATGAACTCGTCGGGATAGACCATCTTCCCGTCCGGTATCTGCCAGCGGATGAGGGCCTCGGCCCCGTGCAGGCTCCTGTCCGCCAGGCAGACCTGGGGCTGCATGAAGACCGTGAATTCGCCCTGCTCCAGGGCCTTGACCATGCGGTTCTCGATATCGTTGGCCTTGAGCTGCCGTGCCCCGATGAGTTCATTGTAGATCAGGAACTGCGAGCGGTAGCCGCCGGAGGCGATGCTGGCTTCCGCCGTTTCGGCATAGAGCAGATAGCGGGAGACGAAGCGCTCGGATTCGTTGACATCCTGCCCGCCGCCCGGCTCGCCTTCTTCGGCTTCGGCATCGTTGCGGATGACATAGACGCCGCAGGAAAAGCTCACCGGGCGCTGGTACAGCCTGCGGGCCATGTCCGCGATGCTGAACAGCTCTTCCATGCGCTGGGTGAAGGCCGCATCGTCCGGGCATCGCCAGAGCAGCAGGTACTGCCCCGAGCCGCTGTAGGCGGCCAGCTCCCCCTGGCGGCTGCGCAGGGCGAACTCGCGGTTGCAGAGGCGGATCAGGCTGTCCCCGGTGCGCAGGCCGCAGGCCCGGTTGATGAGCTTGAGCTTGCGGATGTTGACCGTGCACAGGTAGTGGCGGCGTTTGTCCTTTTGCAGGATCTTGGCGGCATCCATGAGGAAACGGCCGCGGTTGGGGCCCAGCGTCACGGGGTCGGTGAGGGCCGCCGCGCGGAGCTCGGCCAGGCGCCGCCTGTTGTGGCGCATGACGAGGAGCACGATCAGGACCAGCAGCAGGCCGAGACCGCAGAGCGCCTCCACGAAGTTCCGGCGCAGGAAGCGGTGGATGATGTCCGACAGGGAATCCGGCGCCGCGGACAGGAGCAGGGCGTCCATGGTGGCCGTGGTGGTGGAGGTGATGACCTTGTCCAGCACGGAGGTCACGAAGGGCGACGCGTGGGGCGAGATGCCCAGGGACATGGGATACATGGCCCGGGTGGGGAGCAGCAGCCCGTCCTCGGGCGGGTCGTCCTGGAGGGGCGCGGCGGGGTAGGGCCAGAGGTAGACGTCCAGCTCCCCTTTTTCAAAGGCCTTGCGGCAGGCTTCGATATCAGGGAAGATTCTGGGGATGTCTTCAGGATAGGTGCTCTTGTAGGCCAGCATCACGCTGCGCATCTCACTGGTGAAACCCACGGTGCAGCCCTGGCCGGGGAGCTTTTTGCTCTGGAACCGCCCCACGACGGTGATGGGAGCGTTGTAATACGTCTTGCCCGAAGCAATGCCCTGGCTGCGCAGGAAGGACAGCTTGGGATAGACGTCGGGCATGATGTCCGCCGTCCCCTCGGCCAGCGCCTGGAGGCAGGCATCATAGGAGGGCTGGGGCAGGTATTCGAAACGGATGCCGCTCTGGCGTTCCAGCATATTCAGGAACGCAAAAAGGAAGTTGCCCCCGTGTTCGGGGTCCATCATGTCCTGCCTGCGGCTGTAGGCCACGCGGATGGCGGGACTGGTGGCCAGCCAGCGGCATTCGGAACGGGTGAAGACCACGGGCACGTCCGAGGCGATGTTGAGGTAGCTGTCATAGAGGCGGGCCAGATAGCTGGGATGGTTCAGCAGGATCTGGCGCATGGCCTCGTTGAGCGGGTCCATGATCGCACTGTTGTTCCTGCGGGTGACGAAGAAGAAGGGATCGGTGGAGATGGTGGCCACCACCTTGGTGCCCTTGCCCTGGAGGACGCCGTCCACATAGCCGTCGATACGGCCGTCGGCCAGGGCCTGGACCATCTCGCTGCTTTCTTCGAAGAACAGGGATTCGAAAGAAAAACCGTTCTGGGCGGCAAAGTGCCGCATCACCTCGTACTGGAGGGAATCGGCAAAAAAGCCGATGCGCATGCCGTTGAAGGCTTCCAGGTCCATGTAATGCATGTCGCTCGTGCTGGCGACATGCAGGCAGGTGTTCTCGTATCCGGCGCGCAGCTTGGAAAAATCGAAGAGCCTGGCACGCTCGGGGGTGTAGCTGATGCCGCAGGAAAGGTCGATGCTGCCGTCGTCCAGGCGCTGGGCCAGTTCGTCGAAGCGGATCTTGACCCATTCGTATTCCCAGCCCGTATAGCGGGAGACGGCCGTGAGCAGGGCCACGGCGTAGCCGGAAAGCTGCTCGCCCTCGCCCTCGAAGACGCCGTGCTGGTCGAAATAGCCGACACGGACGATCTTCGGAGACCGGTAATTGGCGGCGATGTCTTCAGGAGAGAAAAAATGGAAGGTCGTCCTGTTCAGGGGCAGGTTTTTTTCCGTCACGGGGGGCGCCTGCCCGGACGCGACGGGAAAAGCGGCCTGCGGGCCGAGCAGGAGCAGGCAGAGCAGGGAGAGCAGCAGAGTTCGGAGCATGGTACGTTCTCACAGCATGCCGCGGCACCGGGCATGGCGTTCGAGGGAAGACAGCCGGGCTGGGTTCCTCCCGAGCAGGCAATGTACAACGTATCCCGCATCAAGCGCAAGACGGCCGGGGGGCCGCACGAGACGGGGCAGACGGCCCCGGCAGCGGGGCGGGGAAGCCGAGGGCACCGGCGGAGGCGGACTTGAGCTTGATGCGCTCCCGGAGTATACTTCTTCTCTTCCACGCGCCGCCCCGGCGTCAACGTCAGCCACGAGGTCGCCATGATCCTTATTGATGGAAAGCAGACTGCCCGCGATATCCGCGCGGAACTCAAGGCCCAGGTGGAGGCCGCCGTGTCGGCCGGCCGCCGTGCCCCCGGCCTGGCCGTGATCCTGGTGGGAGAAGATCCCGCATCGCAGGTCTATGTGCGCAACAAGGAGCGTGCCTGCGCCGAGGCGGGCATCCTCTCCTTCCCCTACCGCCTGCCCGCCGATACCACGCAGGACGCCCTGCTGGCCCTCATCGCCGAGCTCAACGGCCGTGACGACGTGGACGGCATCCTGTTGCAGCTGCCCCTGCCCGGACAGCTTTCCGCTTCCGCCTGCCTGCTGGCCATCGATCCGGCCAAGGACGTGGACGGCTTCCATCCCGAGAACGTGGGGCGCCTTTCCCTCAACCTGCCCGGCATGGTCTCGTGCACGCCGGCGGGCGTCATCGAGCTTTTGCGCCGCTACAACCTGCCCACCCGCGGCAAAAAGGCCGTGGTGCTGGGCCGTTCGGACATCGTGGGCAAGCCCCTGGCCCTGCTGCTGGCCCGTCCCGGTGAATTCGGCGACGCCACGGTGACCCTGTGCCATTCCCGCACGCCCGATCTGGCGGCGGAGTGCCGCAGCGCGGACTTCCTCTTCCTGGCCATCGGCCGCCCGCGCCTGATCACGGGCGACATGGTGCGCGAGGGCGCGGTGATCATCGACGTGGGCATCAACCGCACGGACGAGGGCCTGTGCGGCGACGCGGACTTCGAGTCCGTGAGCAGGAAGGCCGCGGCCATCACGCCCGTGCCCGGCGGCGTGGGCCCCATGACCATCGCCATGCTGCTGAAGAACACCGTCCAGGCCTGGGAAAGCCGTGCGTAACGGCCCGTCCGTGGCCTGAGCCCATCTTTGCCGGGGAAGGAGCGCACACCGCGTCCTTCCCCTTTTTCGTCATGTCCGGCTGTCCGGGACAGGGCGTCGGGCCCGTGTCGCCGTGCCGCAGGGCGGGACATGCTGGCCGGGCCGCGCCAGTGCGGCGCCGCGGGCCGTGCTGTGCCCGCACACCTCATCCCCCGGCAGGCGGCACGGCGGGGAAGGAACGAAGGAGACGCGTCATGCGCATGCTGCTGGCCCTGCTGCTGGGCCTGTATCTGTCCTGGCCTGCCCGGGCGGCCGACAGCGGGCCTGTCCTGCTTTTGCCGGGGCTGCCCGCTCCGGCGGCGGAGGCGGCACCGGGCCCCCGGTGCGCTGATTTTCTGGACGAGGCGGGCCTCAGGCCGGAAGGGCTGGAATATCTGTTTTGCCGTCCCGCCACGGATCCGCGCACGGGGCGCCGGACGCTCACGGCCCGGTACCGCGTGCCGGGGCCGCAGGCCGCTGCGGTGGAAGCGGCCCTGCGCGGACGCACCGGCATGGCCGCCCTGGAACGTCAGGCGGGCATCTGGCAGCTGCCGGAGGGCGGGGAAGGGCGGTTCGTCCTGCGGCGGAGCGCAGGAGAGGCCCGTCCCGTCGGGACGCTGCCGGGCATGTTCCTGCCGGCCGGGGAGCTGCCGGAGGGTCTTTCCGGGGGCGGTGATGCCGGGGGCGGGGCGGCCGTCCCGTCCGTTGCCGGGGGCCCTGACCCCGCGGCGGCGAAAGGAGCCGCTGATGGCGCAGGCACCGCCGCTGTGGACGGTCCCGCTGCCGGGCCGGATGCGCCCCTTGCGGAGGGTTCTCCCGCTGCCGGGCCGTCCTGCACGGTGAGCATGGGCGAAGTGCCGCAAGCGGGGGTATGGGCACCGCAGCGGGACGACTGGGGAAAGGTGGCCTGGTTCGCGGTGACGGTGCGTCTGCCGCTGTCCCGCTGAAAGGGCGCGTCCTGCCGGGCCCAGGCCCTTGCGCGTTCCCGGCACCGTGGGCAGGGGCCGCGTGCCGCGCCGGGAATGTCCCGGCAGGACACCGGGCGGCATGGCGCGGCAGGCCGGGAGGGAAGGCCGCAGCGTGCGGGGCAGGGCATCCGGCCCACGAAGCGCCGTGGGCTGTCCGGGCGCTGTCATGGCGGGCACGGCCGTCTGCGGGATCGCCCTCCGGGCCATCGTGCCGGGAGGCGGGGCCGTTGCCGTCATTTCTGGCGGGGCGGCATCTCCGTTTTGATGTGGCGCAGGAGCCGGCGTTGCTGGGGGGACCAGAGCAGGGGCTTCAGCCTGCGCGTCCAGGGCGAGGAGAGGCGGGCGAACATGCCCACCAGGACGGCCGAGAGCACGGTGCCTTCGCGCAGGCCCACGATGCTGCCCAGCACGGCAAGGCCGAGGAGGAGCGAGGCCAGGACCAGCGAGCAGTCGAACAGGACCTTGATGTTGCCGAAATTCTTGCGGGACAGCGTCGAGATGACGATGACCAGGCCTTCACCGGGGATGACGGTGGCGTTGCTCATGATCTCCAGGCTGATGCCCGCGCCCAGCACGGCGCTGCCCACGACACACATGACGATCTGCCAGACATAGACGTCCGTGACCAGCGCACCGGTGAGGTGCATCCAGATGTCGATGAACACACTGAAGATGAGCACGGCCGGGATCTGCAAAAGCTCCGCGATGCCCAGCCTGCGCCGCAGCAGGATGCGCTGGAGCAGCAGGAAGATCAGGTTGCAGGCAAAAGTCGTGGTGCCCAGCGTGAGGCCGAAGATGGCCGCCAGCGTGTAGGGCAGGGTCGTGATGGGCGTCGTGCCGAGATTGGCGTGGGTGATCAGGGCGATGCCCAGGGCGTTGACAAAAAGCGAGACGGAAAGACAGGTATAGCGTTTGACGACATCCGACGTTTTCATGGTGGCCCCCTTGCACGCGGCATGCCCGGGCTCCATGCCTGTCCACTGGCGGCAGCCTGCCGGGGAGCTGCGTATACAAGGCAGAGTAATCATTGTGGAAGAGACTGCAAGCCCCTTTCATCCGGTCGGCCGCGAGCCGTGTCGGTTGTCTCTGGGCTCCTGGTAGCGTAGAAAACAAAGAGAGTGTGGCAGCGGCATGCCGCGAAAAAAAGACAGGCAGGGGCGGGCAAAAGACCTATAGGCGGGGCCCGTCCGCCGCGCACTCCTGCCTGGAACCAAGGAAGCAACGATTATGGATATTGACGGACGCAGTTTGGTCAATGCGCGCCGCCTGTTTGAAAGCGGTGATATCGACACCATGGAAGTGGGCACCACTAGGGGCTTGCAGCAGATCCATGCCTATCTTTTTGGCGGGCTGTATGATTTTGCCGGCCAGATACGAAAAGTGAATATCTCCAAAGGCAATTTCCGTTTCGCCAACTGCCTGTATCTCAAGGAGGCCCTAGCCGCCATTGAGAAGATGCCGGAGACGGACTTCGCCGCCATCATTGCCAAGTATGTAGAAATGAACATTGCCCACCCCTTTTTGGAAGGCAACGGCCGCGCCGCGCGCATCTGGTTGGACATGCTGTTGAAGAAACATCTGCGCAAGGTGGTGGACTGGAGCAAGGTGGACAAGACCGCCTACCTCCAAGCCATGGAACGCAGTCCGGTCAACGATCTGGAACTGCGCGTCCTTTTGGAGCCCAACCTTACTGCTGCCGTGGACGACCGTGACGTCATCTTTAAGGGCATCGAGCAGTCTTATTTTTATGAAGGCTACAGGAAAAATTGAGGAGGCTGCACGGAGAGGTCTATATGGAGTAAGGGCTTCAGTGGAGAGCATCATATGTTACCTCTGACTTTATGCCGCTGAGATAGCCTTTTGCGCTACCATAGCTGAGGATTCCGAAAATATGCTCTTCTTCGGTATCGCGAAGGCTGTTCAGAATATGGCTGACAGCTAAGTAAGTTACCTTGAAGATGTTGAGAGATTTATCTCTAACCTGTGAAAGTATGGTGATATTGGCATGTTCGGAGATGTTTGTTGTGTTATTTTCGTCTAGGATAGCATTTGGCTTGATTATGAGTATTCTCTGTGTCTATTTTGATAGCTCACATATGTTTACGGTCTCTTTAGCTACTTCGTCAGTACTCATATCAGAGAATATAAAAATATGGTCTACTTTTGCTATTCTTTCTAGAATGTCATGAGTAATGGCATCTTTGTTTGACTTCGTATCAGCCGGCAGTAATATTTCACCAAACTTTGTGCATTGGCTATCGGAATCTGTGATAATGCTGAAAGACTTCTGGACGCCAAGTTCTCTAAAATAGCTTATCTCTTCGTTGAAACTATAATTGCCAATGAAAATGAAGTAAGAATTATCTATAACGAGTTCGTAAATATCATCATTTTACAGCTCTAGCATAAAATTATTCCTTTTTGAGTGGTATACCAGTAAGCTGCATTTATATTGATTCCCCCGTCCTAAAAAGCTAAGATGTCCCCTGTTATGTGGCTTCTTCCCATGCGTTCGGTACGGCGCAAACTCCCGCTTGCCGGGCAAGGGAGGTTGGCCGCATGAGACGCCTTGTGCTCCTGGCGCTGCTGACGCTCCTTTGTTCGATGTTCCGGGCCTCGTCCCGGCTATAAATTGATAAAACAAAGGCCCCCGTCCGGTGGGCACCGGGCGAGGGCTTGAAACATGTAGCATAGCCACGTAACACATAAGGGGACGCTGGCGCGTCGTACCTGCCGGGGGAGTGTTGGTAGCATTCTCCCGGCACCTTTTTTGTAAGCAGTCTCCCAGAAGATTGCAAGTCTCAGCCTGTAGATGCCTTCATCATGGTTGTCTCTGCTGCAGGTCTATATATCATATCTTTTTGCGAATATACTTGACAGAGATTGTTACTACGCTTATTTTTTTATAAAATTTTATTGGAGGTGTTCTATGGGCTATCTCCTTTTGTTTATTATCTTAATGTTTGGTATATATGCCATGTGGGGAGGGACTGCAGTTTTAGTTATTATAGGTGCACTAATTTTTCTGGCTATGGTTGCTTATGCGTCTGGCTCTGAAAAACAAAAAGAAATTAAAACTAAATTAGATGAACTTTTGCCTGGATATGAAAAATATAAAGTTGTTTTAGTAAAAGCTAATAAGGAATCTATGTATAATAGATATTTTATTGATGATGCTTCAAGTAAGATTATTAAATTTTCTGATGAGAATAAAGATTTAACATATTTTGATATTTCTAGTATTGTAAAATGCGAGCTTGCATTTAATGATGAATATATAAACTCTACAAGCAGAGGAAGTCAGTTGTTAGGGGCTGCAGTTGGTGGGCTTGCTCTAGGCGGTATTGGTGCAATCATTGGCGGCTTATCCGCAAAAAAAATTTCAAAGAAAGCCGAAATTGATAAGGCTACTATTACGATATTTTTAGATGATGTAACACATAGTATAGAAGAGATAAAACTAGAAAGAATAGCATTGGCTGAAACGGCATCTGAATTTGAAAGAAAAGTAAAAGAATTCTACGCAGTACTATTACTTTGTATGGGTAAGACTGAAAAAAAATTTGATAATGGCATGAAAAAATGCCCATTCTGTGCTGAGGAAATAAAAAAAGAGGCAATTATTTGCCGATATTGTGGTAAAGATTTGCCTCCTGATACTGCTACAGATGAGTCTACATCTAAGGACAGTGTGTCGCTTGATATTTCTAGATAAAATACAACATGAGATTCATATTAGGTACATGAACAACGTAATCGAACTAAGCTGAAATATTCTAGGTAATTGATTATATAAAAAATTAATTTATAAATAATATTATTGACTTTTTTATGAAATATGATATAATAATATAAAGCTGAAAAATTGCTTTCGGCTAAAGCCCTCTGCATTCCCGCAGGGGGCTTTTCATTTATTATAAGACAGGAGTTATTTATGTCTTACACGAAAGAAATGTGTCTGTGCCTTCTTGACAACCCTGACAACATTGAACCGAATCGCTTACCGAGAGCGTTGAGCGGCAAGTCTTCCAAACCATGAATAAGGCCATATCCATGCGTGTTGGCGACAGAACGCCGTGGCGCGGCCAGTACGCGCTTGTGACCGGTGACGACGAGGAGCACGAAGATGCGTGCCCCCTGGAAACGGCTGTTTCGGCACGCCGGTATACTCTTTGGTATACACCTTTGCCGGGGAGCCATTTTTCAGGCACGAAAAAAGCCGGTAAGTTACGTGCTGTAACCTACCGGCTTTACTGCCTTAGTGGCGGAGAGGGAGGGATTTGAACCCTCGATACAGGTTTAAGCCCGTATACTCGCTTAGCAGGCGAGCTCCTTCGGCCGACTCGGACACCTCTCCGCTCGGGGAAGACATCGTCATTCCCGCGTGAGGCTGTACATTAGTCGTGAAGGGACCGCCTGTCAAGGGCAAATCCGGCAAAGGGACAAAAAAATCTCTGCCTTTGCCGGGAAGTCCCGGCGGGCAGCGTTGACCCCCGTACCGGCTTGGCGTATCCTGCTGCGTTCAATATCTTACGGAGGAACAACGCCATGAGCGAAAACAAGACCGAGACCGTGGCCGCTGCCGCGGAAAGCAACGACAATCCCAAAGCCGGTGTGGACTTCATCCGCGCCCGCATCATGGACGACAACGCGTCGGGTCGTTTCGGGGGTCAGGTGCACACGCGCTTTCCTCCGGAACCCAACGGCTACCTGCATCTGGGGCATGCCAAGTCCATCTGCCTGAACTTCGGCGTGGCGCGCGAGTTCGGCGGCATGTGCAACCTGCGCTTCGACGACACCAACCCCGTCAAGGAAGACACCGAATATGTGGATTCCATCCGCGAGGACGTGAAGTGGCTGGGCGGTGAATGGGGGGACCGTGAATTCTACGCCTCCAACTATTTCGACAAGCTTTACGAATACGCCGAGCAGCTCATCCTCAAGGGCAAGGCCTATGTGGACGACCTGAGCGCCGACGAGATCCGCGAGTACCGCGGCACCCTGACCCGCCCCGGCAAGGAAAGCCCCTGCCGCGACCGCAGCGTGGAAGAGAACCTGGACCTGTTCCGCCGCATGCGCGCCGGGGAATTCGCCGACGGCGAGCATGTGCTGCGCGCCAAGATCGACATGGCCTCGCCCAATCTGGTCATGCGCGACCCCACCCTGTACCGCATCCGCCATGCCGAGCACCATCGCACGGGCAACAAGTGGTGCATCTATCCCATGTACGACTTCACGCACTGCCTGTCCGACTCGCTGGAAGGCATCACCCACTCCATCTGCACGCTGGAGTTCGAGAACAACCGCGAGCTCTATGACTGGGTGCTGGACGCGCTGGAGGTCTACCATCCCCAGCAGATCGAATTCGCGCGCCTCAACCTCACCCACACGGTGCTGTCCAAGCGCAAGCTCATCCAGCTGGTGAAGGAAGGCTACGTCAAGGGCTGGGACGACCCGCGCATGCCCACCCTGAGCGGCCTGCGCCGCCGCGGCGTGCCGCCGGAGGCCCTGCGCGAGTTCTGCAGCCGCATCGGCATCGCCCGCTCCGACTCCATGGTGGATTACGCGGTGCTGGAATTCTGCATCCGCGAATACCTCAACGCCCACACCCCGCGCGCCATGGCCGTGCTGGACCCCGTGAAGGTGGTCATCGAAAACTACCCCGAAGACCAGGTGGAAGAGTTCGAGATGCCCTGGCATCCCGAAGATGCCGCCTACGGCAGCCGCACCGTGCCCTTCTCGCGTGAGCTGTGGATCGAGCGCGACGACTTCCGCCAGGAGCCGCCCAAAAAGTACCACCGTCTGGCCCCCGGCGCGGAAGTGCGCCTGCGGTACGCCTATTTCATCACCTGCCGCGAGGCCGTGTACGACGATGCCGGCAATCTGGTGGAACTGCGCTGCACCTACGATCCCGCGAGCCGCGGCGGCCAGAGCCCCGACGGCCGCAAGGTCAAGGGCACCATCCACTGGGTCTCCGCCCGCCATGCCGTGCCCGCCACCGTGCGCCTGTACGAGCACCTGTTCTCGGCCGAGAACCCCAACGCCATGCCCGAAGGCCAGACCTTCCTGGATGCCATCAATCCCGATTCCCTACGCGAAGTGACCGCCATGCTGGAACCGGCCCTGGCCTCTCAGGAAGTGGGCGCCAAAGTGCAGTTCGAGCGCGTGGGCTACTTCTGCAAGGACAAGGACAGCACCGGCGAGCGCCCGGTCTTCAACCGTACCGTGGGCCTGCGTGACTCCTGGGCCAGGCAGGAGAAGAAGAACGCCTAGCCCGGCGGGGGACGGCAGGGCGTCCGGCCCCGGCGGCCGTCCCCCCGGTGAGGGGAGCACGGCCGTGCCATGCGGCAGGGCTGTGGCCCGGAACGGCCGTAAAAACGGATTTGTACAAAATAAACCTTGACTTCGTGTGGGGATTTGTATATCTGAAACGTCTCAACGGGTCGTTAACTCAGTAGGTAGAGTATCTGCCTTTTAAGCAGAGAGTCGCAGGTTCGAACCCCGCACGACCCACCATGACAGATAAGCCCCTGATGCAAGCGCGTCAGGGGCTTTTTCCTGTTTTTTCCCCTGGTTCCCGGTTGCCAAAAGGCCGGGACCCTCCTAAGCATGGAGTGCGCGGGCCGCAGCGGGGGCTGTGGACGCGGGCAGGGGAGCGCGGCGCGGGAAGTTCCCGCAGGCAATCCCCCTGATGGGAGAATGCCGTGCCGCACGAAAGACGGCCCGCACGGCATGCCGCGCCCTGCAGGGCGGGCAGCGCCATAGGGCATGGCATCCCCCGGCGGACGGGCCGCTTTCCTGCGGGCGGGACGCTCCGCCCGCCATCCGCCATGCGCGTTTCCCGCTGTCTGCGGACGGGCCGGAGCGGCAACGGCGTTTCGATTTCATGCACTGATGGGGGCGGCCCGTGGCCGCAGGAGGGGCGTATGCCCGGGATGACAGAGATCTGTGTGTTCCTCGCCTGGATCGCAGGCGGTTTCGTGTCCGGCGTCAGCGGCATCGGTGGCGCCATGGTGGCCTTCCCCTTTCTGGTCATGCTCCTGCCGGTGCATGAGGTCATCGCCCTGACCTGCATCGTCAACATGGTCATGGACCTCTGTCTGGCCGGCCTGCATTTCCGCTTCTGCCGCGTCAGCGCCCTGTGGCCCATGCTGCTGGCCTCGGTGCCCGGCTCCTTTGCCGGGCTCTATATCCTCCAGGTCTGTTCCGGCCCCGTGCTGCAGGGCGCCGTGGGCCTGCTCCTGCTCTATTACGTCTACTGGCAGAAGACCTTCCGCGCCCGCGGCAGCATCGCCCATCCCCGGGCCCTGGGTGCCGTGGCCGGTTTCGGCTCCGGCCTGCTGGGCACGGCCATCGCCTTCGACGGTCCGCCCGTGGGCGCCTACGGCCTGTGCATGGGCTGGGAACCGCGCGTGCTGCTGGGCACGCTGGGCGTCTTCTTCGTACTGCGCGCCACCGTGACCCTGGCGCTGCAGGGCATGGCCGGTTTCTACACGCCCACGGTGCTCACCTGCGCCATGTACGGCGCGCCCGGCGTCATCCTGGGCACCTGTATCGCCTTCCCCGTGGTCAAGCACATCTCGCAGCAGGCCTTCCGCAAGGTGCTGCTCTGCGTCATCGCCGTGGCTGGTGTGGTCTGCCTGGTGCGGGCGCTGGGATAGGCGCGCCTGCGCGGGCAAGGCAGGGCTGCCTGTCTTTGGGGCCGCCCGGGTGGCGGCTGCTGCCCGGCATCACGGGCGGGCCAAGCGCGGCGATGCGGCAAGGGGCCGGGGCTTGCGCAGCCCCAGGCCCCCTGCACCACCTGCCCCGCGTCGGGTCCCCGGTGCCGTGGCGGCGCGCCGGGACGGACGGCACCGCGCCTTCGGCGCACGCCGTCAAACGGCGCGCTCAACAGGCGACGAGGGCACGGGGGATATGGCAGGTCTTGCTGTGACCGGGAAAAGTGCTTGCCTGATGCGGCAGGATGCCAGCGACATGCCTGAGAATGGAAAGGCCGGTGTTTATGTACCGGCCTTTTGTGTCTGGAAGGGGCCTTGCCCCGCCCCGCATTGCGGCCCGCCGTCAAAGCGGCTATCCTGCGAAAAGATGCGAAGAGCATCCTTTCCGCACTCCAGCAGTGAGGCCGCGTCATGAATCCCGTCACCCACATCCTTGCCCGCGCCGTGGTCCCCGAACATTCCGCGCCCTTCATGCAGGCCGTTTCCGGGGGCCGGGTGCTGATGGTGGATAGCTTCGTCTTTTACGCCGCCGAAGACTGGCTCATGGCCATCGCCTACCCCTTGCGGGACGGCGGCGAGTACAGCCACCAGCGTTTCGAGGCCGCCTTGTCCGGGGCCCTGCGCGAGACCGGGGCCACGGCCTGCTTTGCCGTGGGGCCCGACCTGCCGCCGCGTCTGGCGGGCAACGTGCTGGAGCGGGACGAGTTCTACACCCTTCCGGCCGATGCGCCCGTGCCGCCGCGTCTGCGTTCGCCCGTGCGCAAGGCCCGGGAACGTCTGCGCATCGACGAGACGCGCGAGTTCGGTCCGCAGCACCGCCGCCTGTGGGCCGAGTTCATGGGCCGGGCCGTGCTGCGGGCCAACGTGCGCGAGCTCTTTGCCCGCACGCCGCAGATGCTGGCCGCCGAAGGGGCCGACGTGCGCCTGCTCAACGCCTGGGACGGCGACCGTCTGGTGGCCTGTCTGGTGCTGGATTACAGCACGCCCGCCTTCGTCAGCTATATCGTGGGCGCCCGTGCGCGCAGCCATCCCGTGCCCCACGCCGGGGACGCGCTCTTTGCCGTCATGCTGGAGAAGGCCCGCGCGGCGGGCTGTGACTTCGTCCAGCTGGGCCTGGGCGTCAATGAGGGCATCACCCGCTTCAAGCGCAAGTGGGGCGGGGCGCCGCAGCTTCCCTACGTCATGGCCCAGTGGCAGGAGCGGCCGCGCGCCGACGTGCATAAGGTGGTGCTGGACGAGCTCATGCAGGCCCTGGTGGAGCGCAGCGACGAGGGCCTTTCCAAGCGCCAGATACTGGACAGGCTGCCCGACCAGCGCCCCTTTGCCATGCTCTGGGAGCTGGAGAAGCAGGGCCGCCGCTCCTGGATCTGCGGCACGGCGCATTTTTTCTGCTATTCCTTTGCCGACTCGTTCCGCCGCCTGTTCCGCCAGGTGGACACCGTCATCTTTGAAGGCCCGCTGGATGCCGAGAGCCTGGCGCAGGTGGAGGCCTGCGGCAAGTCTCCTGATCCCGGGGCCGTGCCGCTGGACAGCCTGATGACCGGGGCCGAGATCCGGCGGCTGGAGCGCGTGGTCTGCGGCGTGCGCGGGCCGGTGGCGCGCTTTTTGAACATGGAGTGGGAGGACGCGCCGGACGTGCGGGAGCGCCTGCATGCCACCCGGCACTGGTACGCCTTCTTCTCCCTCTGGACGGCCTTCCTGGAGCGGCAGGGCTGGCGCGATTCCGTGGATCTGGAGGCCTGGCATCTGGCCCGCGACATGGGCAAGACCGTGCTGGGCATGGAGAGCATGGAAGAGCAGCTGCACTCCCTGGAAGTGGTGCCCGTGCCGCGCGTGCTGGACTTCTTCCGCCACTGCGGCCAGTGGCGCTCCTATATGAAGCGCAATATCTACCACTATCTGCGTGGCGAGCTGGAACCCATGATGGGCACCAGCACGGAATTCCCCACGCGCACGCAGCAGGTCATCGACTTCCGTGACCAGCGCTTCCGCGAACGCATGCGGCCCTTCATCGAAAAGGGCGGGGCCGCCGTCTTCGTGGGCGCGGCCCACATGCTGCGCCTGCGCCGCATGCTCACCGAGGACGGCTTCACGGTGCGGCAGGTGCGGCCCACCTGGGTCCACAGGATGCGTGCCCGCCTGCGCGGCGAGGACGATCTTTACCGCATCCCCGCTGACGGGGAGCGCTGACAGCCGGGGGCGCCCCGCCGGCCCGTGCCCCGTCGGGGGCAGGTCGTGGCCCGGGTGCTCCGCCACAAGGAGACCATCATGTTTTCACTGGGATTGCAGCATTTCACGGCCGAGGCCGTGGTCCCGGAACAGCTGCTGCACTATGTGGCGGCCGTGGCCGGTTCCCGGCCGCTGGCCTGCGCCGGTTTCCCCGCCTATCTGCTGGAAGGGCATCTGGTGCTGGTGGCCTATGACGCGGCCATGCTGGAGACCTTTGCCGGAGGGCCGGATCTGGAAGTGGCCGCCGCCGGGGTCAGGGAGGCCACGGATGCGGCCGCCCGTCTGGAGGCCGTGAGCGTGCGCCAGAGCGCCGAGGCCGCCACGCCGGAGGGCGTGCGGCTGCGTGTGGATGCCGCTGTGGATGCGGCCCTTGCCCTGCCGGAAGTGCGCCGGATCACCGTCCTAGCCCCGGTGCGGCCCGCACGGGCCCCGCAGGATGCCGTCACGGGCGTGCCGGACGCCTACTGGGATATCGACCTGCCCCTGCTGCGCGAGGACGGCTCCCTGCCGTGGCAGAAGCTGCGCAACATGGAGCGCCGCGCCCTGCGCGAGGTGGAGGTGGTGCGCGAGGCCTGGCAGCCCGACCACGCCGCGCTGGTGCAGGACTTTTTGCGCCGCAAGCCTTTCGAGCCCGGCACGGTGCATATTTTCAGCCATCTGGAAAGCTATGCGGGCTCCCATCCCGACGTGCAGCTCTGGGCCGCCCGCCACCGGGAGGACAACAGCCTCCAGGCCTTTGCCGTGGGCGATTACGCCTCCCTGACCACGGCCTTCTACATGTTCGCCTTCCGGCGGCAGGATGCCGTGCCCGGCTGCGCCGACGCCCTGCTGGCCGGGCTGGTCAGCGAGGCCGAGGCCCGCGGGCACAGACGCTTCTGCCTTGGCCTGGGCATCGATCCCGGCATCCGCTTCTTCAAGCGCAAGTGGCATGCCCGCCCGGCATTGCCCTGTCTGGAGACCGGCTGGAGCACCCGCGCCGCCACCCCGGGCGGCGGCTGGTTCGCCCGCCTGCGCCGCCTGCTGGGCGGAGAGGAGGCCGCATGAGCACGACCGATCCCCTGAGCCCCAGGGCCCTGCCCGGGCCGGGCCTGCGCCAGTGGCTGCGCGAGGCCTTCACGGGGCGGCCCACGCCCCTGCTCTGCATGCAGGTGGAGGTCTCGTCCGTCTGCACCTGCCGCTGCACCTACTGCCCGCACACCACCAAGAAGGATGTCTGGCAGTCGCGCCTCATGAGCGCCGAGACCTTCGCCGCCCTCTGGCCGCTCATGCGCCAGTGCGGCCGCGTCCATCTGCAGGGCTGGGGCGAGCCCTTCCTGCACCCCCGCTTCATGGATTTCGTCAGCGTGGCCCGGCGGGCGGGCTGTGCCGTATCCACCACCACCTGCGGCCAGCACATGGACGAGTCCCTGGCCGCCGCCATCGTGGACAGCGGCATGGACGTGGTGGCCTTTTCCCTGGCCGGTACCGACGAGGCCAGCAACGCCAGCCGCCGGGGCATCCCCTTCAGCCGGGTCTGCGAGGCCATCCGCTGCCTGCAGGAGGTGCGCCGCACAAAGCAGGGCGTCCATCTGGAAGTGCATCTGGCCTATCTGCTCCTGCCCTCGCAGCTGGATGCCGTGAAGCGCCTGCCCGAGCTCATGGAAGAACTGGACGTGCATTGCGCGGTGGTCAGCACCATGGATTACATCGCTTCGCCGGAGCTGGCCGTGGAGGCCTACAGCCCCGAAGAGGCGGACAAGGTGGCCGCAGCGGCCGCCGTGCTGGCCCCTGTGGCGGACCGGGTGCGCCGGAGCGGCCGGGAGCTGTGGTACGCCCTGCCTGACCCCGAGGCCGTGGGCCGTGTGCGCAACGGCTGCCGGGAAAACGTGGACCGCACCATCTATGTGGACACGCAGGGCAACCTTTCGCCCTGTGTGTACGTCAACCTGCCCACCAGCGAGGAAGACCCCAGGCGGCGCATCTTCGCCCGCGCCGAATACGGCCGCCCCGCCGGGGAGCTGGCCGGGCTGTGGCGCACCAGGGGCTTCAGGGATTTTCGCGCCGCCCTGGCCGGGCCCTGGCCCGACCTGCCCTGCGCGGGCTGTTCCAAGCGCTTCGAGAAGATCTGGTAATATTGCCGGAAACGCCGGGGATGAGGGGGAAGGGGGATCTTTCCGCGTGGCACGCCATGCGCCGTGCCCCGGAAGGTCTCCCTTCCCCCGGTCATTTACGGCCTAGAACTCATACCGTACCAGGGCCGTGCCGCTGACGCCCTGCCGCACGCCGGTGTGCCCCTGGACGCCGAAGTCCAGGCTCAGGCCGGAACCGGCCACGGGCATGAGGGTCAGACCGGCTTCCAGCAGGCCGCTGTCTCCCTTCAGGCTGGGCGCGGGGGCTTCAAGGCCGTAGGTGGTGGCGCGGGCCTTGCCGTTGAACTCGTGTTCCCAGGCCGCCCCGGCATAGCCGGTCACCTGACGGCTGAAGTCGTAGCCCAGCCGCGCCCCCAGGCGCAGGCGTTGCGAATCCACGCCGTCGAACGACCAGGGGTCGTCGACGATGTGGGTGGACTGGCCGTCGGTATGGGTCCAGAAGTACTTGCCGTAGACATCCAGGCGCAGGTCTTCGGTCATGTCCCACACATAGCCGAGCCCGGCGTGCAGGCCGTAGTAGGGCGTGGAAAGGTCGTACTCGGCCTTCCGGCCGCTGACGGCATCATGCAGGTCGTCGCTCTGCCACTGGCTGCTGAGGCGGCCATAACGGAAGGAGCCTTCCAGATACAGGCCCTTGAGCAGGTCTTCCTTCAGGTCCAGGCGGGCCAGCAGGCCGCCGCCGTAGTAGCTGCTCCGGCCATCGCCGTCCACGGACGGTTCGCCGGAAAAGCTGTTGCGGGTGTTCATGCGGGCGAAGCCCGCTTCAAAGAAGACGCCCGCCAGGATGTCCATCATGGACGTCTCCACCCGCTTGGCAAAACCGGTCATGAAGGCCACGCCGCTCAGGTCCACATGCGAGCCGGTCTGATAGCGCGAGCGCGTGCCGGTGACCGCGGCGAAAGGCGCGATGCCCCAGGCCGGGGCGTCGCCCCCGGTGGCGGTGGCGGCGCGGGCCTGATCCATGCCCTTCCCGGCCACCAGGTCGGCGCCGATGTTGCCCAGGGCCACACCGGCCAGCACGCCTTCCAGCGGGGCCTTGGCCTGGGGAGCCAGCCGGGCCCCCGCATCGCCGGACGGCCCGCCCTCCCGGCCTCGGGGCTGCACGCTATCGGTCACGGTGGCCAGCAGCGAGGTGTCCGTGGTCTTCAGGTCGAAGTCATAGGTCACGAACACGCCCTGCTGCCCGCTGAGGCGCTGCTGGGTCATGCCCTCGGCCTTCAGGCCGTGTTCGTTGGCCAGCAGGGTGACGCTGTCGCCCGTGCGGAGCAGTGGTTTGCCCCCGGCCACGGCCACGCCCACGGAACTGTGGCTGATGTCCGTGCCCCCGGCATCCGTGAGGGTCAGGACGGTCGTGCCGGCAGGGGTCTTTTCCGGCAGGATGAAGCGGTAATTGGCAAAGTTGCCCACGTTGACGGCCTTCAGGCCCGAGGTGCGGACTTCCAGCGTATTGCCGGTGCGCACGTCCCCGCTGCCGCCTGCCGTGCCGCCGCCGTACAGCGTGGTGCCGCCCAGATCGGGAGCCCCTTCGAGGATGACGGTATTGCCGGTGGCATTGCCCGCGCCTGTCCAGACGAAGCCGCCGTAGACCTCGCTGCCGGGCGTGCCGCCGCTGATGAGGACCGTGTTGCCGCGGGCATCGCCCTGGTCGGTATAGCCGCCGTACAGGCCCTCGCCGGCGCCGATGCTGCCGCCGCTGAACAGCACGGTATTGCCGATGGCCGCGCCGGTCCCGTTTTCCACGCAGCCGCCCATGACGCTGCCGCGCAGCGTACCGCCCGTGATGCTGACGGTGTTGTTACCGGCGCTGCCCGACGTGCTGTAGCCGCCGTAAACGGAGCCCGACTGCTCCTGGGTGCCGATGGTGCCGCCCGTGACCCGGACCGTGTTGCCGCGGGATTCCCCGCTGCCGCTGTCGCCGCCCAGGATGTTCTTGTGGACCGTACCGCCGCTCACCGTCACCTCATTGCCGGCGGCATCGCCCTTGGCGCTGTAGGCGCCGGTCAGGAACTGCACGTCGGCCGTCCCGCCGAAACTGATCTTGCTGCCTTCCGTGTTCCGGGTGCTGTTGTCGGCGATGAAGCTGCCGAAGGCATTACCGGCGATGGTGCCGCCGTCGATGACCAGCTCGTTGGCGGAGGCGCCGCCGCGATCGCTGTACCCGGCATAGACATGTTTGCCCACCTCGCCGCCATGCATCTCTATTTTGTTGCCGGAGGCGAGGCCGCGAAGGGAATCCCCGCTGGTCAGGAATTCCCTGACCGTGCCGCCGTTCATGACGAGCGTGTTCCCGTGCACGTCCGCCCCGCCGCTCATGCCCGCGGTCAGCTTGTCCACGGCGCTGGTGCTGCCCGAAAATTCCACACGGTTGTCCGCGGCATCCCCGTGCCCGGTCTGGACATGGCCGCCGTAGGCTTCCGCTCCCAGCTCGCCGCCGGTGACGGTCAGGGTATTGCCCAGGGCATTGCCTTCACGGCTGAAACCGGCACTGACGAAATGATAGGCGTCAGTGCGGCGGATGCTGCCGCCGCGGATGGTGAGGCTGTTGCCCGTGCTGTCGCCGTTCTTCGTATACCCGGCAGACACCTCGGTGTGGGAGCCCTCGATGTGGCCGTCACGGATCTCCAGCACGTTTTTGTGCACGTCCCCGGCCTGGCTGTAGCCCGCGTAGACGCGGCCACCGGCCCAGGTTCCGCCGATACGCCCGTTCTCCACAGTCACGGTGTTGCCGGATGCCCGGCCGTTCTCCGTGAAACCGCCATAGATGTTGGCGGCCCGGGATGTTCCGTCCCGCATCTCGACCCTGTTGCCGGTCACATCGCCCTTGCCGTCGGCATGGCCGCCGTAGAACGAGCTGGCGTCCAGGTCCCCGGCCCGGTTGGAGATGATGACGTGCCCCCCGTCCGCCGTGTACGGACCGGAAGCGCCATCCGTGGTGCCGGTATAGTGGCTGCTTTCAGGATGTCCAGGGCGGCCCTCCTTGCCGCCGCTGTCGGCGGGCGAAACGGCGGGAGCCAGCAGCACGGCCCCCAGCAGCAGCCCTGCCAGCGCGTTTCGCAGGCGGCATTTGCCCAGGATCAGGCGGTAGCGGCGCAGCAGCATGCCCAGGGCACCTTGGGTCTCTTTCATGGTTCCTCCTTTTTTGAGCCGCCTCCCCGCTGCGCTCCAGGATGCCATTCCTTATAGGAAATGAATTTCATTTTTATTTAGATAGTGTCTACACGAGTTTAAGTTAATACCTTAAGCCATATCGCTATACAGCGTATTTGTGCAGCAGCCTCAAATGAAGTGAGCATCTTCGCATATCTTGTAGCGATACCGCGCCACCGTTTGAGATGGAGAAAAGCATTCTCCACCAAGTGCCTCACTCGATAGAGGCTCTTATCATACCAACGTTGCGTCTTACGATTCCTTTTGGGGGGAATAACAATTTCGCAACCAGTCTCAGTTGCTTTATCTATGAGCTCATTGCTGTCATATCCGCGATCCGCCAACAAACATTGAGCGGTAATACCGTCAATCAAGGCTACGGCTTGTGTGCAATCCGCTGTGGTACCAGCTGTAACAGCAACTCTGACCGGCATACCATGCGCATCCACGGCCAGGTGTATTTTACTGTTGAGCCCCCTTTTGTGCGGCCCATACCCTGATTACCGCCTCTAGCCCCTGCCGCATGGGGGTGGACTTTGCAATGGCTGGCATCGATCATCAACCATTCAAAATCTGGCTCATCAATCAATATTTCAAGGAGTTTTTCCCATACTCGTTTGTCTCGCCAACGAATAAAGCGTTGATGAACGGTTCCCCATTTGCCATATTCCGGTGGCAGGTCTCGCCACGGCGCACCAGTACGCAATATCCAGAAGACGGCATTGATAAAGAGGCGATTATCCTTTGCTACACCTCCCCATTGCCCGCTTTGCCCAGGTAGATGAGGTTCCAATAAGGCCCACGCAGCATCCGAAATGTCATGGCGGCGTTGAGGATTCGTCATAAGCACATCCTTGCAGAATTGATGCACTCCTCATAATATAAATCTCGTGTAGACACTACCTAGAGAAAACACGGCAATCCTGTCAACAAAATTATGCATATAATTTCATAAAATACAGTGGATTGCCTGCGAAAGACAGGCATCCCCCCGAGGGGGCGCCGGCATTTTTTCCGCGCCGGACGCCCTTTTCCCCGTTCCACGGACGGATGGCGTCGACACGAAAGGCAGGCGGGAGAGACATAGTTGGGGAGGCGGCTTGCAGGACGGGAGGCAAGGCGGGGCAGGACGCCCGCTGCCCGCCGGCGCGGCGGCCGGGATGGCCGGACGCCTCTCCGGGCGGTGCCCCATGCGGGCTGCGCCCCGGCTCCGGCTCCACGGGCGGCCGGGAGCCTTTCTCCGGGGAGGGGAGGGCCGCGGCAGGCCGTTATCCGCCCGCCGGCAGGCGTTGTTTTGCCCGGTGCTGCCTGCCGCTGCGTGCCCGTCCCTACTGCGGGCGATCCAGCACGCGCAGGGAGATGGCCTCGGCCACATGGGCGGGAGCGATGGCGTCCTTGCCGTCCAGGTCCGCGATGGTGCGGGCCAGGCGCAGCACCCGGGTGTAGGCACGGGCGGAAAGGCCCAGGGCGCGCACGGCCTGTTCCATGAGCGCGTGCCCGGCGGCATCGAGAGCACAGAAGCGTTCCAGCAAAAAGCCGCCCAGATCGGCATTGCAGCGGCAGGCTGTCCCGGCATAGCGGGCCTTTTGGCGCTCACGGGCCGCCAGGACGCGTTTTCGGATGGTGGACGAGTCTTCGGCAGGGCTGCCCCCGCGCAGGTCCTCATAGGGCACGGCAGGCACCTCCACATGGACGTCGATGCGGTCCAGCAGCGGGCCGGACAGCCGGTTGCGGTAGCGGTGCAGAGTGTCGGGGCGGCAGGTGCATTCGTGGTCGGGGTCACCGTAATAGCCGCAGGGGCAGGGGTTCATGGCGGCCACCAGCATGCAGGCGGCCGGATAGGTGAGGCTCTGCCCGGCACGGGCGATGGTCACGCTGCCGTCCTCCAGGGGCTGGCGCAGCACTTCCAGGGCATTCTTGCGAAATTCGGGCAGTTCATCGAGGAAGAGCACCCCGCGGTGGGCCAGGCTCACTTCGCCGGGGCGGGGATGCAGGCCGCCGCCCACCAGCGCGGCTTCCGAGACCGTATGGTGCGGCGCCCGGAAAGGCCGCACACGCACCAGCCCCTGGCCGGGGGCCAGCTTGCCCGCCACGCTGTAGACCTTGGTGACTTCCAGGGCCTCTTCAAAGTCCAGGGGCGGCAGGATGGTGGGCAGGCGCTGGGCCAGCATGGTCTTGCCGCTGCCGGGCGGGCCGATCATGAGCAGGTTGTGGCCGCCGGCGGCCGCCACTTCCAGCGCCCGGCGCGCGCCCTGCTGGCCGCGGACCTCGGCGAAATCCATGCCGGACAGCGCGGCATCCTCCGCAGGCGCGGGCAGGGGCTGCCGGGCCTCGAGCGCTTCCCGCCCCAGCAGGAAGGCCACGCACTGGGAAAGGTGCGCGGGCGTGCGGACCGCCACGCCCCGGACCACGGCCGCTTCGGCCCCGTTGTCCGGCGGCAGGATGACGGAGGTGAGGCCCTGCTGCCGGGCCATGATGGCCAGGGGCAGCATGCCGGGCACGGGCTTGAGCGCACCGGAAAGGGAGAGCTCACCGGCAAAGATCCTTCCCTGCAAGGCTTCCACGGGGATCTGCCCGCTGGCGGCCAGCAGGCCCAGGGCCAGGGGCAGATCGAAGGCCGTCCCGCTCTTGCGGCGTCCGGCCGGAGCCAGGTTCACGGTGATGCGCGAAGGCGGCAGACGGAAGCCGCAGGCCCGCAGGGCCGAAAAGACCCGCTCCCGGGCCTCGCGCACGGCCGCCTCGGCCAGGCCCACCAGCGTGAAGCCGGGCAGGCCCTGGCGTACCAGATCCACTTCCACCTCCACGGGAAAGGCATCCACCCCTTCCAGACCGGCGCTGTACAATCGTATGACCATATCCCTCCCCCGCGCCGCCGGCCGTCCTGCCGGAAGCACGCGGCCCCCGCCGGGAGGGGCCGTCGTCCCGGCCTCGGGCGGCGGCTGCAAAAAAAAGCGCTGCCGCATCTGCGACAGCGCCGGTGACCGGTATCACGGGGCCCCGGGCACGGAGCCGGACAGGACGGAGGCCGGGGCGTTCCTGCGATGGCGGCCGGAAGAGCCCCCGTGCGGCTTCTCCGGCACGGCTCCCCGCCGGCATCCTCCCGCCGCATGCCCGGCACGCGTGCGCGAAAAGGCGGCCGGAAGAAGGCACGGCCTCCCGGCAGCGGTACGCTGCCCGCCACAGGCCCTCCCCGTCTTCCGCGTCCTAGCGCACGGCCTTGCCGATGCGGCTCCAGCGCGGGCTGTTGTCCTTGTCGTCCCAGGACCAGTAGATGCGCCAGGCCTTGGCCTGGATGGCGCCGCGGTCCACGAAGCCCCAGAAGCGGGAGTCCAGCGAATTGTCGCGGTTGTCGCCCATGACGAAATACTTGTCCGGCGGCACGGTCACGGGCCCGAAGTTGTCGCGGACGGGCTCGATGATGTTGGGCTGTTCGTAGCGGACGTAGCTCTCTTCCACGGGCATGCCGTTGCGGTAGAGGCGCTTGTCGCGCACGGTGATGACGTCGCCGGGCAGGCCGATGACGCGCTTGATGTAGTCCACCGAGGGATCGTTGGGGTATTCGAAGATGATGATGTCCCCGTAGGCGGGATCATCGCCGCGGTAGATGTAGCTGTGGGTGAAGGGGATCTTGATGCCGTAGGCGAACTTGCTGGCCAGCAGGTGGTCGCCCACCAGCAGGGTCTCGACCATGGATTCCGAGGGGATCTTGTAGGCCTGGACCACGAAGGTCCTGATGACGAAGGCCAGGACCAGGGCCACCAGCAGGGCTTCGCCGTATTCACGGATCAGCGATTTCTTGGAGGATTTCTGCAGCAGTGTACTCATGGATCTTCCTTTAGCGGGATTGCCGCCCAGCGTGCGGCCCTTGCACTATGCCCCGGCAACGCGCCGAGGGCAAGCCCCCGGACATCATTTGCCGAACTTGTCCACGTAGCCCATGACGAAGACCAGCAGGATGATGCAGGGCAGGCCGTAGCGCAGATAATACTTCATGAAGCGCGGGAAGCGCATCCCCTGGCCCTGGTTGACCTCGGCCACGAAATTGTCCCACCCCCAGCCGCGCCGCCAGCTGCAGAAGAGCAGAAAGAGCAGGCAGCCGAAGGGCAGCAGGTTGTTGCTGAGCAGGAAGTCCTCCAGATCCAGCACGCAGCTGCCCGGCCCGAAGGGCTGGAAGCCGGCCAGCAGGTTGAAGCCCAGCGCGCAGGGCAGCGAGGCCAGCCACAGGCAGACGAAATGTACGGCGCAGGCCCGGCGGCGGGGCATGCCGCTGACGTCCACGCTGTAGGAGATGATGTTCTCGAACACGCCGATGACCGTGGAGAGCGCGGCGCAGCTCATGAAGACGAAGAAGAGCGTGCCCCAGAGGATGCCGCCGTCCATGGCGTTGAAGATGTTGGGCAGGGTGATGAAGATCAGGCCCGGGCCGCTGTCGGGCGCCACGCTGAAGGCGAAGCAGGCCGGGAAGATGATCAGGCCCGCCATGATGGCCACGAAGGTGTCCAGGCTCATGATCCACAGGGCCTCGCCGGTGAGGGAGCGGTCCTTGCTCTGGTAGCTGCCGAAGATGGTCATGTTGCCGATGCCCACGGAAAGGGTGAAGAAGGCCTGGGTCATGGCCGCATTGAGCACGGCGTACCAGCCCACGCTCTGCATCTTGCCTACGTCCGGGGCCAGATAAAAGCTCACGCCCGCGCCCGCGCCGGGCAGGGTCAGGCTGCGGACCACCAGCAGCACCAGGATGGCCAGCAGGCCCACCATGATGACCTTGACCACGCGCTCCACGCCCTTCTGCACGCCCATGGCGCAGACCAGGCAGCCCGCGCCCACCACGATGGTCATGCCCAGCACCTGCTCCAGGGGGCTGGCCAGCGTGCTGCCGAAAAAGGCCGCCACGCCCGCGGTGTCCAGCCCGGCCAGGTTGCCGGCAAGGCTGTGCCAGCAATAGGCCAGCATCCAGCCCGTGACCGTGGTGTAGAACATGGAGAGCAGGTAGCTGCCCCACAGGGGGATCCTGCTGAACATGTGCCAGCGCGTGCCTTCGGGCGGCAGGACCTTCAGGGCGCGTCCCATGTTGCTGCGGGACGCGCGCCCCACGGCGAATTCCATGATCATCACCGGCAGCACGGCCAGCAGGCAGAGCAGGTAGACGCCCACGAAGACCGCGCCGCCGTACGCACCGGTGATGTAGGGGAAGCGCCAGACGTTCCCCAGCCCGATGGCGCAGCCCGCCGAAAGCAGCAGAAAGCCCAGACGGCTGCCCAGCATCTCTCTGGACTGAGACATGAAACCTCCCTGCCGGCCGCGGATGCGGGGCGGCATGTAGCGTTGTGAGCGGGAAAAGGCGGGGGCGGCCCTTGCGGGCCGCCGGGCCCGTCTACTTGCAGAACTTGTCCACGTACCCCATGACGAACACGAAGATGATCAGGCAGGGCAGCACATAGGTCACATAGCCGCGCAGCCAGCGGGGGAACTTCATGCCGGTGCCCTGGTCCACTTCGGCGATGAAGTTGTCCCAGCCCCAGCCGCGGCGCAGACAGCAGAAGAGCAGGAAGAACAGGCCGCCCAGGGGCAGGATGTTGTTGCTGATGAGGAAGTCTTCCAGATCCAGCACGCTGGTGCCGGGGCCCAGGGGCTGGAAACCGGCCAGCAGGTTGAAGCCCAGGGCGCAGGGCAGCGAGAAGAGCCAGATGCCCACGGCATGCAGCCAGGTGGCGCGACGCCGCTCCATGCCCCACACGTCGGCGCTGTAGGAGATGATGTTCTCGAACACGGCGATGACCGTGGAAAGGGCGGCGAAGCTCATGAAGATGAAGAACAGCGTGCCCCACAGCCGGCCGCCGGCCATGACGTTGAAGATGTTGGGCAGGGTCACGAAGACCAGGCCGGGCCCGGCGCCCGGCTCCACGCCGAAGGCGAAACAGGCCGGGAAGATGATGAGGCCGGCCATCAGGGCGACGAAGGTGTCCAGGCCCATGATCCACATGGCCTCACCGGTGAGGGAGCGGTCCCTGCTCTGGTAGCTGCCGAAGATGCACATGGCGCCGATGCCCACGGACAGGGTGAAGAAGGCCTGGTTCATGGCCGCGTTGATGACCGGGAACAGGCCGGTCTTCTCCAGCTTGGAGGGATCGGGCGACAGGTAGAAGGAGACGCCCGCCTCGGCGCCGGGCAGGGTCAGGGAGCGGATGACCAGGGCCATGAGGATGAAGAGCAGGCCCAGCATCATCAGCTTGACCACGCGCTCCACGCCCTTCTGCACGCCCATGGCGCACACGCCGCAGCCCATGAGCACCACCAGGGTCATGCCCACCACCTGGGCCACGGGATCGCCCAGGGTGGCGCCGAAGAACGTGCCCACGCCGGCGGCGTCCAGGCCGCTCAGGGCCCCGCTGGCCATGTACCAGCAGTAATAGAGCATCCAGCCCGTGACCGTGGTGTAGAACATCATCAGCAGATAGCTGCCGATGAGGGCCACCTTGCCGCCCCAGTGCCACTTGCTGCCCCTGGGCTCAAGGATGTGGAAGGCCAGGCCCATGTTGCGGCGGGCGGCACGGCCCACGGCGAACTCCATGATCATGGTAGGCACCACAGCGAACAGGCAGATCAGATAGATACCCACGAAGATGGCGCCGCCATACGCGCCGGTGATGTAGGGGAAACGCCAGACGTTCCCCAGCCCGATGGCGCAGCCCGCCGAAAGCAGCAGGAAGCCCAGCCGGCTTCCCAGCATCTCACGCTGTGTGTTACCAGACATAATTCCGCCTTGATCCTTTGAGAGTTGAAATGAAAAGCCCTGCTAGCCGCGCAACGCGAAATTGGCGGCAAAGCAGACGGCAACGATGTACATGACGGGGCTCACCTCGCGCCAGCGCCCGGTCAGGACGCGCAGCACCACGAAACTGATGAAGCCGAAGCCGAAGCCCGTGGCGATGTTGAAGGTCAGGGGCATGGCGATGATGGTCAGGAAGGCCGGGATGGCCACGCTCAGGTCGCGGAACTTGATCTGCACCACTTCCTGCATCATCAGGGCGCCCACCAGCACCAGCACGGGGGCCGTGGCATAGGCGGGCACCATGGCCACCAGCGGCGTGAAGAACAGGGCCAGCAGGAACAGGCCCGCGATGGTCACGGCCGTGAGGCCGGTACGGCCGCCTTCGGCCACACCGGCGGCGCATTCCAGGTAGGAGGTGGCCGTGGTGGCCCCCAGCACGGCGCTGCACATGGTGCCGATGGAGTCCGTCACCAGGGCCCTGTCCAGATGGCGGATGTGGCCTTTCTCATCCATGAAGCCGGCCTTGCGCGCCAGGCCGATGAGCACGCCCATGTTGTCGAACAGGTCCACCATGGTCAGGGTGAAGATGATGGAGATCAGGCCGTGATGCAGGGCGCCCCTGAGGTCCATCTGCATGAAGGTCCCGGTGGGCAGGGGCAGGCTGAAACCGGAAAAGGCCTGCTCCGGCATGGAGGTCACGCCGCAGAGCACGCCGGCCACGGTGACGGTCAGGATGCCGATGATCATGGAGCCGGGCACCCGCAGGCACATGAGCATGGCCATCAGGGCCAGGCCGCCCAGGGCCAGCAGGGCTTCGGGCCTGGTCAGGGGCCCCAGGGTGACGAAGGTGGAGGGGTCCGCCACCACGATGCCGCAGTTCTTGAGGCCGATGAAGGCGATGAAGGCCCCGATGCCGACCACGATGGCGTATTTCAGATCCATGGGCACGGCGTCGATGATCATCTGCCGCACGCGGGTCACGGTCAGCAGCATGAAGAACACGCCGGAGATGAAGACCGCGCCCAGGCCCGTCTGCCAGCTGTAGCCCGCCGGGCCGCAGACGTAATAGGCAAAAAAGGCCGTGATCCCCAGGCCGGGCGCCACGCCCACGGGAAAGCGGGCCCACAGGCCCATGAGCAGGGTGATGGCGATGGTCACCCAGATGACCGCGGCCACGGCGCTCTCGCGCGGCATGCCCGCATCGGCCAGCATGGAAGGCACCACGAAGATCAGGTAGCACATGGCCATGAAGCTCGTCAGGCCGGCGCGCAATTCCTGCCGTACCGAGGTCCCGTTGGCCTTGAGGGCAAAGATCCTTTCCAGCATACATCCTCCTTTCTGACCGGAGAGCTCCGCCGTGGGAGTGCGGCGCCCCCGGACGCACCGGCAGAAAGACCGGCCCGCAAGGGCCGGTCTCCGGGCGTCCCGCCCGGCCGGCAGGGGCCGTGCCTCCCGTTGCCTGCGGCGGCACAGCCGTCAGCCGCGCTCCGCAACAGGGGTGCGAAGCGTTCTTATACCCGGCAAGGCGCACTCTGCCAAGTGCGCCGCCAAAGCAAAAAAGGCGCGGCACCCCCGTCAGGGATGCCGCGCCGGTAAAAACGTCCCTCAGGCGGCCGGGCCGGTGCCGCCCTGCTCCGGGCCGCTCCAGGCACCGTCCGTGACCATGCGGCGGCCCCGCGCCCAGACATGGCGCGGCCAGCCCTGCACCTCAAGGCCTTCATAGGGAGTATAGTCGCCCTGATGCAGCTCGCGGGCGCTCAGTTCCCGGCGGCAGGCCGGGTCCAGCACCACCACGTCGGCATCGAAACCGGCGTCCAGGCGGCCCTTGCGCCCGCCCAGGCCCAGCAGACGGGCGGGCGTGGTGCAGGCCACGTCCACGAAGCGCGGCAGGGTCAGGCGGCTCTTGCGCACGCCTTCCGAGAACAGCAGGGGCAGGCGCGTCTCCACGCCGGGCATGCCCTGCGGGCAGGCAAAGACCGATTCCCGGCCGGTGGCCCATTTGCGGGCGTAGCTGACCTCGTCATGGGCGGAGACCACATGATCCAGCAGGCCGCGGGCAAGGGCGTCCCACAGCAGGCGCCCGTCGCGCGGGGCGCGCAGGGGCGGCATGCAGACATACTTCAGGCCCTCGGCCGCGCCCTCGCCGTAGCTGGCGGCATCCAGCAGCAGATAGCGCGGCGCCGTGCAGGCATGGACACGGCCGCAGCCGTGCCCGCCGGAAAGCGCCGTCAGGGCGCGTGCCGACGAGACCGGGCCCAGGCACAGGGGGCTTTCCGCGGCATGGGCCAGGGTCAGCGCCAGACGCACGGCCGTTTCTTCGGCATAGGCGGGGAAGACCTGCGGCCAGACCTGCACGTCCCGCTGTCCTTCGGCCTCCAGACGGGCGCGCATGCCCCTGCCCACGGGCTCCAGACCGCAGGCGGCCAGCGGCAGCATGTCCCGGGCCCTGAGGTCGCGCAGGCGCATGCAGGCATCGGCGGCCGTCAGCAGCGACGCGGGGAAGGCCGCGCAGGCCGCCGCATCCGGCAGTTCCCCGGCGGCGTCGGCGTGCACGACCACATCCACGGGCAGGCCGTCCGTGACCGGCGCGGAGCCGTCGCACGGCGGCAGCACGCCCAGGCTGGTGGTGCCGCCCATGAGCGCGGCCCGGGCCAGTCCGCCCAGCCCCGCCCCGGCGGGACGCACCTGGGCATCCACACCGCCGGGCAGCACATAGCAGTCCGTGGCGTCCACCACGCAGGCGCCGGAAGCGGAAAGGCCCTCGCCCACTTCCACGATACGTTCGTCCTCCAACAAGACATCGGCCTTGCGCACGCCGTCATGGCGCACCACCAGACCACCCTGTACCAGAGTACGCATGATCCCGACCTCGCTGTTACAGGCCGCGTCCCATGGAGACGCCGCCGATCATCTGTCCCTTGGCCTTGACCTCCGTGCCGCAGCCGCTCAGGCAGGCCGCCAGCACCACCGCCGCCAGCAGAAGCAGCGGCAGGAAGGGCCGCCCCTTGCGCGCGGGCCTCATGACGGCCGCTCCTGCGTGACCTTGGCCCCGGCGGGCACGTCGTCCGTGATCCAGACATTGCCGCCGATGACCGCGCCCCGGCCCACGGTGACGCGGCCCAGGATGGTGGCGCCCGCGTAGACCGTCACCCGGTCTTCCAGGATGGGATGGCGCGGGATGCCCTTGGTCAGGGTGCCGTCGGCGTTCTTGGGGAAGGAGAGCGCGCCCAGGGTCACGCCCTGGTAGAGGCGGCAGCTGTTGCCGATGATGCAGGTCTCGCCGATGACCACGCCCGTGCCGTGGTCGATGAAGAAATCGTTGCCGATGGTGGCCCCGGGATGGATGTCGATGCCCGTGCGCGAGTGGGCCATCTCGGAGATGATGCGCGGGATCAGCGGCACCTTGAGGCTGTAGAGCTCGTGGGCGATGCGGTGATGCACCATGGTGTACATGGAGGGATAGCAGAAGATGGTCTCGCCCGGGCTGGTGGCCGCGGGGTCGCCTTCGTAGCCCGCCTGGGCATCCCCGGCCAGCTTGTGGCGGATGTCCGGCAGCTTGTCCATGAAGGCCAGCGCCAGCTCGCGGCTGTTGCGCTCGCAGTTCTGGCAGCCCTCGCCCTCGCCCGTGCAGGAGAAGGAGATGCCGCGCTGGATCTGCTCGGCCAGCAGCCGGTAGACGCTGTCCAGGTTGGCGGCCAGATGATGGCGCATGGATTCGCGCCAGACGCGCGCGGCCCCGAAATAGCCGGGGAACAGCGCTGCCCGCAGGCGATCCATGATCTCGCTCAGCCTGTCCAGGGAAGGCATGGCCATGCCGCGGGCCGAACAGTGCCAGACCTTGTCCAGGGATTCGGGATGGCAAAGACGGTCGACCACGGAATCCAGGCGCTGCATGGCGTCGGAAGAAGGAGTGTCCTGAAGAATGCTCATAATCACCTGCGTCATGTTTTTTCGCGCATTGTACACGGCAGAGGCCCGCAAGGCAAAGGAAAACGGGCACCTGCCGGCGGCAGCGCCCGTCATTGACAAATCCGCCCGCTGGGCTAGGTTCAGGACGCAGGCCCCGTCCGTGCAGGACCGCCGTCCCCCATGCCGCAGGACAGGGGCACGGACCGCCGCCCCCGCCTGTCCCGTCCCTGCCGGCCGGGGCGGCATGCGCGCAACGGGCCTCCCGCCCCGTCCACCCCTTCCCCACAAGGAGCCCCGCCATGAAAGTCCTGGCCACCCCGCGATCCTTCGGCAAGAACAATCCCGAACTTTTCGACATCCTCCGCGACGCGGGGCTGGACGTCGTGCGCAACGATACCGGCGCCATCCTCTCCGCTGCCCGGATGTGCGAGAAGCTGGCCGACTGTGACGGCCTGATCGTGGGCGTGGACCCCGTCGATGCCACGGTGCTGGCCGCCGCGCCCCGGCTCCGGGCCATCGCCAAGTACGGCGTGGGCCTGGACAATATCGACCTGGCCGCCTGCGAGGCCCGCGGCATCAGGGTCTCCCGCACCGTGGGCGCCAACAGCGAGGCCGTGGCCGACTACGCCCTGGCCCTCATGCTGGGCGTGGCCCGCAAGGTGGCCCTCATCGACCGCCGCTGCCGCGAACGGGACTGGAGCAAGATCACCGGCATCGACCTGTACGGCAAGACCGTGGGCATCATCGGCCTGGGCGCCGTCGGCAAGCGGGTGGCCCGCCGCTGCGGCGCGGGCTTCGGCATGAAGGTGCTGGGGCACGACATCGCCTGGGATGACGCCTGGGCCGCCGGGAACCATGTGGAACGCGCCGGTCTGGAACGCATCTTCCGCGAAGCCGATTTCATCAGCCTGCACACCAGCCTCGACGACAGCACCCGCCATCTGGTGGACGCCCCGCGGCTGGCCCTCATGAAGCCCACCGCCATCCTCATCAATACCGCCCGAGGCGAGCTGGTGGACGGCCCCGCCCTGCTGGAGGCCCTGGAGCAGAAGCGCATCTACGGCGCCGGTCTGGACGTGTTCGAGCAGGAACCGCCGCAGGACGCCCGCTGGTACGCCCTGGACAACCTGGTCATGGGGTCCCACTGCTCGTCCTCCACCAGCGGCGCCGTGGCCACCATGGGCCATATGGCCGTCAGCAACCTGCTCCGCGATCTGGGATTGGGGGGCTCCGGCGGATGCTGATGCGGGGGAAGGCCGTGCCCCGCTTCTGTGCCGCTCTGCCCTGAAGGGAAAAGAAAACGGGGCCGTCTCCTGAGGGAGACGGCCCCGTTCCGTATCGTGGGAGCTGTCGTTGACGCCGGGAAGCGAGGTACCGGTGCGGCGGGCACAGCTCCGTATGCGTCCTTCGCTGCCGCGCCCGTCCCTTGCCGCTCTGCTTTGAACGGAGGAAGGTGCGCGGGACGCGCCTTCCCGGGAGCGGTTTGGGGAAGGGGAACGCGGGGCGGGGCCGCTTTGCACCGCAGGGGAAAGCGGCTCCCCCCTGCGGCATCTGTGTCTTAGGCCAGCACTTCCATGGTGGCCTGGGCGATCTGCAGTTCCTCGTTGGTGGGGATGATGAGGACCTTGATCTTGCTGTCGGGGGTGGAGATGGTGCGGGCACCGGGCTTGCGGGTGCCGTTTTCTTCCAGGTTCAGGCGCACGCCCAGCTCTTCCAGGCCTTCACAGACCATGGCGCGGACGATGTCGTCGTTTTCACCGATGCCGGCGGTGAAGACCAGGGCATCGACCTTGCCGCCCAGCAGGAAGAAGTAGGCGCCCAGGGTCTTCTTGATGCTGCGGACCAGCATCTTGAGGGCCAGTTCGGCCTTTTTGTTGCCGTTTTCCACTTCCTTGTGCACGTCACGCATGTCGGTGAAGCCGCACAGGCCCAGCAGACCGGACTTCTTGTTCATCAGGGTGTCCATCTCCTCGGGGGTCAGGCCCTTCTTTTCCATGATGAAGGGGACGATGGCCGGGTCGATGGAACCGCAGCGGGTGCCCATGATGAGGCCTTCCAGAGGCGTGAGGCCCATGCTGGTATCAAAGCACTTGCCGTCTTTCACGCAGCTCATGGAAGAGCCGTTGCCCAGGTGCATGGTGATGGAGCGCAGCTCGGACTGGGGCTTGCCCAGGTATTCGGCGGTCTTCTTGGCGATGTACTTGTGGGAGGTGCCGTGGAAGCCGTAACGGCGGATGTGCATCTCTTCGTAGATCTCGTAGGGCAGGCCGTACATGTAGGCTTCCTGCGGCATGGCCATGCCGAATTCGGTGTCGAACACGGCCACGTTGGGAACGCCGGGGAAGAGCTTTTCGGCCACTTCGATGCCCATGAGGTTGGCGGGGTTGTGCAGGGGGCCCAGGGGGAAGCAGTCACGGATGATCTGCTTCACGTTCTCGTCCACCTTCACGGTCTCGGTGATGGATTCGCCGCCGTGCAGCACGCGGTGGCCGATGGCGTAGATCTCGCTCTTGTCCTTGATGACGCCCTTTTCGGCATCGGTCAGCAGGGAGATGACCAGTTCCATGGCTTCCACATGGGTGGGGAAGGCGCTTTCGCGCACGATCTTTTCCTCGTGGTCGGTGTCGGGGGCGATCTTGTGGGTCAGCTTGCCCGTGCCGCCCTGGCCGATGCGTTCGGCCAGGCCGGAAGCCAGGACGGTCTCGGTGTCCATTTCCAGCAGCTGATATTTGCAGGAGGAAGAGCCAGCATTGATGACCAGTACTTTCATGAGAGATCCTCGTCGGGGGGGAATGGAGGGACGGAGCCGTGGCTCCGTCCCTGATATGATGGTTGCGGACAGGATGCCGGGCGCGGCCGGCGCGTGCCCGTGCTACTTCTGCTTTTCGGCAGCGGCCTGGATGGCGGTGATGGCCACGGTGTTCACGATATCGGGCACGGTGCAGCCGCGGGACAGGTCGTTGACGGGCTTGTTGAGGCCCTGCAGGACAGGACCGATGGCCACGGCCTCAGCGGCGCGCTGCACGGCCTTGTAGGTGTTGTTGCCGGTGTTGAGGTCGGGGAAGATGAAGACGGTCGCCTTGCCGGCCACCTTGCTGTTGGGCAGCTTGGTCTTGGCCACGGTGGGATCGATGGCGGCGTCGTACTGCAGGGGGCCTTCCAGGGAGAGCTGGGGAGCCTTTTCCTTGGCCAGGGCCGTGGCTTCCACCACCACATCCACGTCGGCACCCTTGCCGGACGTGCCGGTGGAGTAGGAGAGCATGGCCACACGGGGCTCGATGCCGAAGACCCTGGCGGTATCGGCGGAGGCCACGGCGATCTCGGCCAGCTGCTGGGAGGTGGGGTTGGGGTTGACGGCGCAGTCGCCGAAGACCAGCACGCGGTCCTTGAGGCACATCAGGAAGACCGAGGAGACCACGGAATAGCCGGGCTTGGTCTTGATGAACTCGAAGGCGGGACGGATGGTGTGGGCGGTGGTGTTCACGGCGCCGGAGACCATGCCGTCGGCATCGTCCTTCTTGACCATCATGGTGGCGAAGTAGGTGGCGTCGCTCATGACGTCGCGGGCACGTTCGATGGTCACGCCCTTGGCCTTGCGCAGTTCGGCGTAGGTGGCGGCGTAGTCTTCGAACTTGGGCGAGGTGGTGGGATCGATGATGGTGGCCTTGCTGACGTCAAGGTGCAGTTCGCGGGCCAGCTTGTTGATCTTGTCCTCATTGCCCAGCAGGATGATGTCGGCCACTTCGCGGCGCAGCAGGATGTCCGTGGCCTGCAGGATGCGGGGTTCCTCGCCTTCGGCCAGGACGATGCGCATCTTGTTGGCCTTGGCGCGCTCGATGAGGTTCAGTTCGAACATCATGGGCGTCATGCGGCCGGGTTTGGTCATGTTCAGGCGGGCGCTGATCTCCTTGCCGTTGACGTAGTGGTCATACAGGCCCAGCACGGTGTTGATCTTGCGGGTATCGGTGGGCTCGATGAGGCCGTAGATCTCCTGCAGGGACATGAAGGCCTTGGAGGTGTGCTGGTCGGTCAGCAGCACGGGCAGGGGAGCGCCGGTCCAGCCCTCGATGAGGCTGCTCACTTCGGCGCTGGGGCGGATGCCGCCGGTCAGCAGCACGCCGGCGATGTCGGGCTTGCTGGAGGACAGGCGGGAGGCGATGGAGGCCAGCAGGATGTCGGTGCGGTCGCCGGGGGTGACGATGAGCTGATCCTTGGCCAGGTAGCCCAGGAAGTTGTCCACATGCATGGCGGCGATGAGGTAGTCGCCCACCAGGGCGTCGAGGTGGGCCTCGCCGGAGAGCACCTCGGCATTGAGGCCCTTCTGCAGGTCGCGCATGGTGGCGCGGCCCAGGGCGGGCTCGTCCGGGATGGCGTAGACCAGGCCGGGCTTGCCGTCCACGGCAAAGATGTCGCTCAGGTCGTCGGCTTCGGCGCGGGTCAGGCTGGCGCGGTTGACGATGGTGGCGATGACATCCAGGGAGTAGGGGGCCATGGAGTCGCGGGTCACCAGCAGGGAGTCGCGCACGTCCTCGGCGGTCTTGCCTTCACCACTGGTGATGAGCATCACGGGGCAGCCCAGGTTGGAGGCGATCTCGGCGTTCAGTTCGAATTCGAAGACCGGGTCCTTGCCCAGGAAGTCGGTGCCCACGCAGAGCACGAAATCGTGGCGGCTCTGGAGTTCCTTGAACTTCTGGATGATGTTCTCGATGACCAGGTTGCGGTCGCCCTGATTGATGATGGTGCGCACTTCCTGGTAGGTGTAGGCGAAGGTGTCGCAGTAGTCCTGCTTGAGCTTGAAATGTTCCAGCAGCAGGTTGATGTCCGGGGCGCGGTCATCCAGCTGGGGTTCATTGATGATGGGGCGAAAGATGGCCACATCCTGCATGTTGCGGCTCAGGATGGACATGGTGCCCAGGGCGATGGCGCGCTTGCCGGTGCGCGGGCCCGTGGCGGTAAGGTATAGGGCGCGATGCATGGTTTCCTCCAGGACGGGGCGCTGGCCCCGGTGAATCGATGCCGTTATGGTTGAAGTTTCGCAAGCCGGAAACTTCCAGAGCGCGGATGGGCTGATGGCGCGCCGCGCGCCGCGGCCCGCAGGCCGCTGCCCGGGCGGGCGGAAATATGGTGGTGCTCCATGCGGGGCTGCCGTCCCGGCATGGGCGCGTCCTGGCCGGCGGTGCCGGAGGACGCGGGGGCCGGACCCGTGCTCCAGATAATGGGGGCGCGGCCGTTGCGGCCGCGCCCCTTCATTCATTCAGCGTATGCCGGCTTAGTTTTCGCTGCCGGGATGGGGCAGGCTGGCCAGCTGCTTGTACAGAGCGTGACGCTCGTTGTAGGCCTTGTCCAGTTCGGCCTTGAGCTGCTTGGACACTTCGGGATCCTTCTTGTCCAGAGCGGCAAAACGGGTCTCGCCGGCCAGGAAGGCCTGCAGTTCACCGTTGGGATCCTTGGTGTAGTCCAGCTGGAAGGGATTCTTGCCTTCCTTGGCCAGTTCGGGGTTGAAGCGGTACAGGGGCCAGTAGCCGGTCTGCACGGCCAGCTTTTCTTCTTCCTGGCTCTTGCCCATGCCCTTGCGGATGCCCTGGTTGATGCAGGGAGCGTAGGCGATGATCAGCGAGGGGCCCTTGTAGGCTTCGGCTTCGCGGAAGGCCTTGAGCACCTGCTGCTTGTCGGCGCCCATGGCGATGGAGGCCACGTACACATAGCCGTAGCTCATGGCCATGCGGCCCAGGTCCTTCTTGCCGATGCGCTTGCCGGCAGCGGCGAACTGGGCGATGGCGCCCAGCGGGGTGGACTTGGAGGCCTGACCGCCGGTGTTGGAGTACACTTCGGTATCCATCACCAGGACGTTGATGTCGTCGCCGGAAGCCAGGACGTGGTCCAGACCGCCGTAACCGATGTCGTAGGCCCAGCCGTCACCACCGAAGATCCACACGCTCTTCTTGGTGAAGAGGTCGCCCATATCCCACAGCTTGTGGGCCAGGGCGTGGTTGGCTTCGGACAGGCTGTCCAGGTTGTCCAGGATCTCTTCGCCGAACTTGCGGGAGCCTTCGGCGTCGTCCATGTTGTCCAGCCAGCCCTGCAGGGAGGCCTTCAGTTCGTCGTCGATGCCTTCGGTGGCCAGGGCTTCCTTGACGGCCAGGGCCAGGGCGCCGCGGCGCTGTTTGTAGCCCAGACCGATGCCGCAGCCGAATTCGGCGGCGTCTTCAAAGAGGCTGTTGCCCCAGGCGGGACCGAAGCCGTCCTTGTTGGTGGTGTAGGGCGTGGTGGGGGAAGAGGCACCCCAGATGGAGGAGCAGCCGGTGGCGTTGGCGATCAGCATGCGTTCGCCGAACAGCTGGGTGAGCACCTTGACGTAGGGGGTTTCACCGCAGCCGGCGCAGGCGCCGGAGAACTCGTGCAGGGGCTGCTGCAGCTGGGAACCCTTGACGGTGTCGCGAGCCATCAGGTCGTCCTTGATGGAGACGTTGGCTTCGGCGAAGGCCAGGTTGGCCACCTGGGCGTCGATCTGGGTATCCAGGGGCTTCATGGACAGGGCGCGCTTTTCAGGCTTGGTGGGGCAGACTTCCACGCAGGAGCCGCAGCCCAGGCAGTCTTCGGCGTACACCTGCATGCGGAACTTCATGCCGGTCAGTTCCTTGCCCTTGGCGGGCACGGTCACGAAGCTTTCGGGAGCGCCGGCCAGTTCTTCGTCATTGGCGACCACGGGACGGATGGCGGCGTGGGGGCACACGAAGGAGCACTGGCAGCACTGGATGCAGTTGTCGGCCACCCATTCGGGCACGTTGATGGCCACGCCGCGCTTTTCACAGGCGGCGGTGCCCAGGGGCATGATGCCGGCGGGTTCCATGGCGGACACGGGCAGCTTGTCGCCGCGCTGGGCCAGGATGGGACGCACCACACCGGCGATGTAGTCGTCGTCGCCGCAATGGCAGACTTCGGCGCCTTCGGTGGCGTCAGCCCAGGATTCGGGGTACTTGATCTCGACCAAGGCGTCCATGCCCTTGTCCACGGCGGCGATGTTCATGTTGACGATCTTGTCGCCCTTCATGCCGTAGGTCTTCTTGATGGATTCCTTCAGCAGGGCCACGGCCTTGTCGAAGTCGATGACGTTGGCCAGCTTGAAGAAGGCGGTCTGCATGATCATGTTGATGCGGCCGCCCAGACCCACTTCCTGGGCCACGGCAACGGCGTCAACATTGAAGAACTTCAGGTGCTTGCGGGCGATGGTGCGCTTCATGGAAGCAGGCAGGTGCTTTTCCATGTCTTCCAGCGACCAGTTGGAGTTCAGCACGAAGGTGCCGCCGTCCTTGATGCCGTCCAGGATGTCGTACTGGGTGACATAGGCGGCCTTGTGGCAGGCGATGTAGTCGGCCTGGGTGATGAGGTAGGACGACTGGATGGGGCTCTTGCCGAAGCGCAGGTGGGACACGGTGAAGCCGCCGGACTTCTTGGAGTCGTAAGCGAAGTAGGCCTGGGCGTACATGTCGGTGTTGTCGCCGATGATCTTGACGGCCTGCTTGTTGGCGCCCACGGTGCCGTCGGCGCCCAGACCGAAGAACTTGCACTGCACGGTGCCGGCGGGCACGGTGTCGATCTCTTCTTCAACGTCGAGGCTCAGGTTGGTCACGTCGTCGTTGATGCCCACGGTGAAGTGGTTCTTGGGGGCCAGGCCCAGCATGTTGTCGAACACGGCCTTGGCCATGCCGGGGGTGAAGTCCTTGGAGCCCAGACCGTAACGGCCGCCCACGATGGTGGGAGCTTCGCCCTTTTCCATGAAGGCCGTGCACACGTCCTGGTACAGGGGCTCGCCCAGGGAACCGGGTTCCTTGGTGCGGTCGAGGACGGTGATGGTGGTGGCGGTGGCGGGGATGGCCTGCAGCAGGTGTTCGGCCGAGAAGGGACGGAACAGATGCACTTTCACCAGGCCCACGCGCTGGCCGCGTTCGTTCAGGTAGTTGACGGTTTCCTGGATGACTTCACAGGAGGAACCCATGCTGATGATCACGCGGTCGGCTTCGGGATGGCCCACATAGTCGAACAGGCGATGCTTGCGGCCGGTGATGGCGGCCACTTTCTTCATGTTTTCCAGCACGATGCCGGGCACGGCGTCATAGTACAGGTTGCTGGCTTCGCGGTTCTGGAAGAAGATGTCGGGGTTCTGGGCGGTGCCGCGGATATGGGGATGTTCCGGGTTCATGGCATTGGCGCGGAACTCTTCGACCTTGTCCCAGGGCACCAGCTTGCGGATGTCTTCGTAGTCGATGGTCTCGATCTTCTGCACTTCGTGGGAGGTACGGAAACCGTCGAAGAAGTGGCAGAAGGGCACGCTGGCGTCAAGGGCGGACAGATGGGCGACCAGGGCCAGGTCCATGCATTCCTGCACCGAGGAGGAGCAGAGGAAGGCAAAACCGGTCTGGCGGCAGGCCATGACGTCCTGGTGGTCACCGAAGATGGACAGCGCGTGGGAAGCCAGGGCACGGGCCGAAACATGGAAGACGCCGGGAAGCAGTTCACCGGCGATCTTGTACATGTTGGGGATCATGAGCAGCAGGCCCTGGGAAGCGGTGTAGGTGCTGGTCAGGGAGCCGGCGGCCAGCATGCCGTGCACGGCACCGGCGGCACCGGCTTCGGACTGCATTTCACGCACGGTCACGGTCTGGCCCATGAGGTTCTTGCACCCCTTGGCGGCCATTTCGTCCATGACTTCGCCCATGACGGACGAAGGGGTAATGGGGTAAATGGCAGCCGTGTCCGACAGAGCGTAGGCAATATACGCGGTGGCGTTATTGCCGTCCATGGTTTTCATTTTCGCCATCTGTTCCTCCTTGCGCGTCTATCTTGGCGCGCATGTTTTTCCGGAATGGACACACCGGCAGGCCGGTGGTCTTTCTTGTGCAAACAGAGAGGATCCATCGCATCATGCCGGGGCATGAGGGCCGGAGCGGCCCGGGCGGAAGAAGCCCGAAAAAAACGGCCGGGACCGTGCCTGTTCGCAATGGATGAGCCCTACCACAAAATTGTTTGTTTGAACAGTCTAATGTGGTCAGGCTGTGAAAAAAAATGCACAGGCATTTTTGCAAGAGAAACAAAGGACTTAGGACGATATGGAACCGCTGCGGCCCCGCAGGACGCGTGACCGCCGCCTTTGTCTCTCTTCAGGCTGCCTACTAAAAAGGGCGACAAAAGGCAACTACGGAAAATCCCATGAAATGTGTCATGTGATCATAGCCCGCAAAACGGCGCCGCGCAAGCCTTTGAGGGCCCTTCCCTCCTGGGCGGGACAGGTCGGGCAGGCAGGGCGGGCCCAGCCCCCGGTACGACAGGGAGGGGACCGGGGTGCAGGCGGGCGCCCCGGGGGAGCGGTCTCCGGCGGCAGGCCGGAAAAGCGGTGCAACGGGCAGGCGCGGCGGGGCCTCCGGCGCGTCCCGGGGCATCGCCCGCCCTCCGGGAGGAGGCGGGCCCGCAGGCCGGCACAAAAAAGGGGGCCCCCTGACGGGAGCCCCCTGGACAGGTCACAGGGACAGGTGGCTAGATCTTGCCGCCGGTCTTGAGCACGGCCTGCATGCCGCCGGCCGCGTTGACCACGTCGGTGATGCCGTTGCGGGCCAGGATCAGCACGCTGTCATAGGCGCGCAGACCGGTATTGCAGATGATGGCCACAGGACGGTCCCTGGGCACTTCGCTGACCCGGCTGGGCATTTCTTCCAGCGAGATGGAGTGCCATTCGGGGTGCTGGGCCTGCACGGCCTGCCCGGCCTTGGCGGGACGGGCGTCGATGAAGAAGACATTGTTTTCGGCGCGCTTGTTCCACAGGTCCATGAACTCTTCGGCGGTGATGGGCTTCACCCGGCCGGCCAGCACGTTGTCGGCCACATTGCCCACCACGTTGACCACGTCCATGGCGGCGGCGAAGGGCGGCGCGTAGGAGACCTCCAGGTTGGAGATGTCTTCCACGGTGGGCTTGCCGTACTGCAGCACGGCGGCCACGGCGTCCACGCGGGCCTTGAGGGCGTCACCGGCGGTGCAGGCGCCCTGGATGCCCAGCACGCGGCGGTCGCTCCTGTCCACCACCAGTTCCAGGCTCATCATGTGCTTTTCGGGATAGAAGTGGGCGCGGTCCAGCTGTTCCACGGCCACGGAGATGGCGTCGTAACCTTCCCTGCGGGCGCGTTCCACGGTGAGGCCGGCGCCGCAGAAGGACATGTCGAACAGTTTCACGGCCCAGGTGCCCACGAAGCCGGGGAAGCTGGCGTCGCCGCCGGCCAGGTTGGTGCCGATGACGCGGCCCTGGCGGTTGGCCATGCTGCCCAGGGGCAGGTAGCCCAGCTTGCCGGTGATGAGGTTCTTGATGGCCACGCAGTCGCCGCCGGCGTAGATGTCGGGGTCGCTGGTCTGCATCTTTTCGTTGACCACGATGGCGCCGAAGGGGGCCACTTCCAGACCGGCGTCCCTGGCCAGCTGGCCGTTGGGCAGGAAGCCGGCGGCAAAGATCACCAGCTGGGCGGGCAGCTCGCGCTTGTCGGTGATGACCTTGCACACGGCGCCGTCCTCGCCCTCCAGCCTGACGACCTTTTCGGCGGTGTAGACGGACAGGCCGTGGGCCTCGCAGTCGTGGGCGGCCATTTTGCCCATATTGTGGGAGAGCACGCCGGGCAGCATCTGGTCCATCATTTCCACCACGCTGACCTTGACGCCCCACATGTCGGACAGGGCCACGGCGGCTTCCAGACCGATGAAACCGCCGCCCACGATGACGGCCTCGCTGACCTGGCCGTGTTCGCAGGCCTTGCGGATGGCGTCGGCGGCTTCCAGACGGGTGAGGGTCAGGACGTTCTTGAGGTCGTGGCCTTCCACCGGAGGCATGCGCGGGGTGGCGCCGGTGGCCAGCACCAGCTTGTCGTAGGGCAGCTTTTCTTCCTCGCCGGTGACCACGTTGCGCACCAGCAGGGTCTTGGCGGCGCGGTCGATGGCCAGGGCGCGGGTCTGGTTGCGTACGGTGATGCCTTTCATGGTACGGAAGAATTCGGGGTCACGCACGGTGTGGTAGGGCGTGGCGCGCAGGTCGTCGAGGTTGTTGACCTCGCCGGACACATAGTAGGGGATGCCGCAGCCGCCGTAGGAGATGAAGAGGTTTTCATCCACCAGGGTGATCTCGGCGTCGGGCATCAGGCGCTTGCAGCGGCAGGCCGCCTTGGGACCCAGGGCAACGCCGCCGATAACCAGGATTTTCTGTGCCATGATAGACTCTCCTTGTAGAGCATTTGGCGTTTGAAACGCCGGGCGTCTCAAACCTTGTGCCGTCCGGGGACGGAGCCTCCCGCCCGGACACGGGCGGCCGCGGTCGCGGCCGCCGGAGCATGACGCTGTTGTTGGTCGGGCCTCGGGCGGCGGCCTTCCGGCCACCGGACGGGGGCAGGCATCCCTGCCCCTAACGGCCCCGGTACTGCCGGGTGTCTCCCACCCGGACGGTGATCTTTTCCCTGTCCATGAACTCCAGCAGGGCGATGAGGTACTTGCGCGAAAGGCCCAGGATCTCCTTGAGGCCGCCCACGTCCAGATCCTCATGGTCGCTGAACCACAGGCGCACCTTTTCCAGGATCTCGTCCACGGCTTCGCTGCTGTAGTACAGGCCGTCCCTGACGCGCACCAGTTTTTTCTGTTCGCACAGCAGGCGCAGGACGGGCGCGGCCTCCTTGCTGCTCACGCCCAGCTCCTCGAGCACGTCCTTGAGGTTGGGCGGGGTCAGGCCCGCGCTGGTGTGGGCCTCCAGCAGCTTGCGGCTCAGGCCTTCCTGGTCGGAAGCCAGCGTGACCTTGTGGCTGGCCAGGCGCAGGCCGTCGCCTTCGGCCACCAGCAGGCCCTGTTTCTGGGCCGCGTCCAGCACGCGAGCCACCAGGCGCTGGGGCAGCTTGTCGCCCCAGCCGGCGCACAGGGCCCCGCTGGGCAGCGAGGGCTTGAGCGGGTTCTTGGCGTGCAGGGTGGTGGCCCTGGCCAGGCAGGCGCGGATCAGGGCCTCGAACTGCAGGCTGGCGATCCACATGCGGCCTTCCTTGTGCCAGCAGATGGCCTCGCCCTGGGAAGAAAGCTGGACAAGCTGCTTTTGCAGGGCCGCGGCGCTCTGGCCGGTGAGGACCTGCATCTGGCTGTGGCTGGCGCCCGCGCTGCCGCTGAGGTTCAGGGCGGCCCTGGTGAGGTCGAGGCCGGAATGGGCGGTGACGTAATCGGGGGCGGCCAGCTGGGGCAGACGGGCCAGCAGATCGAGCTTGTTCTGGAAATCCGGGTCCTTGCGACGCAGCAGCGGGGGCAGGGGGCTGACGATGGTGCCGCCGGCCACGGTGCGCAAGGGCGAATAGGCGCGCAGCACGCAATGGTCGCCGAAGACGCCCACCATGTCAGTGGAGAAGCGCAGCTCGGCCAGGCAGGAATCCCCGGGGGCCAGGCGGTCACGGTCGAAGAAGACCACCCGGGCCGCGCATTCCTGCGTGGCGTGGTGGAAGTGGACCTCGGTGCGCTGGCGCAGGGGCCGCGGCGCGGATTCAAGGCACTGCAGGCGCACCAGCCAGCGGCGGGAGGGGAAAAGGGTGTCAGGACGGCAGAGGGTGTTGCCGCGATGGATGTCCGTCACTTCCAGGCCCTGCACGTTGACGGCGCAGCGCTCGCCGGCGCGCACCATCTCCACGCCGCTGCCGTGACGCTGCAGGCTGCGGGCCCGGGTGGGCAGGGCGCCGGGCATGAAGCAGAGCTCGTCCCCCTCGCTGACCGCGCCGGAGATGACCGTGCCCGTGATGACCGTGCCGTGGCCCTTGAGGGTGAACACGCGGTCCACCGGCAGGCGGAAGATGTCGGAGCCGTGCCGGGGCGGCAGGCTGCTGGCGCAGGCCAGGATATGCTCACGCAGGGCCGGGATGCCCTGGCCCGTGCTGGACGAGACGGGGAAGATGGGGGCGCCTTCCAGGAAGGTGCCCTGCAGGAAGGCGCGCACGTCTTCCTGGACCAGCTCCAGCCAGTCCGCGTCCACCATGTCCACCTTGGTCAGGGCCACGAAGCCGTGCCGGATGCCCAGCAGGGAGCAGATCTCCAGATGTTCGCGGGTCTGGGGCATGACGCCTTCGTCGGCGGCGATGACCAGCATGACGAAGTCCACACCGGCGGCACCGGCCACCATGTTCTTGACGAAGCGTTCATGGCCGGGCACGTCCACGATGCCCAGACGCTCGCCGCCCGGCATGGGGACCCAGGCGAAGCCCAGTTCGATGGTGATGCCGCGCCGCTTCTCTTCTTCCAGACGGTCGCAGTCGATGCCCGTCAGCGCGCGGACCAGAGATGTCTTGCCGTGGTCGATGTGACCGGCGGTACCCAGGATCAGAGCCATTCTACCCCCAGAAAAAACGCAGGAGCCCCGCCGGAAACGCCGTGCGGCGGCCCGGTGAGCGGGGACCGTCCCGTGTGCGGAACTGGTTTTCAGTGTACGCCAGAGAGCGGGGCTTTGCAAACGGCCGCGGCGGATGACCGGAGACGTCCCGTGCTTCCGACAGTCTAGTGAAAAATGTCACAATCAATGTCCCGGATCGGTACTGCCCAAAAATAGCCATCGAATCCGGTATATTATCAACAGAGCCATGTCCGCGTCCCCCCGGCCGGTGCCGGTTCCCGGCCGGAGAACAAATACGAGAAAAAAATACGGGGAATAGCTGGAGGGCCCTGGCCGGGGCAGGAGAGGCGGCGGTCAGGGGGACGCAGGCGGCTGAAAAGTTTTTTTGCCGTGAGCTCCGTGCGGCAAAGCCTTTTGTTCACAAGAGAGCAGGCCTGCGGGCGCAGGCGGCGGTGCCCCGCGACAGGCCGTTCACTCCGGCAGCTGTTCCAGCCAGTGCTGGGTGGCGTCGATGAGCTTGCGGGGAGTGGAGGCCCCGGCGGTGAGGCCCACACGCGTCTTGCCGGCAAAGTCTTCGGCCCGCAGTTCTTCGGCCTGTTCTATATGGTAGGTGCTGATGCCGCTCTGGGCAGCCAGGTCGGCCAGACGGCGGGTGTTGCCGCTCTGGCGGCCGCCCACCACCACCATGACGTCCACCCGGGCCGCGATGCTGCGGGCTTCTTCCTGCCGTTCGCGGGTGGCATCGCAGATGGTGGCCAGCACCGTGAGCCGGGGCAGGCGGTCACGCAGTTCCTGCTCCAGCTGTTCGAAGACGGAACGGTCCTGGGTGGTCTGGGAGGCCAGCACATAGGCCTGTCCCGGGTCCACATGCAGGGCGGTCAGCTCGTCACGGCTGCCGAAGACGTGGGCCGGGCCGTGGGCATAGGAGACGAGGCCGCGCACCTCGGGGTGGTCGGCCTCCCCGAAGAGCAGGAGCTCCGCGCCGTCGCGGGTGGCGCGTTCGATGGCCAGCTGGGCCCGCTTGACCTTGGGGCAGGTGGCGTCCACCACGTCGGCGCCGGTGGCGCGGACGGCTTCTTCCACCTGCCGGGTGATGCCGTGGGCACGGATGAGGACCCTGTCCCTGGCATCGAGCTGGGAAGGATCCTGGGCGCAGAAGACCCCCCGGGCCTCATAGTCGGCCAGTACCTGCGGGTTGTGGATGATGGGGCCCAGGGTGCAGGTGCGGCCCTCGCAGGGCTGTTCCAGAGCGGTGTCCAGCTTTTGCAGGGCCAGGCCGACCCCCATGCAGAAACCGGCGGTCTTGGCGCGGATGACGTCCATAGTTCTCTCCCGGAAAAAAGTCTTTGCGGCAGTGTTCCGTGAGAGGCAGGCCCTGTCAAGGGGAAGGGACATCGTGCGGTGCGGGGATCGCCGCCGGATGGCGGCTGCTGTCCGGTAGCGCGGGCGGGCCGCCATGCGGCGGGCAGCAGGGGAAAGGACATGCAGGGCAGGTGATCTTGCCGGAAAGAAGAGAGGTGTCCGTGAGGGGAGAAAGGAAGGCCGGGAAAGAGGGCTCTTGATATCCTTTCTGAGCCTCCTGTGCGGAGCGCGGGACGCCGTGAGCGGTTTTTGAAGGATGGGGGAGCGTGAGGGGGAAGGGGACTTTTTTCCGCCGGAAAAAGTCCCCTTCCCCCTCAACAGATCTTGCCGTCTATTCCGGCAAAAAGCGGTCCATCAGCTCGTGCAGGCCCTCCCAGGACGTACAGCGGCAGAGCTCGAGGCGCAGGGCCTTGACGCCGGGCAGGCTGCGTATATAGCGGGGCACCACGCTGCGCATCTTCCAGAGGGCGGCGCGACCGGGGCAGAGCTCCTGGGCCAGTTCCATATGGCGCAGGACCATGTCCCGCAGGGCGGCCGGTGAGGGGGGCTGGGGCTCCTCCCCCCGGCAGAGGCGGAGGTGGTCGGCAAAGATGGCCGGGCCGTGCATGGCGCCCCGGGCGTACATGACCGTGTCCGCGCCGGTCTGCTCCAGCACGCGCAGGCCGTCCCGGGCGCTGAACAGGTCGCCGCTGGCGATGAGGGGGATGTCCAGGGCCTGCTTGAGCTCGGCCAGCAGCTCGTGGGCGGCCTCGCCGCCGAAGCCCTGGCGCGCCGTGCGCGGATGCAGGGTGATCCAGCCCGCGCCCAGATCCTGGAGACGCAGGGAAAGGTCGCGCCAGACATGCCGCCGGCTGTCCAGGCCCAGACGGATTTTGAAGCCCACCCGCCCGGGACCGGCGGCCTGGAGCATGGCCCGGGCCACCTCGAGGGCATGGGGCACATCGCCCAGCATGGCGGCCCCGGCCCCCTGCTTGAGGACCTTGGCCACCGAGCAGCCCATGTTGAGGTCGAACCAGCCGTAGCCCGCATCGCGGAGCATCTCCACGGCCCGTTGCAGGAAGGGGGCCTCGGCCCCGAAAAGCTGGACCACCAGCGGCTGGTCCCCGGGCAGGCTCTGCAAGAGCTCGCCGGTGCCGGGGCTGCGGTAGACAAGGCCCTTGGCGCTGACCATCTCGGTCACGCAGACCGCCGCGCCGTACCGGCGGCAGAGCAGGCGGAAGGGCAGGTCGCTGTAGCCGGCCAGGGGCGCCAGCCAGGGATGTTCCCGGTCAAAGGGCAGGCTGCCGGGATCGGCCGGGGATTCCGGCAGGAAAAAGGCTTTGTGCATCATTCTTGTTCCGTATGGCGGGATGCCGGGTCTCCGGCGTGCATCTGTTGCAGGCGCTGCCGCGCCAGCTGGTCCACGCTGCGGGGGGCGGCGGCCGGGGCGAAGACCGGCTGCCGGGGGCAGGATTCTTCGGGGCAGCCGGTGTGGCAGCGGATGTGCCTGTCCAGCATGTCCACGCCGATGCGCAGGCCGTCGCCCAGGGTATCGGCCACAAAGCCGTCACTCAGGCAGTCGATGACGCCCGTGCGGGTCAGGATGTCGCGCACGTTGCGGCTGCCCACCACCAGCACCACCGGCACACTGCGGGCATAGCAGCGTTCGAGGAACTGCTCAAGGGCGTGGGCGCCGGAGGCATCCAGCCAGAACACGCGGGTCAGGTGCAGGACCACCAGCCGGGGCGGCGTGTCGTCCTCTTCGTAGAGCTGGCGTTCCAGTTCGTGGATGGCGCCGAAGAAGAGCGTGCCCTCAATGACATAGACCACCAGGCCCTCGGGCATGTGGTCCGGGGCATAGCGCATGAGCGGGTCCGTGGCGCGCAGGCGGCGCACCCGGGGATGGGCCGCCTTGTAGATGAAGAGGGTCAGGGAGAGCAGCACGCCGATGAACACGGCCCGTTCCAGGTCGAGGAGCAGGGTGGAGGCGAAGGTGATGAGCAGCACCCAGCGGTCGATGCGTGTGGCCCGCAGGCAGAGGCGGATGGCCGGGATGTCGATCATGTTCACCGAGATGAGCAGCAGCACGCCCGCCAGGGCGGGCATGGGCAGCCAGCTGACCAGCGGTGCCATGACGAAGAGCATGGGCAGGGCCAGCAGGCCGGAAAGGACCGTGCCCATGCGGCTGCGCCCGCCGCTGGTGACCACCAGGGCGCTGCGGGTGAAGGAGCCGCAGCCGGGGATGCCGGAAGTGAGGCCCGCGGCGATGTTGCCGAGCCCCTGGCCGATGAGTTCCTGGCTGCCGTCGAAGCGGTCACCGCGGATGCCCGCCAGCTGCTTGCCGATGGCCAGGGATTCCACGGCGCCCAGCAGGGCGATGGCCAGCGCGGGCATGAACAGGTCGCGGATGGAGGCCATGTCGAAGGCCGGGGGCAGGGAGAGGGGCGGGATCACGCTGGGGATGGCGCCCACCAGGCGCACGCCCCGCTCATGGAGCCCCAGCAGGGCCGAGGCGCCGGAGATGATGACCAGGGCCGCCAGGGTGGCCGGGAAACGGCGCGAGATGCGCCTGAAAAGCAGGATCAGCAGGATGGTGCCCCCGGAGACCAGCAGGCACCAGATGTTGAGCTGGCTGAAATTGTGGATCACATGGTCCACCTGGGGGAAGAAGCCCTGCGCCTGGGAGGAGGGCAGGCCCAGCGCGGTCTTGAGCTGCCCCGCGGCGATGAGCAGGGCCGCGCCGGCGGAAAAGGCCACCATGACCGAATGGGAGATGAAGTTGGCCAGTTCGCCCAGACGGGCAAGGCCCATGCCCACCTGGATGAGGCCGCAGAGCAGGGCGATGCCGAAGATGTAGGGCATGCGGGCCTCCTCGGGCAGGCCGGCCACGGTGATGCCGCCGATGCTGACCGTGCTCATGGTGGTGAACAGCACCATGGAGATGGCGTTGGTGGGCCCGGCGGCCAGGTAGCGGGCCGAGCCCCAGAGGGCGGCCACGATGACCGGCAGCATGCAGGCATAGATGCCGTATTGCGGATGCACGCCGGCGATGAGGGCATAGGCCATGGCCTGGGGGACGGCCATGGGGGTGACGGTGAGCGCGGCCATGAAGTCGGCGCGGAAGTCGCGCAGGCTGTAGTGGCGCAGTTCGTTCAGGAAGGGGAAGATCCGGGCGGCATTCATGGCGGTGCTCCCGCGGTAGTGGAGGTGACGGGTCCGGCAGGGCAAGGCCCGTCCTGACGGGCGCCGGGGGGGCCGGGCTCATGTCCCCGGCAGGACGGGCGGCATCACGGCAGGCAGGGGGCAGGGGCCCCGGCGGCGTGCGGCCGCGCGGGCTGCTGTCCGGGCTGGCGGCATGGCGGGGGCCTGCCCCGGCCTAGTCGTGGGAGTCGTCTTCCAGTTTGAGGACGTCCTGCCCCAGGGCGTAACGCATGAGGGAGGGACGTTCAGCGGATTTTTTCAGGGAGCCGATGATGCGGGTCATGCGGCGGGTGCCTTCCAGCACGCCGCCCAGGTGCCCGGCCAGCTCCGTAAGGTCGGCGCGCGCCAGGATCTTTTCCAGCTCCAGGGCCAGGCGCTGGCCGCGCGAATCCTCGTGGAACTCGGCGCGCAGCTCGCGGGAAAGGCGCAGGGCGCGGGAAAGGTTGTTGTCGATGTCTTCCACCAGCTCGCCGCAGTATTCGGCCTGGTTGCGCATGATGTTCAGGGCGTTGTTGCCGTAGTGGGCCATGGCGCCGGCGGCTTTTTCCAGGGTGTCGCGGGCCACGGCCAGGCGGCGGCCCGTGGTCAGGGACACGATGCGGGCGCATTTGGAAAGGAAGTGGGCGTCGTACATCTCGAAACCGTATTCGCGCTGGGTGTAGAGCAGCACCAGGCCGAAGGGCGGCCGGTCGTTGCGCTCGCGCAGCACGAAGGCCAGACGGGAACGGTAGCCCGCCTTGTAGACCACGCAGTCGAAGGACTCGCCGCCGCGTTCGATGCCCCGCAGGTTGTTGGACACCACGTGCCGGGCCGAGCCTTCCTTGACCGTGCGCATGACGGGATGGTTGCGGATGCCTTCTTCCAAGGCCGGGACCACCAGGGGGATGCCGCCGCCGTCACGGCGCGCGGCGGCCTGTACCACCCACTCGCCCTGGGGGTTGCGCAGGCGGCAGACATACAGGTCGGCATGCAGGGCATGGACCAGGATCTCGGCGCTCTGGCGCAGCACTTCCCCGGGGGGGGCCATATGGTCGGCCATGGAGAGCAGGTCGTTGGAGACACGCAGCAGGGTCTCCGTCTCGCTCTGCATGGCGGCGATGGAGGAGAGCAGCTGGAGCAGCGAGCGCCAGCTGCGCAGGGGCACGGCCCGCACGTCGGGCTGGTAGCCGCGCTTCAGGGAGCGGAAGGCAGCCCGGATAAGGGCGATGATGGCAGGACGCACTTCGGGCGGCGCGTGCCTGACGATCTCGGTGATGGCTTCGCGCGGGGTGCGCAGGGAGTGGTATGACACGAAAATTCTCGCTTGGCGGCAGGTCCGCCCTGAAGATCTTATGAAATAAGGACAACGTCCAGAATAACAATATCGCATCCTTTGTCAATGCGTGTGCCGTCTTGCACAGGGTCCCGTCCCGTCCGCGGCCCGGGAGACGGGGCGGGGAAGACGGAAAAGAGTTGAGTCCCGGGACAAAACATCGTACAAGCAGGCCATTCAGACTGAAACCGCACATCTGCGGATGATCCAAGGAGAACTCCCCATGCCTATTCGTTTGCTCATCCTTTCCCTGCTCGTCCTCTGCCTCGCCGTCAGCGGCTGCCAGCAGACCCAGGAACCCGCCGTCAAGGTCGGCGTGGTCGACATGAACCGCCTGCTGCGCGACAGCGAGCCCGGCAAGGAAGCCAGCCGCTTCCTGGAAGGCATGCAGAAGGAGATCCAGCAGCAGATCGACGACGTGCAGGCCCGCCTGGGCAAAGACCCCGAGAACGAAAACCTGCAGCGTGAACTGCAGGCCATCTACATGGGCGGCCAGCAGCGCATCAATGCCGAACAGCAGAACGTGGTCAGCCAGCTGCTGGACCTGACCCAGCGCCTGGTGAACAACTACCGCAAGGCCAACGGCCTGAGCGTGGTGCTGGGCACGGACGTGGCCGTGGCCTATGACCCCGCCCTGGACGTGACCAATGCCCTGCTGGACGAGATGAACAAGCAGAAGGTCAACTTCGTGTCCGTGAGCAACCCCCAGCCCGAAGCTCCCGCCGCGGCGGATGCTCCTGCCGCCGAAGCGCCCGCCCCTGCCGCCCAGGACGCCAAGGCCGCCGAAAAGCCCGCTGCAAAGCCTGCGCCCGCTGCGGAACAGGCCGCTCCTGCCGCTGAAAAGCCCGCTGCCGCAAAGGCCGCTCCCTCCGAAGCCAAGGCCCAGTAGCCGCTGTCTGTGTCATTTTGCGAGAGCCCCGGTCCCTCCGGGGCTCTTTTCGTCTCTTTCCTCCGGCGTCCCGTACATACGCGCGGCCGGAGGGGACTTTGAGGACCCCATGAAGGACTTTGAAAAATTCATCAACGGTTTCAGAAACTTCCGCCGTTTCTATTTTGATGCGGAAAACGACTACTACGCGTCCCTGAACAAGGGGCAGCATCCCAAGGCCATCGTCATCGCCTGCAGTGACTCCCGGGCCGATCCGGCCCTGCTCATGGGCTGCGACCCGGGCGACATCTTCGTGGTGCGCAATGTGGCCAACCTGGTGCCCCATGCCGACGACGCCCTGCGCCGGGACGCCGTGCTGGCCGTGCTGGAATACGGGGTGCATCATCTCAAGGTGGAGCACATCATCGTGCTGGGCCACTCCGGCTGCGGCGGCATCCAGGCCCTGCTGGACCCCGCATCGCTGCATGACGAGAGCTTCGTGGCCAACTGGGTCTCCCTGGCCGCGCCCGCCCTGGAACGGATGCGCGAGGACGTGCGCGACGAGAGCCCGGCCGACCGGCAGCGCCACTGCGAAGAGGCCGCCATCCTCGTCTCCATCGACAACCTGCTTTCCTATCCCTGGATACAGGAGCGCGTGTCCGCCCATGAACTCTCGCTGCATGCCTGGTATTTCGACATGTCGCGGGGGGCCCTGCTGGCCTATTTCCCGGACAGCGAGACCTTCGAGCCCCTGGTGGCCCACTGCCGCCAGTGCGGGGCCCCGGATGCCGCCTGCGACTGCCATGCGAACGGCGGCGCGGTCTAGGACAGGCCCGGTGCCCGCGGCCCCGGCGCGCGGGAAAGAGGGCCCGGCAGCACGGATGCGGGGCCTGTCCCGGCTGGCGGCACGGCCGCTTCCCGGCAGGGCGTCCGTCCCTGGCCTTTTTCTCCGGGCCCGGTGGCGGACGCCGCGTCTGGACATCCGGCCGGGAGAAGCATAAGCAAGGGCATGATCGAAGCATTTTCCGCCGTTGTCCCCGTGTTCCTGCTCATCGGTCTGGGCGTCTGCCTGGATCTTTTCCGGGCCCTTCCCGAGAACGCCAACCAGACCCTGAGCCTCTATGTCCTCAACGTGGCCCTGCCGCTGCTGCTGTTCCAGATCATGGCCACCGCGCCTCTGGAGAGCTTTGCGCACCCGCAGTTCTGGCTGGGCGTCATCGCCGCGCAGTTCCTCATCTACGGGGCCTGCTACGCGGCCGACCGCATCCTGGCCCGCCACGACAGCGCGGCGGCGACCGTGACGGCCCTGGGCGGCTGTTTCTGCAATGCCGCCTTCGTGGGCATCCCCGTCATCACCAGCGCCCTGCCGGGCAATGCCGAGGCCCTGTTCGTGGCCGGCCTGTTCACCATCACGCCCAATCTGCTGTTCGTGGTGGGGCAGGTGCAGCTGGCCGCGCATGATCCTTCCCGGTCCATGCCGCAGGGGCGCAAGGCCGTGCTGCTGCATGTGCTGCGCTATTCGCTGCTGTACAATGCCGTGTTCTGGGGCATGGCGGGCGGCGTGCTGGTCTCCGCCCTGGGCCTTGGGCTGTGGGGGCCGCTGGACAGGGCCGCCGAGCTGGTGGGGCATACGGCCGCGCCCTGCATGCTGGTCACCCTGGGCCTGACCCTGCGGGAACGGCTGGCCGTGGTCTTCCGCCATGCGGGCAACCACGCCCTGCTGCGCCAGGCGGCCCTGCAGATCTGCAAGCTGGTGGTGCAGCCCCTGGTGTGCTGGGCCATCCTGGCCGCGCTGGGCGTGGAAGGCCTGTGGCTGGCCGTCTCGGTCATCATGTGCGCTTCCGGCTCCGCCCTGGTGGTCCCCGTGCTGGCGGACGTGCATCATGCCGGCCCGGAAGAGGCGACCCTGACGGCCCTGGTCTCCAACGGCCTGAGCCTGTTCTCGCTGAGTTTCTTCATCTGGCTGATGCGTCTGCTGGGCCATATCTGAGGCGTCCGGGAAGACCTTTCGCCGTCCTGCCCGGGGCTGGCGCCCCAAAACGGCAGCCGGCGGCGCAAGAAAGCCCGGTCGGCATGCCGATCCCGGGCTTTTTCAAGGAGTTATAAATTGCTTGGTTAAACAAACAATTTTCTGGACAAGCGGAAGGAAGAAGCGCATCTTTCTCCGCACCGCAAGCGACATCCTCCGGGAGCCACACTACGGTCTGATGGAGGTATCCAATGGAAGCGTTTTATGCCGTTCTTCCCGTCTTTCTGCTCATAGCCGTGGGGGCCGCTGTCCACATGACCGACGTGCTGCCGGAGAACACCGGCGCGGCCATGGGCCTTTATGTGCTCAAGCTGGCCCTGCCCGTGCTCATGCTGCACATCCTGGCCGGGGCGAGCCGTCTGGACCTGGCCCACGGCGGTTTCTGGCTGGGCGTCATCGGGGCGCAGATGCTGTGCTATCTGCTGGGCTATGTCGTGGACAGGCTGTTTTCCCGGCGGGGCGCGGGCCCGGCCATCATCTCCGGCCTGGCCTGCAGCGCCAGCAACACGGCCTTCGTGGGCCTGCCCATCGTGGCCAGCCTGCTGCCGGGCAACCATGAGGCCATGGTGGTGGCCGGTCTGGCCGCCCTGACCCCCAATGTGGTGGTCATCATGGCCCAGGTCCGCATGGACTGTCTGGCGGGTTCCGCGGCCTGGGGCGACGGCCGGGACCGCATCTGGAAGCTGCTGCGCCTCTTCCTGCTGGGCAACCCCCTGCTGCTGGCCACCCTGGCGGGCCTGGCCCTGGCCTGCTCGGGGCTGGGGCTGTGGCGGCCTCTGGACCATGCGGCGGCGCTCATCGGCAGCACGGCGGCCCCCTGCATGCTGCTGGCCCTGGGCTTCGACCTGCGCCAGAAGCTGGTGCTGGCCCTGCGTCGCAACGGCGGGCACACGGTGATCCGGCAGACCTGGCTCCTGCTGTGCAAGCTGGGCATCCATCCCCTGATCTGCTGGGGCATCATGCGCCTGGCGGGCCTGCCGCCGCTCTGGCTGGGCGTGGGCGTGCTCATGTCCGCCACCGGCACGGCCCTGGTGGCCTCGGTGCTGGCCGAGGTCTACAGCGCCGTGCCCGAAGAGGCGGCCCTGACCGCCGTGCTGAGCAATGCCGCCAGCATGGTCAGCCTGATGCTGTTCATCTTTTTGCTGCAGGGAGCGGGCTGCCTGTAAGCGCTTGTCAGGAACGGTGCCGGGCTATAGGATAGGGGATATCGCCGTTTTCCCGGCCCTGTTCCCGTACAAGGAATCTTTTGATGGATCGCTTCTCCCGTCTGTGCCTGTGGGGGTCCACGGCGTGCGCCTTTTTGAGCCTGGCCCTGCTGTCGTTCGATGTCTTCCCCTGGTTCCGGGATCCGGTTTTGCCGCATCGTCCCACATATCCTCTCGGGATCGCGGGCGCAGTGCTGTTCATCCTTTCCGGCCAGTGGCGCGGGCGGATGCGGGAACACCGCCTGTTGCTGGGAGGGATCCTGGGCATGGCGGCCCTGGCAGTACTGGCCACTGCGCGGGGCTTGCAAAGCGTGCCCGGGGATGTTGCACCGGACGTCTGGACGGGCTTCCTGCTCTGGACGGCGATCCCTCTGGCGTTCTGGCTCTGGTGGGCCGTGATGTTTTCCTGCCTGCCGCGCGAGCGGGGAAAACAACTCTTCCATGCTGCGGTACTGCTGCTCGCGCTCTCGAACCTGGCACATATCGTCCTGGAGATCCTGGCCAATCACGGCGCAGCAGGGATCAAGGATTTTCTGGTCAGCATCAATCCCTGGTTCCGTTTTGAATGCATCGATCACGGCTGGTGGCCGCCGGTCTATTTCACGGACAGGATCAGGGGGCTGTTTGCCGAGCCACCGCATATGGCTGTGGGGCTCATCCCCGTGCTGGGCGTGGCCCTGGCCCTGAGCGGGGCGAAGCGCCTCTGGCTGCTGGCTGTGGCCTGCTGGGGCCTCATCATGTGGCAGGGCAAGATCGCTTCCGGTCTGTTTGCTTTTGCCGTGACCTGCGTTGCCGCCGCCCTGCCGTGCTATCTTGCCGTCCTGCGCCGTCACCGTATACCGGTCCTGCTGCTGACAGCCGTTCTGCTTGCAGGGGGCGGCTGGGGGCTGCATGCCGGATGGCCCGGGATACAGGCCCGTTTCCAGCCGGCTTTTCAGGAGGCAGAGTCCTTGGTCCGCTTTGTAAAAGACAGTCATGCGGGCAAACCAGCGACATGCCCCGAACTGCAGGGAGGGCTGGAGGTCAGTTCTTTGGCCATCCGCTATACCTGTGCGCGGCTGGATATGGAGGCGGGGCTTTCGCGCCCGCTGGGCATGGGCTGCATGATGCAGGGCTGGTACTGGCAGCCGCTGGAGCAGTGCCGTCTGGAGCGGGGGAGCGAGTTGACGGGATTTGTCGAGGGTGCCAGGAGCAGCAAGCTCCACAAATACCCCCCCATGAACCAGTATACGACCCTGCTGGCGGAAACGGGCCTGCCCGGACTGGCCCTGTTCCTGGGCCTGTGCGCCATGCTGCTCTGGCGGAGCGTGGCCTTTGCCGCCCGTCACCGGGACTGGTATGTGTACGGCATGGCCTGTACTTTTCTGGGAGCGTTGGCGGCATTGTCCGCCATCACCTTGAAGAATGCCACGGCCTTCACCTTCTTCGCCGGTTACCTGTATGCCATCAGCGGGGAAAGGCATGAAGCGGCTTCCGTGACCGGAGACGCGCAGGTTCCGCGACAGGTGCGCGGGTAGCCGGGCTGTCCACGCGGGGCAAGCCTTCTTCAGGGAGTGCGCTTCGCGGGCTGGCTTTCCTTTGCCATGCGGCACCGTCAGGGCGGATATCGGCAGATCGTTCGCAAGGCCGGATGGAGAGTGCGGGCCGGGCAGGCGGGGCGTTCAGGAAAGGCGCGGGATCTTCAGGGTCCGTTGCGGGGTCACTCGTCCAGCGCGGCGCAGGCATCTTCCTGCTGGCCGCGGTAGAGCAGCTCGTCGGTCATCTCCAGCAGTTCGCCCACGATGCCGCCGCCGGTCATGGGATGGCCGAACAGGGCCTCGCGCTGGTTGGTGAGGCCGCGCCGGTCCACGGCGTCGGGCATGGTAGGGGAGAGGGTCTCGCGCAGGCGGCAGGCCAGCAGATAGCCTTCGGCGCCGGGCAGGAAGATATCCGTGAGGGCGGTGAAACGGGCACGCATGCCGTCCCAGGCGGCCAGGGTTTCCGGGCCGGGCCGCAGGCCGCAGAGCACGCGCAGGGACGAATACAGGTTGTTGCAGACCGCGCCGGGCAGGCCGGGGCGCCAGCCCCAGAGCCAGGACGTGCGCTCGAAGAAAAGATTGTGCTCCACGCCCAGATCCAGCAGGCCGCGCATGCCGTGCAGCAGGGTGTGCAGGGGCGCTGTCTGCGGTGTACCGGGCCAGCGGAAGGCGGCCTTGCGGTGCAGGTCCCAGGCGGGCACCAGCTCGCGCTGCGGCGCCAGACCGGCCAGCGCGCGCAGCAGATGGGCCAGCCAGGCGTTGGCATCGTGGCTGTCCGGGGTCTCCAGATGGGAATAGCTGAGGACGTAGCGCCCCCGGCCGTAATTGCCCGCCACCATCAGGGGCTGGCCGTCGAGGAAATCCGCCGAGACATTGACCCCGTACAGGTCCTTCCAGGCTTCGAAGACAGGGGCCGGGATGCGGCTCAGGGGCAGGTCGGCCAGCCAGAAGTCCGTGTCCGGCTGGCGGTAGGAGGCCAGGATGCTGACCCGCTCGTCGGCTTCCGGGGCGAAGCGGCCGGGCCACCAGACCGGCAGGGACGGCACATGGCCGTCGGCTTCCGGCGGGCGGCAGTTGCTGCAGTGGCGGCAGTCCTTTTCATGGCCGAGGGCGCAGCCGCGCCAGTGCGGCGGCACCAGGGCGCAGGCCTCGTCGCCCAGCGGCGGGCGCAGCGGGTCGGCGCTGTCGCCTGGCCGGGAGGCGACGGGGAGCTCCGGCCGTGCGGCGGGCAGGTCGCGGGCCATGCAGGAGCGCACACGCATGTGGGCATGGCCGGAGATCAGATGATGCAGGCGTTCGGGGTAGGGCGCACGGCCCCAGGGGCAGAGCCCCAGCCCGTCCTGGCTGCGGGGCTGGCTCAGGGCCAGTCCGGCGCCGCCGCAAAAGCCCAGGTAGCGGCCGCCTTCGGCCAGATAGTCGCGCACGGCCTGGCGCCCCTTCTCGCCCAGGGCGCGGGCCTTGAGACGGGCATTGCCGCCGGGCACCAGCAAAAGCGGGGCCGGGGCCCGCTCCCCGCCGGCCGGGCCCTGCGGGCATGGCTTGCGAAAAAGCGCGCCATTGGCTATGTCTTGTCCCTTGACCAGACGGCAGGGCAGTCCCAGCGCGCACAGGGCGCGCCAGACCATAAGGCCCCAGATATGGGACGCGTCCCAGAGAATACATACAGGGTTGGCGGCACACATAACAGCGTACTATGGCCGCCTTTCATGGAGAAAGCAAGATGGCGGATACCCTCCCCAAGGGCTACGAGCCCCATGACGTGGAAGCGCGCTGGCGCGACCACTGGCAGGACAACAGGACCTTCACGCCCGACCCGGATGCCCAGGGCGAACCCTTTTCCATCGTGATCCCGCCGCCGAACGTCACCGGCGCCCTGCACATCGGGCATGCCCTGAACCAGACCCTCATCGACGTGCTCTGCCGCCATGCCCGCCAGAAGGGCAAGAACGTGCTGTGGGTGCCCGGCACCGACCATGCCGGCATCGCCACCCAGAACGTGGTGGAACGCGCTCTGGCCAAGGAAGGCAAGACCCGCCAGGACCTGGGCCGCGAAGCCTTCATCGAGCGCGTGTGGCAGTGGCGCGAGGACTACGGTCACCGCATCCTCAACCAGATCCGCGCCCTAGGCGCCTCCGTGGACTGGACGCGCCTGCGCTTCACCATGGACGAAGGCCTGTCCGCCGCCGTGCGCAAGGTCTTCGTGCAGCTCTACAACGAAGGCCTGATCTACAAGGGCGACTACATCATCAACTGGTGCTCGCGCTGCCACACGGCCCTGGCCGATGACGAAGTGGAACACGAGGCCCACAAGGGCAAGCTGTGGAAGATCCGTTACCATCTGGCCGACGGTTCCGGCAGCATCACCATCGCCACCACCCGGCCCGAGACCATCCCCGGCGACACCGCCATCTGCGTGCATCCCGAGGACGAGCGCTACCGGCACCTGGTGGGCAAGACGGCCATCGTGCCCGTGCTGGGCCGCGAGATCCCCATCATCGCCGACAGCTACGTGGACCGCGAGTTCGGCACCGGCGCCCTCAAGGTGACGCCCTGCCACGACCACAACGACTGGGCCCTGGGCAAGAAGCACGATCTGGAGTTCCTGCAGGTCATCGACGAAGACGGCATCATGAAGGCCGAGTCCGGCCCCTACGCCGGTCTGAAGAAGGAAGACTGCCGCACGAAGATCGTGGCCGACATCGAAGCCGCCGGCGACCTTCTGGCCGTGGAGGACCTGGACAACTCCGTGGGCCACTGCTACCGCTGCCATACCGTGGTGGAACCGCACGTGTCCACGCAGTGGTTCGTGGCCACCACCAAGATGGCTCCCGCCGCCCGCAAGGCCGTGCCCGAACTGACCCGCATCCTGCCGGAATCCTGGGCCAAGACCTACTATCACTGGCTGGACAACATCCGCGACTGGTGCATCAGCCGCCAGATCTGGTGGGGCCATCGCATCCCCGCCTGGACCTGCGCGCAGTGCGGCGAGCTCATCGTGGCCGAGCACGACCCCAGCTCCTGCCCCAAGTGCGGCTGCACTGACCTGAAGCAGGACGAGGACGTGCTGGATACCTGGTTCTCCTCGGCCCTGTGGCCCTTCTCCACCATGGGCTGGCCCGAGCAGACCAAGGATCTGGCCACCTGGTACCCCACCAGCGTGCTGGTGACCGGTTTCGACATCATCTTCTTCTGGGTGGCCCGCATGATGATGATGGGCCAGCACTTCATGGGCCAGGTGCCCTTCCACGACGTGTACCTGCACGCCCTGGTGCGTGACGAGACCGGCCGCAAGATGTCCAAGTCCACGGGCAACGTCATCGACCCGCTGGAGATGATCGACAAGTACGGCTGCGACTCCCTGCGCTTCACCCTGACGGCCTTTGCCGCCATGGGCCGCGACATCCGCCTGTCCGAAGCCCGCATCGAAGGCTACCGCCACTTCGTCAACAAGCTGTGGAACGCCGCCCGCTTCGCCCTCATGAACCTGCCCGGGACCGCGCCCGCCCCGGTGGCCCTGGAAAGCGTGGAAGGCCTGCACCACCAGTGGATCCTGCACCGCCTGGAGCAGGTCAAGCAGGACATGGACAAGGCGCTGGAAGAATACCGCTTCAACGACGCCGCCCAGCTGGGTTACAAGTTCCTGTGGAACGAGTTCTGCGACTGGTATCTGGAGCTCATCAAGCCCGACATGCAGGACGAGGCCCGCAAGCCCGTGGCCCAGTATGTGCTGTGGGTGGTGCTGCGCGAGCTGCTGCTCCTGCTGCATCCCATCATCCCCTTCGTCACGGCCGAGATCTGGCACGCCCTGCCCGTGCCCGCCGGCGAGCAGCCCACGGACATCGCCCTGGAGCTCTATCCCGCGGCCCGTCCCGGCTGCCTGCATGAAGCCGAGGCCGCCCGCATGGAACTGGTGCAGGGCATCATCGTGGCCGTGCGCACCATCAAGGCCGAGCTGAACATCAGCCCCGGCCACAAGGTGGGCCTGATGCTGCATCCTGTGGACGAGGCCCAGGCCGCCCTGCTGGAGAGCTGCCGCCAGATGATGACCACCCTGGCCCGCCTGGAAGACCTGCAGATCGGTGCCGGCCTGCACGCGCCCAAGGCGTCCGCCTCCTCCGTGGTGGGCGGCTGCCAGGTCATCGTGCCTCTCAAGGGCGCCGTGGACCTGGCCGGCGAGCTGGCCCGTCTGGACAAGGAAATGGCCAAACTGGAAAAGGATCTGGTGGGCGTGCAGAGCAAGCTGCACAACGAAAGCTTCGTGAGCCGCGCTCCCGCCCAGGTGGTGGAACGCGAACGCGCCCGTGCCGAACAGCTGCTGGATGCCAAGGCCAAGATGCAGGCCCTGCGCCAGCGCTTCAGCGAAGCCCTCAACGAGGAATAAGGAACAACGTCATGAAGATGTCCGCCGTTGCCACGCCCCCCATGCTCTGCGCTTCCGGGCGCGGAGCGGTGGGCGTCGTGCCCGGCGCGGTCGTCGCCTCCGGTCTTTCGGGCCGGAGGCCGGCGGCCGCGCCCTTGTATTGTCTGCTGCTCCTGCTGCTGGTGTTCTGCCTGTCCGCCCTGCCGGCCCGTGCCCATGTGGTGGACGAGCTGGCCCCCCTGCTGGACAGCGATGCCATCGTGAACAGCATCCAGGATATCGGCCTGCTCAAAAAGGCCGGTTTCATCTATCAGCCCGACCTGACCATCACGGGCGAGATGTGCCCCGTGGACGGCAGCCAGGACCAGCTGGCCGTGCTCAGCGGCATGCTGGCCGCGGACAGGATGTATGCCTTCTACTTTGGCGATGTGGCCGACGCCGCCAAGAAGAACGAGCTGCTCCAGCAGCTGGTGGGCAAGCCCCTGCCCGCGTTGAACAGCAAGGACATGGCCCGCATCCGCAAGGCCCCGCACAGCCAGGAGTCCGCGAACATCCTGGCGCGCTTCCGGCAGCAGGAGCTTTCCCGCCTGCTGGAGGCCGCCCGTCAGGACGATCAGCTGCTGCGCCTGCTGGGTGCGCATCTGTACGGCCTCTATCTGGAGCGCCTGTACATGGCCTCGGTCATGGTGCTGGCCGCTGCGGAAAGCGACACGCTGGAACCGCTCTATCAGGTGCATACCGGCCTGGCCACCCGGCACGGTAAGGCCCTGGAGATCCTTGGCAAGAAGGGGCTGCTGGGCCTGGAGGACTGCGAGGCCCGCGCGGCCCTGGTCAGGAAGCTGCAGGGCCTGCTGACCGCCAACAAGGGCCAGCCCACGCTGGAAGGCCTGCGCGAGATCGTCTCGCTGGTCCAGGAAGAGCGCTCCTTCTTCCTGACGCCCTGCCCGCTGCCGCAATAAAAACGTTGTGAGGGGGAGAAGGAAACCTTTTTGGGAAAAAGGTTCTCCTTCTCCCCCTCACGCTCCCCCTCATCCTTCCAAAAACTTTTATCATGGGCCTGAGTGGCCCTGTGAACAGCGAGAGCGCCTTTCCCCAAGGGAGGCGCTCTCGCTGTTTCCGGCCTCAGGAACGGGCTGTCCGGCCTCAGGAACGGAAAAGAGGGGTGCGTTTGGGGCGGGCGTATCTGATGTCAGATACCGCCCGTGACGGCCATAAAAAAAGCGCTCCGTCCTTCAGGATGGAGCGCTTTGGTGGTTTGTATTCGGGGCACAGGGGAAGTCAGCCAGGGCTGTGTCGGCATGGGGATCTGTGCAGGACTTCCCGGTGCGGGGCAGCCTATTTATCGTCCGGTTCTTCCGTTTCGGCCTTGCTCACCCAGTCCACCAGGCGGGCCATGCGGGCCAGGCTGTAATGGCCGGGTTCGGGCTGCTGGCCGATCTCCTGCAGGGTGCCGTTGAGGCGGTAGATGCGCCAGTCCCCGGCAGGCAGGGAGCCGTTGTCCATGGCGGTCTTCAGGCCGGTACGGGCCTCTTCGGGCGAGCAGAACAGGGGAAAGTCCTGCACGGCCGGGTCAAGGACGACCACGGAGCCGCCCGCGATGTCGATGATGTAATTGCCGGGCGCCACGGTGTAGACTTCCTGGCAGTCGCGGTCGGGCGGCAGGGGAGCCGTACTGGGGCCTGTGGCGGCACAGCCGCCCAGCATCAGAAGGGACCCAAGCAGGGCGGGGGCAAGGATCACGGGAAAGCGTTTCATGTCATTCTCCTGCCGGCGTACCGGCATCAGATTCGCCCCGGGCACCACAAAAGCGGGCGGGTGGCGTCATGGCTGACTACACACCAAGCCCGCTTTTTTGTCAAAAGATTCGTAGGCCGGAGGGCACGGCGCGGGGCGCTAGCGGGCCCGGCGGCTCATTTCCTGCAGGCGGGCGATGCGTTCTTCCAGCGGCGGGTGCGTGCTGAACAGATTGGCCATGCTGCCGCCGCCGAAGCCGAACAGCGGCGAGACGATGAACATCTGCTCGGTGCTGGGGTTGCCGTTGTGCATGGGGATCTGCCCGCTGGCCACGCCCAGCTTGTGCAGGGCACCGGCCAGGGCCAGGGGCTGGCCGCAGATGCGGGCGCCGGTCTCGTCGGCCAGGTATTCGCGCGAGCGGGAGATGGCCATCTGGATGATGCTGGCGGCGATGGGGGCCAGGATGGCCAGCAGGAACGCGGCGATGGGATTGGTGCCGCCTTCCTCGTCGCTGTTGCTGCCGCCGAAGATGGCGGCGAACTGCATGAAGTTGGCGATGCTGACGATGACCGAGGCCAGCACGCCGGCGACGGTCTGGATCAGGATGTCACGGTTGGCGATATGGCCGATCTCGTGGGCGATGACGCCGCGCAGCTCCTCGGGGCTGAGGATGCGCATGATGCCGTCGGTGACGGCCACCACGCCGTGTTCGGGGTCGCGACCGGTGGCGAAGGCGTTGGGCGCGTCTTCAGGGATGACACAGACGCGGGGCTTGGGGATGCCGGCGTTGGCGGCAAGCTCGGCCACCATGCGGTGCAGCAGGGGGGCCTCGTCTTCGGACAGTTCGCGGGCCTGGTACATGGACAGCACGATCTTGTCCGAATACCAGTAGGAACCCACGTTCATGATCATGGCGATCACGAAGGCGATGATGATGCCGGTGCGGCCGCCCATGATGCCGCCCAGACCGATGATGATGGCGGAAAGCAGGGCGAGAAGCAGCACGGTCTTGATCTGGCTGGTCATGATATCTCCTTGAGTGTGCGAGGTAGGGATTCGCCCACTGTAGATAAGCATGCGTCAGCAAAGTGGCAAGAGGTGGGAAAAAGTCAGGATGTCCGAAGCAGGGGAGCCGGAGAGGCTGCTGCCTGGCATCACAGGTGGATCGCCTGTACGGCAAGCCCGCTTGGCGGGGAGGAAGCTTGGGAAGGACGGCAGGAATGGCCCCGGAATTGCTATTCCCGCGACAGAAAAGGAGAGGCGGGGAAACACGGCGATGCCGTGTTTCTCCGCCTCTCCCTGATAAAGCGCGTTTGGGGAGGAAGGGGGGAGTTTGAGGGGGGAAGGAGGCCCTTTGGGCGCTGGCAAAGGGCCTCCTTCCCCCTCGGCAAAAAGCTCCTTCCCCGCTTACGAGCGGTAATCGGCGTTGAGGCTGACGTATTCGTGGCCGAGGTCCGAGGCGCGCAGGTCGTAGCAGCCGTCACCGAGCCCCATATGGATCTCCACCGGGATGTCGGTGGCCTTGAGCAGCTCGGCAAGCTCGGCTTCCTTGTTGCCGTTGACGGGCCGGCCGTCGCGGAAGCGTTCGATGCCGCAGAGCACCAGGCGCACGCGGGCGGGATCCACCCGGGCCCCGCTGCGGCCCACGGCGGCCACGATGCGGCCCCAGTTGGCGTCCTGCCCGTAGATGGCGGTCTTGACCAGCTGGGAGTGGCCCACGGTACGGGCGATGCGGCAGGCGTCCTCATCGGAGGCGGCGCCGCTCACCGTGATGTGCATGACCTTGCTGGCGCCCTCGCCGTCCTTGACCAGCATGTAGGAGATCCGGCCCAGGATGTCGGTAAGGCCCTTTTCCAGCAGGGCGGCGTCCCCGCCTTCGGCCCGGATGCCGGAAGCGCCGTTGGCGAGCCCGAGGATGGTGTCGTTGGTGGAGGTGTCGCCGTCAACGCTGACGCGGTTGAAGGTCCTGTCCACGGCGCGGGCGAACATGGCCTGCCAGGTCTCGCGGTCCACCTCGGCGTCGGTGAGCATGACGGCCAGCATGGTGGCCATGTTGGGGCAGATCATGCCCGCGCCCTTGGCCATGCCGGTGAGGCGCACGGTGCCGCCGGACAGGGGCACCGTGATGCTGGCGAACTTGGGAAAGGCGTCGGTGGTCATGAACGCGCGGGTGAAGCCTTCGGCATCGCGGCTGCCCAGGCTTTCCACCAGGGCGGGCACGGCCTCGCGCCAGCGGTCCATCCTGAGCTGGTCGCCGATGACGCCGGTGGACATGGGCATGATCTCATGCGGGGCCAGCCCGGTGAGGGCGGCGACCATGCGGCGGGTCTCAAGGCAATTCTCCAGGCCTTCGTCACCGGTGCAGGCGTTGGCCTGGCCGGAATTGGCCAGCACGGCGCGGCAGGTGCCGTATTCGCGCAGGGTCTGCTGGCAGACCTGCACGGGAGCGGCCTTGAAGGCATTGGTGGTGAACAGGCCCGCCAGCACGGCGGGACGGTCGGAAACAATCAGCCCCAGGTCATCGCGGCCGGCTTTTTTGAAACCGGCGGCAGCGGTCCCGGCGGAGAAGCCGAGGGGCAGGTCGTTGCGCGTATCGCTCATGGGAACATCCTTTCCGGTCATGGGCTTCCGGGAGGAAAACGATGAAAAAAAGGCGGGGATCTTGCCTTGCAAAATCCCCGCCGTCATATCAGGCAACCAGCGCTGTCCGGTCTTGGTGGGAACGGACGTTCAGGACGCTAGTTCTTGCTCTTCTGGATCTCGTCGGCGATGGCCTGGGGCACACGTTCGTAGTGATCGAACTGCATGGTGAAGGTGGCGCGGCCCTGGGTACGGGAGCGCAGGTCGGTGGCGTAGCCGAACATGGAGGCCAGGGGCACCTGGGCACGCACGCTTTGGGCACCGCCGGCGCGGGCTTCCATGCTCTGCACGCGGCCGCGGCGGCCGTTGAGGTCGCCCATCACGTCGCCGAGGTATTCTTCGGGGGTGACCACTTCCACGTCCATGACGGGTTCCAGCAGGACCGGGCCGGCCTTCTGCATGGCGTCCTTGATGGCCATGGAACCGGCCACGTAGAAGGCCTGTTCGGAGGAGTCCACTTCGTGGTAGCTACCGAAGACCAGGTTGACCTTCAGGTCCACGCAGGGGAAGCCGGCCAGCACGCCGGACTTCATGGCATCCTGGATACCCTTGTCGATGGCGGGGATGTATTCCTTGGGGATCACGCCGCCGGTGATGGAGTTGATGAACTCGTAGCCCTTGCCCGGGTTGGGTTCCACCTCGATCACGCAGTGACCGTACTGGCCGCGGCCGCCGGACTGCTTGGCATGCTTCATGTCGGACTTGGCGGGCTTGGAGATGGTTTCGCGGTAGGCCACCTGGGGCTTGCCCACGTTGGCGTTGACGTTGAATTCGCGGGTCAGGCGGTCAACGATGATCTCCAGATGCAGTTCGCCCATGCCGGCGATGAGGGTCTGGTTGGTCTCCTCGTCGCCCTTGACGCGGAAGGAGGGGTCTTCCTTGGCCAGCTTGTTGAGGGCGGCGGACAGGGCGTCACGGTCGGCCTTGGTCTTGGGCTCGATGGCCACTTCGATGACGGGCTCGGGGATGTTCAGGGATTCCAGGATCACCGGGCGCTTTTCGTCGCACAGGGTGTCGCCGGTGGAAGCGTTCTTCAGGCCCACCAGGGCCACGATGTCACCGGCGCCGGCCCACTTGATGTCTTCACGCTTGTTGGCGTGCATCTTCAGGATGCGGCCGATGCGTTCCTTCTTGCCGGTGTTGGCGTTGTACACGCTGGTGCCGGACTCCAGGCAGCCGGAGTAGATGCGGAAGAAGGACAGGTGGCCGATGAAGGGGTCGGAGAACAGCTTGAACACCAGGCCGGCAAGGGGTTCCTTGTCGTCGCAGGGGCATTCGATGAGATGTTCTTCGTTGCCGGGCTCATGGCCGGTCATGACGGCGATGTCCACGGGAGAGGGCAGGTAGTCCACCACGGCGTCCAGCAGGGGCTGCACGCCCATGTTGCGGAAAGCGGAACCGCAGAGCACGGGCACGATGTTGCGGGCGATGGTGGCCTTGCGGATGCAGGAAACGATCTCGTCGCGGGTCAGGTCTTCGCCGCCCAGGTACTTTTCCAGCAGGGCCTCATCTTCTTCGGCCACGGCTTCGATGAGTTCGTGGCGCTTTTCCTCGAAGAGGTCCTTCAGTTCGGCGGGCACGGCTTCGTCAGTGAACTGGGCGCCCTTGGAGCTCTTGTCGAAGCGGTGGGCCTTGCCTTCGATGAGGTCCACGACGCCTTCAAATTTGTCTTCGGAGCCGATGGGCAGCTGCAGGGGCACGGCCTTGGCGCCCAGGCGTTCGTGGATCATGCTCACGCAGCGGAAGAAGTTGGCGCCGATGCGGTCCATCTTGTTCACGAAGCAGATGCGGGGCACGTGGTAGCGGTCGGCCTGGCGCCACACGGTCTCGGACTGGGGCTCGACGCCGGCCACGGCGTCGAACACGCACACGGCACCGTCCAGCACGCGCAGGGAACGTTCCACTTCGATGGTGAAGTCCACGTGGCCGGGGGTGTCGATGATGTTGATGCGGCAGTCCTTCCAGAAGCAGGTGGTGGCGGCGGAGGTGATGGTGATGCCGCGCTCCTGTTCCTGTTCCATCCAGTCCATGGTGGACTCACCGTCGTGGGTTTCGCCGATCTTGTGGGAAACACCGGTGTAGAAAAGGATGCGTTCGGTGGTGGTGGTTTTGCCGGCGTCAATATGGGCCATGATGCCGATATTGCGCTGTTTGTCTACGGGGGTGGTGCGGGACACGGTATCCTCCAGAAAAGGGGCAGTGGGGCGGGGGGAAAAGCGCCGCGCCCTTGCGGGCGCGGCAGCAGTCACTCGGAAGCGGGCTTACCAGCGGTAGTGGGCGAAAGCCTTGTTGGCTTCGGCCATACGGTGGGTATCTTCGCGCTTTTTCACCGCGCCGCCGCGACCGTTGTAGGCGTCCAGCAGTTCAGCGGAAAGCTTGGAGGTCATGCCCTTTTCGCCGCGCGAACGGGCATAGTTGATCAGCCAGCGGATGGACAGGGAAATCTGGCGTTCGGGCCGGACTTCCATGGGCACCTGGTAGGTGGCGCCGCCCACGCGGCGGGCCTTGACTTCCAGATGGGGCTTGACGTTGTCCAGGGCCTTTTCAAAGGCGCGCATGGGCTCTTCACCGGTCTTTTCGCCCAGGGTTTCCAGCGAGCTGTAGAAAATCTTTTCAGCGGCGCCCTTCTTGCCGTCGTACATGAGACGGTTCACGAACTTGGTGACCAGACGGCTGTTGTACAGCGGATCGGGCAGCACTTCCCTCTTCGGGACAGGACCTTTACGGGGCATGATATTCTCCTTGAGAATCTCTGTGTTTCGGCGTCACCAGCCCCGCAGCGCCCCGGCGCGCCGCGGGACGGGCAGCCTGGGTGCGTTGCATGACGTACGCCGGTGTTGAAAAAATGACCTATTTGGGACGCTTGGCGCCGTACTTGGAACGGCTCTTGCGGCGGTCGGCCACGCCGGAGGTATCCAGGGTGCCGCGCACGATGTGGTAACGGACACCGGGCAAGTCTTTCACACGGCCGCCGCGGATGAGCACCACGGAGTGTTCCTGCAGGTTGTGGCCTTCGCCGGGGATGTAGGCCGTCACTTCGATGCCGTTGGTCAGGCGCACACGGGCGACCTTACGCAGGGCGGAGTTAGGCTTCTTGGGGGTGGTGGTGTACACACGGGTGCACACGCCGCGGCGCTGGGGGCAAGCCTGCAGGGCCGGGGTCTTCTTGCGCTTCACCACCGCAGTCCGCTCGATGCGGATGAGCTGGTTGATAGTAGGCATAGTTTCCTCCAAAGTTTCACTGCCTGCCCAAGACGGACAGGCAGCGCATGAATGCCGTAGAGCGGCAACACATACAATGCGCGGACGCGCTTGTCAAGCCCTGGCCGCGCGTATCCGTGCAGGGAAAGGTCTTGACAAAAAATTCGATATCGAACTAAAAGAGGCCATGCGGTACCGAGCCATCTTTTTCTATGCGAGCCGCCTGCGCGACGAAGGCAACAGGCTCATCATCGGCGCGCTCAAGGAAGCGGGACTCACGGACATCGCCCCCAGCCACGGGGATATACTGGCCCACCTGCTGGCCGGGGGGCCCTGCCATATGGGCGTGCTGGCCCGGCGCATCCGCCGGACCCGGTCCACCATGACGGCCCTGGTCGAGAAGCTGGAGCGCGCCGGTTATGTGGAGCGTCGCCCCGATCCCGCTGATGCGCGCGGGGTGCTTGTCTGTCTGACAGACCGGGGCAAGGCCCTGGCCCCGGTGATGGATGGTGTCTCCCGTGCTCTGGAAGCGCTGGTGGCCAGCCGTCTTTCGGCGGAGGAGGCCGACGCGCTGGAACGTCTGCTGTCCCGCTGCGTCGGGGAGTAGGCTCTCTCCGCCCCGCTGGCCGAAGTGCCCGGGGCTGTCCCGCTGCGTCGGGAGCTGTCTTTTGCTCGCGTGCCGTCTGCCCGCCCGGGCGCGGGATGGATCGGGATGCCGTTTTAGTTCGATATCAAACAAAAAAACACGCAAAAAGGAGCGTATCATGTCCCACTACACCCTGGCACATCTGGAAGAGGCCCCGCGCAATGAACTGCACGATCTGCTGCATCTCACCGCCGCAGAGATCTCGCGCAACACCCTGCCGGCAGGGGGCTCCGTGCCCTTCGTGCACCGGCACCGGAAGAACGAGGAGATCTATCTGGTGCTCGACGGCCGGGGCACGCTGTACATCGACGGCGAGGAACTGCCCCTGAGGGCCGGGGACTGTTTCCGTATCGATCCCGCGGGGGCGCGCTGCCTGCGGGCCGCCGATGACAGCCCGCTTTCCTTCATCTGCGTGCAGGCCCGGGCCGGCAGCCTGGAAGGCTTCACCGGGACGGATGGCCTGCCTGTCCCGGAGGAGGAAGGAAAGCCCGGCTGGCTGTAGCCGCATGGCCGCGGGCATGGCCAGCGGCCATGCCCGGTACAGGAGATGCCCGGCTCCGGCGGCGGGCCGCCGGGACCGGGCATCCTGCGAGGAGGAACGTCCGCCGGTGTCCTGCCGGCGGGCGGGGTATGCCGAGGGTTAGAGTTTTTTCACTTCCACATACCAGGCCGCGGCCTGTTCCAGCAGATGGCTGCTGCGGCCGGCCAGCATCTGGGCGTCACGCAGGTAGCCTTCCTGGAGCATGCAGGCGTCGAAAAGGTTCTCCACCATGCCTGCCAGGGTCTTGTCCTGGGGATCGGCCTTGAACATTTTGAGCAGGCTGCGCAGCAGCGCATGGTCGCGGTTGACTTCCATCACCTTGACGGGCAGGGAGTCGTCCTTCTGCATGGCACGCATGAGCTTTTCCATGGACGAGGTCATGCCGTCGGGCGAGACCAGCACGGCCGGGCTGTCGGCCAGACGGTGGGAGACGCGCACGTCGGCCACGCGTTGGCCCAGGATCTCCTTGATGCGTTCCAGCAGCTTGTCGAAGCTGGCGCTGTCGTCGTCGGAAAGGGGCGCGGCGGCGGGCTTTTCGCTGTCGGCCTTGTCGGCGAAGGCGTCCAGGGCGTCATCGGCCGCGTTCTCGATGGCCTTGAATTCCCAGTCCTTGTATTTGCCCATGCCTTCCATGACGAACTCGTCCACGGGCTCGTAGAGGAAGAGCACCTCGATGCCCTTGCGGGTGAAGCGTTCCAGATGCGGGCTCAGGCGGGCGGCTTCGCGGTTGGGCGCGGAGACGTACCAGAAGGTCTTCTGGCCTTCGGGGGCGCGGGCGATGTAGTCGTCCAGGCTGGAGAGGGCCTCGCCGTCGTCCAGGGCCGAAGTGTTGAAGCGCAGCAGGCCGGCGATGCGTTCGCGGTTGGCGAAGTCCTGGTAGGCGAGCTTGAAGATGCGGCCGTGCAGGCGCCAGAAGGCGGCGTACTTCGCGGCATCCTGGGCGGCCATCTTTTCCAGGTGGCCCAGGGTCTGCTTGATGATGGTCTGGTTGATCTTGCGCAGGACCACGTTTTCCTGAAGGGTCTCGCGGGAGATGTTGAGGGGCAGGTCCTCGGTGTCCACCACGCCCTTGAGGAAGGCCAGCCAGTCGGGGATCAGTTCCTTGTTGCGGTGCTGGATGAGCACGCGGCTGGCGTAGAGGTCCAGGCCCCAGAAATCACGGTCGAGGCCGAAGAGGTCCTGGCGCACGTCGGGGATGTAGAGCAGGGCGTTGAACTGCACGGGCGCATCCACGGAGATGTGCAGCACGTCCAGCGGCGCCTTGCTGTCATAGGTCAGGGCCTGGTAGAAGGCATCGTACTGTTCCTTGGTGACCGAGGACCTGGGCTCGCGCCACAGGGCGGGCTGGGTGTTGACCTGCTCGCCGTCCACCAGCACGGGGAAGGGCACGAAGGCGGAATGCTTGCGGATGACGGATTCCACACGGAACTTTTCGAGGAATTCCGCGGCGTCTTCCTTGAGGTGGGCCACGATGCGCGTGCCGCGCTGCGGGGCGTCGTCACCGGCGGGGGCCACGGTATAGGTGCCCAGGCCGTCGCTGGTCCAGGTGGCGGCACTGTCGTCATCACCGAAGGCCGGGCGCGAGGTCACGTCCACCCTGTCGGCCACCATGAACACGGAATAGAAGCCCACGCCGAAGCGGCCGATGATGTTGGCGGCATCGGCTTTTTCACCGTCGGCCTTGGCCTCCTCGGCGGCCAGCTGGGCGCGGAAGGCCTCGGTGCCGGACTTGGCGATGGTGCCCAGGTTCTCGGCCAGTTCGGCGGCGGTCATGCCAAGGCCCGTGTCCTCGACGGTCAGGGTCCTGGCGTCCTTGTCGAGATGGATGCGGATCTCCAGGGGCAGGTCGTCATGGCGCGGGGTCTCGCCCCGGTTGCTGCGGAAGCGCAGCTTGTCCAGGGCGTCGGAAGCGTTGGAGATGAGTTCGCGGAGGAAGATCTCGCGATTGGTGTAGAGGGAATTGGTGAGAATGCTCAGGACTTTGCGCACTTCGGCGCGAAATTCACAGGATTGAGCCGTGGTTTCCGGCATGGTGACAACCTCCATGGATACTTGCTGGGGAATAAGTAATCTTTCCCAATCAGCCGTCAAGGCCTTGCGGGGCCTAAACTTTGCCTTGCTTTTCACCAAGGATAACGGTATGCAGGTCGCTCCATAAGGAGGACGATTATGGATGATGTCATTCTGCTTTCACGGCTACAATTCGCCGTGGCCGTCTTTTTCCACTTCATCTTCGTGCCGCTGACGCTGGGCCTGTCCCTGCTCATCGCCCTGATGGAGACCCGCTATGTGCGCACCGGTGACGAGGTCTGGCGCAAGCATGCCAAGTTCTGGGGCAAACTTTTCATCATCAACTTCACCCTGGGCGTGGTGACGGGCATCACCCTGGAATTCCAGTTCGGGACCAACTGGGCCCGCTATTCGGAATATGTGGGCGACATCTTCGGCTCCCTGCTGGCCATCGAGGCCACGGTGGCCTTCTTCCTGGAGTCCACCTTCCTGGCCGTCTGGCATTTCGGCTGGCACCGCGTGGGCAAGAAGACCCACCTGCTGGCCATCTGGCTGGTGGTGCTGGCCGGCAACCTGTCCGCCCTGTGGATCATCCTGGCCAACGGCTTCATGCAGAACCCGCTGGGCTATGTGATCCAGAACGGCCGCGCCGAACTGGCCGACTTCATGGCCGTGGTCACCAACCCCTACGCCTGGGGCATGTACGCCCACACTCTGCTCTCGGCCTGGACGCTGTCCTGTTTCTTCGTGCTGGGCGTGTCTTCCTGGCATCTGCTGCGCAAGAGCAATGTGGAATTCTTCCGCCGCTCCTTCCGCATGACCGCCCCCATCTGCCTGGTGCTGGTGCTGGCGCTCGCCCTGAGCGGCGACATCCAGGGCAAGGTGGTGGCCGGGCTGCAGCCCGCCAAGCTGGCCGCCATGGAATCCCACTGGGAGACCACCAGGAACGCCCCCTTCTATCTGGCCGTGGTGCCGGACGAGGCCAACGAGACCAACTCCGTGGAAGCCATCGGCATCCCCGGTCTGCTGAGCTGGATCTCCTACGGCGATGCCGATGCCGAAGTGAAGGGCCTCAAGGACTTCCCCAAGGAAGACCGTCCGCCGGTCACGCCCGTGTTCTGGGGCTTCCGCGCCATGATCTTCTTTGGCGTCATCTTCCTGGCCCTGGCCGCCTGGGCCACGCTGCAGCGTAACCGCGAGACCATCAACCCCACGCTCATGCGTGCCCTGGTGTGGTGCATCCCGCTGCCCTACATCAGCATCGCCATGGGCTGGCTGGTGGCGGAAATGGGCCGTCAGCCCTGGATCGTCTACGGCCTGATGCGCACCAGCGACGCCGTGTCGCCGGTGCCCGCCGAGCATGTGTCCACGTCGCTGCTGGCCTTCATCATCGTTTACAGCGTGCTGGGCCTTCTGGACATTTTCCTGCTGCGCAAGTACGCCATCAAGGGCCCGCAGGGGCAGGAGGACTAAGTCATGCTGGAAACCTTGCAAGTAATCTGGTTCATCCTGTGGGCGCTGCTCTGGGCCGTGTATTTCGTCCTGGACGGCTTCGACCTGGGCCTGGGCAGCCTGCTGCCCTTCATCGGCAGCAATGAGGAAGAACGCCGCATCATGTACAATGCGGCCGGTCCCTTCTGGGACGGCAACGAGGTGTGGCTGATCTCCGCCGGCGGCGTGACCTTCGCGGCCTTCCCCAAGGTCTATGCCGTCATGTTCAGCGCCCTGTACGCGCCCCTGCTGGTCCTGCTGTTCGCCCTGATCTTCCGCGCCGTGTCCTTCGAGTTCCGCGGCAAGGTGGAAAGCGGCGTGTGGCGCGGCTTCTGGGATCTGGTCCACTTCCTGTCCAATCTGGTGCCCGCCCTGCTGCTGGGCGTGACCTTCGCCAACCTTTTCATGGGCATCCCCATCGACGGCGAAGGCGTGTTCCACGGCACGCTCATGGGCCTGGTCAACGGCTACGGCATCGCCGGCGCCATCTTCTTCCTGGTGATGTTCATGCTGCACGGTTCCCTGTGGCTGGCCATCAAGAGCCAGGGCGAACTGCAGACCCGCGCCGTGGCCAGCGCCACCCTGCTCTGGCCCGTGATGCTCATCCTGCTGGTGGCCTTCCTGGTGCTGACCTTCTTCAACACGGACCTGTTCAACAACTACTGGAGCAACCCGCTGCTGCTCCTGCTGCCCGTGGTGGCCCTGGCCGGCCTGCTGGGCGTGCGCTGCATGCTGCGCCGCGGCCAGCTGTGGAAGGCCTGGATGTGCAGCGCCGTGTACATCATCGGCGTGACCTTCTTCGGCGTCATGGGCATGTTCCCGCGCATGCTCATCTCGTCCGTCGATCCTACCGCCACCCTGACGGCCTTCAATGCCTCCTCGTCCGAGCTGACCCTCAAGATCATGCTGGGCGTGGCCCTGGTCATGGTGCCCATCGTGCTGCTGTACCAGTTCTGGGTCTACCGCCTGTTCTCCCACAGCCTGAGCGCCGAGGACCTGAAGGACGAGCACGCCTACTAGGGCGCCGATCCGTCCGCCTCATCGGGCCCGGCAGACAGGCATGCCCTGTCCGCCGGGCTTTTTTCGTGTCCGCTGCCGGGATGCGCCGGAAAAAGACCGGTCTTCGCGGCCGGGCCGTCTGCCGTCAGCTGCGCGACAAAGGCGGGCCGCGCCACGGAAGGGCGGAGGGCAGGCAGGAGGAGCGGAGGGGCCGGTGATGGCGGCCGTGCCGCCATGACGGGGCATGGATAATTGCTTTTGGGGCACATATCCGGGACAATGCCGGGACAGAGCGGAGGCCGTATGAAGACCAGGATAGATGCAACGGATGTGAGGATCGTCGAAGAGCTCAGGAAGAACGCGCGCATCACCATGAAGGAGCTGGGCGCGCGGGTCTTCCTCACCGGGCAGGCCGTCAGGAACAGGGTGGAACGGCTGGAGGACATGGGCATCCTCCAGCGCTACACCATCAACGTCAATTGCCCGGTCTTCGGCTACAAGGTCCATGCCGTCATCAGGGTGCAGCTCAGGCACGGGCCGGTGGAGGCCCTGAAGGCCTGCTGCCGCAGGGAGGGCAGGCGCACCATCCACTGCTACCGGACCACGGGCGACAACCTGTATTTCCTCGACATGTATTTCCCGGACATGGAGGCCCTGGACGCCTTTCTGGCCGAGGTGGAGCCGCTGGGCGGCTACGAGCTGCATGTGGTCCTTCGGGAAGCGGAGGACCTGGCGGAATGAAGGCCCCCGCCGGAGGGGGAAGAGGAAGGAAGGCGTTTTGCCTGTGGGGACCGGCGGGGACCTGATACGGGAAGCGGCGGCTAAAAGCTGTAGCTCTGGCCGTCGTCGGGCATGAGGATGGCCTCCCGGATGCCGCGACGGCGCAGGGCCTGGTCCATGCTTTGCCGGGTCAGGGAGGCATGGGCCACGGTGTCCATATGGCTGACGATGATCCGCGCTTCCGGGCAGGCGGCGTGCAGGGCGGCCACATCCGCGTCGTCCATGATGAGGCGCCCCTCGTCGAGCAGTTCGGCCGCGCAGGCATTGACCACGACCACATCAGGCCGGAAACGGCGCATGCTTTCGGCCACGTCCTCGTACCAGATGGTATCGCCGGCCACATAGAGCGTCTTTTCGTCAGGATGCCGGAAGACCACGCCGCAGGACGGTCCGCAGGGGATGATGGTGCCGTGGCGTCCGGGCGTCCTGCTGAGACGGATGCCCGCGAAGACGGTCTCCTCTCCCAGCACTTCCACCCGGGCGAAGCCGGAGCGCCGGAGCACGGCGGCGTCCTCGTCGCTCTGCACGAACACGGGCACCGTCTTGTCCAGCGGCGCTCCCACGCTGCCGTCGGCGGCCATGTCGATATGGTCGGGATGCACATGGGTCACGATATAGGCGTCCACGCCGGCCAGGATGTCGGCCACCGGCATGGGCAGGTCGCAGAGGGGCATGGCCAGGTCCAGCTGTTCGGGGCGGCAGCGGAACATGGGATGGTCGCGAAACGTCCCCATGCTGCCCCTGGGCGCCAGCCAGGGGTCGGTGAGGAAGGTCTTTCCGGCGTACCGGATGCGGAGCATGGCGTTGCGTATCTGCTGGATCTTCATGCGATGGTACCTCATTGGTATGTCCCCGGGGGGATGATGTGTGTGACTGCGGGGGAAGGTAGCAGGGACGGCCGGGCCGGGCCAGAAGCCGGGACAAGAAATGCGCGCCGTTTTCTTGAAAAAATCAAGTGCTCCGCGCGGCGTCCGGCATGCAGGACCGCGGGCGGGCCGGGTTCCCTGGCGCGGCTGCCGGGGCCTTCCGTGATGGCTGCGGCGTGGCGGGCGCGTGTCCGCCGCAGGGAGCGGGCCCTGCCGCCCTGCTGGTGCGCATGCCGGTCAAAGTATGCTTTATCTCTATGATAAAGCATTCGATATAAGTATTTGTCATGGATCATCGCTGCGGCTACACAGGAAGGAACACCGGCGGCCTCTCCCGCCGGACAACCTCCAACCGGAGCGACATCATGAGCGCAGTCAAGACACTGATGGCGGGGATCCTGGCAGGCACGATGCTGTTTGCGGGGGATGCGGCCGCAGCGGACACGGCCCCCTCCGGCAGGGATACTTTCAAGGACGGTGATGCTATGGAACTGGTACAGGAATGGGACAAGGTCTTTCCCAGGAGCGACAGGGTGGAACACCGCAAGGTGACCTTCCGCACCCGCTACGGCACCGTTCTGGCGGGCGACCTTTACATGCCCCGGGACGCCGGGGGCAAATGGGCGGCCCTGGCCGTGAGCGGCCCCTTTGGTGCGGTGAAGGAGCAGGCATCCGGGCTCTATGCCCAGACCATGGCCGAACGCGGCTTCCTGACGCTGGCCTTCGACCCCTCCTATACGGGCGAGAGCAGCGGCGAGCCGCGCCATGTGGCCTCGCCCGACATCAATACCGAGGACTTCAGCGCTGCGGTGGACTTCCTCACCACGCTGGACGCGGTGGATGCGGAGCGCATCGGCATCATCGGCATCTGCGGCTTTGGCGGCATGGGCCTGAACGCCGCCGCCATGGACACCCGCATCAAGGCCACCGTGGCCGTCACCATGTACGACATGAGCCGCGTCACGGCCAACGGCTATTTCGACAGCATGGACGCCGATGCCCGCTACGCCCTCCGGCAGCAGCTGAACGCGCAGCGCACCCGGGACGCACGCTCCGGCAGCATCGCGCCCTCCGCCGCGGGCCTGCCCGAGGCCCTGACGGGCGACGAGCCGCAGTTCGTCAAGGATTATTTCGCCTATTACAAGACCGGGCGCGGCTTCCATCCCCGTTCCATCAATTCCAACGGCGCCTGGAACGCCACCTCGGCCCTGTCCTTCCTGAACATGCCGCTGCTGGCCTATGCGGGCGAGATCCGCAGCGCGGTCCTGCTGGTCCACGGGGAAAAGGCCCATTCCCGCTACTTCAGCGAGGATGCCTTCAAAAAACTCAACGGGGACAACAAGGAACTGCTGATCGTGCCCGGGGCCTCGCACACGGATCTGTACGACCGGGTGGACATCATCCCCTTTGACAGGATCGAGGCCTTTTTCAGGGCCAACCTCTGATCCTTTCCTCCTTCTGCGGCCGCACATGCGAAGCTCCGTTGCCGGGGCTTCGCTTTTTTCGTGCCTGCCCCCGGGCAGCGGACGGCGGCCCTGCCGCAGGATGTTCCGGGCAGGGGGCCGGACTGCCGGAAACGCTGCCCGGGAACTGCCTGCCGGGCACCGTGACGGACGCATGCGGCCGTCACGCGGGCAGGGGCACCGGGAGACAGGCACATTGAAAAGTTCGTGTCCCTGGGAGATAATCGGCGTATCCATGCCCCGTGTTCCTGCCGTGGGAGCGTGCGGACGTTCACCATGCCTGCGGGGGAGGGCGCTCTGCCTGCGCAGGCAGGGAGGGCGCGCCGGTCCTTAACGCCGTGCCGCGCTGTCCTCTGGCACCTTTTTTGCTGATCCGTCTATGCCTCCTGTCCGCTGCCAACGCTATTGGCGGCACCGCCACTGCCACGGACGGGCCGGAGATATGCCCTGAACTTTTTTAGCCCTCTGCCAAGGAGGCATCATGATAAGCCGCGAGACCGCCAACACGCTTCTGGAAGAATTTGCCCGCCAGCAGGAGATCGGACCCCTGCAGCTCGATGAGGACAATTACTGCGCCCTGGCATCGGCCGACGACCATGTGGTGCACCTGCGTTTCGACGAGGGGCAGGGCACGTTCATCGCCTTCGGCAGCATAGGCGCGCTTTCCGGGGATGAGGAAGTGGCCCTGCGGGAGCTGCGGGCCCTGCTCACCGCCAACCTCATGTGGCAGGATACCCAGGGCGCCACCATCACCCTGGCCCCGGAGAGCGACACCGTGCTGTTGCAGCAGATGTGGCTGCCCGAGCAGGCCACGGCGGACAAACTGGATGCCTTCCTGCAATCCTTCGCCCTGTCGCTGGACTTCTGGACGCAGCGCTGCGCGACCCTGGGCGACACCGTGATGGAGAGCGAGCAGCCCTTTTATGTGAAGGTCTAGGAGGGAGCCATGCCTATCGATTCCATAGCCAACCTGCGCCATCTGAGCCAGGCCCGGGGCAGCTTCGTCCGCCTCGAGCAGGGCACGGACAGGCTCCAGACGACGACCGTCAGGGCCCGCTTCTGGCAGTGGTCGCAACGCAGCCAGGAAAAGGCCGGGAACAGGGCCGCGGCCGAGCGCGTGCGCGACAGCGTCTGCGCCTATTGCGGCAAGGCCGAGGGCACGCGTTTGTTCAACCAGTACATCGGCAGGAAGTCCCTGGAGGGCAGGGCCTTTACCGGCGCCAACCTGTCCAGGCTTCTGGATGCGGCCGCGGAGCGCAATCTTGCCTGTCTGGGGCGCGGCATGGTGGCCACGGGGCGGCGGGCCCTCCGGCCGGAGCTCATGGCGGAGCTGGGCCGGGCCGGTGTGGATCCCGACTATTTCGTCAGCCTCGTGAGCCGGGGCGTGCGTCTGGTGGGGAACGATTCCTGGGGGCAGCAGGCCGTTGCGGAGGCCGAGCGGGAGCTTGCCTCGGTCTCCTGGGCGGTGGACGCCATGCGCGGGGATCTGGACACCTTCCAGGCAAGCCTGCCCGCAGGCGCGGAGGGCGTGGCCGGGGTGCTCCATTGTCTGGAAGGGCTCAGGGCACAGCTGGATACCAAGCGGGACATCATGGCCGCCCAGAAGGCGCAGAGCCCCTTCACGGCCGGGAACGTGCGCCTTGCCTTCCGGCAGATCTATGCCGCCTGCGAGCGGGTCATCGGGGAGCATGTGCGCCAGACCGATAAGGAGCTGGGCAGTCTGGATCCCGCTTCGGGCACGGGCATGCGCCTGGCGGAACGGGCCCGGGACCTCAACAGGCTGATGGCGGCCATGCAGGACAAGATGGCCGATCCGCCCGGGCTGCGGGGCCTGGCCGATGGGGAACGCGTCCCCGATGCCGTGATGGAGACCTTCAACGCTCTCCCCGGAGAGCTGGGCAAGGAGCTGCACCGGCTGCTGCCCGACCTGTCGGCGGGGAAGCTGGCCAAGGCGATCAAGGAGGCCCATATCCAGGTGCTCAACGAACAGGACTGGGGCGTCATCCGGCGCGACCTGCAATATCTGGGGCGCGGGGGCGCGGGCGTGACAGCCACCTCCACCATCACGCCGGCCCGCCATATCGGGGCCGTGGGCGGCCAGCCCGGCCCCATCGGCCGGGAGATGGCCCGGCACGGCATCAACGGCGTCTCCTGCGAGGACAGGGGCCGGCCCGATCATGCCCTGAACCTGGCCCGCACGGAGATAGCCGCGGGCGGCGGCACCCTGTTCCGGGGCATCCGGCACGGCATCAACAGCGCCTATTCCATCAAGGATCCCGCGGCCAGAAGGGCGGCCAACGCCACCCGCGCCAGAGAGATCTTCGCGGCGGCCCTGCAAAGCTCCCCGAAGCTGGCGGACGTCCAGCGCAGGCTGGCGGCGGATGCCGATGCCGTCATCGACCTGCCCCTGCTCTCCACCAGCCTGGTCACGCCCGATGTGCCGCGCGAGATCTTCGGCACGTCGGAAAAGACCTATCTGGCCGAGCAGTGCGCCTCGTGGAAGGATGCCTGCGGGCCTGACGGCACCTGCACGGTGAACGTGGTCCTGCCTGACGGGCAGGGAAGGGCGGTCAAGGTCAGGCCGCAGGTGCTCACCTTCAATTTCGGCGTGAACACCGGCGCGCAGGGCGGGCTCCAGGGCCTGATCGGCGGCTGGGGCACGTCCGACCGGTACAACAGGGAAGCCATGACACTGCTTTTCGGGGACGACATGTTCGGCGGGATGGTGGCGACGTATCTTGCCCGGTCGGACATCTCCGCCCGGGACAGGCAGAACGTGCAGGCCCTGCGCTACGAGATCCACGCCCTCTGGGCCGCCAGGGGCTACAGGATGAGCGGGGCCGACCCCTATCGCCTGCCTGCGCGCCTGGCCATGCTGGGGCACATCATGGGCATGATGCCGCTGTTCAACTGCAAGAGCGGCAAGGACCGCACCGGGCAGATGGACGTGGCCTGCAAGACCCTGGCCCTGCAGATGCACGAGAACGGCGGCCTGCTGCCGCCCTTCGATGCGCCGCGCAGCCGCATGGATCAGCAGATCTTCCAGCAGGTGGCCATCAACGGCGGCAATCTGGAGATGCAGCGCCTGAACACCGGTCTGGCAGGCTTCAAGACCAAGGGCGTGGACGGTCTTGATGCCCTGTTCACGGATGAGGCCCGGGAGATCCACCGGGGCCTCAGCAGCTATGTGAAGGCGTGAGCCGCCGGCACCAGCAGGCGCCCTGTCGCCGGCTTCTGGACGCAGCGCTGTGCGTCCCTCTGCCTTCTCCACGCATCCCTTCTTTTCCGATCCACATCCAGGGGCGGGCTTGGGCCTGCCCCTGTCGTTTTTATATTGGCCGGTCCGAATGTCATCCATCCTACCGGATTCTTTCCCGGGCCTGCGGCTTGCTCTTGTCTGTTTTCCCACCCCTTATGAGCGGTTTTTGAAGGGGTGGGGGAGCGCGAGGGGGCGGGGGAACTTTTTTCCGCCAGGAAAAGTTCCTCCGCCCCCTCGTCCATCCCGGCAGGCGGGCCTGCCGTACCGGGCCCATATCTTCAGCGGGTACACCCCCCGTTACATCCCCCGGGCGCGCAGCCAGAGCTGGAGCACGAGCAGCGTCCAGAGCGGCTTGCGCAGGTCGGCCTTGCCGGAGCAGTGGGCGTCCACCAGGGAGCGCACGGCCTCGGGCCGGAACAGGCCCTGGGCACGCAGGCGATCGGGAGCGAAGAGCTCTTCCATGAGCGGCCGCATGCGCCCGCGCAGCCAGGCCGCCACGGGGATCTGGAAGCCGCGCTTGTTGCGGTGCAGGATCTCGGGCGGCAGCACATCGGTGAAGGCCTTCTTGAGCAGGTATTTGCGCTGGAAACCGTGCAGCTTGTGCCGGATGGGCAGGCGGGCCACATATTCGGCAAAATCCTTGTCCAGGAAAGGCGCGCGCACTTCCAGCGAGTGGAGCATGGAGCAGCGGTCCACCTTGACCAGGATGTCGTCCAGCATGTACTGGCGGGCATAGACGTGGAAGGCCCGCGCCAGGGGCGAGGGACCGGCGGGCCAGTGCTCGAACTGTTCCCGCGTGGGCGCGAAGAGGTTCTCGCGGCGCAGGAAGTCGCGGTCGGGCCGGGCCAGCAGTTCGGCCTGCATCTCGGGCGTGAAGGAGGTGAGCAGGGTCTGCACCCGTTCCCAGGCCGGGGCGTGGGCGCCGCGCAAGAAGGTCTCCACCGCCAGACGGGGATTGATGTAGCCGGCCGAGGCGGGCAGGAGCCGGGTCAGGGGTTCGATGACGCCGCGGCGCACGATGCCGGGGAGGGCGTTGTACCATTCGGCGATTTTGAAGGCGATGTAATGCTCGTACCCGGCCCAGAGCTCGTCGGCACCGTCGCCGCCCAGGGCCACGGTGACTTTTTCGCGGGTCACGCCCGAAAGCAGCCAGGTGGGCGCCACCGAGGCGTCGGCCATGGGCACGTCCATGCGGCTGATGATGTCCGGCAGATGCTCGGCGCAGTCTTCGGCCGAGAGCACGCGCTCGTGATGGTCGGTGCTCCAGCGCCGGGCCACCACGCGGGCGTAGCGGCTCTCGTCGTAGCTGGCCTCGGTGAAGCCGATGGAAAAGGTCTTGATGGGCGTGGCAGACTGCCGGGCCATGAGACCGGCCACGATGGACGAGTCGATGCCGCCGGAGAGGAAGACCCCCAGGGGCACGTCACTGACCATGCGGCGGGCCACGGCACGGGTGAGCAGCTCGTGCACGTCGGCGCAGATGTCGGCCTCGGAGCGGCGGTCGGACTCATCGGCCGGGGGCAGGTCCCAGTAGCGGCGGATGCTCAGGCGTCCGTCCTCCACCAGCAGCCAGTGCGAGGGCGGCAGGCTTTTGGCCTCGCGGTACATGGTGTCCGGGGTGGGCACATATTCGTAGGCCAGGTAACGCATGACGGCCTGCGGATCGAGGGTGAGCTCCAGCCCCGGCACGGCGGCCAGGCAGTTGAGCTCCGAGCCGAAGAACAGGCTGCCCTGCTGCAGGGTGTAGAAGAAGGGCTTTTTGCCGAAGCGGTCACGGGCGCAGAACAGACGGCGGCGGGGGGCGTCCCAGAGGGCGAAGGCGAACATGCCGTCGAAGCGCTGGAGGCAGTCCGTGCCCCAGACGCGGTAGGCCTGGAGGATGACCTCCGTGTCGGAATGGCTGCTGTGGAAGCGGGCGCCCGCCTGCAGCAGCTCCTGCCGGAGCTCGGCGAAATTGTAGATCTCGCCGTTGAAGACGATGCAGAGCTCGCCGTCCACGTCCTGCATGGGCTGGCTGCCGCCGGAAAGGTCGATGATGGACAGGCGGCGGTGCCCCAGGCAGACGGGCCCTTCCTGCCAGATGCCGCTGCCGTCGGGGCCGCGGTAGGTGATGACGTCGGTCATGGCCCGGACATGGGCCCGGGCGTCCTCGTTCAGGGGCTGGCCGTCAAGACGGCAGATACCGGCTATTCCGCACATGGCATATCCACAGGGCGTACCGGAGGGTCAGGCCGCCGGCCGCCGGTTGCAGGTGTCGGGAAAGGGCTCCGTCAGGCAGGCCGTCACGGAGCGGGAAACAGGGGAGCCGCGTGCGCCCCCGGCAGGGGGAGCGCCTGCTCCCGCGCCAGGCGTCCGGCCGGGGTGGCCGGAAAGACGACGGGCGGCGTCCGGCAGCGGCAGGCATCCCTGCGGGGCCTGTCATGCGATGCCGCCGGGCTGGGGACACGGCCTTTGCCCGGGGAGTACAGCCCCGCGTCGGGGCCCGTCTCCCGGCGGCCGGGACCGCCGCAGGAGGGGACGCCCCGGCAGGGCATCCGGCAAAAAACGCGCTGGGGGACCGACGGGGCCGGGGAAGGGCCTCCCGCACGGCGGCAGGGCCCCTTCCGGCTCGGCTGATCCCTCCCTAAACGCCCGGGCCGTGCGTGGTGCGCCACTGCGTGTACTGCCGGCAGTAGAGCTCCTGCAGGGCCGCGATGTTGGTCTCGGTATCGAACATGCGGAAGACCAGCTCGCGCCCGGCCCGGGCCATGCGCAGGGCCGCCTCGCGGTCGGAGAGCATGCGGCGGACGGCATCGGCCAGGGCGGCGGGGTCGCGCTGGGGGATGAGGTAGCCGGTCTCGCCGTCACGGATGACCTCGCTCACGCCGCAGACATCGGTGGCCACCACGGGCATGCCGCAGGAAAGGGCCTCCATGATGACATTGGGGATGCCGTCGCGGTCGCCGTTGGTGTGCACCACGCTGGGCACCACCAGCATGTCGTGTTCTTCCATGAAGGTACGGATGCGGTCATTGGGCACGAAGCCGGGCATGTCCACCAGATCTTCCAGATGCAGGCGCTTGCGCATCTCCACCAGCTTGCGCTTCCAGCTGCCGTCGCCCACCAGGGTCAGGCGCACGGGGAAGCCGTCGTCACGCAGACGGGCCACGGCCGTGAGCAGCTCGGGGAAGCCCTTGGTGCGGGCAAAGCGGCCGATGGCCAGCAGGCGGTAGGGCTTCTGGAAGGGGGCGCGGCAGTCCACGCGGCGGCCCAGGGTCAGGCCGTTGTAGATGACGTGCACCTTGTCCTTCTGTCCGGCGGGGCAGAAGCTCTGGAGCCAGGGCCTGTTGGCCATGTTGTTGGTGCGGATGAAGAGGGCGTCGCGGGATTTTTCGGCCAGGATGCCGTCCTGCGGATAGATGTCGCCCGCGCGGCCGGTGAAGGCGAAGGGGATGCCCGACAGGCGCGAGGCCACCCAGACGGCGGTGGCGGGACCGTTGCCCCAGGAGGAGTGCAAAAGCTCGATGCCGTCACGCCGGGCCTCTTCGGCCAGCAGGAAACCGGCCAGGAAGCACCAGAGGTTCTCGGCATAGGCTTCCAGATTGCGCATCTTGCGGAACAGGCCCCGGCGCAGCAGGGTCTTGACGGTCTCGCGGTCGCGCTTCCAGGCGCGCCAGAAGGCCTTGAGCAGGCGCAGGGTCGCCCCGGCGCCGAAGCGTTTGACGGGCCCGGCGTAGTTCTTCATCTCGTCGCTGCAACCGCGCAGCTTTTCGCCGTACATGGTATAGACGCGGATATCCATGCCGCGCCGGACCAGCTGCTGGATCTCGCGGAAGACGAAGGTCTCGGAGGAGAGGGGGAACCAGAGCAGGACATAGGCCATACGGGGGGACAGCATAGGGACCTCGGATGGGCAGGATGTTGGGGAAGAAAAAAAAGGCCGGGCAGGGTGCCCGGCCTCGTGCTGCGCGACAGACTAGGCGTTCTGGTCGTCCTGGTGCTCGCGGCGGAATTTCTCCACGATCTCCCGGGCCACGGGGATCTCTTCGACCACGGTGTCGATGGTCTTGCGGATCTGTTCTTCCGTGTGGGAGGCGGAAAGGAAGAAGCGCAGGCGGGCGGCGCCTTCCTTCACGGCGGGGAAGGTGATGGGCATCACATAGATGCCGCGGGCGAAAAGGCGGGTGGCCAGGAAGCCGCTGACCATGGAGTCGCCCACCATGATGGGCACGATGGCGTAGCCCTGGGCGGCGCCGGTATCCAGGCCCTTTTCCTGGGCGTAGTTCAGGAAGTACTGGGAGATGCTCTGGAGCTTGTGCACGCGCTCGGGCTCGCGCTGCATGAGTTCCAGGGCCTTGTGGCAGGCGGCGGCCACGATGGGGGGCATGCCCACGCTGAAGACGAAGCCCGGGGAACCGTACTTGAGGTATTCCACCAGCTCCTTGCGGCCGGCGATGAAACCGCCGCACCCGCACATGGCCTTGCTGAGGGTGCTCATCCACATGTCCACTTCGCTGGGGTCGATGCCGAAGTATTCGTGCACGCCGCGGCCGGTGGCGCCCAGCACGCCGAAGGAGTGGGCCTCGTCCACCAGCAGCATGCAGTCGTATTTCTTCTTCAGCTCGATGATGCGCGGCAGGTCGGGGATGTTGCCGTCCATGCTGAACAGGCCTTCGGTGACGATGCAGGCGCGCTTGTGCTTGCCGCGGTGTTCCTTGAGCATCTTCTCCAGGGCATCGCAGTCGTTGTGCTCGTAGGAGTAGCGGTCGGCGCCGGAAAGCCGGGCGCCCTGCATCAGGGAGTTGTGGGCAAGGCCGTCATAGAAGATGGCGTCGCGGTGGCCGAAGAGGAAGCCCAGGGTGGAGACGTTGGTGGCGTGGCCGCTCACATAGGCGATGCAGTCCTCGACGCCGTAGAAGTCGGCCAGGGCGCGTTCGAGCTGGCGGTGGGGCGGACGTTCGCCGCCCACCAGGCGGCTGGCGCCGGCGGAGCTGCCGAAGACCCTGGCGGCCTCGGTGACGGCCTCGGTGATCTCGGGGTGGGTATTGAGGTCCAGATAATCGTAGGTGGAGAAGTTGATGTACTCCTTGCCATTGATCACAGTGGTGGCCTTAGCCGCCCGCTCGTGACACAGGAAGAGCGGGTTTTCCATGCCCATCTTGGCACCCATTTCCACCATGCGCTCAAACGACAGTTTGGAGCGTAACCGTGTGAAACTGCTGGTGCCGCTCTCCTGGGCGTTCTGGCTGGAGTGGTTTTCTTTCATTCCGGATCCTCTCAGATATAGTATAAAAACCGTACGTTACAGGTGACGTACAGTAAACGTTCCGGGCAAACTGCCCGCAGAAATTGTTTTTAACGGCTCACCATATCCCAAGAGGCGCACCAAGGCAAGCGGGAAAGGCGCCCGGGCGGCGCGGGCTGGACAAGAGGCCCAAGATGGCCTAAAATTTGCTTTTACATTGTGATAGCATGGCCGCGGCTCCCCTGGGCAGCGGGCTGTACATACCGGACCCCCTCCGGGTCCCCTACCCGCCGGTGGCGGTATTCCCGGTATCCTGTGATGCAACGACCCGAATCGTGCGGAGCGTCTGCGGCTCTCGAACTCTGGCCCCTTCCCGGCCACGGGGACGCCGACAGCGGCGCCTCCTGCCGCCTGCTCCTCCAAGAAGCTCTGTGCCTGCCCCCGCTCCGGGGCCGGGCGCCCCGTCTCGTCCTCAGTCCCGCCGGAAGCGAACAGGCCACAGCCGCCGCGCTGGACATGCTCCGTCCTCTGGCCGCCGCTCTCCGGCCCGGCCTTGAGCCCGAGGTCCTCCCGGCCGTCCCCGGTCCCGCCGATCTGGCCCGGCTGGCCGCGGAAGGCCGCCCCGTGCTGCTCCTCCAGCCCCGTGCCGAAGGCCCCTGGGAAGGCATGCTGCTGGCCCGCAGGGACGAGGCGGCGGCCCCCGAGGCGGAAGCGGCCGTGGTGGACGTGCCCGGCACGCCCGCGCCGTCCTGTGAGCCCGGGGACGGGGAGATCGCCTGCGACGGCGTGCGCTTCGCCGATCTGCCGCATGGCGGGAGCATCTGGCATGCCGGGTCCCTGGTGCCTGCCTGGCGCCAGGAACTGCTGGCCCTCGGGGCCCGTCCCGATGCCGCGGCCCTCGACGTCATGGGGCAGCGGGGCATCTGGCTGCAGCCGCAGGGCGACGTGCCGCCGCTGGCCGTCATGTGCTGCGGCCAGGGGGCCGTATGGCCCGGCATGGGCCGCGAGCTCTACGACCACTTCCCGGCGGCCCGGGCCGCCATGGACCGCATCGCCCGCGCCGCCGACTGGGACGTGCTGGCCCTGCTGGACGAGACCGATGTGGAAAAGATCGGCCTGACCCGCTGGCAGCAGCCCTACCTTTTCCTGCTGGAATATGCCCAGTGGAGCCATCTGGCCTCGCTGGGGCTGCGGCCCTCCCTCATCTGCGGGCACAGCCTGGGCGAGCTCATCGCCCTGTGCCTGGCCGGCGTCTACGAGCCGGAAGTGGCCTGGTACATCCTGGACACCCGCTCCACCCACATGGCCGAACTGGAGGCCCGCGCCACCCGCGAGACCGGCATGATGGCCGTGCCCGCCGAGGCCTCGGTCATCGAGGAGGCCCGCAGGACCTGGCCCCAGCTCTACGTCTCCAATTACAATTCCCCGCGCCAGTTCATCATCAGCGGCCCCCGCGACGTGTTGCTGGAGGCCCGCAAGAGCCTGCGCAAGCGCCGCATCCCGGCCATCATGCTCAACGTGAGCCTGGCGTTCCACCATCCCAGCATGCGCGTGCTGCGCGACATGTCCCTGCGCCGCCTCAACGCCCTGGCCATGCAGGCGCCGCAGATCCCCCTGCTCAGCTGCATCACCACGCGCCCCTATCCCGACGACCAGCCCGGCATCTGCGAACACATCGGCGACCTGGACGAGAATTCCGTGCGCTGGGTGGAATGCGTGCAGGCCATGTGGCAGCGCGACGGCATCCGGCATTTCGTGGAGATGGGCCCGCAGGATACCCTGTGCGGCCTGGTGAACGACATCGAGCCGCAGGCCCTGTGCCTGGCCGCCGGCCGCAAGGGCAAGGAGGCCGAAGGCATGCGCCAGACCTGCGCGCGCCTCTATGCCCTCGGGCACCTGACGCATGACGGCGTGGCCCGCCACCGCCAGCGCTGGCTGGACGCGGCCCCCGCTCCGGCGGCCGCGCCCGAGGTCCCCGCCGCCCCGGCGGCGTCCGCCCCCGCCCGGGACGAGCTGCCCGAGGCCGCCCGCACGGTGATGGGTATCCTGGCCGCCGCCTGCGGCCGTGAGGCGGCCTCCCTGAAGCCGGAGATGGATCTGCGCTACGACCTGGCCCTGCGCTCCAGCCGCTTCCCGCTCATCGTGCAGGAAGTGGAGGAGGCCCTGGGCATCACCGTGGATTTCGAGGCCCTGCTGCATGTGGCCACCGTGGGCGATCTGCTGCGGGTCCTGGCCAGCCTTGCCCCGGCGGAGGAAGCGCCCGGAGAGGCCGCGCCCCTGAGCGCGCCGCGGCACGGCTCCGGGGAGGATCTGCCGCCCCTGTGCTGCTTCGACCTGGGCTGCTGCGACGAGGACGGGCAGCCGCTGCCCCTGGCCCTGGACCCGGCGGCCCGCGGCATGGGCGCCCATGCCGGTGACGTGGTGGCGGTCTGGGGGCCCGAGGCCCATCGCCTGCCCCTGGCCGAGCTGCTGGGTTCGCTGGCGCCCCTGGGCATGACCTTTGCCCTGCCCGAGGCCGCGCTGGAGGCCTGCCTGCCGCTGGAGAAACTGGGCGGCCATCTGTACGGCCTGCCCGCCCTGACCTCTTTCACGGCCCTGCCCGAGGCGGTGCACCGGGCCTGCGGGCGCCTGGACGGCATCCTGCTGTGCGCGCCCGCCGGCGGGGACCTGCCCGCTGACGCGATGGAGGCGCTGTGCCGTTCGGCCAGGGCCTGCGGGGTGCGCTATGTGTATGCCCTGCGCTGGCTGCATGCCGGTGGCGCGGCCCATGCCGCCCCCTGGCAGGAGGCCGGCGAGGCGGCCGCCCGCGAGCTGGACCTGCCCTGGCGGGTGGTCTGCGTGGACGACGGCGGCCGTCCCCCCATCCCGCGCGAACTGGGGGACCTGCTGGCCAGGGCCCTGACGCACGGGACGTCCGACAGGGTGCTCTGGCGGCGTGCCCCGGCCGGTGCGCCTGTCCGTGACTGGCAGTGGCTGGAGCGGCCGGACCTGTTCCCGCGGGTCTTTTCCGCCGCCGTGGCGCACGAGGCCATGCCCTGGCCCGAAGCCGCCCGGCCCTCGTCCCGGCAGATGCTGGCCTGTGCCCAGTTTTCCCGTTATGCCGATCCGCGCCTGGCCGGGCATGGCGCCCTGCCGCCGGACGGGCGGCCCTGGCTGCCCCTGAGCGAGATCTTGCAGACCATGCTGGAGAGCGGCCGCCTGCAGCTGCCCTGGCTGGAAGCCACCGGCTTTTCCGACCTGCGCTTCGCGGCGCCCCTGCCCCTGCCCCGGGGCGTGACCCGTGAGTGCCGCATCTCGGCACGTTCCCAGTCCTGGCTGCTGCAGGACGGCGTGATGACGCGCATGTGCCGCGTGCGCCTGCACAGCCGTGACCTGGCTCCCAATCTGCGGCGCATCAACCATTTTTCCCCCCTGGCGCGGGGCATGGTCTTCCTGGCCGCCGCGGCGGGGAGCCTGCCGCCCCTGTGGCCCGGAGAGATGGCGGCCACGGGCCCCGACCTGCCGCTGGACGGCTTCTATGCGGACTGCGGCATGGCGGAAGGCTGGCGCTTGCTGGAGCACCTGGCTCCGGCAGGCCCGGACATGTGGCAAGGCAGGTTCGACGGCGCGGCGCAAGGCATTGCCCCTGCTGGAAAATCCGGCTATTGTAGCTTGCTGGCCGCTGTGGATGCCATTGTGCAGGCTGCCTGCCGCATCATGGAAGAGACCGTCCCCCGGGCGGGGGCCCCGGAAGGGGGGACGCTCTGGCCGCAGGAATGGCGCCTGAGCGGCATCGGTTTCATCCGTTTCGCGGATGCCGCGCTGCTGTGCGGCGCCCTGATGCCCTGGCGCCTCCAGTTGCGGCGCGGCTGGGATGATGACCGCCTGCAGCGCTATGACGCCCAGGTCGTCGATGCGGACGGCCGGGTGCTGCTGACATTGCACCAGATGGAATTCGAAAAGGACGTCCGGCCGCAGGAAGGCGCCGGTGCCTAATGTTTTTCGCAAGGGAATGACCATGACGAAAAAAATGGTTCGCTGGAAACAGGGACTGGCCGTGACGGCCTTGTGCGCCGGGCTGGCACTTTCGGGATGCGCGTCGCAGAAAGCCGGGTCGGATGCCCCGGAGCTGCCCGCCAAGCACTGGCTGGAAAACGTGCCCGGTGTGCCGGTGGAGAACAAGAGCAAGCTCGAGGCCGTCATCCCCAACCTTTATGACCCGGCCAAGAAATTCTCGTTCGAGGATTGCGTGTTCCTGACCATCCAGCAGTCGCCCCTGCTGGTCAACAGCGCCGTGGAACTGGAGATCAAGCGCCTGGCCCTGACCGACGCTGTCTGGAAATACCTGCCCGAGCCGCGCATGACCGTGGAAGTGGGCAATACCCTGACCTATTACAACTCGGGCCGCGACGACGTGCCCAGCAATTACGGCAAGGTCGTGCCCCGCATCGGCTTTTACGCCGCATTCCCCAATCCCCTGGAATCCTATTTCAACCACCAGGCCCAGAAGATCCTTGTGAACCTGGCCATCTCCACGCACCGCAAGGCCGTGGGCGAGGCCATCTACAACGTGGCCCAGTCCTATCTGCGCCTGGAAGCCAAGGGCGAGATCCTGCGCATCCAGAAGGAAGTGGCCCCCCTGGCCAGGGAAACGACCCGCTACTGGCAGCAGCTGGAGTCGGCCGACGGCCGGCAGGGCGTGTCCCTCAACCTGGCCCAGCAGCACGAGCGCGAAGTGGAGCTGACCAGCGAGCGCATGACCATGGAAGAGGTCATGGAACGCACCAGCCTCAAGATCCTGGCCGGTGTGGAGCCGCAGCAGCGCCTGAACATCGACAGCAAGAGCGCCAACGACATCCTGCGCGGCTTCAACGGCAAGGATTACCGCTGGGAAGACCGCTGGCTGGTCACGGAGGACAACCTGCTGCTGCGTTCCCAGATCCGTCTGGGCGATTACAACATCATGCTGGCCTGGGCCGAATATGTGCCCGACATGACCATCCGCGTGGACAAGAACCCGCCCGCCGGCCAGTATCAGCCCGCTGACGGCCGGGAAGACTATTTCTGGCGCCTGACCTTCGACTTCCCGCTCATCGACTGGAACCGCCGTTACCGCGGCGTGCAGGCGGCCCGCATGAAGAAGGCCCAGGCGTTCCACGAGCTGTCGCGCAAGCGCACGGACTATTCCAACACCTGGCTGCAGTGCGAACAGCGCGTGGCCCTGGCCGAGACCAACCGGCGTCTGGCCAAGGTCCATTTCGAGACGGCCGAGATGCGCTACAAGGAAGCGCGCATCTCCTTCGAGACCGGCCTGGGCGACATGCCCGCCATGACCTCCGCCCATGAGGCCATGGTGCAGAGCCGCATCAAGCTGGTGGAGGCCGAACTGGAGCTCAAGCTGGCCAATCTGGAATGGATGTATGTCGCCAACCTCTTGCAGGAGCGCTTCCTGGGCCTGCCTGCCACGGAGATTGAAAAATAATGAAGAGACTGACCGTATCCTGGGCCCTGCTGGCCTGTCTGCTGCTGGCCGTCCCGGCCATGGCCGTGGAGACCACCGCCACCGGCAAGGTGGTGGCCACCGTGACGCGTGACGTGCGCCTGCCCTTCAATGCCGTCATCGACGAGGTGCTGGTCCGTCCCGGTGACGCCGTCAAGTCCGGTGATCCGCTGGTGCGCTATCATCTGCAGGACGAGGCCGAGCGCGTGCTGCAGCGCGAGGTGACCACCGGTGCCGCCACCGAGAGCCTGCGCGGCCAGATCCTCGATCTGGAACGCGAGCTGGTGCAGACCCGCGCCGAGCGCAACCGCGCCAGCCAGCTGGCCGCGTCCGGTCTGGGCTCGCGCCAGGCCCTGGGACGCCTGGAGGAAAACGTGCGCTCCCTGCAGCACCGCATCGAACTGACCCAGCTCTCCATCAAGAAGAGCGAAGAGAGCTTCCGGGCCCGCCTGAAGGAACTGGAAGGCTATTACGGCCAGCCCATCCGGGAAGGCGAGATGCTGCCGGACCAGCTGGTGCTGACCTCGCCCATCGACGGCTATGTGCTGCAGCTCATGCCCAACCTCAACCCCGATGTGCTCCTGCCCGCCCAGGCCACGCCCGTGACCGTGGGCCAGCTGGACCCCGTGCTGATCCAGGTGCCGGTCTATGAAGGCGACCTGGGCCGCATCAAGGAAGGCGGCCATGCCCGGGTGGAGATCCCCTCGCTGGGCGACAAGGTGTTCTCGGCCACCATCACGGAGATCTCGTGGATCTCGACCAACATGGACGTGGCCCAGCCCTCCTACTATACGGTGGAACTGACCGTGCCCAACAGCCAGCTTGAGCTCAAGCCCGGCTTCAAGGCGCTGGTGCGCTTTGGCGCTGCCGAGTAGCCCATGAAGCTGAAAAGCCTGCCGCGCCAGCTGGGGTACATCCTGGGGGCCCAGTGGACCAGGGACCTTTCCTGGACCATCTTCACCATCCTGCTGGCACGGCGCAGCCCCGAGATGCTGGGGCAGATCGCCGTGGCCCTTTCCTGCGGCTATCTGGTCAAGACCGTCTCGGACGTGGGGCTCAACGACTTTTTGCTGTCCACCTTCGCCCGCCGCGAGGAGCGCCCCCGGACCCTGCTGGGCGAGGTGACGGGCCTCAAGACCTGTTTCATGCTGCTGGCCCTGGTCGTCACCTGGTTCGTGACGGGCTGGCTGGGCTACAGCTTCGAGCTGCGGCTCATCGTCCTGTTCATCGCCACCGGTTTCGGCCTCGACGGGGTGACGGATTCCTTCTTCGCCCTCTGCCAGGCCCGCGGACGGCAGGACGTGGAGATGCGCATCCGCGTGCCTTCGGCACTGCTGGGCATAGGCTACGGCATCGTCTGCGTGGTGGCCGGGGCGCCCCTGATCTTCATCGCCCTCTACAAGCTCATCGAATCCGTCCTCTGCACGGGCTTCGCCTTCCGTGCCCTGGGGCGCAACCCCTTCGTGGGTTTTGGTTACGACAACGTGCGGGACCTGGCCGTGAAGATGAAGAGCGGTTTCATCTTCACCATCATGGCCGCCTGCGCCATGTTCTACAACAAGATCAACGTCTTCTTCCTCAAGAACTACGGCGGCGACGCCGCCGTGGGCGGCTACAACGTGGCCTGGGAGACCGTGGAGGGCCTGTCCGTGCTGGTCTCCAGCGCGCTGCTCGGCAAGGTCATCTTCCCCCTGCTGGCCCGCTACTGGGCGCAGGACAGGGCCGCGTTCCGCCAGCTGGCGGGGCAGACGGCCCGCTCGCTCTGGGCGGCCTCCCTGCCGCTGATCTTCCTGATCTGCGTGGAGAGCGACCGCTTCCTGCCCACCATCTACGGCCCGGGCTACGAGATGGCCGCCACGGCCCAGCGCCTGCTGACGCCCTGCCTGGCCACGGCCTTCCTGCACAACCTGGCCGCCTACGCCATGATCGGCATGAGGAAGCATACCCTGCTGCTCTTCTTCTATCTGAGCGGGCTGGTGGTCAACATCGTTTGCTGCCTGACCATCATCGAGCCCATGCCGCTGGAAGGGGCCGCGCTTTCCCTGACCGCCACCAAGGTCTGGGTGGCCATCCTCACCGTGGGGTATTTCCAGTGGGTGGCCCGCCCCATGAGCCCGGGACAGTGGCTGCTGATGCTGGCCGCCATCGCCGTGGCCGTGGGCCTGTGGTGGTCGCTGGGCATGGTTTTGGGCCTGCCGCGCGAAGTGGCGGAACTGGCCGGGCTGCTGCCCCTGCTGGCACTGTTCTGGTACTGGCGGCCGCCGCCGGCCTTTGAGAAGGAGCAGCGCCAGGAGGCCTGAACATGGAACGACGCGGCTTTCTCAAATCACTGGCAGGTGCCGGCCTGGGGCTGGGGATGCTCCCGGCGTGGGGAGCTGCGGCCCCGGCACAGGCGGCCGGTGTGGAGGATTGCCTTGCTGTGGTCGTGGACGTGGATGCCTGTACGGGCTGCGGGGCCTGTGTGCGGGCCTGCCATGAGCGGACGGCCGCCCGGGTGCCCCAGCCGGTGTCGCCCATCCCGGTCTCGCGCTGGGGCCGGGACAGGAAGTCCGACTGGTGGGGGCGGCGCAGCGTCACGGACCGCCTGACCCCCTACAACTGGCTGTACCTGCAATCCTGCACCGTGCAGACGGCCCGGGGCGAGCGCCGGATCTTCATGCCCCGCCGCTGCCTGCAATGCCTCAACCCGCCCTGTGTCAGCCTGTGTCCCCTGGGGGCCGCCCGGCAGCGTCCCACGGGCGCCGTCTATACGGAGACCTCGCTGTGCTTCGGCGACAGCCAGTGCATCGCCGTCTGTCCGTGGCATATCCCGCGCCTCCAGGCCGGGGTGGGGCCGTACCTGCACCTGGCGCCCGGCTATCTGGGCTATGGCCAGACCTTCAAGTGCGATTTTTGCGAAGACATCATCAGCGACGGCCGGCCCCCGCTCTGCGTGGCGGCCTGCCCGCACGGCGCCCAGCATTTCGGCCCCCATGCGGAGATGACGGCCCTGGCCCGCCGCATGGCGGAGGAACGGCACGGCGATCTTTTCGGCCTGCAGGAGAACGGCGGCACCTGCCTGATCTATGTCTCGTCCGTCCCCTTCCGGGATATCGAGGCCTCCCTGCTGCGGCAGGGGCTTGTCTCCGCCGGACGGCCCAGCCTGCGCCCGGCCGGGGCCAGTCTGGAACGCGAGAACAGGCTCGTGGGCACCGTGCTGGCCGCACCGCTGGCCGGGGCCGCCCTGGCCGGCCTGCGTCTGCTGCGCGACCACTGGAGGGACAAGGATGAAGACTGAGCGCCGTCCGCTGTTCGGTTTCCTGTTCCGTCTGCTGTGGCGGATCAGCGTGGTCTGGGCTGTGGTCAGCGGTTTCGCGCACCTGCCCGTGATCTACCGCTATGCCGAGGGCCTTTTCCCCTGGCTGCGGCCCGCGGCCTATTCGGGCACGGTGGCCCATTACTGGGCGGCGGCGGCCATGCTCTGCCTGACCAGCTATGCGGCCATCGTCTGGCTGCTCAGGGGGACGCGCAGCTACAGCCTGACCCCCTTCGGCATGCTGCGCCTGGTCCTGCTGGCCCTGCTCATGCTCTCCGGTCTGGGCCTGATCCTGCACAACTTCCAGGATTTTTCCTTCTACGGGCCCGTCTATACCCTCATCAAGCACTGCCATCTGGGCTGTGCCCTGCTCTGGGCGCTGCTGGTGCTCGTCCGTCTGGCCCGCCGCGGTCTCTGGTGGGACCGTCGCCGGGGCACGGGCCGCCGGGCCCGCGCGTGAGCTCGCCGGCCATGCCCGGCGATACGCCCAGAGCACAACACTCATGGTTCCAGATAACGCAAAAAGACGCCCTCAGGGCGTCTTTTTGCGTTATCTGGCCCAGTCCATTCGGACATCTGTTTTCAGCGCCCGGAGAGGCACGGCAAGAGCCTGGGGACGGTCTTCGCCGGGCCGTCGCCGATGCCCGGGACCGGTGTTCTTTTTGCCCGCCCCGGAAGGAAGCGCGTCTGGGGAGGATGGGGGGACGGGGGAAGGAGGTCCCAGGGGCGCGAGCAAAGGGCCTCCTTCCCCCGGAAAACGCTTTCCGCCTAAGCCTGTTCCCCGGCCTCGTTCTGGCGGGCGGCCTTGAGCTGGCCACAGGCGGCCTTGATGTCCTGTCCCTTGCTCTTGCGGATGATGGCCGTGATGTTGCGGTCCCAGAGGTACTGCTCGAAGGCCAGCACACGTTCCGGCGAGGGGGCCTTGTAGGGATCGCCTTCGGAGGGGTTGTAGACGATGAGGTTGAGTTTGCCCTTGACGTCGCTGACCACACGGGCCAGCTGCCGGGCCTGTTCCAGGCCGTCGTTGACGCCGCCCAGCAGCAGGTATTCGAAGGTGATGCGCTCGCGGGTCTTGAGCGGATAGGACTTGAGGGCCTGGAGCAGGTCTTCGAGGGGCCAGCGGGCGGCCTTGGGCATGATGCGGGCGCGCAGCTCCTGGGTGGGGGCGTGCAGGGACACGGCCAGATAGGCCAGGCCGCTTTCGCCCAGTTCGCGCAGGCCCTTCTCGATGCCGCAGGTGGAGACCGTGATGCGGCGGGGCGAGAAGTTCAGGCCCTTGTCGTTGTTGAGGCTCTCCAGGGCGCGCATGACGTTCTTGAGGTTGAGCAGGGGCTCGCCCATGCCCATGAAGACCAGGTTGCGCAGCACGGGCCAGTCGGGACGGGTATCGCCCAGATGCTCGCGGGCCACCAGGATCTGGCCCAGGATCTCGCCCATGCTCATGTTGCGTTCGAAGCCCATGGTGCCGGTGCTGCAGAAGGTGCAGGCCATGGCGCAGCCCACCTGCGAGGAGAGGCACTGGGTCCAGCGGCGCACGCCTTCGCGGGAGTCGCTGGGGATGAGCACGGTCTCCACTTCGGCGCCGTCCTGGAGACGGAGCAGGAACTTGGTGGTATCGTCGCTGCTCTGTTCCACGGTGACGATCTCGGGCCAGCGGATCTCGGCGCACTGGGCCAGACGTTCCCGGCAGGCTTTGGAGACATTGGTCATGGCGTCGAAATCGCGGGCCATCTTCTGCCAGATCCATTGCCAGACCTGGACGGCCCGGAACTTGGGCTCGCCCAGCTCGTTCTGCATCCAGTCGGTGAGTTCGGGCAGGGTATAGTCGAGGAGGTTGATCATGGTCTTCGGGGATGCCACGGCAGGGCTCGGCCGTGGGTTGGAGGGACAGGCAGGGCGGCGGGACGACGGGGCCCCGTGCCCGGCGCGGCCGCCTGCCGGAGACATGCCGGCGCGGGAATACGAGAGGGAGAGGGAGACGGCAGGGCGCCGTGCTTCCTCTCCCTGGATGGTCTTGCCGGGGCGGCCCGTTTGCGGGCGGGCGCCGCAGGACGCGGGAGCGCGTCTAGCCCACGGACTTGCGGGCGTACTCGCACACGAAGTGCAGGGCCGAGGCGCGGTCCGTGACTTCGCCCGCGATCTGGGCCTGGAGCAGGGCATCGCGGATGACGCCCACCAGCGGGCCGGGGGCCAGCCTGGTCTCGCTCATGATCTCGTTGCCGTTGAGCAGGGGCTCCAGCATCTGTTCGGGGGTCTCGGCACGCTCCAGGTACTTCATGTTGTGGTTGAAGTAGGTGTAGCTGCCGTCGCGGGCCTGGATGTCGGCACGGGACATGGCGATGAGGCGCGGGTACTCGTCCAGGGCCTTGAAACGGCGGATGCCGCGGTCCGTGAGCATGAAGTGGAAGCGCATGTGGTAGCGCACCAGATGGCAGAGCAGGTCGATGTCCTCGGGGCTGAAGTGCAGGCGGCGCAGGATCTTGCGGGTGACCTTGGCGCCCACGCGGTGGTGCTGGTAGAAGGTCCACTGGCCGTCGAAGTATTCGCCGGTGAAGAGCTTGCCCACATCATGGAAGAGCATGGCCATGGTGCCCAGCCAGTCATAGTGGAAGCCTTCCTCGGGGTAGTGGCGCATGCACTCCAGGGTATGGTCGAAGACCGTCTCCTCGGTGTCCTCGTCATCGTTGCGGCGCTGGCGGATGCAGGCCAGGGCCGCCACTTCGGGGATGAGGCCCTGGAGGATGTGGGCATCGAACATGAGCTTCACGAAGCGGTACATGGACTCGGCGGCCACCTTGCGCCATTCGTCCATGATGTCGGCGGCGGGCACGTAGTCCAGCACGCGGGTGGACGAGCGCACGATGGCCAGCCAGGTGTTGGGCTCGATGGGGATGTCGAAGTTGGCGGCGAAGCGCAGGGCGCGGATGGCCAGCAGGTAGTTGTGGCGCAGGGTCTCGTCCGGCAGGCCGGTGAGCTGGATGAGGCCGCCCTTGACGTCCATGAAGCCGTCATAGACATCGCCGGTGGGGGCCGGGCTGCCGAAGCCGGTCATGCGCAGCTGCAGGCGCTCCTGGGGATCCATCATGCTGGCCATGGTGGGGGTGATGCGCAGCAGGGAAAGCTCGGGATGGCTGGCATCCTCCACTTCCAGGGCATAGAAACGGAAAAGCACGCCGTCTTTTTCCATCTGGGCGATGGCACGCTGGTCCGGCTCGACGCGGGCTTCGGGGAAGAGCTTGAGAAGCGTCTCGAGGTCGGGCTCACAGGCGATGTCCACAGCCAGCTGTTTGCTGTGCTTCAAAAGATGTTCCTGCACGGGCGCATTGATGACATGGGCGTCATAGCCGTTGCGCAGCAGGGTTTTGCAGATGGTGATGGCGTCTTTCAGCGCTTTTTCCATGAAAACTCCTCAAGCGGCAGAGCCGCATCCAGGGAAGACCCCGGCATACATGCGTTGTGAAGGCCTGCCCGCAGTGCAGGCCGCTGATTTCAGTATCGGCGGCAACGGGGGCAAAGTCAAGCAACCGTGCGCTCCGGGCACGCTGCCTTCCGGGCCGGAAAGGACGGGAACCGATGCCCGGGCCTGCGGGAAGCCATGCCCGGATACCCGGCAGGGCTCCCCCGGGCACACCCCAGCTGTTTCGGGAAGGCTTGCGGGGCCGGACGAACGTTCACGGGGCCCGCCATCAGGCGGGCTTCCTTCATGGGCGGGACATGCGCATGGGGAGCTGCGGCTGTCGCCGGGCCGGGCGCTGCCGTACCGCTTTTGCCGGTGATGTCCGGCAGCCTCACGTGCCTGGATGCAGCCATAATCCGTGATGCCGCCGGGGGCTGCCGGGACGGCAGCCTTGCGTGCGCGGCAGGCTGGGCAACAAAAAAGGCCCCGTGCGGACACGGGGCCTCCGGAGTGCGGGATCGCGGACCTAGTCGCCGAAGTGACCGGTCTCGCGCTTCACGCCCAGGGCGATCTTCCAGAGCAGGGAGAGCACCAGGGCGCCCACGGCGTACACGCCCAGGGCCACGATGATCTCACGGCCGGTGGGAGCGTATTCGGTGACGGTCTCGAACATGTTGGGGGTGAAACCGCCGATGAGCAGGCCGAGGCCCTTGTCGATCCAGGAGGCGGCCACCAGCATCACCAGGGCCAGGGGCAGCAGGGGACCGGTGCGCCACTGCGGCGGGATCAGGATGATCAGGGAAGCGGCGGCCATGACCACAGCGGCCCACATCCAGTTGGTCACCCAGGAAACGTGGCCTTCATGGCCGGCGAACAGGAAGACCAGGGGATGCTGATGACCGGGGATGCCACTGTAGAACGCGGTGAAGACTTCCAGCAGGTAGAAGAACACGTTGATGCACATGGCATAGGTGATGATGGTGGTCAGGGTCTTGACGGCGTCGCGGCCGGGATCGAAGCCGGTGAGGCGGCGCACGATGAAGATCAGCAGCAGCAGGATGGCGGGACCGGAGCAGAACGCCGAGGACAGGAAGCGGGCGGCCATGATGGCGGTGAGCCAGTAATGGCGGCCGGGGATGCCGGCATAGAGGAAGGCGGTCACGGTGTGGATGGAGAAGGCCCACAGGATCGAGAGGTAGATCAGGGGCTTGATCCACTTGGGCGGCTCCACGTCATGGCGTTCGGCTTCCAGGGTGACCCAGCCGATGATGGCGTTGAGGGTCAGGTAGCCGATGAGCACGATCATGTCATAGAACATGACCGAATTGGGCGTGGGATGCAGCAGCACGTTCATCATGCGCTGGGGCTGGCCCAGGTCCACCACGATGAAGAGGGCGCACATGACCACGGCCGAGATGGCCATGAACTCACCGAAGATGATCATGCGCTTGAACTTCTTGTAGTGGTGGAAGTAGGCGGGCAGCACCAGCATGACGGCGGAGGCGGCCACGCCCACGAGATAGGTGAACTGCGAGATGTAGAGGCCCCACGAGACATCGCGGCTCATGCCGGTGATGGAGAGGCCTTCCTGCAGCTGCTGCAGGTAGACCAGGCCGCAACCGGCGATGACTGCGAGCAGGAAGAGCAGCCACAGATAGTAGGTCTTGGGACCGGTAAGCAATTTTTCAAGCATGGCCTGTTCTCCCTAGATGAGGTAGTAAACGCCGGGCTGGGTGCCCAGATTGGGCTTGCGGCGAATGCTGTAGTTGGAGGCGAGGGCCTTGCACACATCGGACTTGGGATCGTTGAGATCGCCGAAGAGGATGCGGCCGCCGGCAGCTTCCACGCAGGCGGGCATCTGGCCCACGGCCAGGCGCTCGGCGCAGAAGGTGCATTTTTCCACCACACCGATCATGCGGGTGGGGTAGGCGGGGTTCGGCACGGGATCGCTCAGGTACTTGCGGGGATCCACGAAGTTGAAGGAGCGGGCGCCGAAGGGACAGCCGGCCATGCAGAAACGGCAGCCGATGCAGCGATGGTAGTCCATGGCGATGATGCCGTCTTCCATCTGGTAGGTGGCCTGGGTGGGGCACACGCGCACGCACGGCGGGTTGGTGCAGTGGTTGCACAGCAGGGGATAGCTGGCATCCTTCACACGGGAGGTCAGGTGTTCGTTCAGGTCGTCGGGGAAGGCGTGGTCGAACTTTTCGAGCCACATCCACTTGATGTCCTGATGGCCTTCCATGGTGGGCACGTTGTGGGCCTTGTGGCAGGCTTCGATGATGGGGGCGTATTCCCTGGCGCTCTTGAAGGCGCGGGTGTCGATGACCATGGCCCAGCGCTTGGCCTTGAGGGCCTTGGCGTTGGGTTCATAGGAGCCGATGCGCGCACCGGCCTGGGCAGAACCGGCCATGGTCGCCAGGCCGCTGCTCAGGGCAAAGACCGAAAGGCCCGCCACCTTCAGAAAGGATCTTCTGCTTTTGTTCATTACTTGTTCCCCTTGGGAAGAATGTGGCAGGTCCAGCAGTAGGGATCGACGCTGTTGGACACGTGGCACTTGTCGCAGAACTCTTCGTAGTTGCTGTGGCACTTCAGGCAGGTGTTCTGCAGGCTGATGGTCCACTTTTTGCCGGTGGACGACACATAGGTGCGGTTCTCATAGCGCAGGGCCTGATCGCGCCATTCGTTGAGCAGGTACATATGCTCGGCGCGCATGTACTCGACGGGTTCCACGCATTCCTTTTCGTTCTGGGGCAGGACGATGGCGGGACGCTTGTAGTCCTTGGTGCCGCCGAAGTTGGCCCAGAAGGGGGTGGAGAACAGGACCGCGAAAACGAGGATCCCGAGAATGACAGCTTTGGCGTTGTACATGTTGTTATTCCTCCTCGGCCTCGGCGGTCACATTGGGCAGGTCTTCCTGGCGCAGGTCCATGGTGCGCTTGCATTCGCCCTTCATGACCAGGGCATTGGCCACCAGCTCGTGCACGCCGCTCACGGTCACGCCGGGGGCCCAGTAGTCGGCCAGGGGCGGCAGGGTGGCGCGGTCGATGGCGCAGACGCAGGCCATGTGGTTGACGCCGTACTTTTCCTGCACATAGCGCAGGGCGTTGCCGCGAGGCATACCGGAACGCATGCGCAGTTCCATGATCTCTTCGGTGTTCAGACCGGAACCGGCGCCGCAGCAGAAGGTCTGCTCGCGGATGGTGTTCTCGGGCATTTCCACGAAGTTGTTGCACACGGCCTTGAGCACGTAACGGGGCTCTTCCAGCAGACCCATGCCGCGGGCGGGGTTACAGGAGTCGTGGAAGGTGGTGATGATGTGGTCGTTACGGCTGGGGTCCAGGTTCAGCTTGTTGTGCTTGATGAGGTCGGCCGTGAACTCGGTGATGTGCACCATCTTGGTGGCGGCCGCGTTGGTGAACTTGGTGCCGGTGATGGGGGAGGTGGGCACATCCATCATGCAGGACGGGGCCGGGCCGTTGTAGGTGGCCATGTACTGGTTGATGACGCGCCACATGTGGCCGCATTCGCCCCCCAGGATCCACTTGGAGCCCAGGCGTTCGGCTTCGGCGTACATCTTGGCGTTGAGCTTCTTGGCCATGTTGAAGGAGGTGAACGAACCGAAGTTGCCGCCTTCAGAGGCATAGGTGGAGAAGGTGTAGTCCAGATCCAGCTCGTGGAACAGCATCAGGTAGCCCATGAAGGTGTAGATGCCGGGGTCCGCGAACACGTCGCCGGAAGGCGTGATGAACAGGATCTCGTGGCCCTTTTCGTTGAAGGGGGTCTTGGGGCGGATGCCGGTGATGGTCTCGCAGTCATCGGCCAGCATGTCCACGATCTCCACGAAGGAGTGGGGCTGGATGCCCAGGTGGTTGCCCGTGAAGGAGCAGTTTTTCACCGGGTCCATGATCCAGTGGATGCCCAGGCCCACTTCGTGCAGCAGTTCGCGCACGATGGCCGTGATCTCGGCGGTGTCGATGCCGTAGGGGCAGAACAGGGAGCAGCGGCGGCATTCGGTGCACTGGTAGGCGTAGTAGAAGAGTTCCTTCACCACGTCCTTGTCCCAGCCGCGGGCGCCGGCGCGCTTGCCGAGGATCTTGCCCAGCTTGGTGTAGTCGCGGCGGTACAGGGAGCGCAGCAGCTCGGCACGCAGCACGGGCATGTTCTTGGGGTCGTTGGTGCCCAGGAAGAAGTGGCACTTGTCGGCGCAGGCGCCGCAGCGCACACAGATGTCCATGAACAGCTTGAGGGAGCGGTGCTTCTGCAGGCGGTCCTCGAAGGCGTCACAAAGGATCTGTTCCCAGTTTTCGGGCAGGTTCCAGTCTTCGGCCGCCGGATCCCAATCATGGGGATTGGGCATGTGCAGCAGCTCCATGGTTTCCTTCTTGGCCGGATAGCAGAAGCTGCCCGGCGCGAACTTGGGCTTGATGTCCAGCCAGGGTTCCGAGGGGAACTCGGGACGGCTGGCGATGAGTTCTTGTGGCGTAGGTAATTTAGCCATGATGTCAGCTCCTTACTCGGCGGCCTTGGAAGAGGGCTGCTTTTCCAGCGGCAGGCCGGCTTCGGCCATGGCATCGCGGTAAACGTCCTCATATTCGGCATAGGTGAAGTACTGCTTGGGCGGGTTCCAGGGGTTCACATGGCGCACTTCGCGGGTATTGGTGGGAAGGTTGCGCGTGGGGCTGAAGAACACGCCGGGCATGTGCATGAGCTTGGAGAAGGGGAAGTACAGCAGCAGCACGCTGACGAAGGTCAGATGCATGAAGAAGAGCGGGCTGATGCCGTCGGGGGCCACGGGCGAGAAGTGCACCAGACCCATGATGAAGACCTTGACCTGGGCGATGTCGGTCTTGTCGAAGTAGCGCATGCAGATGCCGCTCAGAACGATGCCCAGGATGAGGAGCAGGGGGAAGTAGTCGTTCATCAGGGAGATGTAGCGCAGGCGCTGGTTGAACAGGCGGCGGGCCAGCAGGAAGAGCACGGCCACCAGCAGCAGGCCGCCGGTCCAGTAGAAGCGCGGGCTGCCGATCTGCATGATGCCGTCGATGCTTTCCATGAAGGTCAGCCAGCCGGGCACCGGATCCATAAAGAAACGGAAGTGGCGGATGAAGACCAGCAGGAAGCAGTAATGGAACAGCAGGGCAAAGAACCACAACCACTTGGAAGAGTAGTAGATGGTGCGGGGGCCCTTGTTCACAGGGTCGAATTCACGCACGTCGGCCGCGGTGTTGCGGAACAGCGAACGGAAGAAGCAGACTTCCAGGAACATGCGGACCACCACACCGAACTTGGTGTTGGGGCAGTCCCACTTTTCCTGTTTGATGAAGTCCAGCGACTTTTCCTGACCCCCGGTCGTGGGGATGCTGAAAGGCACGGGCGATTTGGCCCAGTAAACCATGCGCCAGATGACGCCCAGGAAGAAGGTGACTACCGCCACATAGGGCAAAACCACGCCGAACAGGTACGACAGACCAACGGCCGAACCTGCCCAGGCAATGGCCCCGATGAGCGCCACCACCAGCAATGATGCGAACATTCCCTACCTCGCTTCGAAGAGTGTTAGCCTTTGCCCGAAACCGGGCTGCCATCCACCGATTGCGCCCAGCGCACCAGCTGGGCATGTTGGTTGCGTATTTCGGCGATGCGCGTTTCCGCCAGGGTCTCGCGCGCGGCCGAATACAAATCGAAGGCCAGCAGCGTGACGCTGTCCAGCCGGGATTCCGCGTCCAGATATTCCGCCAGGTCTTCTTTTTCCTGGCAGAGGGGGAGGATGTGTTCACGCAGCAGGGGCTTCATGAGGAAGAAGACCCCCAGGCCCTGGCTGGGCGTGTACTGCTGCACGGCACGCAGGCGCACGAAGCGGTCCAGGGCGTGCTTGATCTTTTGCGGCGTCACATGTTCGCCGGCGATCACGTCATAGATGAGGCCGGCGGCTTCCTTGGTCATATCCCCCACCGGATTGGTGAAAGGATCGTTCTTGGTGCGCAAAAAGCCAGTCGTTTGCAGGGGATAGGTCGAATAGACCGCGTTGATCCAGCCCTCCACGATGACGGCGCGCTGTTCACGGAAAATTTTTTGTGCGTTCATGGCAGTCGTTTGGCAAAAGGGTAAACGGGCTTTCCTATAAAGTGCCCGGCTGTTCTCGTCAAGCTTTCATCGTCCGGCGGCGACAGCTAGGGGCAGGGCGCCGGGCCGCCGCATTGCCCGGCCACCTGCGGTTCCAGGGGCAGGGCGGCGTCCGGGAACGCCTGGCCGCCGGCCGGTGAAAATTCGATGACCGGTTCCTGCGCGCGGGCAGGGGCGGCGGGCCGGGCCTGTTTTTTGAGCATGGCCGGCAGGCCGCGATACTCGAAAAAGGGGACCGTGCGGGAGCCGGCATTGAAAATATGGGCCCGGTTGCGCTGCAGGCGCAGACGCAGGCCCCATTGCCCCGGATGCAGGAATGCCCAGGGGCCCGGTTCCTCCACGTTCTGGCAGGCGGCCACGGCCTCCCTGAGGGACCTGCCTTCTTCCAGCAGGAGCAGCATGCGCTCCACGCGGGCCACGTCGGTGTCGTTCTCCGCCACCGGGCAGAAGGCCACGTCCACGCTGCCCGACAGGATGTCGATGCCTTCGCGGCAGGCCGAGCAGGACGGCGAGAAGAACATGCGCACCGTGGCCTGTCCGGGGTTCTCGCTGATGCTCCAGACCTCGCCCTGCGTGCGCATCACCTGGCCCGCGTTGACCACGAACAGCAGCAGCCAGGCATACAGCAGCAGCGGACGCTCTGGCGGGCGTTTGCCGGCCCGGTGCAGCGCCCGCCAGAAAAGCCAGTAGGCCAGGGCAAAAAAACAGGCCACCACCAGGCAGCTGACGCAGGGAGAGGTCAGCGCCATGAGCAGCAGCAGAAAAATATCGCCCAGCAGGATCAGTCCCGCCAGCAGATGCCCTGCCGGGACAGCCCCCAGCAGCGCCAGGAAGACCAGGGCGCCGAAGGCGGCCGTACCGATCCACCACATGGAGAGACCGCCGATGACGAGGTCCTGGTACAGGGAGCAGCCTGCAGTGACGCAAAAGGCCACTTCGTTGCCCAATGCCGTCCAGATGCAGAAGAGCATGCCCAGAAGGGCGGCCGCCAGTGCGCCGCCAGGGATCCCGTAGGCCTGTTTCATGGCTCTCCTTGGTAAGGGGACTACGTCCGGCAGATGCAGACGCACACTTTGTATACTCCATAATCCCGGCTAGGTAAAGGCATCTTGTCCCGCCTGCCTGAAGTTGTGCTGTGCAATGCGCCATCGGGGGGATAAAAAGACTTGCAGGGCTCTCTTGCCGGGAAAAAAGACAAGGACATACAGGGTACACTACTGCAAGAAAGAGAGAAAAAAGCAAAAAAATTTTGCCATTACGATGAAAAAAGGCCATCCATACAAGAAGGTTGCTCTGCGAAACGCAGAAAAACATCATGGAACAGGCATCGTTTTTTCCTGTTCATGCCTGTCATGGAATGGCTGTCCTGCAAGAGAACATTGTGATTCTGTGCACGATGCCCCCAATATGGAAAGGGCGGCCATGCACGAAAAAAGAAGGGGCGCCCCCAAGGGGGCGCCCGCTATCAGGATTTCGCTGGGAAAACCCGGCGATGCTTACATGGTGGAACCGGAAGCAGCGCGCTGCATCTTGATTTCGACCTTTTCGGTCAGGCCGCCATAGTATTCGCGCAGGATGGCGAGCACTTCTTCACGACCGAAATGATCCGGCACTTCAGCGCCTTCGGACAGCATCTTGCGCAGCTTGGTACCGGACAGGATGACGCGGTCTTCCTTGCTGTGGGGGCAGGTACGCATGGAGGCCATGCCGTCGCACTTCTTGCAGTAGAAGGTCCAGTCGATCTTCATGGGTTCGCAGAGCAGGCGCTTGCCTTCTTCGGCGGGCATGGGGATCTTGTCGAAGATTTCCTGGGCTTCGAACATGCCGTAGAAGTCGCCCACACCGGCGTGGTCGCGGCCCACCAGCTGGCGGTTGATGCCGTAGTTCTGGCGGAAGGTGGCGTGCAGCAGGGCTTCACGGGGACCGGCGTAGCGCATGTCCAGAGGATAGCCGGCCTGGATCACATGCTCGGGCACGAAGTACTTCTGCACCAGGGTGTCGATGCATTTCACGCGGACTTCGGCCGGGATGTCACCGGGTTTCAGGGCGCCCACCAGGGAGTGGATCACGACGCCGTCGCACACTTCCACGCCCAGCTTGGCCAGGTATTCGTGGGAGCGGTGCATGGGGTTACGCAGCTGCAGGGCGGCCACGTTCTTCCAGCCGCGTTCGTCCATCTTGGCACGCAGCTGGGCGGGGGTCATGTACACGCCGGGGAACTTTTCGGGGAATTCGCCCTGGGACAGGACTTTCACGGGGCCACCGATGTTGTATTCCTTCTGGCCCAGGACCATCTTCACGCCGGGATGGTCGGTGGGGGCCACTTCCCAGAACTTTTCGGAGTCGGGGCCGCAGCCCTTGAACACCAGTTCGCATTCCCACTTCTTGTCGGCTTCGGTCATTTCATAGATGTCTTCCACCTTCATGGTGGCCATGATCTGACCCTTGCGGACCAGGGCGACTTCTTCGCCGACCTTCAGGGCCTTGGCGTCGTCGGCGGACACGTCCAGGGTCACCGGCACGGGCCAGAAGGTGCCGTCGGAGAGCAGCATCTTTTCGCACACGCTCTTCCAGTCGGCCTTGTTCATGAAGCCGTTCAGGGGAGAGAAGCCGCCGATGCCCATCATGATCAGGTCGCCCTTGGCGCGAGAGGAGATCTCAATCTGCTTCAGGCCGGCAGCCTTTTTCAGTTCTTCTTCCAACGCCGCGCCTTCCAGAAGACAACACACCAGGCCCTTGCCGCCATGAGGGGGTACCAGTTTGGACATTGAGAAATCCTCCATTTGATTTGTTGCTATACCGTTGCGCAAATGGCGCATCCGTAACGTCTCTTTGTGAATTGCATCTTGTGAATAATCTAACAAAAAGTCAACCACCTTTCGGGATTTTTCACGGAAACGACACGAAAAAGACGTGGCGGGAAACGGCTATCACATTGATTTACAACACAAAGAGTGCGGAAAATTTTTTATTGTGAAAATTGACGCGCACTCGGGCCCCATGCCGGTCCGGCCGCAAGAGCCCGGCACGGTCATGGCCGGGGCTCCCTGCCGGAGTTTGGGCGGAACATAGCACGGCCGGCGGGGCATGAAAAGGGGGCCTGCGGGCCTGCTGCCCTGTCCTTTGCCCAGCCGTGCGGAAAACAAGGACAAATTCTTCGTGTCCTGTCCGGTGGCCTGGGGCCCGGTCCCGCCGGCCGGATAAAAAAAGGCCCGGCACCTTGTGGTACCGGGCCGGGGATGCCGCGGACTGGATCAGGTCAAGTTAGCGGGCCACGGCCTCGCCCTGCACGGGACGGCCTTCATGACGGCCGGTCAGGGTGCGCAGGAAGCCCACGATGAGGGCGCGGTCCTTCTGGGGCACGTCCAGACCGGAGCAGTAGACGCCCATGATGCGCACGGCCTCGTCCAGCGTGGTCACGGTGCCGTCGTGCAGGTAGGGATGGGTCAGCTCCACGTTGCGCAGGTTGGGCACTTTGAAGCGGTGCATGTCCTCTTCCCTGCCGCTGGCATTGAAGCGGCCCTTGTCCGAGCCCAGGGGCTTGCCGCCGCGGTCGGCGAAGTAATCCTTCTTGAGATCCAGATATTCATAGGACTGGCCGCCCATGCTCTTGCCCACATGGCAGGAGGCGCAGCGGTAGGCCTTGAAGCGCTCGTAGCCTTCCGCTTCGGCGGCGGTCAGGGCGCTCTTGTCGCCGCGCAGCCAGCGGTCGAAACGGCTGTCGGGCGAGATGAGGGTCTTTTCGTATTCGGCAATGGCGTCCGTGATGTTCCTGCCGGACCAGCCGTCAGGATAGACGGCGCGGAACTTGGCGGTCAGTGCGGCATCGGCGGCCAGACGGGCCACGATCTCGTCCCAGTCCCTGCTGCCCATCTCGATGGGGTTCAGCGGCGGGCCGCCGGCCTGCTCCTGCAGGTCGGCCGCGCGGCCGTCCCAGAACTGCACGAAGTTGAACACGGCATTGAAGGTGGTGGGCGCGTTCACATCGCCCAGCTGCTTGCGGATGCCTTCGGAGAAGCGGCCGTTGTCCGTGCCGGCCTTGTCCATGGCATGGCAGGTGGCGCAGGCCACGGTGCTGTCGGCGGACAGGCGGGCATCGTTGAACAGGGCCTTGCCCAGGGCCACCTTGGCCTCGTCCACGGGCAGGCGGCGGGGGATGGGCTGGATGGGCTCGTTGGCATGTTCGGGGGCGGCATCCGTGGCGTAGTGGGCTTTGCGGCTCTCGGCCACCCAGGTCAGGATGTCCTTCTTGTCCTGGTCGGAAAGGCGGCTGCCCCAGTGCACCACGGCGAACTTGGCGGGCGGCATGGTGTCATTGAGGATGACCCATTCCATCTTGGCCAGCACGGTCTCGCCCACGGGGCGGTCCTTGCGCTGCACCAGCTCCTGGTTGAGGTCCAGGGCACGGATGCCGTCCCTGTAATCCTTTTCGATGATGCCGCGGATGCCGGGGACCTTGGCGTAGAACGGCAGGTCATAGCCGCGGGAATGGCAGGCCATGCACTTGTCCTGCACGATGCCCGAGACACTGGCGAACTTGTGCTGCACATCGTCCAGCCCCTGCGCCGTGGCGGGGGCACAGGCCAGCAGCACGAGGGCTGCGGAAGCCAGCAGTTTTTCCTTCATATCGTCCTCCTTGGGGGGCGATGCCGGGACGGCATCACGGGTTTTGCCGGGATAGCAGGAGCTTTTTTTCACAAGTGGTGCATAATGTCAACAGTAATTTTTACTATTACCAAGATAACATATTATTTTTTGTATATTTTTATGGACGATATCAGGACTGCCCATTCTATTGCACAATGGTTTCAATGAGATAGCATATGCTGTTCCGGCCCGGAACAGGCGGGCCGCCTGTGCCCCCGGAGCGGCTCCCGGTATGCCGGCATCCGGCTTGCGGCGATCCGCGCTGTCCCGCGGCCGCCGGAGCGGCCCGGAGCAGGCGGGAGGCAGCGGGGCGAGGCGCCCGCGCGGAGCGGCGGTCATGGGGCACAAAAAAAGCAGGGCGCCTCCCGTGGGGGAGACGCCCTGCCGTGTGTCTGTATGCGGCATCCGTGCCTAGAAGGGCACTTCGTCCATGTTGGAAGCCTCGGAGGGGAAGGCGGGGCCCAGGTCATCGTCGCGCTGCTGGGGCGCGGGGCGGCGCGGAGCCTGGCGCTGTCCGCCGGTGTTGCCGCCGCGGGGAGCGCGGGCGGCCGGAGCGGGCGCGCCGTAATCGTCCTCATAGCCGCCCATGTCGGAACGGGGGCCGTCGCTGCGGCGGTCCAGGAACTGGACGCGCTGGGCCTTGATCTCGGTGGTGTAGCGGTCCTGGCCGTTCTGGTCCTGCCACTTGCGGGTCTGCAGGCTGCCTTCCACATAGACAAGGCTGCCCTTGGCCAGGAAGTTGGCGCAGTTCTCGGCCTGGCGCTGGAACACGGACACACGGTGCCATTCGGTGCGTTCCACCTTGTTGCCGTCGCGGTCCACATAGGATTCGTCGGTGGCCACGTTGAGGGTGGCCACAGGGGAACCGCTCTGGGTATAGCGCAGTTCGGGGTCGCGGCCAAGGCGACCGATGAGCATGACTTTGTTCAGCATAGATTCTGTTCCTCGAACGGTTGTTCGTTGTGCCGTCTCAGCGCAGGCCGAAAAGGCGCCGGAAGAGGGACGGCTTTTTGCGTTTGGGGCCGGAGCCTGCGGCAAGCAGGCTGTCTTCCATTTCGGTCAGGGCGTCCTCCAGGGCCTCGCTGGCGCGGTGGGCGGCCCGGGGATCATTGGCGCGCAGGGCCGCGTCCAGGGCGCCGCGCTGCGCAAGGGCATCGGCCAGGGCCCGTTTGAAAGGGGCCTGCTGCCCGGGCCAGCGGTCCTCGGCCATGCCCCGTTCCAGACGGTCCAGCAGGTCGCGGACACCGGCCGTGCCCACACCGGCATGGCCGAAGGCCAGCAGGCTGAGCCCGGGCCAGCATTTTTCCAGCAGGCCGGGGTTCCAGGTGACGTCCACGGTGGTGATGCGGGCCACGGGCGCGGTCAGCGGGGGCCGGATGGCGGATTGCGTGAGCGTGGCCTCCAGCGTGTCCAGCAGGGCGGCCAGGGCCTGGAGGCCCGCGGCGGCGTCCTCGGCCTGCCAGCTGCCCAGGGCGTCCTCGCAGCGGCGCGTCAGGTCGCACAGGGGGCGCAGGCTGTCCAGCGTCAGGGGCGCGAGGTCGTCCACGTTGCGCATGGCCAGGCGGCTCAGGCATCGTGCCAGCTCCAGCAGGCAGGGCTCGGCCGGGGCCCCGGGCACGGCCAGCCAGGCCGCCACGTCCTCGCCATAGGGGCCGGCGGCCTTGCGGGCCAGGGCCAGCAGGGCGGGCCAGCGCCGGGCCGTGAGGCCCCGGGGGCTGTCGGCGGCTTCCTGGCGGATCTGCAGTGCCTTGCCCATGACGGCCTAGCCCTTTTCCGTCCACTCGGTCTGGACGCGCATGATGACGTCCTGGATGACGGGCAGCTGGTCCTCGGGGCAGACCCCGATGAGGGGGGCGTCCGCGTCCATGTTCTCGTTGTAGCTGAAGTAGACGGCGTAGATGACGCCCGTGGGGCCGCTGTAGTGCAGGGGCACCTCGCGCTTCATGCGCGACATGATGAACAGCTCCATGCCGTCGCGCACCACCACGGAATGGGCGTCCGAGGCGCGGATCTTCTTGTCCACTTCGGGGGTGAAGTAGTACTTGGCCCGCTCGGGCGCGCGGAACAGATGCAGGGCCTTCTTGAGGATCTGGTGTTCCACCTCGCTGCGGGTGAGCATGTGGCGGATGACCATCAGGGGCGTGCCCGCTTCCACGAACATGCCCTCCAGCTGGTTGTGGATCCTGCTGATGATGCCCTTTTCAGGGGAGCAGATGGGTTTGGGGTTGCGTTCGCGTTCCAGGGTGGCCAGGCGGGTGCCGGGCTTTTCCTTCCACTGTCCCTGGGGACCGAGGACCTCGTCGCCTTCCTTGATGTCGGCGAAGGTCACCACGCCGGTGTGGGGCGTGCGGATGACGATCTCGCGGTAAGGGGAGGCTTTTATCTCGTCCAGCAATGCGGAAATGTTGATCATGTGGTTTTCCCGCTTTTTCGTTTGTCGTGGGTGGGGCCGCACCGCTGGGGGCGGCGAAAGGCGGGGCGGCAAGTCCGCCCCGCCGTCTGCTTAACGGTAATACAGGTTGCGGCCGCCCATGGTGAGCAGGGCCTGCTTGAGGTTGGCACGGATCTGGCGGCGGTCCCAGATGCCCTGGATATGGCCGCGGGACAGGGCCCGGTAGGAGCGGTGGTACTTGGGCGGGATGTCCATGCCCGTGGTCTCCTTGATGACGCCGGGACCGGCAAAGCCGATGTTGGAGGAGCGCACCGCGAACTGGTAGGGCGCGCAGCCCAGGAAACTGGCCACGGGCCCGGCGAAGGAGTTGGTATCGTACAGCACCAGGTACAGGCCGCCGGACTCGATGTAGCGGCGCACGGCCACGGTGCAGCGGGGCATCTGGATGACGCCGTGGGTGCCTTCCTGGATGCGGATGCCGGCGGTGCCGTGCACATAGGCCAGGAAGGGATAGCGCTTTTTGGCGGCCAGGGCGGCGGCCTCCACGAACTTGTAGCCTTCGGCGGCACCGAAGGAACCGCCGCGGAAGGTGCCCATGAGCATGGCCACCACCAGCTTGGTGCCGTCGATGCGGGCCTCGAAGGTCATGCAGCCGCTGCGGCAGCCGGTCTTTTCCTGGGCGGCCTTGATGCGTTCGTCGAAGTTGGGGAAGTTCAGCGGGTTGCCGGCTTCGATCTCGCGGTTGAACTCAAAGACCGAGCCCTTGTCGAAGACGTTCTGCACATACCATTCGGGCTCCATGGGGAAGTGGTAGCCGCAATGGCTGCACACGCCCGCGAACTCGGCGAACAGGTCGGGGCCCCAGAGGTCCAGGCAGCCGTACGAGGCGCTGTTGGGGCAGGTGATGGCGCGGTCGATCTTGTAGCGCGGCGAGAGGTAGTTCCACTTGCTCACGCGGTTGTCTTCCACCCAGTTGGAGAGGGTGGTCAGCTCCTTGGCCGTGGCCTTTTTTTCCGCCGGGCCGGCGATGCGCTTCCAGGGGCTGAGGAGGCGGCCCTTGAACACGTCCCATTCGCTGCCCAGCTCTTCCATGATGTTGTGCAGCTTGCGCTGGTGACGGCGCACGAAGTCGTACTTGAAGTGCATCCAGGGCTTGGTCACCCAGTCGCGCAGGGCGGCGGCGTTCTTGGACAGGAAGGGGCGGTTGTCGATGGCGGCCGCGCGCGAAAGGCGCAGGAACTTCTGCTGGCGGCGTTCGCGCATGCGGTTCTTGGCCGCGCCGGACATGCCCCAGCGCACATACATCTCGTCCAGGTTGGCTTCGGGGTTGCGCAGGCGCGCCAGGGCCAGGCCGCGGATCATGGGCGGCTTGGTGTTGGTGATGACCACTTCGTCGGTGGCGCGCAGCACTTCCTGCCGCAGGGAGCGGAAAAAGTCGAAGTGGTACGGGCGGGCGCCCAGGGCGGGTTCCTGCACCACGCTGTCGATATAGCCGAAGGAGAGGTTGTCCTGCGCGGTGATGTGCAGGTTCTGGGCGCAATGCTCGATGAGCTCGGGCGCGGCGCGCTGGCCGGCCTTGAGGCGGCCTTCGATGGCGGCTGCGCCTTCGGGCGAGATGACCGAGTAGTAGCCGTGGGAGAGCATGAGGCGCTTGTCGGCCAGGCCGATGGCCTCGGCACCGCCGGAACCGCCCTCGGAGATGATGGAGATGACGGGCACGCGCAGACCGGCCATGGTGTAGATGTTGCGGGCGATCTGCTGGGCCGCGCCGGGATAGTCCTCGATGGGGTAGGAGCCGGGCGTGAAGATGTAGCAGTGGATGGGGATGCCTTCGGTCTCGGCCACGCGCATGTACTGCAGGGCCTTGGCATTGCCCCAGGGCTTCACGGAGCCGCCGTTGCGGAACTCGGCGCCGTGGCCCTTTTCCTGCCCGATGACCATGACGGACTGGGTGTGCATCTTCTTGCCGCGGCGGCGGGTGATGACCGCCCGGGCGATGAGCATGCTGGGGTCGAGGCTGTGTTCGTCCTGCCCGCCCACTTCGGTGAAGTTGTCGTAGACGTTCTCCAGGATGTCGCGCAGGCAGATGCGCTGGGGATGGCGCACGATGCGCACGCGGTCCATGGGCGTGATGAGCTTTTCCAGGCGTTTTTCCACGAAGACGAAAAGGTCTTCCAGGGAGACGATCTCGGTATGGGGGTCCTCGACCTCGCCGTTGCGGACGCGGGCGGTGAACTCGGCCAGCTTCTCGTCCAGCAGGCGGATGCTGTCCTCGTGTTTGCCGGCGAAGATGTCGCGCGTATACGAGAGCCTGTCGTTCAGGCTTTGGATGCGTTTTTCGATAGTGTTGTCCATAATCTCTTGCGCCGTTTGACGTTGATGGAAGGGGACCGCCGGGGCGGCCCGTCCGCTAGAAGCGCAGGGTGCGGGCGGTGTTGGCCCGCAGGAAGGCCACGTTGGACTTGAGGGCCTCACCGGCGTTGTTCCTGCCTTCCAGGTGCAGGTTGTCCAGGAAGGAGACGCCGCGTTCCCGGGCCTCGGCCAGATCCTTGCCCCAGATGATGGCCAGGGCCAGGTTGGGGTCGAATTCGGTGGGGATCTCGTAAGGCGTGTCGGTGGGCACGTGGGTCAGCACGGTGAGCCAGGGCTCTTCCTTCCAGGAGAAACGCTCGATGCGCCCCACCCAGGGGGTGAAGCCGTGTTCGGGGTCTTCGGCGATGAGGCGGTATTCGATGCCCACGCCGTCGAAGGTCACGTCGTCCTGGGTGTAGCCCAGAGGTTCGCCCAGGCCGATGCGGATCTGTTCGGCGATGAGGTCCACGGGGCCCTCGTGGTTGCGGATGCTGGAGATGCGGGCCGAGACGCCGTTCTCCACCTGGATGCGGGTGTTCACTTCCATGAGGAAAGGCTCGCCCCGGCGGGTGACGATCCATTCCCAGGTGCCCACGTTGTCATAGCCCACCTTGCGGGCCATGGTCAGGGAATAGTGGACGATGTCCTGCAGGACCTTGGCGGCATCGAAGCTGTAGTCCATCTGGGCGGGCACGAAGCCGGGGGCCACTTCCACGCGCTTCTGCAGGCCGGTGGACTGGATGGAGCAGTTGCGGGTGCCGAAGTGCACGGGGTTCTTGCCGCTGCGGTCGGACACGATCTGCACTTCCAGGTGGTTGAAGTCCGTGATGCGCTGCTCGATGAGCACGCCCTCGTCCTTGAACTGGCGCAGGGCGTAGTTGCGGATGCGGCGGTACACGGAGCGGAAGTTGTCGATGTCGTACACTTCCTCGATGCCCATGCCGCCACCGCCGGCCGATGCCTTGACCAGCACCAGCGGACGCTGGATGCCCTGCTGCACCTGGAACTCGAACACGCTGCGGGCGATGCGCTCGGCTTCCATCTCGTCATAGATGGGGCGGTCGGAACCGGGCACGGTGGGCACGTCCAGGCTGCGGGCCAGGCGCTTGGTGTTGATCTTGTCGCCCAGCTCGCGGATGATCTTCCACGAGGGACCGATGAAGATCATCTTGCGGTCGCGCTTGGTCACGCGGCGGGCAAAGCGGAAGTCCTCGGCAAAGAAACCGTAGCCGGGATGCACGGCCGTGCAGCCGGCCTGGTCGGCCACGGACATCAGCTCGTTGGCGTCATGGTAGGAAGAAACCCGGAACAGGCTGCGTTCGCCGCCGTTCTCGCGGGCGTAGCGCACATGGCCCGAAGCGGCGTCTTCGGCGGTAAAGATGGCGGTAAAGGCCACACCCAGCTTGCGGCAGGCCCGCATGATGCGTATGGCGATCTCGCCGCGGTTGGCGACGAGAACCTTATGGTGTTGCAAAGAGTCTTTCTGGCTGGTCTCCAAGGCGGTCTCCTGAGGGCGTGCTGTGCCGCTCTTGTGGAATGGGCTCCAGCACGCTATAAAGCGGTTCGCTTTTGCGACTGAAAAACAAGAGCTACTACAGCATATCGGCTTGGTCTTCAATATCTGAGGGGGTCAATTCTATGCAAAACTGGAAAGAAGTCCAGCTTGCGGTGGCGGCGCTGCGCCGGCGTCTGGGGGCCGCGCTGCCCTCACGGCCCGATGCGGCCATCATCCTGGGCACCGGCCTTTCGGGACTGGTGGAGCGCATGGAGGACACGCGCAGCGTCCCCTATGCCGACCTGCCGGGCTTCCCGGTGTTCACGGTGGCCTCCCATGCCGGGGCCTTCGTGCTGGGGCGTCTGGGCGGCCGCACGGTGCTGGTGCAGCAGGGCCGCTGCCATCTGTACGAAGGTTTCGGGCCGGACAAGGTCTGCATGGGCGTGCGGGTCATGGCCGGGCTGGGGGCGGACACGCTGATCCTCACCAATGCCGCGGGCGCCCTGGATCCGCAGTTCGACGCGGGCGGGCTCATGTGCATCAGCGACCAGATCAACTTCACCGGCGCCTCCCCCCTGAGCGGGCCCAACCATGAGGCCTGGGGCGAGCGCTTCCCCGACATGAGCGCCATCTATGACGCCGGCCTGCGCGACCTTGCCTGTGCGTGCGCGCTCGAACTGGGCATCCGCCTGGAGCGCGGCGTCTACATCGGCGTGCGCGGCCCGCAGATGGAAAGCCCCGCCGAGACCCGCATGTTCCGCCGGTGGGGCGCCGATGCCGTGGGCATGAGCTCCGTGCTGGAGGTCATCGCCGCCCGCCATCTGGGCATGCGCGTGCTGGGCATCTCCTGCCTCACCAACAAGAACCTGCCCGACTGCATGCGGCCCGCGCCGCTGGAAGAAGTCATCGCCGTGGCCGGCCGGGCCGGGAAGGACCTGGGCCGCCTTGTGGAAGCGGTGGTGACAAAGTTGTAAAAATTGCGTAAACCATGCGCCCCGGCAATGTTCCGGGGCGATTTTTTACCAGAGCGAGACAGAACTATGCAGCAGAATGACAAACTTCGTAACGTGGCCATCATCGCCCACGTTGACCACGGCAAAACGACCCTGGTGGACGCCCTTTTCCGTCAGAGCGGCGTGTTTCGAGCAGACCAGCAGGTCGATGACCGCGTCATGGACAGCATGGATCTGGAACGCGAACGCGGCATCACCATCGCGGCCAAGAACTGCGCCGTGCACTGGAACGGCGTGAAGATCAACATCATCGACACCCCCGGTCACGCCGATTTCGGCGGTGAGGTGGAACGTTCGCTCTCCATGGCCAGCGGCGCCATCCTGCTGGTGGACGCCTCCGAAGGCCCGCTGCCCCAGACCCGCTTCGTACTGCGCAAGACCCTGGAGGCCGGTCTGCCCGTGGTCGTGGTCATCAACAAGATCGACCGCAAGGACGCCCGTCCCCAGGAAGTGCTCAACGAGGTCTACGACCTGTTCATCGACCTGGACGCCAGCGACGAGCAGCTGGAATTCCCCGTGCTCTACGCCATCGGCCGCGCCGGTGTGGCCATGCGCAACATCGATGACGAACAGAAGGACCTGACCCCCCTGTTCGAGACCATCCTCGAAAAGATCCCCGGTCCTTCCTACGATCCCGAACAGCCTTTCCAGATGCTGGTGGCCGACCTGGACTACTCCGACTATCTGGGCCGTCTGGCGGTGGGCCGCATCATGCACGGCAGCATCTACGCCAACGAGAGCCTGGCCTGCATCGGCGAGGACGGTCAGGCCCGTCCCCTGCGCGCCTCCAAGATCCAGGTCTATGAAGGCCTGCAGCTGGCCGAGGTGGACAAGGCCCAGCCCGGCGACATCGTGGTGGTGGCCGGCATCGAGGACGTGACCATCGGCGACACCATCTGCACCCGCGAGAACCCCCGCGCCCTGCCGCGCATCCGCGTGGACGAGCCCACCGTGGCCATGCGCTTCGGCATCAACACCTCTCCCCTGGCCGGCCGTGAAGGCAAGCTGGTGCAGAGCCGCATGATCCGTGACCGCCTGGAGCGCGAATGCCTGCGCAACGTGGCCGTGCGCGTGGAAGACACCGCCGACAAGGACGCCTTCCTGGTCAAGGGCCGCGGCGAGTTCCAGATGGCCATCCTCATCGAGACCATGCGCCGCGAAGGTTTCGAGCTTTCCGTGGGCCGTCCCGAGGTCATCCTCAAGAAGGACGAGAACGGCAAGACCCTGGAGCCCATCGAGCACCTGTACGTGGACTGCGACGAGGTCTTCATGGGCGTGGTCACCGACAAGCTCAACCAGCGCAAGGGCCGCATGCTCAACTGCACCAACAACGGCACCGGCCGCGTGCGTCTGGAGTTCTCCGTGCCTTCCCGCGGCCTCATCGGCTACCGCGACGAGTTCCTCACCGATACCAAGGGCACCGGCATCATGAACTCCTACCTGGAAGGCTATGAAGAATGGCGCGGCGACTTCCCCACCCGCTATTCCGGTTCCATCGTGGCCGACCGTCCCGGCAATGCCGTGGCCTACGCCCTGTTCAACCTGGAGCCCCGCGGCACCCTGTTCGTGGAGCCCGGCGATCCGGTCTACGAGGGCATGATCGTGGGCGAGCACAACCGTGACAACGACATCGACGTCAACGCCACCAAGGAAAAGAAGCTCACCAACCTGCGCGCCGCCGGCAAGGACGAGAACGTCATCCTCACCCCCGTGAAGAAGATGACCCTGGAACACGCCCTGCACTTCGTGCGTGAGGACGAGCTGGTGGAAGTGACCCCGCTCTCCCTGCGCCTGCGCAAGGTGGAACTCTCCGCCCAGAAGCGCTACCAGATGGCCGGGGCCAAGAAGAAAGGCTAGATATCCTTTCCCGGAAGCATGAAGGGCCGGCAGACATGTTCGCATGTCTGCCGGCCCTTTTCGTATGGGCGTCAGTCTGAGGAGCGCCTGACAGGACCGCCCGCCATGCCGGAGGGCCGTATCTTTCAGGCGCACAGGCCCGGAAGGGACAGGCAGGATCCCTGCTGTCCCGGTCTTTGCAAGACGGCAGGTCGCACATGGCCATGCCCTGCCGGAAGGGGGACGGTCTGGTCTGGGTGGTGCGCTGCCTGAAGGAGGGGGCGGGCAGCGGGCAAAAATGGCGGGGTTACGGCCGGATGTAGGCGAAGCCCCTGTTCTGCAGCTCCACGATCTCCACCAGGCCGGCGGGCACCACTTCGCAACCGGGCCAGAGGTCGGCCGCGGTCATCTTGTTGGCATCCAGGGCGTTCTTGCACAGACGCAGCTTGAGGCCGCGGGCCATGAGCTCTTCGGCGGTCTTCTGCAGTTCGGCCTGGGCAGGCACGAACAGCTTGACGGCCGGGCCGTTGGCCACCAGCACCAGCTCGAATTCCTTGCCGGGCAGGCCGTTCATATAGTTGAGGGCATTGACGAAGGCAAAGGCCAGCAGGGCGGGATCATTGGCGTCCACATGGAGGCAGAGATCATATGACATGAGACAGGCTCCTGAAAAAAAAGGATCTAACGGACTCATGGTAACAGAGGGGATTTGTCTTGCCAAGCTGTCCCTCTGCGGCTATGGGATTATTATGCGCCGAACAGATATCCTTTTTTCTTTCTTGCTCATGGCCTGCCTGCTGCTGGGCGGCTGCGGCCTGTTGTTCGGCGATGCCGCCGGAGAACTGCGCGATGACGGCGGGACCAAGATGCCCGCCGGACAGGGCGAACGCATCCCCTACAAACTGTCCATCGAGGTGGACGGCGAGCGTCGTGCCACGGCGGATGAAAAACGTGCCGCGGCCGCGGATCCCGACGAGGAGTCCGAGGGCGTGCCCCTGGACGGCAGCCCGGCGGACAGCGGCGAGGCCGGGCAGGAAGCGCCGCAGGCAGGCGCTCCCGGGAACGGGGGCACGGGAACCAGGCCCCCTGCCTCCGGGAACTCGGGCCTGTCGGACAAGATGCGGGCCCTGAGCCAGCTGGAGCAGCTGCGTTCCGATCCGCCGGACAGCCTGCTGGGCCTGGAACGCCGGGCCCGGGGCGATGTGGAGACGGCGGTCAAACTGCTGCATTCCCAGGGCTATTATGACGGTACGGCGACCTTCCGTATGGACAGCACGACCAAACCGGTCACGGTGCGCCTGCACCTGACGCCGGGCCCCCGCTATGTGCTGGGCCGGGCCTCGGTGCGCTATGATCCTGCGCCCGTGGTGCCCGCGGCCCTCAAGCACGGCAAGCGGCGGGCGCCGTACAGCGGCCTGGGGGCCCTGTGGGGCGACGAGGCCCGCGAAGCGACCCCGCCCCCGCGTTTTCCCGATACCCTGCGCGGGGTCACTCCCGGTGAAGCCGTGACGGCCGACCAGATGCTGGAAGCCGTGGAAAAACTGCCCGAACGTCTGCGCCGCCGGGGCTATCCCCTGGCCCAGGTGAGCAGCCAGCGCTACTTCCTCGACCGCGCGGCCCGTACGCTCAATGCCGAGATCGTGGTGGATACCGGTCCTCCGGCCCTGCTGGGCGGGATCGTGGTGGAAGGCAACAAGGACGTGAGCGCCACCTACATCCGCGAGCGCGCCCCCTGGAAGGCCGGGACGGAGCCCTGGGACGAGAGCCGGGTGCAGGACTATGTGGACGAGCTCCGCGGCCTGGGCCTGTTCAGCATGGTGCGCCAGCGCACCATCAAGGACGTGCCGCCGCCGCGCAAGGACGGCATGGTGGTCCTGCCCGTGCGCCTGGTGGTGCGCGAGGGGCCGCCGCGCTCGGTCAGCGCCGCTGCCCGCTATGAGACCGATTCCGGCATCGGTGTGGAAGGGGAGTGGGAACACCGCAATTTCTTCGGCAACGGGGAAAAGCTGGTGGTCTCCCTGCCCATCACGCCCGAAAAGCAGGGCCTGCGCGCTTCATTCGAAAAACCGGCCTTCCTGGACCGCGACCAGAAGCTGGTGGGCGAAGCCTCCCTGCTGCAGGAGTTCACCGATGCCTACGACCGGCGCGGCCTGCGCGTGGGCGCCGGTATCGAGCGCCGCCTGAGCCCGTACTGGTGGGTGGGGGTGGGGGCCTCTTCCGACAGCGGCACCCTCAGCGATGACGGCCACACCAACGAGCCTTACAGTTTCGCGGGCCCGCACCTGCGCATCGTGCGCGACAGCCGCAACAACAAGATCAACCCTAAGCGCGGCTCGGTGCTGGAGATCAACTCCAAGCCCATCTTCGGCTATTATGACGGCTTCTTCACGGCCCTGGGCACGGAAGTGGAAGGCATGTTCTACTACGCGCCCTTCCGCAAGGGCCCGCGCAAGGGGGTCATCGACGACAAGCTCGTGCTGGCGGCCCGCGTGCGCGGCGGCAGCATGGCTGGGGCGGAGATGAACAACCTGCCCAGCACGCTGCGCTATTACGCCGGTGGTGCCGGCTCGGTGCGCGGCTATTCCTACCAGGCCATCGGGCCCCGCAACCACAAGGACGACCCCAGCGGCGGCCGCTCGTACCAGATCGTCAATCTGGAGGCCCGCTACAAGATCACCGACGAGATAGGCATCGTGCCCTTCCTGGACGGCGGCATGGTCTACGAGGACGCCCTGCCGCGGATCTTCGGGGACATGCGCTGGGGCGCGGGCCTGGGCCTGCGCTATTACACGCCCATCGGTCCGGTACGCCTGGACGTGGCCACGCCCCTCAATCCCGTGGACGGCGATCCCCCCCTGCAACTCTATATCAGCATAGGACAGAGCTTCTGATGCCCAGCGTACCCGGAACTCCCCCTGTTGTCCCTGACGGCCGGCCGTCGGGCCCTGCTCCCTCGGAAGGCGCGGCGCCCGCGCGCAGGAGCGTTTTCCGGCGCCGTGTCCTGCCGTGCCTGCTGCTGCTCGTGCTCCTGCCGCTGCTGGCCGGGGCCGGGGCGGTCTTCTGGCTGCGCACGCCCGCTGGGCAGGACTGGCTGCGGCAGGAGGCCGGCGCGCTGCTGGCCCCGCCCCTGGCCGAGCAGGGGCTTTCCCTGGAGCTGACCCGTCTGGAGGGGGCCCTGCCGCTGGAAGTGGAATGCGCCCTGCGCCTGCGGGATGCCCGCGGCCTCTGGCTGGACGTGCCCCGGGCGCGCGTGGATGCGGGCCTGTCCCTCTTTCCGCCCTGCGTCTCCCTCGACCTGCGCCTGGAGCGTCCCTCCCTGTATCGTCTGCCCCAGCTGCCCCCTTCGCCCGGCGAACCTTCCCTGCCGCTGGCTGAGACGCTGGCCGGGGTGGAGGCAGGCCTGCGGAGCGCGCTGGAAAGCATGGCCGCCCTGCCGGGCTGGCTGCCTTCCCTGCATGTGCGTGAGGTGGCGCTGGAGGGCCTGTGGCTGGGACAGGCCGTGCTGGACGGCAGTCCGGCCGTCCCGGCGGCGGAGGACGGCGGGGCAGGGGATACCGGAAAGGCCCCGGCGGCCAGGGGCCACGAGGGACCCGCCGAGGCTCCGGCAAAAGCGGACAGCGCGCCTGCGGACGCGAAAACGCCTCCGGTGCCCCCCGCCTCACCTGTTCCTGCGCAGGACGCGACGACGCCCGGTGCCGCTCCGGCGCCGCTCCCGCCCGTAGCTGTGGCTGCCGCGGAAAGCGCCCTCCGCGCCGGTGAGGGGCTGGACGTCTCGCTCGTCCTGACGGCCGATGCCGATTTTTCCCTGAGCGGGACCACGGCCCGGGCCGGTCTCCAGGCCTCGTGGCAGCTGGCTCCCGCGACGGCAGCCGGTACCCCGACCGCCGGGCCGGCGGCGCCTTCCATTGCTGCCCCGGCTCCTGCGCGTGACGCGGCAGCGACCGGGAAAGCTCCGGCGACGGCTCCGGCGCAAGAGGCCGGGACGGCCCCGTCACAGCCAAACGGTGCGGGCACGGCCCCCCTCCTGCCGGAAGCGGCAGGCAGCTGGCTGCCCGCGCCGCTGGCCCTGCTCCTGACGCCCGGGCAGGCCTCCACCCTGCGGGTGGAGCTGGCCCTGCGGCCCGGTGAGCGGCCCGTGCTGGCCCTGGAGGATCTTCAGGCGGACGCCGGGGCCTTGCGACTGCGCGGCACGGGCACGCTGGAGCTCGTGACCGCCGCGGACGTGCTGGCCTCGCCGCTGGCCCTGGACTGTTCGCTGTCCGTGGCTTCCGCCGCCGGTGCGGCGGCCCTGCTGCCCCAGGCACGCGCCCTGCTGGCGCCCCTGGGCGATGCCCTGCGTCTGGACATCGGCGTGAAGGGCAGCCCCGCTGCGCCCGAACCCCGGCTGGAGCTGGCCTGCGCCGCGCTGGACCTGGGCGGGCATGTCATCAACGATCTTTCCCTGCTGGCAGGCGGAGAGGCCCTGCCGTGGCCGCGGCTGGCTTCCAAAGGCAGGGTGGAGCTGCCGCTCTCCCTGCAGATGCGTACCGGGCAGGACCACATCTCCACGAAACTGCGCCTGCTGGCCGGGCACGACGGTATGGCCTGGCTGCTGGGCCTGCCGCAGCTGGAGCTGCACGGCGCCGGTGCCCGTCTGGGCGGTGCCCTGCTGGCCCTGCTGCCCGATGCCCCGCAGGCGGCGCCTCTCCCGGCGTCTCCCGCTCCGGCGGATGCGCAGACCGCGCAGGCTCCGGCCCCTGCGGACGGTGACGCCGCCGGGGGCCTGGCCCCTGCGGCCGCTGCGGGAGGGGCCGCCGTGCCGCCTCAGTCGGACCCTGCCGCTTCCGCTGTGTCTCCCGCCCCGGCCATCGTGGGCAGCGATTTCGTCCCCGCGCGGCTGCTGGCACGTCTGTTCCCCGATCCCGGGGCCCGGCCGCGCCTGTGGGCCGCGCTGGACGGTGAACTGTCGGACTGGGAGGCTCTGGGCCGGGTGCTGGACTACTGGTCGCCTGGCCTGCGCCTGGAAAAAAGGGACAGTCCGGCCCGCCTGAGCCTGCGTGCCGGGGGGATGCCCCCGGCGCAGGACGCTCCCGGGGACGTGCCGCCGTCCGCGGGCACCGGCCCGGTCGATCCGGCTGTCCTGGGCGGACGGGACTGGCGACAGTGGTTCAGCCTGGATGCCGGCGTGGACCTTGTCCGTCTGCATGACAGGAGCGGGGAGCGGCTGCTGCTGCGCGAGCTGCGCCAGCATCTGCGCATCGACGATATTTTCGGCCAGGGCCGGCTGGAGCAGCGCCTGGACGTGCGGCAGCTCCATGTGGCCGGTTTGCGCCTGGAAGGGGTGCTGGTGGGCCTGAAAGGCGAGCTGGCGACCCCGCTGGAAGCGGAACTGGCCTGCGCCGGTGACGTGCGGGCCAGGGTCCGCCTCCGCTGGCAGGGCGACAGGCTGGACATCCCCGTGTGCGACCTGCATCTCAGGCAGGGCGTGGGCCTGCGCCTGCAGGCGGGGACGGCCCTTGTGCTGGACAGGGAGGGCCTTTCCCTGCGCGGTCTGGATGCCCGCATCGCTCCCGCGGGCCGCGTCCGGGCCTCAGCGGCCCTGAAGCCCGTGGGCATGGACGTGCGCCTGACGCTGGACAGCATGGATCTGGCCCCGTGGCGGGCGGTCGTGCCGGGCCTGCCTTCCGCCGCCCTGGCCTTCCAGAGCCGCCTGCACGGCAGTCCTGCGGCCCCTGCCGGGACCTTCCGGCTGGACGTGCGGCGTCTCGAGGTCCCGCAAAGTTCCCTGCCGCCCCTGGATCTGGCCCTGACGGGCACACTGGGCGGCAGCAACGGCAAAGGACACCTGGACACGCGCCTGGAACTGCCGCCGTCCACACGGCAGGCCCTGGGGGCGGAGCAGGCCGGTCTGGAAGTCCGCCTGCCCCTGCATTTTTCCGCCAACGGCCTGCCCCTGCCGGACATGGCGGCCCCGCTTGCCGGGCGCCTGGACTGGCAGGGCGAGCTGGCCCCGCTCTGGCGTCTGGTGCCCGTGGCCGACCGCCGCGTGACCGGGCGGCTGGACATGCATCTGGCCCTGGCCGGCAGCCTTGCCGTGCCCACGGCCAGGGGACGGCTGGAGATCTCGGGCGGGCGCTATGAGGACCTGGCCCTGGGCATCCTGCTGACGGACATCAAGGCCACGGTGTCTGCGGGCAGCGGCAAGGGCCTGAAGCTGGAGCCCGTGCACCTGGAGGCCTCCATGAGCGACGGACGCGGCGGTCTGGTGACGGCCGCGGGCAGCCTGCATCCCGAAGGCGGCAGGCTGGCCCTGGATGCCGCCATGAAGCGCCTGCGCCCCCTGCGGCGCACGGACATCCAGGCGACCCTGTCGGGCACGGCCTCGGTCAAGGGCACGCTCATGGCGCCCCAGGTGGCGGCGGACATCACCATCGACGAGGCCCTGGTCAACCTCAACCGCCTCACCGGCAGCAGCGTGACCACCCTGCCCGTGGAAGGCACCAGCGAGGCCCCGGAACCTGCGCCGGAAAAGAAGGAAGGGCGCGGCTCCCTGGACGTGAGCGTCCGGGCGCCGGGGCATATCGCGGTCAACGGCCACGGGCTGGAGAGCGAATGGCAGGCCGGCCTGCGCGTGCGCGGGGCCCTCAACGATCCGCTGGTCATCGGCAGCGTGCGCTCGGTGCGGGGGCAGTTCGACCTGCTCTCCAAGATCTTCACCCTGCGGCCCAGCACCATTTCCTTCAACGGCGGGCCTGTGTCCAATCCTCTTCTGGATGTGACCCTGCGGTACGAGGTGCCGGACATCACGGCCGACGTGCGCGTCAGCGGCTCCGTGCGGCGCATGAAGCTGGAACTGACCAGCACGCCGTCCCTGCCGCAGGAAGAGATCATCTCGCGGGTCATGTTCGGTCGCGGCTCCAGCGAGCTGGGCCGTTTCGAAAGCCTGCGCCTGGCCGCCGCCGTGGCGCGTCTGGCCGGTTTCGGTTCCGGCGGGCTGGGCGTCCTGGATCTGGGCCGTGCCGTGCTGGGCGTGGACGTGCTGCGCGTCAATTCCTCCACGGACAAGGAAAGCGGCGATGAGGAAAGCAGCCTGGAAGTGGGCAAGTTCATCGGCGAGAAGATCTATCTTGGCGTGGAGCAGGGCCTGGAGCCGGACAGCACCGCCGTCATCATGGAACTGGAACTGACCCCGCACAGCAAGGCGGGCATCCGCACGGAGCAGGACAACACCAGCGCCGGCATCCAGTGGAAGATGAACTACTGATGCGGCAGCGTGGGGCAGCCCGCCGCCCCTGGGCGCGGGCGGCGGTGCGGCCGCGCAAAAAAGGAAACGCCGGGGCATGCCCGGCGTTTTTGGCATCGTCCGGGAGAATGACGATGCCGTCTCTCTGGGGAAGGAGATCTCTATGCGGCTGCCGCGCGGCGGCCGTGGAGGACGTAATACAGCGCCACCGCGCCGAGGACCACGAAGGCCAGGGTCTGGTACATGCCGTCATAGCCCGCGCTGGGGACCATGAAGCCGAACAGGTAGGGCCCCAGGCCGATGCCCAGATCGAAGAAGATGAAAAAGGTCGTGGTGGCCTGGGCAAAGCGGGACCTGGACACCAGCGAGAGCGAGACCGCCTGCCCGGCGGACTGGAAATTGCCGAAACCCACGCCCAGGACCAGCCCGGCGGCCAGCAGCATCCAGCCGCTGCTGGCGTGGGCCATCATGGTCAGGGAAAGGGCCGTCAGCAGCAGGGCGGGATAGAAGATGATGTTCTCGCCGCGCAGGTCGAACAGGCGGCCGGTCAGGGGCCGTGTCACCAGGGCGGCCAGGGCGTAGAGCAGGAAGAAGAGGCTGGCTGCGCCGGTCAGGCCGCGTTCCGCCGCGTAGGAGGTCATGAAGGCCTGGATGCAGCCGTAGCTCAGGCAGGTGATGAGCGCCACCAGCGAAAAGCGCACCACGCGCGGGTCGATGTAGCTGTTGAGCTCCAGGAAGGGGCGGTGGCGGTGATGCATCTCCGGCAGGTGGTGCAGGCCGAAAAAGATGCCGATGCAGGCCAGGCCGATGCCCAGGCAGGTCTGCGCCAGGGCGGTATAGCTGAAATAGTGGGAGATGAGGATGCCCAGAAAGGGGCCCAGGGCCAGGGCAAAGGCCGTGCTCATGCTGAACAGGCTGATGCCCAGCCCGTGATGCTGGTGGGGCACCACATAGGCCACGATGGTGCCGGTGGCCGTGCCCATGATGCCCACGCCCAGGCCCATGCACAGGCGCTGCACGAAGAGCAGGGCCAGGCTGGGGACCCAGAAGAAGGCCGCGATGCTGGCCGAATAGAGCAGCAGGCCGGCGAAGAGGATGATGCGGAAACCGAACAGGGAGAGCAGGTTGCCGGTGAGGAAACGGCCGATCAGGCAGCCGATGACCATGATGCCCGCAGTGAGCCCGGCGCTGCTGAGGCTGGCGCCGTATGTGGCCTGCGCATAGGCCGTGCTGGTGACGAACATCAGGTAATAGGCCGTCATGACCAGCAGGTTGATGCAGGCGACCACATTGAAATTGCGGTTGAAGATGGAGCGCAGGGCTTCGGCGGTGCTGGCGGTGCTGCGCTCCCGCGTCCGCGGACGGGATTTGTGTTGGCTGGGCATAGGACATCCTGGGCGAAATATCGCCATACCGTTGCGTGTGCAACGATATACGTCCGGCGGCTTTCCCTTGTCAAGCGGAAAACCCGCCCCGCGGGGGGCGCGCTTTTGCGCTTGCCAGGCGCTGCAAGGCTGACTATGACAAAACGATGTATCCTACCTGCATCATTTTCCTGGAGCTGCTGTGGAACTGACCTATAAGTGGATCGCGCTGGCCAACCGGCATTACCTCATGTACCTGAACAAGCGCCTTGCCTCGTACGGCCTCAGCGGCAGCCAGTATCTTTTCATCCTGAACATCTGCCGCCAGCCGGGCCTGACCCAGGACAAGCTGCCGGACATCATCCACATCAACAAGAGCAACGTCACCCGTGCCCTGGCCCATCTGGAGAAGCGCGGCTTCATCCGGCGCGAGGTCAACCCGCAGGACAAGCGCACGGCCGCCGTCTTCCCGACGCAGAAGGCCCTGGACGTGTACCCGCACGTGATGGAGATCATCCGGGGCTGGGATGCCTCGGTGACCAGCCCCCTGACGGAGGACGAGAAGCACACCCTGCAGGGCCTGCTCAAGCGCGTGGTGGCCTCGGCCCACGAGTACCGCAGCAGCGAAGGCTAGGCCCTGCCGGTCCCCGGGGCAAGGCCCCACCTTCCCCCAGGCGCGCTCCGGCGGGAGGCTGGCGCCCTGCCGCAGGCAGTCCGGGCACTTGGGGAACAGTACCGGCAAATACAGGGAGCGGCGCGGACCCAGGCCCCCGCCGCCCGTGTCAGGAACCGTCACCGTGCCGTGGGCGGGACGTTCCGCCCTAATAGCTGATGCGCTCGATGAGCTTGCGGCGGGGCGTGAGCGAGATGTGGTAATACTGGTTCTGCGGCACGTTGATGTAGGGGATGTCCTCTTCGCGCTGGCGCAGGAACAGGGAGAGGATGACCCGGTTGATGGCCTGGTGGCCCACCAGCATCACGGGCAGCTCCCCGGCCAGGAACAGGGCCCGCTGCAGGCCGCGCCGCACGCGCTCGCGCAGCATGGCATAGCTTTCACCGTGCGGATAGGCGTAGTGGTACTTGTCCGCGTTGCGGCCCGCCGTCACCTCGGGCATGGTCTCGCGGATCTCGCTGTAGCACATGCCCTCGCAGTCCCCTGCCCAGATCTCGTCGAATTCCTTGAAGGCCATCACATGGGTATCGTACCGCCCGCGCAGCAGGGGCGCCGCCGTCTCGTGCGAGCGCATGCGCGTGGAGGTGAACACCCAGTCCAGTTTCTGGTCGCGCAGGTGCAGGGCCAGGGCCTCGGCCTGCATCCGTCCCCTGGCCGTCAGGGGCGGATCGCCGCCGATGCGTCCCTGCACGTTGTATTCCGTCTGTCCGTGCCGGGCCAGATACAGGCTCTGCACCCACCAGCTGACCACGATCTCGCGGATGGCCGGATAATAGGGCGAGCCTTCGCAGGGCCGCTCCGCCAGGATGCGGCCGGCCATGGTGTCCACGCACAGCCAGTACTGTTCCCTGCCCACGGGTTCGTAGATGGCTTCGTAATAGCCGATGCGGCCCACGAAGCTCGCCAGGGCCTCGTCCTCGGTATAGCCCGCGTATTCCGGCAGTCTGGTCTTGTTGCGGATGCAGGCATTGAGCAGGACGGGATCTTCGTTGACGCATTCCAGGAAGAGCACGGGATGGTCCGTGAGGCTGCGCTCGATGAAGGCCCGCCGTGTCCGGCTGACATTGGTGGCATCCAGGATGGCCACGTCCCCTTCCCGGTTCAGCCATTCCCTGGCCCGGGCCAGGTTCCGCTGGCAGATCTCCTCGCGTATCCTGCGGCCTTCGGCATTGTCCGGGGAATAGAACTCCGGCAGGGTGGACTCCGCCCCCAGCAGCTGGCGGCGGACGTCGCCGTTGTTGAAGATGGCCGAACGGAAGCCGTCGGCCGCCAGGCCGCCGCAGATGCGCCGGGCCAGACGGGACTTGCCGCGTGCGGGCAGGCCCACCATGACGAGATAGAGCTTGTGCATGTGACTCCTGTGGGGCGTTGGTCCGTCCGGGTGGCCGGCCCCGCCGCGCGGACGGGCACGGGGCGGGCCGTCATGCCGGTTCAGCGTGTCGCGGGGGCCGCCGTGGGGGCCGCAAGCTGCTCCAGGGCCTTTTGCAGCGGCTTGCCGGGGTGTTTGCCGCACCAGTCCAGCAGGGCATCGCTTTGGGCCGCCAGGCTCCCCAGTTCCAGGGGGCGATAGGGCCGGTTTTCCCTGAAGGCCTGATGGCCGTCCCACCAGAGGACCAGGGGCAGCCAGTTTTCGCCCTGCTGGCGGAAGCTGCGGCAGGGCAGGGAGAGCGTTTGCCGCGACAGCTTTTCCCGCACCATCTGCCAGCGTTCCACCAGGCGGGCCGTGGGGGCCGCGGCGCAGGCATCACGCAGGCGTATGAGGCTGGAGGTCCACCGCCCGCCCTGCTGCCAGAGCCGGAAGGGAAGGTCTTCTTTGCCGCTGCGGGCCGCCACATAGCCGTCCAGCCATTCCAGCGGCACGTCCAGGCGCAGGCCGCCCCCGGGTTTGTTCCTGTCCACCGCCTGTTCGGCCAGCGGACGGCAGATCAGGGCCCCCACGCGCAGATCGCCGTCGTCAGGACGGCTGCCCAGGCGCAGCATCTGGCCGGGCTCTGCCTCCTGTACCGTGATGGTCAGGGGGGACGACATCTCTTTTGGGGGCTGCGCCGCGCCGGCGGCAGGGGGGCACAGCAGCATCACCAGCAGGCAAGCCGCGCACAGCGGGCTGAAGGGCATGTTTCGCATAGATTTTCTCCTGCCGGAGGATAGCATCGCCTGCCCGGGGATTGGAAGCAGGTTTGTGAGGGGGGAAGGGCGTTTTGGGGGGTAAAACGGCCCCTTCTCCACGCTCCCCCGCAGGGACCTTGCTGGGGGGCCGGTGCGCAGACCAGAGCAGGTTTTTTTGAAAGGGTGGGGGAGCGCGAGGAGGCGGAGGGATTTTGGTTCACAAACGTCCCTCCGCCTCCTTGCAAAAAAAAGCTGTGGCAGCCTAGGCCGTGACGGTCAGGCGCAGGAAGCGCTTCTTGCCCAGCTTGATGACGTATTCACCGGCAGCCAGGGGCGACAGGGCGTCGTCGCAGCGCTGGCCGTCCACGGACAGGGCGCCTTCCTTGATGAGGCGCTTGGCTTCGCCGCGGCTCTTGACCAGACCGGCGGCTTCCAGGAAGGCGGGCGGGGTGCTGTCGTCGCCCTGGGCGCAGGTGTGGCAGGGGGCGTCGTCCGGTACGCCGCCGCTGGCGAAGACGGCATTGAAGCCCTGGCGGGCCTCGTCGGCGTCCTTTTCGCTGTGGTAGCGGCTGACCATCTCGTGGGCCAGCATCTCCTTGGCGGCCTTGGGGTGCACGCGGCCCCGGGCCACGTCTTCCTTGAGGCCGGCGATGTCTTCCAGGGACTTGGAGGACAGCAATTCGTAATAACGCCACATGAGATCGTCGGAGATGGCCATGACCTTGCCGAAGATCTCGGACGGGGCTTCGTCGATGCCGATATAGTTGCCGTAGGACTTGGACATCTTGCGCACGCCGTCCAGGCCTTCCAGCAGGGGCATGGTCAGGATGCACTGGCTTTCCATGCCGTAGTGGGCCTGGAGGTTGCGGCCCACCAGCAGGTTGAACTTCTGGTCGGTACCGCCCATTTCCACATCGGCCTTGAGGGCCACGGAGTCATAGCCCTGGCAGAGGGGATAGATGAATTCGTGGATGGAGATGGGGCGCTGCTCGCGGAAGCGCTTTTCAAAGTCGTCGCGCTCCATCATGCGGGCCACGGTGTAGCTGGAGGCCAGGCGGATGAAGTCCGAGGCGTCCATCTTGCCCAGCCAGTGGGAATTGAATTCCACGATGGTCTTTTCGGGATCGAGGATCTTGAAGACCTGCTTCTTGTAGGTCTCGGCATTGGCGATGACCTGTTCCTCGGTCAGGGGAGGACGGGTCTCGGAGCGGCCGGAGGGGTCGCCGATGCGGCCGGTGAAGTCACCGATCAGGAAGATGATCTGGTGGCCCAGTTCCTGAAAGTGGCGCATCTTGTGCATGACCACGGTGTGGCCCAGATGCAGGTCGGGAGCGGTGGGGTCAAAGCCCACCTTCACGCGCAGGGGCGTGCCGCGTTCCAGTTTCTTGCGCAGTTCCTTCTCGTCAATCAGCTCCGCCACGCCGCGCTTGATCACGGCCATCTGGCGATCAATATCCATCATCGAACTAGTCCTTGCGTGGAGTTGGCCCGTCACGGGCGTTATCCCGGCAGGATAGCCTCGGCAAAGCGGGGGTGTCAATGTTCTGCAGGAGGAAAGGACGAAAAAGGAAGCCGCGGCGCAGGGCCGGAAGGGCAGGCATGCGCGGTCCCGTGCGGACGGCAGGGAGCAGCGGGAGAGCGCGGCGTGGCGTGATCGGGCGCCCCGCTCCGCTCCGGCCCTGTGGCGGGTGGGGCCCGTGCGGCGGGATGAATGAGGCAACAGGGGACAGCGGGCCGCCGTGGGCGGGGGAGCGATCCTCCGGCGGGGCAGGACGGGGGAGCGGCGGAAACGCGGAGGGCCGCCGGGCCGGATGCCGTCCCGAAGGGGAAACGAAGGGGCCGCCCGCATGCCGGGTGCGCCGGGCCGCGGCCACGGAAAAGGCGCCGGCGGTTGCCCGCCGGCGCCTGACGTTGCCCGCCGGCGCCTGACGTTGCCCGCCTGGAAAGGCCAGACCGGGAACTAGCCTTCCTGCTTGACCTTGGACTTGGTCATGGCAAGGCCAACGCCTTCAAACAGCTCGAAGATGGCGAAGCCATACCAGAGCGTGTAGATGACGTAGAAGATCAGCATGCCGCTCATGAGCCAGATGTGGTCCGACACCTTCACGGGCTCCACGCTGTAGAAGTTGTTGCCGGGTTCCACGGCGCGGCGCAGGACCTGGTCAACCACCTGGGCCTCGGCGATGAGGCGCTGCTTCTGCAGTTCCTTGATGGAGGGGCTCAGCACATACCACCAGGCCGCGGCGGCCTTGAGGGCGTGGGTGCCGTCGTAACGGGCGGTCACGGTGGCGGCGTCGTTGTGGTACAGGCTGTCGGCGTCGGTGGTGGCGGCGTTCAGCATGGCGGCCAGGTTGCCTTCGTAGGTGACCCTGGCGCCGTCGGCGCTGGCGGTCATGCCGGCCTTGGTCAGCACCTGCACGGCGGTCTCGGCCAGATCGGCCTTTTTCATGGTCACGGTGACCTTGACGTTGGTCTTTTCCACGGTCTTCACATGCTCACGCACGCTGGGGATGAAGTAGGAAGAGCCCTTGGAAAGTTCGTTGAACACGTTGTCGGCGTACTGCAGGCCGGTCAGGTGGTTGCCCTTTTCGTCGCGCATGACGGGGGTGAGCAGCACACAGAACAGGACCAGGAACGAGATCAGCAGGATGGAACCCCGGATAAAGGGGCCTTTTTCATGAATAAGCATAATTAGGCCTCCCCTCTGAGCTTGCCGAGATTAAGGAAGAACTTGCTGAACACCCAGAGGCCGAAGAAAGCGACGACCACCCAGAAGATCACGTTGCCCACGTCCTCGATGACGTTCACCACGGACATGGACCAGTCGAGGTATTCCATTTCGACCAGCTTCTTGGGCAGGGTGGCGGCGCGGTTGATGAAACCGGAGATGATGGACACGGCATAGAAACCGCGGATGTGCACGCCCTTGACGACCTTGGTGGTCAGGGCGCCCACCTGGATGCCCAGCAGGGAGCCCAGCAGCATGCCCACGGCCAGGGTGTAGAACACATAGCCGTAGATGGCGTACTGGCCCACGGAAGCCAGACCGGCGGTGAAGATGATCTGCAGGATGTCGGTACCCACGGTGGTCATGGAGGACACGCCGAAGATGTACACGAACATGGGGAAGGTCACGAAACCGCCGCCCACACCCATGATGGCGGCCAGCATGCCCACGACCACGCCGCCGGCGGCGACGATCCAGCCGGAGATGCGGCGGCCGCCGGGCACCAGGTCTTCGTCAAAGGTGATCATGGGCGGCACGGTCAGGCTCTGCAGCTTGACGGAAAGGCCGGTCATGCCGGCGGTGCCGCCGTGGGCGTCGCCGCTGTCGGCCTGGGTGCCGCGGGTGGCTTTCAGGAAGTCGAACAGGGCATAGAAGCCCAGGAAGCCCAGCAGCACGGCATAGATGGTGCTGATGAACATTTCGGACAGCAGCGGGTCGGCATTGTACAGGCCCTTGTTGATGGCGCCGCCCACGAAGGTACCGGCACCGGAGCCCACCAGGAACGCGATGGCCAGCTTGACGGACACGTTGCCCAGCTTTTTGTGGACCGTGGTGCCCATGATGGCCTTGGCGAAGATGTGGAACAGGTCCGTACCGACGGCCAGGATGCCCTTGACGCCCGCGGCCATCAGGGCCGGGGTGATGATGAAGCCGCCACCGGCGCCGATGCAGCCGGTGATGAGGCCGGCCGCCAGGCCGACGGCGATGGAGGCCAGGAAAATGGTGGTGGTGTAGAAGGCCGGCGCATACGCGCTTTTGCCGCCCAGCATCTCGTGGGCTTCATAGGCTTCGGCACCGCACACAAGCAGGATGGGCGCGGCCAGGGCCAGCAGGAACAGCATCTTTTTGCGGTTCTTGATGATGGACGTGGAGACTTCCAGGTCCCATTTGGCATACGCCTGCGAGCTGCTTAACAGAAATTGATACAGTGATCTGCCAAAACTCATAACTCCTCCCGGTATGTTTGCCGAGAAAACAGCAAAAAACATGCCATTTGTGCAAAAAATCTCAATCGCAAGCTAACATGCTGTAACCAAAAGGAATACCCAAAAAACAGACAGCCTGCTCTCCCGGGGGGAAGCAGGCTGTCGCATGTCAGTTTTTTTTACAGTTGCAAAAAAAAGCTACTTTTTGTTCAAACCTTCGCTCTGTCCGAAGATGACCAGTTCCAGCCAGTCCAGCGCAAAGTCCAGCGTGGCCTCATCGGATTCCATGACGGCCTGCTGGCGTTCCTCGCTGACCTCCACGCGACGGAAGATGCCCATTTTCTGGATGAGCTCGCGGAACTTGTCCAGCTGGTAGAGGCAGAGGATGGCCATGGTGGCCATGCGCGGTTCCAGCGGCTTTTCCGTGGCCTTGACCATGGCCATCAGGCGCATGTAGCGGTCATTGGCGGCATTGTACGCGTCCAGTTCCTGGCTGGCCAGCCAGGTCTGGGCCGTCCATTCCTTGCCTTCGTCGAAGCCGTGGCAGTGGGGCTCGCGCACCAGGAAGAAGCGTTCGTCCACGCCCTCGTGCCCCATCTTGGTGCCGCGGCCCAGGGGGTAGAAGCGGCAGGCGCCGGGGCGGTTCTCGTACACGGAGCAGCCGCCGGGCGTCACGAAGGGACAGGGCTCGCCGGGGCCTTCCAGCATGCGCAGCAGGGGCAGGGGGAAGCCCGTGTCGGGGAAGGTGCGCATGCGGGTGAAGTCGTTGAGGAAGGCCTCGCTGGGCATATCGTTCATATGGCGGCGCAGGCGCAGCACGTCATAGGGGGTCAGGGGCAGGGTCAGTTCCGCACAGCAGCGGTTGAAGCAGGGAACTTCGGGATGGCAGGCAAAGCAGAAGGTCTGGCCCGGTTCCAGCTCGGGCAGGTTTTCCATGAATTCGCGGCTGGCGTCTTTTTCCATGATGCGTTCTCTTGTTGGAGGGTTGTGGGAGCCGGGCAGCGCTTGGGAAAAATTTCCCTAATATGGTGTTGCCCTGATTGCTTGTATCCTCTTCCGGGGTTTGCTGCAAACTTTTTCGTTCTCCGGAGGGCGGGCTGCGGTGCGGCGGACGGGCAGCCGGGTGAACTCCCTGCCGTAGCGGAACCGGCGTTTTTCCCTGCCCGGCTCCGTGGGAGGGCATGCCTCCTTGGGGTGCGGAAGGGGCAGGTGCGCGGCGAGAGACCACCGGATCCTTCATGTAGGGGAGAGGCGCGCTCAGGGCATGGTGGAACGCCGGGACTGCGGGGACCCGTGCGGGAAGGCCTGGGGCCTGGCGTCCTCAGTCGCGGCGGCCCGGACGCCAGGAGCCGTCGCGCTGGATGCGGGGCCGGGGCAGGCGGTGCTGACCTTCGGGACGCAGGTAGTGCTTGTTGCGGAAGTCGTCGTAGCCCTTGCGTGCGGGATTGCCCTGCCATTGCCGCTGGGCCGGACGGGCGGAGGGCCTGGCGGCGGACGAGGGCTGCCGGGCGGGGCCGGTGGTGGCGGCCACATTGGTGACGGCGGAGGGCAGAGGGCCGCTGCCTGCGGAAACCCGGGCGGCGAAGGCGGGAGCGAGGCCCAAAAGGCAGAGGACGGCCAGCAGACGGAGGATCTGGCGATACATGACGGGACCTCATGGAGGCGGACAGAAGGGGAGAGAAAACAGCCATCTTGAGGGCTGGCCCTGCGCCCGGGCATCCGGCTTCGGGGGCAGGGGCCGGAAATCGCGGCCACAGCCCCTGTGCCCCTTGCCGTTGTCCCGGATGACAGAACAGCGGCCTCTCCGCAGGAGATGCCGCTGCGCTGTCCTTTCGGTAATCCAGCCCCGAATGGCGGGTTTGGGGGAGGGAGGGGGCGTGGGGGAGGGAGCCCCTTTTTGCCGCGAGCAAGCGACCGAAGGCGGACCGCAAGGGCCGTGCCCGTTGCGACGAAGGAAGCTACGGGCATCGACAGCAGAGATAAGGGGGCCCTCCCCCACAGACATTCTTTCTGTCAGGCCCTGCTAGATGACCTTGTTCAGGGCGTATTCGATGATGCCCTCGGCCCCGGCTTCGCGCAGGCGGGGGATGAGGTCGCGCACCACGTCGATGTTGACCACGGTCTCCACCGAGAGCCAGGCCTCGTCGCGCAGGGGCGAGACCGTGGGCGAGTTCAGGGAGGGCAGCATCTCGAGGATGGCGTCCAGGTTGGAGGCCGGGGCGTTCATCTTGATGGCCACCAGGCTTTCGGCGCGCAGGGCGCCCTGCAGGAGCAGGGTCAGCTGGTCGATCTTGGCGCGCTTGCGCGGGTCGGCCCAGGCGTCCTTGTTGGCGATGATGACCGGGTAGGAGCACATCACCTCGTCGATGATGCGCAGGCCGTGGGCCCGGATGGTGGTGCCGGTCTCGGTCACTTCCACAATACCGTCGGCCAGGCCTTCCACCACCTTGGCTTCCGTGGCGCCCCAGGAATAGAAGACGTCCACGTCCACGCCCACGCGCTTGAAGTAGTTGCGGGTCAGGCCTTCCAGCTCGGTGGCGATGCGCTTGCCGGCCAGGTCCTGCGGGCACTGGTAGGGGGAATCGCCGGCCACGGCCAGCACCCAGCGGCAGGGGCGGTTGGACGTCTTGGAGTAGACCAGATCCGCCACATGCACCACCTTGTCCTCATGACCGCCTTCGGTGAGCCAGTCCAGGCCGGTGATGCCCACATCCAGGATGCCCGCGGCGATGTAGCCGCCGATCTCCTGCACGCGGCACAGGGAGGCCGAGATCTCGGGGTCGTTGATGTCCGGGAAATAGTTGCGCGTATGCTTGCGGATCTTCCAGCCGGCGCGCTCGAAAAGGTTGATGGTGGCGTCTTCCAGCGAGCCCTTGGGCACGCCCAGTTTGAGGATTGCCTGCGATTCTTCGCTCATCGTGTCTACTCCGGCAGGCGAAAGGCCTGCTGCTGTGTTGTTTGGGCCATGCGCCGCATGGCTCCTTCCCAGAGACGGGCCCGGGGGCCCGAAGAAAGCGTTGTCCTGTCCCGGCTATTGGGCGCCGTAGACCTTCCGGGGATCGAAGACCACGGGGGAGCATTCGCGCACCACGCCGTTGTCCCATTCCCGGTAGAAGCACGAACGGCGTCCCGTGTGGCAGGCCGCGCCGCCGATCTGCTCGATCTTGAGCAGCACGGTGTCGCTGTCGCAGTCCAGGCGGATGGAAAGCACTTTCTGCACGTTCCCGGACGTGCCGCCCTTGTGCCAGAGCTCCTTGCGGCTGCGGCTCCAGTAATGGGCCTCGCCGGTTTCCAGGGTACGTTTCCAGGCTTCTTCATTCATATAGGCCAGCATGAGCACTTCGCCCGTGGCCGCGTCCTGCGCGATGGCGGGGACCAGTCCCTTGGAGAAATCGGGACCGAAATCCGGCTGTAGTTGCGCCATGGCTCCCTCCGAATCAAAAAAACATGCTCCGGCGTCCCTGCCCGCACGGCGGGCGCGCCGGTGAGGCCTTTCAGGCTAGCCGCATTCTTGCCCGGACGCAAGCGGCGCCCGCATCCGGCGGCCTTTTTTCACAGCCTGTCCGCCGCCGGTGACGGACAGACGACAGCCCGGTGACAAGACCCGTGCATCCTTCTCCGGCGGAGGGTCCCGCGGCAGGGGAAGGGCCGGACGCTCCCCCGCGCCCGGCGGAAAGGCCGTCCGCGTGCCTGCCCGTCCCTCCGGCCGTGCCGGTCTGTCTTCGCGGGCCGCGCCAGTGCCCGCCGCGTGCCCTCTCCGGCGGCGCCTTGCGCATGGGCGCGGCTTGTGGCAGGCTAGTGCGTTTCCGACATCAGAACAACCAATCCGCATCGGCGGCAGACGGGGCAGCCCCCCCGCCGCGATGCCTCAGAGCGAGCTACCATGTCCGACATCACCGATCCCACCTGCCCCGCCTCCGCCGGAGAGGCCGCGCAGGAACAGGCCGCCCCTGCGGCCGAACTTTCCACCCCCGGCGCTTCCCTTGAGAATTTTTCCGTGGCCGAGCCCGAGAACGCCCTGCCGCGCGCCACGCTGGAGACCCTGCCCGAAGCCATCGCCGCCGCCTGCGGCCGTGCGGGCTGGACGTCCCTCATGCCCGTGCAGTCCCTGGCCCTGCCCTATCTGCTGGAAGGCCGCGACATCATGGTGCAGTCCCGTACCGGCAGCGGCAAGACGGGCTGTTACCTGCTGCCCCTGGTGCCGCGTCTGGATCCCGCGCTGCATGCCGTCCAGGCCCTGATCCTGGTGCCCACCCGCGAGCTGGCCGTGCAGGTGGAGCACGAGGCGCGCACCCTGTTCGAAGGCACGGGCATCCGTCCCGTGGCCGTCTATGGCGGCGTGGGCTACAAAAAGCAGATGGACGCCCTGCGTGACGGGGCCCAGCTGGTGGTGGGCACGCCCGGCCGCGTGCTGGACCATCTGCTGCGCCGCACCCTCTCGCTGGACGATCTGGATGCCCTGGTCTTCGACGAGGCCGACCGCATGCTGTCCATCGGCTTCTACCCCGACATGAAGGAAGTGCAGCGCTACCTGCCGCGCCACCGCATCCACACCAGCATGTTCTCGGCCACCTATCCGCCGCATGTGCTCAAGCTGGCCGGGGAATTCCTGACCGAGCCCTCCATGCTCTCCCTGTCGCAGAAGGAAGTGCATGTGGCCGAAGTGCAGCACCTGTTCTGCCAGAGCCGCCCCATGGACAAGGACCGCGTGCTGGTGCGCCTGCTGGAGACCGAGAACCCGGCCTCGGCCATCATCTTCTGCAACACCAAGGCCAACGTCCACTATATCACCGGCGTGCTGCAGGGCTTCGGCTACAATGCCGACGAGCTGTCGGCCGACCTTTCCCAGGCCCGCCGCGAGGCCGTGCTGGACAAGATCCGCCAGGGCAGCCTGCAATATCTGGTGGCCACGGACGTGGCCGCGCGCGGCATCGACATCCCGGCCCTGTCCCACGTCTTTCTGTATGAGCCCCCGGAAGATCACGAGAGCTACATCCACCGTGCCGGACGCACGGGCCGCGCCGGGGCCGCCGGTACGGTCATCTCGCTGGTGGACATCATGCAGCGCATGGAGCTGGAACGCATCGCCCGCCATTACCGGATAGCCCTGCGCGAGATCCCCGCGCCCACGGACGCGGATGTGGCCGTGGTGGCCGGCGCGCGCGTGACCACCCTGCTGGAGGGCCGTTTCCGCAAGCTGACCGGTCTGGAGAAGATGCGCGTGGCCCGCTATGCGCCGCTGGTGCGCGAGCTGGCCGGCCAGGCCGAGGACGACGAGGACGGTCTGCTGCTGGCCATGCTGGTGGATGCCGCCTATCAGGAGAGCCTGGGCCATGTGCAGCAGCTGCCCGAAGGCCGCAACGAGTCCTCCCGCCGTGGTGACGGCGAAGGCCGGGGCCGCAAGCGTTCCTCCCGCCGTCGCCGTGACCGCGGGGACAGGGCCGACGAAGCCGCCGCCCCCGGGGCCCATGCTCCTGCGGAGGCCGCAGCGGCGGCCGCGCCCGCGACGGATGCCGGGGACGCTCCCGCTCCCGCCGAAGGGGAGGGCACGGCCAGGCGCCGCCGTCGTCGCCGTCGCCGCAAGCCCGCGGCTGAAGGCCAGGCGGAGGCATGAGCCCCCTGACGGCCGTCCGTGCCGATGCGGTACAGGAGGCCCTGGACAATTTCCCCGTCCTGCTCCTCGACCTGGATGCGGGACGGGCCCTGCACATCCTCGGCATCGGCCGTCTGCAGTTCCGGCGCCGTGCCCGGCTGCTGGCGGAGTGGCGCGGCCTGTGCATGGCCCTGTGGCGTCTGGCCCTGCAGCGTTCCTTCCCCGACCATGCCGAGGCCATGTTCCGGCAGTTCCGGGAGAGCTTCGGGCAGAGCCACACGGACAGGACATCGGCCCTGGCCCTGGAGCGTGCCCCGGCCTACTGGGAGGTGCTGTCCGGGAGGGCGACGCGGACTTCAGGCCCGTGTCCCGCTTCCTGGCCGCTGTCTTTTTCGAGGACGAGGCCCGCGCACAGGCCATGGCCCTGCGTCTGATGCTGCATGTGCGGCAGACCTATCAATCCATTTTCGAGCGTCTCATCTGAGCAACTGGATCATCATGGATACTTCCCCTTCCGCCTCTCCCCGCGCCACGGCCGTCACCATCGGCAATTTCGACGGCGTGCACCAGGGCCATCAGGTCCTCATCCGCCGTGCGCTGACCTACAGCCAGCAGTTCGGCCTGGATTGTGTGGTCATCACCTTCTGGCCGCATCCGCGCGTGCTTTTCGGCAAGCCGCACCAGCCCCTGACCAGCCGGGCCGCCCGGCTGCGCCTGCTGCAGGGCCTGGGCGATCTGCGTGTGCTGGAGCTGCCCTTCACCCGCGAGCTGGCCGCGCTGTCGCCCGAGGAATTCGTCCGGCAGCATCTGCTGCCCCTGCGGCTGAAACATCTGGTCATCGGCCATGACTTCACGCTGGGACGCGGTCGCAGCGGCCAGCCCGAGGTGCTGCGTGCCCTGGGCGCGAAGTACGGCTTTGACGTGGACCAGCTGCCGCCGGTGGAAGTGGGCGGGCATGTGGTCAGCTCCACCTGCCTGCGCGAGCTCATCGGCAAGGGCGACGTGGCCACGGCCGCCAGCCTGCTGGGCCATGCCTACGGCTGCGAGGGCCTGGTGGTGCACGGCGAGGGCCGCGGCACCGGCCTGGGGTTCCCCACGGCCAACATCGCCATCCCGGACACCATGCTGCCCGCGCCGGGCGTCTACGCCACCCGCGTGGTGGTGCCGCATCTGGGCAGGACCCTGCAGGCCGTGACCAACATCGGCCGCAAGCCCACCTTCGGGGACCATGGCCTGAGCATCGAGAGCTTCCTGCTGGATACGGACCTGAACCTCTACGGCAATGAGCTGCGCCTGGACTTCGTGGCCCGCCTGCGCGACGAGAAGCGCTTCGCATCCGCCGATGCCCTGGTGGCCCAGATCCGCACCGATGTGGCCCGGGCCCGCGACCTGCTGACCATGTATTTCTGATAACGGTCGACCGGCATCAGTGCCGGCCGTATCCGCACCATGACGGCGCGCAGTGATGGAAGTCATTGCGCGCTTTTTTGTGCCGTAATTTCAGACGCTGGCTGAAAGTATATGTTTGCCATCTGAGAGCATACATTTTGTATACACAATAAAATATTTTATTACAGTATGTTATATAAAAAATTATTTTATGCTTGCCTTTATTTTTATCGTGTGTTTGTATGGAATACAGCTGGTATACAAATAAACCGCCACCGGGGGACATATGTCCGTATCCATCCAGCCTCCATTGCTTCATTTTCCCGAAGTCCCGCTTCCTTCCATGGCCCGCATCAGGCAACGTTTTCCTGCCCCCCACCTGAAGGATGTGCGCGCTGCCGTGCGACAGGAACTGGAGTGTTTGCCTCTTCCTCTCGACTTGCGGTGCAGGGGTGTTGCCGTGGGAGTGGGGAGCCGGGGAATCGCCCATCTTCCTGTCTTGGTAGATGAGGTCGTCACCTATGTGAAAAAGCGCCATGGAGTACCGTTCATCGTTCCTGCCATGGGCAGCCATGGTGGAGGAACTGCCGCGGGACAGCGGGCGATACTGGCTTCATGCGGCATTACCGAAGAGAGTGCAGGAGTTCCCATCCTTGCCGGGGAAGAAAGCATCTGCATCGGCTCTAACATCGCCGGCGTACCGGTATATTGTGATGCCGCTGCCTGGCAGGCAGACTGGATCATCCCCATCAACAGGGTCAAGCCCCACACCCAGTTTCACGCTCCAACGGAAAGCGGTCTTTTGAAGATGCTGGTCATAGGCTTCGGCAAGGCCAAGGGGGCAGCCACCATACATGGGTACGGCACAAAAGGTCTGGTGGAATATATTCCGCGCAGCGCGGAGGTTTTCCTGAATTCCGGAAAAGTGCTTTTTGGCTTGGCTGTGGTGGAGAACCAGAGACATGAAACCGCCCTCGTGCGTGCTTTGACGCCGGAAGATTTTTTCTCCGAGGAAAAGCGCCTGCTCTGCACGGCACGCGAGCTGATGCCCCGTCTGCCTGTGGAAAGCCTGGATCTGCTGATCCTGGACCGCATGGGTAAGGATATCAGCGGCCCCGGCATGGACAGTAGCGTTACGGGACGGATCATGGCCAACGGTGAGCCGGATCCACCTTCTCCCCGGACAGCGCTCCTGGCGGTCCTGAGCCTAACGGAGGCTTCGCACGGCAATGCCGTGGGCGTGGGGCTGGCCGACCTCATCTCACATCGTCTCTGCCAGGCCATTGATGTACAGGCCACCTATTTGAACAGTATTTCCGGCGGATTCCCCGTACAGGGCAAGATTCCTATGGTCATGTCCGATGACAGGCAGCTGATGCATGCGGCCGCCGTACTGCTTGGAGCTGGCTCCCTGACGGACCGTCGCATCATTCATGCCAGGGATACCCTGCATCTGGAGGAGCTTGAAGTTTCCACTGCCGTATTGCAAGAACTGGAGGGACGCACGGATCTGGAAATATTGCGTCCGCTGGCCCCGATGGCCTTTGATTCCAACAACCTTTTGCTTCCGGTGGAATACTTATGAGCAAGACGACGTCTGGCAAGGAAAAATGGCATCCTCAGGATCTGTACCTTTTTTTGCGTGAAGAGATCCTCTCCCAGAGACTGGAGCCCGGTGCTTCCCTGTTTGAACGAATGATCGCTGAACAGCACGGACTAAGCCGAACGCCGGTGCGGGAGGCTCTCTTGCGTCTGGAGGCCGAAGGGCTGGTCAAACGCTATCCCAAAATGGGGATGGTTGTTGCGGAGCTGAGTCTCAGGGATGTCATGGAATCCTTTCAGATCCGGCAATTCATCGAACCGCCGGCAGCTGCCGAAGCGGCAAAGAAACTCCGCCCCGAGCCCTTGCGCGAGCTGCTGGAGCAATTTGAGGCCATGGGGGAACCAACGCTGGCCGAAGGGCACGATGACGAACTGTTTGCCCGTCATAACCAGCTGGACACCAAGATGCATGATCTCATACTGGCGGCCCTCGGTAATCGCCGTCTTATGGACCTGATGGACAACATGCGCAGCATTTGCCGGCGCGCACGCAATTTGGGGACTCCCATCCGATTTGCGGAAAGCCGCGAAGAACATATCGCCATTTTGAAAGCCCTGCTTGCCGGTGACAGTGAGCTGGCCCGGCAAACAATGAATACACATCTTGAGAATACGCGGCACAGGCTGATCCTGGCCGTATGATATATGGCCCCCACAGGGGAAAGAGGAGGCGTTCGGCATGGAATCCCGGATCATGAAGGTTCTTGATGTTGTAGTAGCCCTGTATGCCAACACAGATCTCATCCGTAAAGGAAATTATTTTTCCTTTACGGATGTAGAGTCACTTCATTCAGACTTTCAGGCGATTGAGGATATTGTTACGGATGTCCCAGTGGACGGGACCCTCATCATCCTCGACATGCCTTGTGCCCCAGAAGTGCATGCCGCCGGGGATACCGTAGTTGTGCGGGGACCATTTGGTCAGCTCGAAGAGGCCATGTCGGACAAAAGGTATACGCTGCTAGGTAACCAGGGGCTGCTGTATCGCTTTCTTCTGTATCAGCTGGAAAAAAAATACGGTATTTACAGCTTTCACGCCAATGCGCTTTATCAGAGGGAGAGGAACGAGCTCTTCGTCGTTTTTGGTGGTGCCGCTTCGGGCAAAAGTCCTGCCCTGATGGCAGGCATCTGTAACGGGCTTGAGGTGGTAGGTACCGAGCTTGTGCATTTTCGCCTGAGCGGCCAAGGCTACACTTTTTATCCCAGTTCCTGCATGGACAATATCCGTCCAAGCTGCGTGTGGGAGGATTTCCCTGAATTGCTGGGCAAGCTGGAAGTCCCGGATCCTCACGAATTCTCTTCACCGAGCTCCAAATATTTGCTGGATATGCAGGCATTCAAAACCAGAGGCCCGATAGCGAATCCCCGACTACGGCTCATCATCCCCAAGGTGGAAGCCGGACGTTCGCCTGTTATCTCAGACAAGATCTTTGATGACGGAGCCAAGACCAAAGCTCTTTTCGACAATCTTTCTGAAAAAATAGGGGCATCCTTCAGTATGTATAACTGTATGGCTTGCAACGGATTCGACTGCCTGGAGCTCAGTCGGAGACGTTTGGCGGCCGCTAGGGACCTCCTGGAAGCCGCAGGCTCGCCCGCTGTGGAAACCTACCTTGCGTCGCCGCGTTATTTTCTGGAGGTATTGCAATGAGCAGCTGCCGTATGCCTGTTTGGGGAGATGTGTTGACCGGGCTCGCCATTCAACGTGAAAGCAAGCCTCGCCGGAGCGGTTTGACCTGTGTGCTCGACAAACACCTCGGTATCGAAGGTACCAGGGAGCTGATCAGTGTGGCCGGTCCGTATATAGATGTCGTCAAGCTGACCTCCCTGACATCCGCGTTTTACGATCCGGACGTACTGCGGAGCAAGATCCGTTTGCTGCGCGACGCGGATATAGATGTCTGTGTGGGCGGTACGTGCGCCGAGGTGATGCTGTGGCAAAAGGTGTATCCGGCATTCCTGGCCAAAGCCGGGCAGTGGGGTTTTACGGGGATAGAGATTTCCGACGGGACCATCGAAATGCCCGATGCCATGCGTCGTGAGGCCATCGACCGGGCCCTTTCGGGCGGCTTCCGTGTTTTCAGCGAAGTGGGCCGTAAGGAGTGGTCGCCGCAAACAGGGCTTGAGGATCTGGTGTCCGACCTCAAGCGCGATCTTGCCTGCGGAGTGGACAAGGTCATCGTGGAGGCCATGGAAATAGGCCAGAGTGTGGGGATCATGGATGCCGAGGGGAACCCCAGCGAGGAAGGTCTCAGAGCGCTTACCGAGGCAGCGGGCGGGTCGGAAAAGGTCATTTTTGAGGCTCCGCTCCGTCATCAACAGGAGATATTCATTGACCGGCTTGGTACCAATGTCAACCTGGGCAACATCCCCCCCATGGAAGTCCTCGTCGTCGAGGCTACGCGCTGGAAGATGACAGGCATTCCCTTTATGACGGCCTATAGCGCCAATCCGACGGGGGCCTGATATGGATTGGACAATCAATATCCAGTTGCTTTTCACAGGCCTGGCCATGGGCTCCATCTATGCGCTCATAGCGTTGGGCATCGTCCTGATTTACCGGGCAGCGGACATCGTCAATTTTGCCCAGGGGGAACTGGTCATGCTCCCGGCTTTTGTGGCGGTGTTCATGCTCAATTCCTGGGAACTTCCTGCCTATGTCGTTTATCCGCTCGTGATAGTCTTCATGGGAGGAGTCGGCTATGTTTTTGAGAGGGTAGCCTATTACCCGCTCAGGAACAGGAGCTTCCTGCCTGTCATCATCAGTACCATCGGTGTTTCCATCTTTTTGAAGAACAGCGCCCAGTATGCTTTCGGGGCCCTGCCCCTTGTCATGCCCCGCCCGACGGATGTTGATCTGTTCGTGATCGGGGATATCGTGATCGATCCTCAGTACATCATCATCATCGTCACTACAGCCATCCTTCTTGTGGCGCAGCACTTTTTCTTTGAGCGCACCATGCTCGGAAAAATGATGCAGGCCACAGCGCAGGACAAGGAAGCCGCACAACTGATGGGCATCCCCATCGCGAGGATGATCGCCATCACCTTCATTTTCAGCACCATGCTGGCATGTGTGGCCGGCCTGCTGGTAGGACCACTTTTCTACGTCTCCAAGGAAATGGGGGGCATGGCCGGCCTGAAGGGATTTTGCGGCGCCATCATCGGCGGCTTCGGTTCGGTATCCGGTGCCATTCTTGGTTCATTGTTCCTAGGGGTCATGGAAGTCTATTTGGCATTCTATGTGTCCACAGCCTACAAGGACGCCTTTGCCTTTATCATCATGATCATGGTGCTGCTGTTCTGGCCACAGGGCCTGTTTGGAGAACGCATTGCCCAGAAGGCCTAGGAGGGCGCATATGAACAGGAGCTTGCATCAGTACTTCTATGTCCTGGGAGCGATGTGCGTCGTTTTCCTTATCCCGCACATCATTTCCGAAAACTACTGGCTGAACCTGCTTAACCACTGCTGTGTGATGAGCATCGCCTGCCTGGGATTGAACATCCTCCTGGGATATACGGGCCAGATCAATCTGGGACAGATGGCCTTCGTGGGGATCGGTGCCTATACCTCGGCCCTGCTTACCGTGACTTTCGGTATCCCCGTATGGCTCGGGATGCTCTGCGGGGCAGCCATGGGCGGGATCTGCGGCGTCCTGCTGGGTATCCCCAGCCTGAAGCTTTCCGGCCATTATCTTGCTGTGACGACCATCGGTTTCGGCTTCATCGTCCAGCTCATCCTCATTAACTGGATAGAAGTGACGCACGGTTCGGACGGTATCCCGCAGATACCTGTCCTCGATCTTTGCGGCATCTCCTTTGATAACGAAGAAAAGTATTTTTACTTTTCCGGCATCATGGTCGTTCTGCTCACATGGGCCATTACCAGACTCAAGGATTCACGTATAGGGCGGGCGATGCTCGCTGTACGCCAGAATGAGATGGCGGCAAGCACGAATGGCATCAACGTGACATGGTGCAAGATCGTCTCTTTTACATTGTCATCAGCATGTGCGGGCCTGGCGGGCGCCATGTTCGCTCACGGCGGGGCGCATTACATCAGCCCGGACACATTTTCCTTCGAGCAGTCCGTCCTTTTGCTGGCCATGACGGTCCTGGGGGGGGACGGCTCTGCCCTGGGGGCTGTGTTCGGTGCTACCCTGCTGACGCTACTGCCTGAATCTCTGCGTTTTTTGCAGGAATCCTACATGATGTTCTTTGCCGCGGCCATTGTATTGATCATGATTTATATGCCCGGTGGCATTGCCAATTTGCTGGCACAGCTTCCCCAGGTACGTGCCTGGCGCAAGCGGCGCCAGCAGGACATGAGCCGGGAACTGGCGAAAGAAGAGGGGGAGCCGGTATGTCTGGAAAACCCCTTGCAAAGGGCGTGCCCTGACAGTCAGGTACTACAGATCCAGGATCTTGCCATGTACTTTGGCGGCATCAAGGCTGTCGATGGCCTGAGCATGACTGTCAGGCGGGGGACCATCCATGCCCTGATCGGGCCTAACGGCTCCGGTAAGACGACAGTCATCAATGTCCTCAGCGGACTGTACAGGCCGACCCGGGGAAGCATCACCCTCTGCGGGCATGAGGTCGCCGGTCGCCTGCCGCATGAAATCACCCGCCTTGGCATCGCCAGGACCTATCAGAATATCCGCCTGTTCGCTGAGATGACAGTGCTGGAGAACGTTATGGTGGGACGGCATTGCCTGAGCCATGCCAATGTGTTCAGCAGTATCGTGCATACGGCTTCCCAGCAGAGGGAGGAGGCAGCCTTGCGGCGGCAGGCCATGGAGATGCTACATTTTGCCGGTCTGGTAGGACTGGAGAACGAAGAGGCAGGCAGCCTTCCCTACGGCCGGCAGCGTATGCTCGAGATCGCCCGGGCCCTGATGTCACAGCCAGAGGTCCTGCTGCTGGACGAACCGGCTGCAGGCCTCAATCCTTCGGAAACGGCAGATTTGCGTGAACTGTTGCAGCGCATCCAGGCGATGGGGATCACTATCTTACTGGTGGAGCATGATATGGAACTGGTGATGAATGTTTCCGATGTGATCACGGTCATCAACTTCGGGCGCAAGATCGCTGAGGGAAACGAGCATCAGGTCCGGACCCACCCCGAGGTCATCTCCGCCTATCTCGGCCAGGAGGAGTGCAATGCTGCGCATTGATTCACTGACTGCCACGTATGGTGCCGTCATGGCGCTTTCGGATGTTACGATGCGGATAGATCAGGGGGAGATCGTCTCCCTGCTTGGAGCCAATGGCGCAGGGAAGACGACGCTCATCCGCGCCATAACGGGCCTGATTTCTCCTAAGACAGGTTCCATCGCCTTCCTGGGCGAAGACATCACCGGCAGGCGCCCGGAAAAAGTCGCCGCGCTGGGGATAGCCTGCGTTCCTGAAGGGCGGCATATTTTTCCCGGCCTCAGCGTTGAAGACAACCTGCTGCTGGGCTCCATTTCCCGCGGGAAGGTGCCTGCAAGTGAATTGTCTGCTGACATGGAGGCGATCTATCAGACCTTTCCCATCCTGGCGGAATTCAGAAAGCGTCCTGGCTGGCAGCTCTCCGGGGGGCAGCAGCAGATGCTGGCCATAGGGCGCGGCCTGATGGCGCATCCCAAGCTGCTCCTTTTGGATGAGCCCAGCCTGGGCCTCTCTCCTGTCCTGGTGCAGGAGGTCTTTCAGGTCATCAAAAACATCAATGTGGAGCGGGGTGTTACCATCCTGCTGGTGGAGCAGAATGCCAGGATGGCCCTGTCGATCGCCTCGCGTGCCTATGTGCTGACAACGGGATCCATCGTTCTGGAGGATACCTCTGCCAACCTTATGGAAAATTCTGAAATGAAGAAACATTATCTTGGAGGTGTCTAGAGGGAGTATATGCTTTGTCATGGAAGGAAAGACATCATAAAGATGTGATTGTAACAAAAGGAGCTTCCTGTGCTGAAAAAGATACTGCATGTTTTAGTGGGTGTCCTGGGCATCATCTCCGTTTGTTTTACCGGCAGCGCGCTGTCTGCCGAGCCTGTACTCATCGGTATGAACACTCCTGTCACCGGAGCGGCTGCCGGGGAGGCTGTTTACTTCATGAAAGCTGCCAAGCTGGCTGAAAAGCATGCCAATGCTGCTGGCTACAACATCAAGCTGCTGATTCAGGACAATCAGTCCACGAATCCCGGTGCGCTGGCTGCACTCAACAAAAGCATAGAGCAGGATCATATTTTTGCTCTGCTTGGCCCCATCAAAAGCACACAGGTCCTTGCCATTTCTGATAGGGTAAAGCAGACCGAGCTGCCTACTCTGATTGGCGGGACCAATGTCAATCTGACACAGCAGGGCAATCCCTGGTTCTTCCGTTGTCGTCCCGATGATTCCATCGTGGTCAAGGTTATGCTTAAATATATCAAGGAAGACATGGGATTGACGAAAATCGCTGTACTGCATGATGCAGATGCTTTTGGCACGGGAGGCGCAGATCTTATCGACGCACTGGCCCCCAAGGCCGGCCTGACTGTAGTCAAGCGTGAAAAGTACACGACGAAAGACAAGGACTATACTGCACAACTGCTGGCTTTTCGTGTGGCCGGGGCAGAGGTGATGATTCATTATGGTACGAATGCCGAGGACGTGGCCGTCTGCCAGCGGCAATACCGCCAGCTGGGCCTGCCCTATGCGTACATTGGTTCTCCCTCCAGTGCCGTCAAGGATACCATCCATCTGGCTGGCAAGGCCGCCGAAGGCATCTTGGCCATTGCAGATGCCACACCGGGCGGCAGTCCCGAATACACGGCTTACAGCGAAGCCTACAAAAAGGAGTACGGTGAAGAGATGGACGCTTGGGCTGCGTGGAATTATGACGCGCTGATGATCCTTGCCAGAGCCATCCATGAGGCCGGGCCTGACAGGAGTAAGGTTCGCGAGGCGATATTGAATTTGCGGGATTACCGCGGTGTCCTAGGGACCTACAGCTTCTCTCCCAATGGAGATGGCCGCCATTCCGCCTGTGTGGTCGAAGTCAAAAAGGGGCAGCCTGTGCTTAAGAAGATCGTCACTGTTGAATAATCCCCTTAATGGGACTGCTTTGGATTGTGTGCGTATCCCATTTATTTTTATTGGGATACGCACATTTTTGCAGAAAGTTTTCCTCGTCCCTGCAGTCCTTGGGTATGGCAGGGCATTGTGTCATACGGTGAATAAGAAGAGCTCAGCCTGGAGGCCGTAGGAAATTTTTTAAAGATAATCTGTCAGGACGTCCTGCGGCAGGCCAAGCCCCGCAAGGAGGCGGGGCCTGGTCTTTTTTTCACGAACTATCGGCGGGCTGATAGATTGAGAATTTTTTCCCAGCTAGATTCCAGGGCAGATGTTCCGTTTTGTCATGAAAAAAGGAGTCTGCCATGCCTGAGCAAACCTCTGCCGGTTCCGGTTCGTTTTTGCAGTACCTGGCCGGGAACCTGCGCCGCAACGGACGCAGCCCCGTGCGTGTCTACACGGGCTTCGTCATCGCCTGGGCGCTCTTCTTCCTCTTCTGGACAGTGCTGCCGCCCTTCCCGGGCCTGACCCACAACGGCATGGCCGTGCTGGGCATCGTGCTCTGGGCCAGCGTCATGTGGGTCAGCGAGGCCATGCCCACGGGCATCACCGGCATCTCCATCCCCACCCTGCTGCTCATCACCCAGGCCATCCCCTGGCAGGGCGGCAAACCGCCCATGTCCATCATTTTCGCCGGGTTCACCAATCACGTCATCTGGCTGTGCCTGTTCGCCTTCCTGGTGGGGGCCGTCATGCAGCTGGTGGGCCTGGACAGGCGCATCGCCCTGGGCATCCTGGCCCGGCTCAAGGCCTCCAGCGTGGGCCGCGTCATCTGGGGCATGTTCTTCGTGAACATCGTGCTGGGCTTCCTGGTGCCCGCGGCCAACGCCCGCGCCGCCACCCTGCTGCCCGTGGTGCAGGGCATCTGCCGCCTGCTCGGCGACACGCCGGAAGAACGCGCCGCCAAAAAGGCCATCGTCATCCAGTCCCTGGTCTACGGCTCCATGATCTGCGGCATGTTCATCATGACCGCCCACCTGCCCAACATGATCATGGTGGGCATCTTCGACAAGGCGGGCTTCAGCAACCTCAACTATCTCAACTGGATGCTGCTGCAGGCCCCCTATCTGGGCATGTTCGCCCTGACGCAGGCCTGGATCCGCTGGCACTTCGGCACGCGCAAGGTGCACATCGCCGGCGGGGTGGAGGCCCTGCAGAAGAAATACGACGACCTCGGCCCCATGACCATGCCCGAAAAGGTGCTGCTGGGCATCTTTGCCCTGGCGGGCATCATGTTCATGACCGGCAAGGGCAGCTTCATCGCCGAGCTGCACCACCAGCCCCTGGGCGTCATCGGCCTGCTGGGCATGCTGGTGCTCTTCGCGCCCGGCCTCATGCCCTGTTCCTGGAAGTCCGTGCAGGAAAAGACCATCTGGGGCACCTTCCTGCTGCTGGGCGGCGCCATGACCATGACCACGGCCATGACCCAGTCCGGCCTGGCCCAGTGGCTGGCCGACCACATCCACGCCTGGGTGGTGGGCATGAGCTGGTGGCAGGCCATCCTGACCATGATGGTGGGCACGCACATCATCCGCCTGGGCATGCTCTCCAACGTGGCTGCCGTGGCCATGCTGGCGCCGGTGGTCTTTGCCATGGCGCCCAAGCTGGGCCTGCATCCCGTGGCCTTCACCATGCTGGTCTGCGACACGGACACCTTTGCCTACATCCTGCCCACCCAGATCACCGCGGCCGTCATCGCGCACGGGACGGACACCTTCTCCTCCACGGACTACGCCCGCGCCGGCTGGGTCTCCGTCTGTATCGCCATCGCCTACGGCCTGCTGGTCATGGCTCCCTGGTACGCCCTGTGGGGCATGCCCGTCTGGGATGCCAGTGCCCCCTGGCCCTTCTAGCTTTCCGCCGACCTGCCGGGGCGGTGTGGCCCCGGCGCCAACAGCTTTTTACAGGAGAACATCATGGCCAACATCCCCGCGGCGCACATGCGCCAGTTCACCCCTGAAAACCTGGACGATGTCGAGACCGTCGTCGTCGAGACCGACCTGCTCATCATCGGCGGCGGCAATGCCGGCTGCTTCGTGGCCACGGAGGCCGCCCTGGTGGACCCCGGCGTCCGCGTCACCATCATGGAAAAGGCCGAGATCATGCGCTCCGGCGCCTGCTCCGCCGGCATGGACGCCATCAATACCTACATCCCCGAAGGCAAGACCCCCGAAGACCTGGTGCGCTGGAGCCGTGCCCAGGTGGGCGGCGGCCCCCTGCGTGAGGACCTGGCCCTCTCCAATGCCCGCGAGCTCAACGAGTCCGTGGACGATCTGGAGCGCTGGGGCCTGCCCATCCTGCGTGACGAGCAGGGCCGCATCCGCTACCGCGGCAAGTGGGACATCTCCATCCACGGCGAGCAGCTCAAGCCCATCATGGCCGAGAAGGCCCTGGAGAGCGGCGCGGACGTCTACAACCGCGTGACGGCCACGGCCCTCATCATGCACGAAGGCCGCTGCACCGGCGCCATGGGCTTTGGCGTGCGTGACGGCAAGTTCTACATTTTCCGCGCCAAGGCCACGGTGGTCAGCACCGGCGGGGCCGGTACCCTGTACAAGTCCTACACGGCCGACAGCACCGACAGCGGCGCGCAGATCTGGATGTGCCCCTACTGCGTGGGCACGGGCTACGCCATCGGCTTCCGCCAGGGCGCCGAGCTCACCAGCCTGGAACAGCGCTGGGTGGCCACGCGCACCAAGGACTTCTGCGGCCCGGTGGACACCATCTCCGTGGGCTACGGCGCGCCCATCATCAACGCGCACGGCGAGCGCGTCATGAGCCGCTATGAGCATCTGGGCGGGGACGCCGCGCCGCGCTACATCCGCGCCAACGCGCCCATGGAGGAATGGCTGGCCGGTCGCGGGCCCTGCTATTGCGACACCACCCACCTGAGCCCCGAAACGGCCAAGGCCATGATGGAGGACTATCTCAACGAGCGGCCTTCCTTCGTGCTCTTCCTGGCCAGCCGCGGCCAGGACGTCACCCGCGAACCCATCGAGATCTACGGCTCCGACCCCTACATCCTGGGCGGCCATACCGGCGGCGGCTTCTGGGTGGACATGCAGCGCATGACCACCATCCCCGGCCTGTTCGCCGCGGGCGAGACCGCCGGCGGCAACCCCAACAAGTTCGTGGGCGGCTGCTGCGCCGAAGGCAAGCTGGCGGCCCGCGGGGCCATTGCCTACATGAAGGATCTGGAGCTGCCGCCGCTGGACATGGCGGCCGTGGAGCGGGAAAAGGCCCGCGTCTACGCGCCCCTGCTGGCCCGGGACGAGGACGGCGTGCGCCCCGTGGAGATGAAGGAGCGCCTGCAGCGCCTGATGGACGAATACGCCGGCGGCGTGTCGCAGTTCTACCGCACCAACGAGGAACGTCTGGACTACGCCCTGAAGCACATCGCCAGGCTGCAGTCCCAGTTCGGCTACCTGCGTGCCCGCGACCTGCACGAGCTCATGCAGGCCCACGAGACCATGGACAGGGTCGATGTGGCCGAGGCCGTGGTCCATCACCTCAAGGCCCGCAAGGAGACCCGCTGGGCCGGCTGGCAGACCCGTTCCGACTACCCGGAACGCGACGATGCCCGTTTCGACTGTTTCATCGAATCCCGGCGCGATCCCGCCACGGGCAAGGTGGAGACCTTCACCCGCCCGTACGAGCAGCTGATCCCCGGTGACCGTTATACCGCGTAAGCAAGGAGCCAACCATGCCCCCGAGAATAGATCTGAACAAGTGCAACGGCTGCGGCGGCAAGTCCGAGACCGCCTGCGAGATGGTCTGCCCCGGCGACCTCATGATGCTGGACCCCGGGACGGGCAAGGCCCGCTGCCGGGCCACCGGCGAATGCTGGGACTGCATGTCCTGCATCAAGGTCTGTCCCACCGGTGCCCTGCAGACGCGCATGCCCTACCAGCTGGGCTACTACAAGGCCAGCCTGCGCCCCATCATGGGCAAGGACTGCATCACCTGGAAATGCCGTGATATTGACGGGAATGAATATACATATAAGTATGTCAACCGGATACGTCACTAGAACACGACACGGCTAAGGCCGGGTCCGGGAACGCGCTGCCGGTGCGCCGCAAGTCTGGTTTGCGGCGCACCGGTTCCGGCGTCTGTACGGCAGACAGGGAACGCCTCTTCACGGGCCTGGTGCACGGGAGGAGGCATGCGCAGTTTCTGGCATCTGGAAAAAGGGGATTTCTTCGACGGCATAGAAGAGTGCAAGGAACACTTCCTGCACAGTGCCCAGCGCATCGAACTGAAGAAGAGCGACATCGTTTTTTTTGAAGGCGACGCGGGCGGGGCCTGCTTTTATGTGGCGTCGGGGCTGCTGCGCATCTTCTGCGTGACCGAGGCCGGCAAGGAGTCCACCTTTTTCCTGCGCACCGCGGGCGAGATCTTCGGCCTGTCGGAGGTCCTGCAGGATCTGCCCCGCAAGGTCAGTGCCCAGGCCCTGGCCGCTTCCGTCATCTTCCGTCTGGACAGGCAGGCCTTCGACGGTCTGCTGTCCCGCAATTATGCCCTGGCACGACGGGTCATCACCGTCATGGGCAGCCGCCTGCGCTATCTGGGCGACAGCCTCAGCGCCCAGACCTGCGATGTCCGCCACAGACTGTGCCGCCTGCTGCTCGCGCTGGCACACGAGAGCCTGCGCGACCCGGCCGCCTGGGAACGGCCGCTGGCCCTGCCGGTCAGCCTTTCCCAGGGCCAGATGGCGGCCATGGTCTGTTCCACGCAGCCCACGGTCAGCGAGACCCTGCACCAGTTGCAGGACGAGGGCCTTATCGACATCCGCGGCCGCTGCATCGCCATCAGAAGGCCCCAGGCCCTGCTGGCGGCCCTGGAAGCCCCCGGGGATCGCGCTTGAGTCCGGCCGCGCTCCGGCATAAGGTGTCCGCCGGAGGAAACACCATGCTGGCAGACCTGCATACCCACACCAGCACGTCCCACGGGCACCACAGCGCCGCCGGGATGTATGAGGCAGCGGCGGCGGCCGGGCTGGACCTTTTCGGCCTGAGCGAGCACTCCCCCCTGCCGGAGGAATACGCCTGCAAGCTGTATGTGCCGGCCTTTCCCGGCAATTTCCGGGACTTCGTCCGGGACGTGCAGGCCCTGCGGCAGCGGGAGCTGGAGCGGGAAGACCGGCCGCTGCCCCTGCTGGGCGTGGAGCTGGACTGGCTTCCCGGCTACCCCAGGCACATGGGCCGCTTCTTGTCCTGCTGGCCGTTCAGCTATGTGATCGGTTCCCTGCATTATGTGGGGCTCTTCCCGGTGGCGCGTCCCCATACCTGGACCGACGGCCGGGAGGCCGCCTATGCCCGCTACCGGGAATATTATGAAGAGATGGCCCGCATGGCGGCCAGCGGGCTGGTGAACGTGGCCTCGCACCCCGACTTCATCAAGCGGGCCTCCTATGGCCTGTTCCATGAATGGCTGCGCGAAAAGGGCAGCCTGGACGTGGTGGCCCGCGCCGTGCAGGCCATGACCGATAACGGCGTCATCATGGAAGTCTCGTCGGCCGGGCTGCGCCAGCCCTTTGCCGAGCCTTATCCCTGCCCGGCCATCATGGGCCTGGCCGCCGACTTCGGTGCGGACATCCGCCTGGCGTCCGATGCCCACGACAGGGCCGATGTGGGCGCCGGGCTCGCCGACGTGGCCCGTTACGCGCGTTCCTTCGGCTTCCGTTGCGACACCCTGCCCCTGCGGCCGGACGATATCGCCGCCCGGCCCGCCGCGCTGGCGCAGGCCCTGGACTATCTGGACGGGCCCCTGCCGCGCCTGCGTTTTGCGCTGTAGTGCCGGGAACGGGCCTTTCCTCCCGTTCCCCGGACGGTCCCGCGCCCGGGATGCATACGGCCGGGGCGTCCGCCACGCCAGCACGGCTCCGGCTGCTGCCGGAGCTGTTTTTGCATGGTGCCCGGCATGGCATGTTGCCGGGGATGCGGTCTCCCCATCCCGACAGGGACCGGGCCGCCGTTGCCGCAGGCCTGGCCTGGGGCCCGGCCCAGGAGGGGAGTGCTTCCCGGGCCGTTTTTCATGGCCGCCGTCAGCTGTGGGGCAGCAGGCGGTGCAGCAGCCAGCTCAGGAACGGTGCCAGCAGCAGGACGGTATACAGCCGCACCAGATGGAAGGCCAGGACGGCGGGGGCGTTGGTGCCCAGGTCGGAGGCCATGCCCACCACGGCCTGCAGACCGCCGGGACTGGTGGCCAGGATGGCACTGCCCGCGTCCAGTCCGGCCGAGCGGCAGAGGAACCAGGCCCCCAGGGCCCCGGCCACGATGAGCAGGGCCGTGGAGCCGAACATCAGGGGCGCCATGGCGCGGACCTCCAGCAGGGTGTCACCGGTTATCATGTTGCCGACCATGACGCCCATGGCGATCTGGGCACCCAGCTGGAACAGGCGCGGCGCATCGGCCTCCACATGACCCAGCAGTTTGACGGCCAGGACGGCCACCACGGCGCCCAGCATGGCGCCGCCGGGGATGTGCAGGAAGAAGAACAGCAGGCCGCCCGCGATGCCGCAGGCGATGAGGAGCAGGAAGGTGGTCATGGGTCCTCCGTAGGTTGCGGGGCAGTGGCCCATGATGCGGCAACGGGGGCAGGCGGTCAAGGTTGCGCGGGCAACGATTTTTTTGGGGGGGAGGGGACGACCGGGAGCGCATGACGTGCGGCCCGGGAGTGGCGGCGGGGCGGGACGCCGGAGCAGGCGGCCCGCCCCGCATACAGGGGATCGCCCAAGAAAGTGGCCGGCAGCGTCGTTTATATGGTGGCCAGCCCCCGCGTGCGGGGAAGCGCCTACCATCTGCTACAACTCTTCCACCTGCTGCGAGGCCAGCCCCCGCGTGCGGAGGAGGGGACGGGGAAAAGGGGAAGGGAAGCGCCTGTCCGGGACGCTCCCTTCCCCGCTGTCATTTTTTCCACCACCACTGCGCGCGGCGGCAGAGCAGTTCGATATCACCGGCGGCGGCCACGTTGAGCATCTTGCGATACTGGCGCACGGCCTCGTGGCTGTACGGATTGGCCTCGAAGAGGCCGGTGAACATGGTGCCGTCCTCGGTGAGCATCTTCTCTGCCGCGTGCAGGCGGCGGCGGAAGGAGGGGGTGATGTAGGGCAACAGGTCTTCCTGCCCTGCCAGCAGGGCGAAGTAGGCCAGGTTGGTGATGAAGTTCATGTTCTGGACGCGGGCCATGGCGCGGTCGTGCTCGTCGGCCGTGGCCCGGAAGGTGCTGCACCCCAGGGCCCGGAAAAAGGCCTCCACCAGGGCCGTGTCCTGCTCGCGGGCCGTGCGGCCGGGCGTGACGGTCACGGGCAGGCCGTCCCCGTCGGGCGTGGCCGGGCCGAAGAGCGGATGCGTGCCCACCACCGGGCCGGGCCAGACGGCTTCCATCTGCTGCAGGGGGCGCACCTTCACCGACGTGATGTCGGCCAGGATGGCCGTGTCGGGCAGATGGGCGCAGACCGTGGCGGCCACCTCGGCAAAGACGGCCGCGGGCACGCAGAGCAGCACCAGGGCGGCATCCCGGCAGGCCGGGGCCAGCACCGCGTCCGTCAGGGGCACGTCCACGCCCCGCATGTCCAGACCGGCGGCCGTGCCGCGGCGGCAGAGCATGGCGCCCATGCGGCCCCGGCAGCCCACGATGAGCACGGCGCGGCCCCGCAGGGAGGCCGCGGCGTCCGCGGCCGTGAGGGGCGGCGTCGGCGTGTCGTCCTGGCTCACAGCAGTTGCTCCCAGACCTTCCAGAAAGTGGGGAAGGACTTGCGCACCACCAGCGGATCGTCCAGCAGGGCGTCCATGCGCTTGCCGTGGGGCAGGCCCAGCAGGGCCAGGGACATGGCGATGCGGTGGTCATTGTGGGCCGAGAAGCGCGCGGCCTCGTCCCAGGCCGGGCCGTCGGGACCCAGGCCGTGGACGGTCAGGCCGTCGTCATGCTCGTCCACGCGCACGCCCAGGCGGGCCAGCTCGGTGGCCGGGGCGGTGATGCGGTCGGATTCCTTGATGCGCAGATGGGCCACGTTGCGCACCCGGGTGGGCCCCTGGGCAAAGGCGGCCAGCACGGCCACCGTGGGCACCAGATCCGGGCAGTGGCCCATGTCCACATCCACGCCGTGCAGGGCCGAAGGATGCACGGTGATGGAGGTGCCTTCCACCTCGGCGCGGGCGCCCATGGCGCGCAGGATGTCCAGCATGGCGCGGTCGCCCTGCAGGGAATCGGCCCGCAGGCCGTCCACGCGCACGGGGCGTTTGCCCAGGGCCCCGGCGGCCAGCAGGTAGGAGGCCCCGGACCAGTCGCCCTCCACCTGATAGCTGCCCGCCCGGTAGGTGCCGGGCCGCACGGTGATGCGCAGGCCGTCGGGGCGGGCGGTGCGCAGGGCGCGCCAGCCGCCGTCGGGCAGGGCCTGCCACGGACCGCCGGGTTCGCGGGTCTCCACGCGGAAGCGGATGCCGAAATCTTCCAGGCAATGCAGGGTCAGGCCCACATAGGGCCAGGACACGGCCTTTTGCCCGCCCAGCTCCACACACAGGGGGGCCGGGGCCAGCGGCGCTGCCAGCAGCAGGCCGGAGAAATACTGGCTGGAGGCATCCATGCCCAGGCGCACGCGGCCGCCGTTGCGGGCGGGATCCAGGCCCGCGGCCCGCAGCAGCAGGGGCGGACAGTCGGGACGCTGCTCGAAGCGCACCTCCGTGCCCAGGGCCTCCAGGGCGCGGGTCAGCTCGTCGATGGGCCGTTCGTGCATGCGCGGCGCGCCGTGGATGCGGAACAGGCCGTGACCGGCGGCCAGCACGGCGGTCAGCAGGCGGCAGGTGGTGCCGGATTCGTGCACGTCGCAGCTCAGGGGCGTGTCCGTGCCGCCCCTAGGACGGCCGTCCATGCCGGTGACGCGCCAGCCGCCTTTCTCGCCGGGCAGCGGCTCCATGCGGGCACCGGCGGCGCAGAGGATGGCGCGGGTGCATTCCAGGTCGCGGCTGTCCAGCACATGGTGCAGCTCGGAGCTGCCGCGGGCCAGGGCCGCGCCGATGCAGTAGCGGTGCGAGATGGATTTGGAGGCCGGGGCCCGCACGCAGGCGGTATGGGGGCTAGGCATGGCCGTCCTCCACGTCGTCCAGGCCGATGCGGTCCAGCTGCGGGCCGGTGGCGTAGCTGCCCAGGATACGGAAACTGGTGCAGGTCTCGGCCAGCTTCTGGAGCAGGTCCTCATACTGGGGGGCGGTCAGGTCGCATTCCACGTCCGTGAAGAAGACATACTTCCAGCACTGGCCGCGCAGGGGGCGGGACTCCAGCTTGCGCATGTTGATCTTGTGCTCGGCCAGCAGGGAGAGCACGCCGGAGAGCGCACCGGACTTGTCCGGCAGGGTGAAGAGCATGGAGGTCTTGTCCGCGCCGGTATGGCCGGGCACGGGCGTGGTGCGCGGCAGCTTGTCCAGCTGGCCCACGGGCCTGGGACCGATGATGACGAAGCGCGTCCAGTTGCCGGGCTCGTCCTCGATGCGGCGGGCCAGGATGGAAAGGCCGGTCATGTCGGCCAGCTTGCCGTTGCCGATGGCCGCGGACTGCGGGGTGGCGGCGGCCATGCGGGCCGCGGCGGCCGTGGACTCCACGGGGATGAGGCCGGCCTGGGGCAGATGGCTGCGCAGCCAGCCGCCGCACTGGGCCAGGGGCTGGGGATGCGAGTAGACCGTGGTGATCTCGGCCAGGCTGGCGGCGTGGCTCAGCAGGCAGTGCGAGATGGGCGAGAAGAGCTCGGCCTGGATGTGCACGTCATACTTGAGGAACAGGTCGAAGCTGACGCCCACGGTGCCCTGCAGGGAGTTCTCCAGCGGCACCACGCCCAGCTCGCAGCGGCCGGAATGCACGTCGGCGAAGACCTGCGGCAGGTCGTTGCAGGGGTGGAAACTGGCGGCATGGCCCAGATATTCCACACCGGCAAAATAGGAGAAGGTGCCTTCCGGGCCCAGATAGGCCACGTTCTGCGGGCGTTGCAGGGCGCGCGACGAGGAGAAGATCTCGCGCCAGATGGCACGCAGGTGGTCTTCGGGCAGGGGGCCGCCGTTCCTGCGGGCCAGGCCGTCCAGCACTTCGCGCTCGCGCAGGGGCTTGAACACGATGCCGGGATCACCGGCCTTGATGCGGCCCACTTCCAGGCTCAGGGCGGCGCGGCGGTTGAACAGGGCCAGCAGTTCCTGGTCCACGCTGTCGATCTCGCCGCGGATGGCGGCCAGGCGCCGGGGGGCGTCGGAGGGGGAATGCGCGTCGGCCATGCTACACCTCGCGGATCTCTTCCTGGATGCGCATGCCGAAGTGGCGGCCTGCCTGATCCAGACGGCAGAGCACCGTGTCGCCGGGCTTGAGGCTGACCACGCTCAGGGGCGTGCCGTCCGGGGCGGTCAGGCGGATGGTCTCGGCGTTCTGCAGGAACACGGCGCCGCGCTTGGGGCCTTCGGGGGTCTCGGCCTCGGCTTCCACCAGCAGCATGGGGCGCACCTCGATCTTGACCCGGCCCACCGTGGTCATGCTGGTCTGGCCGTCGGCGCCCACGATGAGCACTTCCTGCCCCGCGGCCAGCTCGCCCAGATAGCAGGTCTTGTCATGGGGCAGGCGGACATAGGCATGCACGGCCCCGGCATTGACCCTGAAGGGACGGGCGGCCACATATTCATTATGTTCGGTCTCGGCATGGACAAGGAAGGTGAAGGCGCTGGAATTGCCCACCAGCATGCCCTGGCCGCGCTTGAGCAGGGAAAGGGTGTCGGCGCAGACGCGGTGCCCCAGGCCCACGGGCTCCACGCGGGTGATGACGGCTTTCTGCAGTTCCTCGCGTCCCTGGGAGATCTTGCACTGGGCCACGATGGCCTTGAGGTCGGCCAGGGCCTCGGGCAGGACCACGATGCCGTCCACGCCGCGCTCCAGGATGCCGGCGGCCAGACGGGCCTCTTCCAGGCTGCCCGCCTCGGCCAGCACGTTGTCGGCCTGGGCCAGCAGGTTCTCCACGGGGATGATCTCCCAGCCCCGGGCCAGGCAGGCGGTCTCACCGGCCTTGAGGCGGGCCAGCAGGGCCTCCTCGTCGGCCTTGGCGTTCAGCGGCACGCTGGCCACGTCCTCGCAGGCCCAGACGGTGCAGCGGGAAAGGGCGGCCACGTTCTCCACCCGGGCGCGGGGCACGATGACCCCGTCCACACCGGATTCCAGGGCCAGGGTCACGTCGGCCTTGCTGAACGGTTCGCAACGGTAATAGATGCGGGCCATGCTATTCCCCCACGATGGCCAGGGCTTCTTCCACCGTGGCGTTCTCATGCACGATGGCGCGCAGGGCACGCACGAGCTGGATGCGGTTGGGATGCTGGAACACGTTGCGGCCCATGGAGATGCCCGCGCCGCCGGCCTTGATGGCGTCATGCACCATCTGGAGCACGTCGCGGGTGGATTCCATGCGTTCACCGCCGGCGATGACCACGGGCACGCAGCAGGAAGAGACCACGTCGGCGAAGCTCTCCATGTCGCCGGTGTAGGGCACCTTGACGATGTCCGCGCCCAGTTCCACGCCCACGCGGGCACAGTGGGCCACCACGTCGGGAGCGTAGCCGTTCTTGATGGCCGGGCCGCGGGCGTACATCATGGCCAGCAGGGGCATGTGCCAGTCGTCACAGGCGGCGGCCACGCGGCCCAGGTCGGCCAGCATCAGGCGTTCGTTGGGATCGCCCAGGTTCACATGCACGGAGACGCAGTCGGCGCCGTGCTTGATGCCTTCTTCCACGGTGCCCACCAGGGTCTTGGTGTTGCCCTGGGGCGAGAGCATGGTGGAGGCGGACAGGTGGACGATGAGGCCCACGTCCTTGCCGGCGTTGCGGTGCGAGCAGCGGACCAGCCCCTTGTGCATGAGTACGGCATCGGCACCGCCCAGGGCCATGTCGTTGACGGTCTCGCGCATGTCGATGAGGCCGTCGACGGCGCCGATGGTCACGCCGTGGTCCATGGGGACGATGATGGTGCGGCCGGTTTCCCGATTGATGATGCGTTCCAGACGAACCTGTTTGCCAAGGTACATGGGATCTCTCCTTTAGGAATGGAGCCGTTCCGGCGGCACTGGGTACAAAAAAAGGGCCGCCGGCTTATGCCTGCGGCCCCGAAACTCTCTGACGGAAGATGTCAGCAAAGCTCCTGACCACAGGCTCCGCTAAAGTACGCAAAATAAAACCAGCTAAAGCAAAAGCCGGTGGCAGCGTAGCAGGAGGTGGCAGGAACGAAACGGGACATCTTCAAAACTCCAACAGTTTCCAAGAAAGCTACGCCGCAGCCCGGGGCTTGTCAAGAGTCGCTCGTGAAAAAAATGCCTCCCGCCGGAAAATAGCGGGAGGACACGGCCTGCCTTCCCGTTTTTCCCTGTTATTCCATAGTGTTCCATAAGATCGCCGCATAGGAAGCCATGCGCGGGTAGGGGGGAAGGGCCTCCCGCGGCGGTACGGGACGGCCCTGCGGGGGCGGCGCCGGCGCAGAAAGAAAGGGCAGCTGACGCGCACGTCATCTGCCCTCATCCGCTTTCATCGCCGGTATGTGGTCCTGCTCAGGCCCCGTGGGCCAGGGCCTGCATGGGCGCGGGTTCCAGCGTCTCGCTGTGCACGGCCTGCTGGCCGGCATCTTCGGCCAGGGGCGCGGCGCTGGCCGTGACCGGGCGCAGCTTGCGGCTGTGCAGGCGCTGGAAGATGAACTCCGCGGGCTTGGTGCCCGCCGGGATGGCCGACAGGGGGAACTCCGCGCGGCCCAGGTTGCGGTGGCCGCCGGCGGAGCCCACGTCGTAGAAGCAGGCGTCGGCCAGACGGCCGATGTCGCGGCTGCCGTCGCCGCGGAAGATGACCACCACGGTCTTGTCCACCACGCCGCAGACGGCGATCCACTTGAGGCCGTGCACGCGGGTGAAGAAGTCCGCCACGGCCACCAGCAGGTCGGCGCTGTCCACCTCGTTGAGCCAGACCATGGCCCCGCCCCGGCAGTCGCGCAGGGAGCGGAAGGCGCGCGAGAAAAGGGGCAGCCAGGCGCGCAGGTATTCGCTGCGGATGATGCGGCGCAGCAGGGTGGCGTCGGCGTGCTTGATGAGCCACTGGTAGGCGCGCAGGTCCTCCTCGCCGCCGGAGCGTTCGAAGGTGGCGGTATCCGTGCGGATGCCGTAGAGCAGCGCCGTGGAGAGCAGCGGCCCGGGCTTGATGCGCAGGCCCTGGAGGTAGCGGGTCATCATGGTGCTGGTGGCACCGAAGCCGGGGCGGATGTCGCAGTAGGGCGCCTGCGGCAGCTGGCCCGCGGTGAGGGGATGATGGTCGATGATGAGATCGAAGGGGATGCCCTGGAAGGCCGGGTTGTGGTGGGGCTGGGAATCCACCATGGCGAAATTGGTGTAGAGGTCGGCCTTTTCGGGCTGCCAGAGCTTGGCCGGGATGCGCAGGTAGCGGATCATGGCCAGGTTGTCGGGCCGGGTGACCTCGTTGATGCGGAAGATGTCCACACCGCGCACACGATGCGCCATGATGCGCTTGAGGGCCAGTGCCGAAGCCAGGGCATCAGGGTCCGCCGCGATGAGGATGGCCCAGCGCTGATCCTTGGTCAGTGTCTGCCGCCACTGTCGCATCTGCGCTACATAGGGATTGGTCATGACCGCTTTACTCCGCTGTTTTGGCGTTGTGGGGGCCGTGCGGGCAGCCGGGGGACACGGTATCCGGCTGGCTGGCCAGCAGGTCGCGCAGAAGGGGCAGGGATTCCTCGACCCCCTGCCAGCGGAAGATCTCCAGCAGATGACGGCAGGCAGGGGGCAGACGGCCGGCCAGTTGCCGTGCCAGATGCCGCTGGGAGGGCGTGAACCGGTGCAGGGCCAGATGCTGGTCCCGGGTGCCGGGGGCGCTCCAGTGGACCAGGGCCGCCGTCTCGGGCAGAGGGGATGCCCAAAGTGCGTTCTGAGCATAGCCCATGAGATGGCCGACGTCCAGACAGAAGCCCAGGCCGTGTTCGGCCGGGAAGCCGCGCCCCAGGCCGGCGATGTCGCAGATGTCGGTGTTCTCCAGCAGCAGGGGGATACTGCTGCGGCGCTGCCAGCAGGCGGCGGCCTGCCGCAGGATGAAACGCTGCAGCACGGGGCTGCCCTTGGGCGCGTGGAGCACGGCGGCCCAGGGCCTGAGCCGGGCCACCCTGTCGAAGACGCGCAGGGCCAGTTCCACGGCCACGCGCACGGCATCGGCATCCTTCTTGCGCGGCCAGGGCAGGTCCACGGGCAGGTGCACATGCCAGCTCAGGGGCAGGTCCGCCAGCGCGGGGGGCAGGTCGTCCTCGCCGTAGTCCAGGCAGGAGCGGGCCTCGAAAAGGCACAGGGCCACCTCGTCGACGCGCCCGGCCAGGAAGCGGGCATTGTCGGCCACATTGGCGGGCAGGACGAAGGAAGGGGCGCCGATGACGGGGCCGGGGGTCTGCTTCATGGAGCCTCCTTGGGAGCAGGTGCGGGGAAGGTCCCCGAGGGGCCTCCCGGACGCGGGGCAGGGGCGCCGTTGCCCGGAAGGATGCCGCAGGGCCCGGGGATGCCGGGGACCGGCAGGACGTCCCGTCCCCGGGGGGGCGGAAGGCACGGCAGCAGCACGGGAAGGCGGCCAGCGGGCGGGGTGTGCCCGTACGGGGCCTGTCCGAAGGCTGCCCTGAAAAAGTAGATATTCCAGAGGGAAAAGGCAATACGGCAAGCCGTCTTTGGCCGGGCCGCAGGCTGTTCCCGTTTTTGCGGGGCAGGGCAGGGGCCCTGTTCCGGCGGGTCCCCTGCCCTGCGGGAGAAGAGCGGGGCGGCGTCCGGGAGGGCCCTTGCCACCGCCGGGGAAAAGGGGCGGGAGGGAGCGGACATGGCGGGACGGGGAGGCCCCTGCCCGTGCAGGAACCTCCCCGCCCCCAAGCCGTCATGTACGCATCCAGACCTCAGGGCCGGGACTACAGCAGTTCCTGCATCTGCCAGCCGTGGGCCTCGGCAGCGGCGCGGGTCCGGGCACCGCCCAGCACGCAGGTCACACCGTGGCGGGCTGCCTCGGCCAGCACGTCGGCGAAGTCGCGGAAGTGCCGGGCCGTGGTGCCGAGGATCTCGTCACGCATCTGCTGGCGGGCGTCCTCGTCGTCCCCGGCCAGATGGCGGGCCAGGGCCTGCGCGCCGCGGGCGTCGGGCAGCAGGTAGCTGTCCAGGTCGCCGATGGCGCCCACGATGGCGCTGGTGAGCTGCTCCCTGTCGGGACGGAAGGAGCGCAGGTAGTCGGCCATCCGGTCATAGGCGGTCAGGGTGTCGTCCACGTTGGGGTCACGGTAGGAGGCGCAGACCAGGGTGCCGCCCATGCGGTCCAGCGTGCAGAAGGCGCCGTACGCACCGCCGCGCACGCGCACATGCTCCCACAGATAGCCCATGCGCATGTAACGCAGGATGACGCTGGCCGAACCGTGGTAGGTGTAGCCCAGGTCGTAGAGGTTGGCCGCCTTGCCCACGTAGTTGATCTGGGCCGGGGCCAGGAAGGCCTCGGCGGCGGGCAGGGCGTCGCTGAAGGGCGGCAGGGCCGGGGCCGCGTCACGGCCGGCGGGCAGGGCGGCCAGCAGGCCGGCGGCCTGCCGCTGCACGGCATCCAGGCCGGCGGTCTCGGCCGTGCAGTCCACCAGCACGTCGGGGCTGGCCACGATGAGGCGGCGCAGCTCGTCCAGCTCGGCCAGCAGGCTGTCGGGATCGCTGTCCAGGCGCTGCAGGTGCCCGCGCACGGCCATGAGCTGGCTGATGCCCGACAGACGCTCGGCCAGCAGGCCGGAGGGCGTGAAGTGGGCGCGCAGGCGGGAGCCCACGGCCGAATGACCGGCCGCCACCAGACCGTGTTCCAGACGGGCCTTGTCCTCCAGCAGCATCTGGCGCAGGCGCTCCAGGCGCACGGCGCGGTCGGTCAGGGGCTCCAGCAGGATCTCGCGGAAGATGTCGAACAGGTCGGGCACCTTGTCGTAGACGGCCTTGCCGGCCACGCTCAGGTATTTGACCAGGCCGCGTTCCCCGCGGGTGGTGGCCAGCAGGGGATCGGCGCCCACGCCGCCGGTCTTGGCGGCCATGCGCGCGCCCAGCTCGCTGAAGTCGCGGCGGGCGGTGCCCACTTCGGTGAGGCTGCGGGCAAAGAGCGGCAGCAGGGGCTCCAGACGGGCCGGGACAGCGTTCAGGGGCAGGAGCAGGGCCGTATAGGCGATGCCGCTGGTGGGCAGGTCGTGGGCCAGCCAGGTCTGGCCGCCGCTCAGGGCCTCCCGCACGCAGGGCACGGGCGTGTTGCGCAGGGGCAGGGCATCCATGCCCAGGCTGGGGATGGTGGCCAGGGCCTCGGGGCTGTCCGGGGCGGACTGGGCGGCCTGCAGACGGCGGGTGGCCTCCACTAGCTCCTGCCGTTCGGCGTCGGAGCAGGCCGCGTGCACGGCGGCCAGGCGGGCGGCCTCGCGCTCCTCGCGGGCCTTGGCCAGACGGGCGTCGGGCAGCAGCACCACGGTGGCGCGGTGTTCGTTGTTGAGGAAGTGGTCGCGGATGGCGTTCTCGAAGACCTTCTCCCCGGCGGCCAGACGGGCCTTGATGCGGGCCAGGGGGCCTTCCCAGGCCAGCGGGGCCAGCGGATCGCCGTCATAGAGCCAGGTGGACAGGGCCTGGATCATGGCCGAGAGCCCGCGCGGGAAGCGGCCGGAATTGTTTTCGCGGTAGGCGAATTCCACGCTGTTGACGGCGGCCTCCACGGCGGCGGGGTCGATGCCGTCCTCGGCAAGGGCGGCGAGGGTCTCGAAGATGAGCATCTCGGCGTCCTGCACCTTGCGCGGATCCACGCCCTTGAGACCGGTGGAGTAGTACATCTGGCGCAGGTCGGTCTCCAGGCCGCAGCCGGTGGTGTCCTCGCCCAGGCCGGAGCTGATGAGGGCCTTGCGCAGGGGCGAGCCCGGCAGGCCTTCGAGGATGTGTTCCAGCATCTCCATGAGCAGGGCCTGATGCACGTCGCCGCGTTCGCCCAGCAGCCAGTTGACCGTGAACAGGGCCGTTTTCTGGCCGTCGGTGGCGGCGTAGGGCACTTCCACCTGCCGGGGCGTGTCGCGGCGGGGCTGCAGGGGCACGGCGGAATCCACCGTGCGGGCGGTGTAGCCCTGCAGGGCCTCGGCCACGATCGCCAGGCGCTTTTCTTCCGGGTCATCGCCCCAGAAGAAGAAACGCGCGTTGGAGGGATGATAGTAGCGGCTGTGGAAATCGCGGAAGGCCTCGTAGGTCAGGTCCGGGATGGCTTCCGGGTTGCCGCCGGAGTCCAGGCTGTAGAGCATGTCCGGGAAGACGGCCTGCTGGCTCTGCTCGGCCAGCACGGAATCGGGGGAGGAATAGGCGCCCTTCATCTCGTTGTAGACCACGCCCTTGTAGGTCCAGGGGCCCTTGGTGTCCCCGGCCTCCACGTGCCAGCCTTCCTGACGGAAGATGTCCTCGCTGATGCGGGGATGGAAGACCGCGTCGATGTAGACGTCGATGAGGTTGTAGAAGTCCTGCAGGTTGGCGCTGGCCACGGGGTAGCAGGTCTTGTCCGGGAAGGTGAAGGCGTTGAGGAAGGTCTGGAGCGAGCCCTTGAGCAGCTCCACGAAGGGTTCCTTGACCGGATATTTGTCCGAGCCGCAGAGCACGGAATGCTCCAGGATGTGGGCCACGCCCGTGGAGTCCGTGGGCGGGGTGCGGAAGCTCACGCCGAAGCACTTGTTCTCGTCGGCATTGCTGACGGAGAGCAGCTGTGCGCCGGTGACGCCGTGTTTCCAGAGCCGGGTCGTACCGCCCACTTCGTGCAGGCGGCGCTCGGTGACGAGTTCGAAACCATGACTGTTCATGAGGGATCCTTTCAGGGAAGGTTCGTTGGTAAGATTCATATGGTTCGGCTATACTATGGAGCCTGCCGCTTTGCAAAGAGCGTGCTGGTGCCCCGGCGCAGGAGCCTTTGCCGTGACGGCGGCCGCGGACTGTATAAAAAAAGCACACGGGCCGCCCGTTACGGGGCAAAGCGTCCAATTTTTTTACAACCTGCCGGAATGGCGGGGAAAAGTGTTCAATTTCTGTACAGGTGCCGGATAAAAGAAAAAGCCTTTTGAAGGCAAGTTTTTATAATAGTTTGTTTTTATTATAAAAATACATTTTGGCACGGCGATTGCTGTATCCCGTACAACAACGGCATCGTCCAGGACGGGCCCTCCGGTCCGCCACCCATACGGGGACAGCGCCGAACAGATATACATGCCATACCATCTTCTTCCTTTATGGAGGTCCGTCATGGAACACAGCAACTTTCTTACCGTCCGCGCTACCGCGGCAGCCGCATGGCCTCTCTGCTGCCTCGGCCCGCGACAGACCGCGGTAGCGTGGACAGCCTGACGGACCTCCTTCGATCCTGAAACGAACATCCTCCGCTTCTTCTGAGACCTCCTTCCTCCGGTCGGCCCTGTCCCCCCCCAGGACCGGCCGGGACTGAAAACAGCAACCTTCCTCCTCCTGAAAAAGTCCCTCCCCGGCCGGCTCGTCCCTCCTTCGGAGCTGGCCGGGAACATGCCGACCTTCCTCCTCCTGATACACCCCGGCAGCCCCGCCCCCCTTTGAGGGGCTGCCGGTGACCCCCGAAAGATTTCCCGCTAGCGGAGAACATCGGACCCGGCCACGCGCCGCGTCACGGCTCCGCTACCGGTACGGCCACGGAACGGCAGCAGCCCCTGCCATGTCGCCTTCAAGCGCCGGCAGGCAACGCCGCAGTCTTCCCCGGTCAGGCTCCCCGCTTTGGGGAGCCTTTCTTTTTTTGCCGGATATGGGGCTCCGCATCTTCCGGGCGCCCGGACTCCCCATGGCGGGAGCTTTTGGGGGCAACGCCGCCGGGGCTTCCAGACGCATCAGGCGAACGCTTTTTGCCGTGTCAGGAGAAATGCCCGCCACGGGCGCCGGGCAGGAGCCGGGCATCCCGCCGCCTCTCCGGCCCGGTCCCTGCGCCCGCAGCCGGACGGCCGCGACGGCCGCAGCGGCCCCGCCCGCCGGGAAAGGAGCGCCTCCCTGCCTCCCGGGGCTTGCCATTTGCGGGCTTTTGGTCTATGGAAGCTCGTTCATCGAAGCACACTCCGGCAGCGGCCCGGGGTGCCCGGCAATGCGCTACGGCGCATTTTTCGTTGCCTTCCGGTCATGGGGCCGGGGCGGCGGCAGGCCGGGTTGCAGGGTCTGGGCCGGTGTGGAAGATCACAACCCTTTTGGAGGATTGGAAAATGGCTTACGTCAGCATGAAGCAGATGCTGGAAACCGGCGTGCATTTCGGTCACCAGACCCGTCGTTGGAACCCCAAGATGCGTCCGTACATCTTCGGCGCCCGCAACGGCATCCATATCATCGACCTGCAGCAGACCGTGAAGCTGTTCCGCGTGGCCTATGACAAGGTGGTCGACACCGTGGCCAAGGGCGGCAAGGTGTTGTTCATCGGTACCAAGCGCCAGGCCCAGGAAGCCGTGGCCACCGAAGCCACCAAGGCCAACCAGTACTATGTGACCAACCGCTGGATGGGCGGCACCCTGACCAACTTCGTCACCATCCAGAAGAGCGTGGAACGCCTGAAGAAGCTGGAAGGCATGTTCGCCGACGGCAGCATCAACCGCTACCAGAAGAAGGAGATCCTGCTGCTGGAACGCGAGATGCAGAAGCTGGAACAGACCCTGGGCGGCATCAAGAACATGGATCGCCTGCCCCAGCTGGCTTTCATCATCGACCCCCATCGCGAAGACATCGCCGTGAAGGAATGCCGCAAGCTGGGCATCCCGATCGTGGCCGTGACCGACACCAACTGCGACCCCGATGTCATCGACTACATCATCCCCGGCAACGATGACGCCATCCGCGCCATCAAGCTGTTCGTGACGGCTTTCTCCGAAGCCTGCCAGGAAGGCGAAGCCCAGATGAAGGACGGCGCCGCCGTGGAAGCCAACGCCGAAGAGGCCATGCAGAAGGCCGCCGAGACCGAAGCCGCCGCCGAATAGCGCCGGTACGGTCTTCTGGCCCCGGGCAACGCTGTTGCCCCGGACATCGGCCCCGCTGATGTCCGCGCCCGGACGGGGATGCCCCGTGGCGGGCGACGCAGGAACCGGAGCGGCAAGGCTCCGGGCCCCCATGCTTCAAAGGTGGCGGCGCGGCTTTCGGGCTGTGCCGCCACCCTGCGCACTGCGCGATTTTTTTGGAATCTTGCTCCGGCCCAGGCCGGATACACAGGAGAATACAATGGCTATTTCCGCCGCTATGGTGAAGGAACTGCGCGAAAAGACCGGCGCCGGCATGATGGACTGCAAGAAAGCCCTGGTGGAAGTGGAGGGCGACCTGGAAAAGGCCGTGGACTGGCTGCGCCAGAAGGGCATGGCCAAGGCCGCCAAGAAGTCCGGCCGTGCCACCAGCGAAGGCCTGGTGATGGCCGCCGTGAGCGCTGACGGCAAGACCGTGGCCATGTCCGCCCTGCTGTGCGAGACCGACTTCGTGGCCCGCGGCGAACAGTTCGAAGCCCTGGCCGCCAAGGTGGCCCAGAGCGTGCTGGACAGCAACCCCGCCGACGCCGAAGCCCTGAAGGGCCTGGTGGGCGAAGACGTGACCCAGCTCATCGCCTCCGTGGGCGAAAACATGCAGCTCGGCAACTTCACCCGTCACAGCCGTGAAGACAACGAGGTGATCGGCCAGTACATCCACGCCAACCGCAAGATCGGCGTGCTGGTGGACCTGGTGTGCGACAGCGCCGCTACCGCCGCCAAGCCCGAAGTGCAGGAACTGGCCAAGAACGTGGCCATGCAGGTGGCCGCCACCAATCCCATGGCCCTGGACGGCGCCAGCCTGGATGCCGCCGCCATGGAACGCGAGCGTGAAGTCTACCGCCAGAAGGCCCGCGAAGAAGGCAAGCCCGAACAGATCGTGGAAAAGATCGCCGAGGGCGCCGTGAAGAAGTTCCAGAAGGAAGTCTGCCTGATGGAACAGCCCTACATCCGCGACGACAAGAAGAACATGACCGAAGTGGTGCGCGAAGTGGCCAAGGCCGTGGGCGGCGACATCAAGGTCGCCGGCTTCAGCCGCATCCAGCTGGCCGCTGAATAAGCTGTCCGTTCCGATGATCCGAGGAGGGGCCCCGGCCCCTCCTTTTTTTTGGCCCTTTTCCGCATATGCCGACGCTTTCCTGACGGACGCTGCCGTACGCTGTTTCCATCCTGTCCGGCGCTCCGCAGCGGAGCGGGAGGGCCGGACATCACGTCAGCATCACTGCCGCAAGGAGGCGGAAAGCTCCCATGTGGGATTTCTCGTGGATCGCCGATCCCTCGGCCTGGGCCGGACTGGGCACCCTGATCGTGCTCGAGGTCGTGCTGGGCATCGACAACCTCGTTTTCATCTCCATCCTCACCTCGCGCCTGTCCACGCAGGAGCAGCGCCGCCGGGCCTTCTTCACCGGCCTCGGCCTCGCGCTCGCCATGCGCCTGGTGCTGCTTTCCGCCATCGCCTGGATCGTCAGTCTGACCGAGCCCCTGGTCACGATCTTCGGCAAGGCTTTTTCCTGGAGGGACTTCATCCTCATGGGCGGCGGCATCTTTTTGCTGCTCAAGGGGACCATGGAACTGCACGAACGCCTGGAAGGCGGCATGGCCGAATATTCCTCGGCGCCCACACGCTCGGGCTTCTGGCAGGTCATCGTCCAGATCGTGGTGCTGGATGCCGTGTTCTCGCTGGATTCCATCATCACCTCGGTGGGCATGGTGGACCATATCCCGGTGATGATGCTGGCCGTCATCGCGGCCATGCTGGTCATGGTCATGGCCGCCGCGCCGCTGACCAGCTTTGTGGAGCGTCACCCCACGGTCATCATCCTCTGCCTGGGCTTTTTGATGATGATCGGCCTGAGCCTGCTCATGGACGGCCTGGGCTACCACATCCCCAAGGGCTATCTTTACGCGGCCATCTGTTTTTCGGTGCTGGTGGAGATCTGCAACCAGGTGGCCCTGCGCAACCGCCGCAAGCGCATCAGCATGCGCGACATGCGTGAATCCATGGCCATGGCCGTGCTGGGCCTGCTGGGCGGCGGGCGCCCCGGCGAGGAAGAAGCGCGGCGCGACGCCGCGGCCCTGGCCAGCGAGAGCGACGCCCAGCCCCTGTTCGAGCCGGAAGAGCGCGACATGGTGGCCCGCGTCATCCGCCTGAGCGGCCGCACGGCCCGCTTCATCATGACCCCGCGCCACCGGGTGCGCTGGCTGGACAGCGATGCCGATTATGCCACGGCCTGCCGCTTCGCCAGCGAGAGCCTTTCGCCCTGGCTGCCGGTGCTGGACCCGGACAGGGACGAAGTGCTGGGCGTGATCCATACCGGGGACCTGGCGGCCGTGACGCCCCGGGGGCCCGTGACGGGCACGGAGCATCCCGGTGCGGCGGCCCCGCAGGACGACGGCAGCGGGCGGGCCTGGAGCGTGCGGCCCCTGCTGCGCTCCGCGCCGACGGTGTTCGAGCACGCGTCCCTGACGGAGATGCTGGAAGCGTTCCGTGAGGAGCCCACGCCCCTGGCCTTCGTGCGTGACGAATACGGCAGCGTGGTGGGCTGCATCACGCCCACGGATCTGGTGAGCGTGCTGGCGGGCCAGATGGGCGACATGCCCGCCGGGCCCGAAGCCTGCCGCCAGCCTGACGGCTCGTGGCTCATGCCCGGCCGCCTGACCGTGGATGCCGTGACCTCCTGGCTGGGCATCCATTTGCCGCCGCGCAGTTCCTCGGCCACGCTGGCGGGGCTGCTGCTGGAGGCCCTGGGCCACATCCCGCACGAAGGCGAGCGGGTGCGCATCCAGGGCTGGCGGATGAAGATCGTGAAGATGGACGGCAACCGCATCGACGAGGTGCTGGTCCGCCGTCTGGAACATTAGCTGTCCCGGCGGGGCGGCGTCTGCCGCCGGTGCCCGGAAAGAGGGCATGCCGGCCGGCCCGTGTGTCCCGGGCCGCGGCAGGACGCCGGGGATGGGAGCATGCCCCGCCGGGACAGCAGGATCGACCGGAAGCAAGGGATCAGGTTCTCCTCCTTTCCCCTCTTCCTTGCTTCCGGCGCGGCAGCTGTGGGAGGCTGCCGCATACGGGGGACGGGTGCCGTGGATCCCGTCCCCCATTTTTTGCCTGCCCCGGGGGCAGGAGTATGGAAGGCCACCCCGTGCGGGTGGCCTTTTGCGTCACGCCGCGGGGCCGTCCCCGTCCGCAGCCCGCGTGGGGCCGCTGCCGTCCAGGGGCAGGGGCGGCTTGAACTCGTCCATGAAGATCTTCCAGACCGTCACGAAGAGCACGGCCAGCATGGGGCCGGTCACGAAGCCGTCCATGCCGAACAGCGAGAAGCCGCCCAGCGTGGAGAGCAGGACCATGAAGTCCGGCAGTTTGGTATCGCGCCCCACCAGGACGGGGCGGAGGATGTTGTCCGCCAGGCCGATGACGAAGACCCCGTAGGCCAGCAGCACCACGCCGGACACATAATCGCCCGTGAGCAGCAGATAGCCGGCCACCGGCGCCCAGACCACGCCCGCACCCACCACAGGGATGAGCGAGAGCAGGGTCATGACCACGCCCCAGAGCACCGGGGCCTTGATGCCCAGTATCCAGAAGATGAGGCCGCCCAGCGCGCCCTGGGCCATGGCCACCAGCAGGCTGCCCTTGACCGTGGCCCGCAGCACTTCGGCGAACTTGGCGAAGAGCAGGTCCTCGCGGTGGTCGCCAAAGGGCAGGGCCCGGATGAGCAGCACGCGCAGCTGCCTGCCGTCGCGCACCAGGAAGAAGGCCAGATAGAGCATGATGCAGAGGTCCACGAGAAAGTTCACCGTACTGCCGCCCAGGGCCACGGTGTTGCGCGCCACCAGCCCGCTGACCTTGACCGCCAGCTCGGAAAGTTTCTGGGTGATGGCCTCCGGGCCGTAGCCGTAGCGGGTGAGCCAGTCCTGCACGCCGGGCGCCACCTCGCGCAGCCTGTCCAGCGTCTCGCGGATGTCGTGCCCGCCGGACGTCAGGCGGCCGTAGAGGTTGGCCACCTCGTTGATGAAGGTATAGAAGATGTACGCGCAGGGCACGATGATGAGCACCAGGCTCAGGATCACGCAGGTCAGCGCCGCCAGGTTGCGGCCCATGCTCCGGCGCTGCAGGGCCTCATAGACGGGCGTGGAGAGCAGGGCGATGACGATGCCCCAGAAAATGACGTCGAAGAAGGGGCGCAGCATCCAGAGGAAGGCCAGCGAAACGCCGGCCAGCAGCAGGAGGAAGGCGCGATCCTCAAAACGGTTGGTGCATTCGAGCATGGGGACTCCTTGCCGGGTCTGCGCACGGCTTCGGTTCGGGACTCTTTCCGATACCGCAAAAGCCGGGGCCAGGCAAATGCGGCCCTCCGCCGGGCACGGACGGCGCACCGCGCACGGGCCGGGGGGGCTTGCGGCGGCCGGGGCAGGCCGCCAGGATGCGGGGGGCGGCGTGCCTCCCGTGCCGGCCCCGCGTGCCGGCGGCTTTTGTCCCGTCCTGCCGCCCGGCCCGCGCCATGTTTTTTGTCCGGGGGCCCGGCCCGTGTGCCTGCGGGGCGGCCGCGGGAAAAGTACTTTGAGATGGCGATGTTTTTTGCTATGCTGAAAAAAGCGCGTCCGAATGCCCGCTCTGCGGTACCGGATGATACAGGAAAGCAACAGCCGGCGTGGCCGGCTTCAACCAAGGCGGAACATATGGCTGAACTCAAGTACAAGCGCGTGCTGCTCAAGCTGAGCGGCGAGGCCCTGGCCGGAGAGCAGAAAACCGGTATCGACCCCGAAACCGTGGGCACCATCTGCAAGGAGATCGGCGGATTGCTCGACATGGGCGTGGAGCTTGCCCTGGTCATCGGCGGCGGCAACATCTTCCGCGGCCTTTCCGGTTCCGCCAAGGGCATGGAGCGTTCCTCCGCCGACTACATGGGCATGCTGGCCACGGTGCTCAATGCCCTGGCCGTGCAGGACATGCTGGAAAAATTCGGCTACCCCACCCGCGTGCTGTCAGCCATCGACATGCAGGAAGTCTGCGAGCCCTTCATCCGCCGCCGTGCCATGCGCCATCTGGAAAAGGGCCGTGTGGTCATCTGCGCCGCCGGCACCGGCAACCCCTATTTCACCACCGACACCACCGCGGCCCTGCGCGGCATGGAGCTGCAGTGCGATGCCATCATCAAGGCCACCAAGGTGGACGGCATCTACGACAAGGACCCCGCCAAGTTCCCCGATGCCGTCAAGTACGACAGCCTGAGCTATGACGAGACCCTGTCCCGCCATCTGGGCGTCATGGACGCGGCGGCCTTCGCCCTGGTGCGCGACAACAACGTGCCCATCATCGTCTGCCGCATGCTGGGCGGCGACATCCGCCGTGCCATCCTGGGCGAGCAGGTGGGCACCATCGTGCACGACTGCTAGCCGCGAACGTTTCGAACCCTACAGTCCGCAAGGAGATTTTATGGATATCGATACCATCCTTCTGGATACCGAAGAGCGCATGGAAAAAGCCCTGGCCGCCCTGGAACGCGACTTCCAGAAACTGCGCACCGGCCGTGCCACCACCGCCCTGGTGGACGGCATCAAGGCCGATTACTACGGCACCCCCACCCCCATCTCCCAGATGGCTTCCGTGGCCGTGCCCGACAGCCGCACCATCACCATCCAGCCCTGGGACAAGGGCGGCATCTCCGTGGTGGAAAAGGCCATCCTCAAGTCCGATCTGGGCCTGACCCCGGTCAATGACGGCCGCATCATCCGTATCAACATCCCGCCGCTGACCGAAGAGCGCCGCAAGGAGCTGGTCAAGGTGGCCCGCAAGTACACCGAAGACGCCAAGGTGGCCGTGCGCAACGTGCGCCGTGATGCCAACGACTCCCTGAAGAAGCTGGAGAAGGAAAAGGCCATCACCGAAGACGAACAGAAAAAGGCCGAAGCCGAAGTGCAGAAGCTGACCGACAAGTTCGTGGCCGATGCCGACAAGCGCAGCCAGGCCAAAGAAAAGGAAATCATGGACATCTAGCGTCCGCCTTCCGGGAGCGGCCCTGCCGCTCCCGGACGTTTTCCGCAGCCCGGCCGGCCCCAGGGGCACCGGGCCGTGTTTTTTTCGGCACGGCGCCGTTTTTTCCGGGCCTGCCGTCCCCGGTTCAGAGAGGTACCATGAGCGACACGCTTACCCATCTTCCCGTACATCTGGCCATCATCATGGACGGCAACGGCCGCTGGGCCCAGGCCCGCGGTCTGCCGCGCGAGGCGGGGCACCGCGCCGGGGCCGAGACCGTGCGCACCATCGTGACCGAATGCCGCCGTCTGGCCATCCGCCACCTGACCCTGTACACCTTTTCCAGCGAGAACTGGTCGCGGCCCAAGGCCGAAGTCTCGGCCCTGTTCTCCCTGCTGCTGGAATTCCTGGGCCAGGAAGTGCCCCGCATGGAGCGCGAGGGCATCCGCCTGAACATCCTGGGCGACATGGAGGCCCTGCCCCTGGCCGCCCGCACGGCCCTGCGCCACGGCCTGCGCCGCACGGCCGCCAATACGGACATGGTGCTCAACCTGGCCCTCAACTACGGCGGCCGCGCCGAGCTGGTGCGCGCCGTGCGCAGCATGATGGCCGAGGGCCTGCGCCCCGGGGACGTCACCGAACAGAGCCTGGCCGACCATCTGTACACCGCCGGACAGCCCGACCCCGATTTCCTCATCCGCACCAGCGGAGAACAGCGCCTGAGCAATTACCTGCTCTACCAGTGCGCCTACAGCGAATTCTATTTCACTCCCACGCCCTGGCCCGACTTCGGCGTGGAGGCCCTGCACGAGGCCCTGGCCGCCTATGCCGGACGCTCGCGCCGATTCGGGAAAACCCAGGAGCAAATCAATGGCCGTTGATCACGCCACCGACATCCGCCGCACCATCACCGGCCTCATTCTGGCCGCCATCGTCATCCTTGCCCTGGTCCTGCGGGGCTGGGTGCTGCTTGCCATCATCCTGCTGGTGGCGGCGCTGGGCCTGTGGGAATTCTTTTCCCTGTTCTGGGGCAACAAGCGCATCCCCAGCCGCATCTGCGCCATCGCCCTGGGCTGGGGCATGCTGACGCTGACCTGGGCCCATCGCACGCAGGACGCCCTGGTCTGCCTGGGGGCGGGCTTCGTGCTGGCCGCCATGAGCTTCCTTTTCCGCTGGAACGAAGTGGAAGAAGAAGGCGTGCCGGCCTTTGCCTCCAGCGGCATCTTCATGGCCGGTCTGGCCTATATCCCGCTGCTGCTGCTGCCCGCCACCTATCTTTCCACCACCAAGCTCCTCTTCGTGCTGGCGGCCGTGGCCATTTCCGACACGTCCGCCTATTTCGTGGGCACCCGTTTCGGGCACCACAAGCTCTGGCCCCGCGTGAGTCCCAACAAGAGCTCCGAAGGCGCGGTGGGCAGCCTGGTGGGCTGCGTCATCTTCTGCACCATCTACGGCGCCTGCCTGGGCAGCGCCAGCTGGTGGGCCTTCGCCCTGCTGGGGATCGCCATCAATGCCTTCGCCCAGCTGGGCGACCTGTTCGAATCCGCCCTCAAGCGCGCGGTGCATGTGAAGGACTCCAGCAACCTGCTGCCCGGGCACGGCGGCATCCTGGACCGTGCGGACAGCATCCTGTTCGCCATGCCCATGTTCGCCGTGGTGGACCAGTGGTTCTTCTTCTTTTAGCCCTTGTGCCGGGCAGCTGACGGACGCATCGGCTGCCTGTGCCGAGCCTGATTGCGCAAAGGGGCCGGTCTTCTTCGGGAGACCGGCCCCTTTGGCGTTTTTGGGGAGGGAAGGGGCCCCCGCGCGGAAAATGGGGAGGGCGCTGGCGCTTTCCGGTGAGCCGCCGGATGACGGCCGCTGCCCGGCCTCCGGGCGTGGTCGCCTGCGCGGCGAGGCGGCAAGGGGCCGGGGCCTGGGCAGCCCCAGGCCCCCTGCCCCGCCTCTGGTCCCCGGCCCTGTGCGGGGCGCGCCGGGACGGACGGCACCGCGCCTTCGGCGCACGCCGTCAAACGGCGCGCGCAATGGGTGGGAGAGGGCCCGGATATGTGGAGAGGGGGTATCCGGTCGGGACGAAGACCGTTGACCGGGAAGGAAAGAGCGGAGGGGCGGCAGATAGCCCATACTCTCCCGGGAGATATGGCCGCGGCATCTTGCGCCTCCTTTCCTCCGCAACATGCCTGCTTCCCCTTCTTCCTCCTTCCGGCCCGCTCTCGACGCGGCAAGGGATTTTTGGCATGCTGTGGACGATTTTGTCCCGGAGACAAAGGAGAAACACATGTCAGATCTGTGGCCCGGGCTGGACGGCCCTGCGATTCGGTATATTTCGGAAGCGCCTTCCGAGGCGTGGCGGCACGGCGTGCGCCGGCTTGTCCTTTTGGGCTCCACCGGTTCCATCGGCGGGAACACCCTGGCGGCCATCCGTTCGCGGCGGCGTGAATGCGAGGTGCTGGGCCTTTCCTGCGCGCGCAACATCAAGACCCTGGCCGGGCAGGCGCAGGAGTTCCGGCCCCCGTACCTGGCCGTGCTGGACGAGGCTTCGGCCGCGGGCCTGCGCAAATTGCTGCCCACGGGCTACACGCCCGAGATCCTGGTGGGAAGCCAAGGCTATGCCCGGCTGGCGGCCCTGCCCGAAGCGGACACCGTGCTTTCGGCGCAGGTGGGCGCGGCGGGACTGGCCGGGACGCTGGCGGCCGCGCTGGCGGGCAAGGTCATCTGCCTGGCCAACAAGGAATCGCTGGTGCTGGCCGGTGACATGCTGCGCCAGGTCTGCGCCCGCACCCATGCCAGCATCCTGCCGGTGGACTCCGAACACAACGCCATCTTCCAGTGCCTGGCCGGACGCGGGCAGGAGGTGGACCGCCTGCTGCTGACGGCTTCCGGCGGCCCGTTCCGCGGCCGCAGCCGCGAGGAGCTGCGCAACGTGACCCGCGCGCAGGCCCTGGATCATCCCAACTGGAAGATGGGCGCCAAGATCAGCATCGACTCGGCCACCATGATGAACAAGGCGCTGGAAGTGGTGGAAGCCTTCCACCTGTACGGCGTGCCGCTGGAAAAGATCACGGTGCTGGTGCATCCGCAGTCGCTGGTGCATTCGCTGGTGCAGTTCACGGACGGCAGCCAGCTGGCGCAGCTGGGCACGCCGGACATGCGCATCCCCATCGCGGCCTGCCTGTTCTGGCCCCGCTGTGTGGATACGGGCGTGCCGCCGCTGGATCTGGTCAGGGCCGGCACCCTGCAGTTCTTCGCCCCCGACGACGAGGCCTTCCCGGCCCTGAAGCTGGCGCGTCGCGCCCTGCGGGAGCGCGGCGGCATGTCGGTGGTGATGAACGCCGCCAACGAGGCCGCCGTGGAGCTGTTCCTGTCCGGCAAGTGCGCCTTTGCCGACATCGCGGAGCTGGTCGCGGCCGCCATGGACGCCCATGCCGCCGGCGGACCGGGACACGAGCCGTTCTGCCCGCCGCTGTCCTGCAGCGGCCATGACAGTCTTGCCCTTGAACGGGAAGTGACTATCTTGACAGAGCGCATGTCGCGCCTTGACCTGAAAACTCGCGAGCTGGTGAAGCAGCTGGCCCGCGCCGGAGTTGACGAGTGCTGACGACCATCGTTGCCGCCATCATTGTCCTTGGCGGCCTGATCTTCTTCCATGAACTGGGACATTTCACCGTGGCCCGCTGTCTGGGCATGGGCGTGTCCACCTTTTCCCTGGGCTTTGGCCCCAAACTGCTCAAGTACCGCCACGGCAAGACGGAATACGCCCTGTCGCTGGTGCCTCTGGGCGGCTATGTGGCCCTGGTGGGCGAGAACGACGAGAACGACATCCCCAGCGGCTTCACCCGGGAGGAATGCTTTTCCCTGCGGCCCGCGTGGCAGCGCTTCCTCGTGATCGCGGCCGGGCCCTTCGCCAACATCCTGCTGGCCTGCATCCTGTGCTGGGTGGTGGCCTGGGGCTGGGGCAATGCCGTCATGCTGCCGCAGGTGGGCACCGTCATGCCCCGGAGCGCGGCGGCACAGGCCGGCCTGCAGAAAGGCGACCTGATCCTGGGCATCGACGGCCGCCCCCTCGGCTCGTGGGACGAGATATCCCCCACCGTGGCCGCGGCCAACGGCCGTCCCCTGACCCTGACCGTGGCCCGGCAGCCCGCCGAGGGCATGACCCAGGGCACGGAACTGGAACTGACCCTGACGCCGCAGTGGAGCACGCGCAAGACCATCTTCGGCGAGGATGAGAAAGCCTGGCTCATCGGCATCGGGCCGCTGGGCTCGGTACGCGTGGAGGAACTGGGCTTTGCCGAGGCGCTGAGGACGGGCCTCGTCCAGACCTGGCGTCTGGTGGACCTGACCTGGCAGAGCTTCGTCAAGCTGGCCCAGCGCGTGGTGCCCGCCGACCAGGTGGGCGGCCCCATCATGATCGCCCAGATGGTGGGCCAGCAGGCGGAGCAGGGCCTTGTGGGCGTGCTCGGCCTGGCGGCGCTCATCAGCATCAACCTGGCCATCCTCAACCTGCTGCCCGTGCCCGTGCTGGACGGCGGCCAGATGCTCTTCTGCCTCATCGAGATGCTCTTCCGCCGCCCCGTGCCGCAGAAGATCCAGGAATGGGGCATGCGCGTGGGCATGGCCCTGCTGCTGAGCCTGATGATCTTTGCCACCTTCAACGACGTGACACGCATCATCAATACGCCGGATGCGGCCCCGGCCGCGGAAAAATCCCTGCCTTCCGGGAACGATGGCGGGACGGAAGGGCGCTGATCCGGCAGGGGCGACAGGGACAGCGCCCGGGGAGGAAGCATGAAAAAAGTCAGGATAACGGTCCTCAAAACGACATTCGACAAGGAACTTGCCGACCGGTACGGCGCGGAAGGGCTGGGCCCCTGCCCCATGCTGCGGCAGGGACAGGTCTTTTACGGCGACTATGCCAAACCGGACGGCCTGTGCGATGAAGCCTGGAAAGCCATGTACCAGTATGTGTTCGCCCTGGCCCACGGCGCGGAGAAGGACCTGTTCTACTACGGGGACTGGATACGCACCCCCGGTGTGGCCGTCTGCAGCTGCAATGACGGCCTGCGCCCCGTGATCTTCAAGCTGGAGGCCACGGACGAGGAATGCCGTCTGCCGGAATATCCGGTGCAGGAGGGATAGGATGGATGCGCAGCACGGAACGGGGCTGGAGCTGATACTCAACGCCGCTGAAGGCGTGTTGCAGATCGTGGTCACGGAGGATGAGCACATCCTTTGCGCGCAGGAATGGTACCGCAGCGAGCGGGCCACGGAGATCCTGGCCCCGGCGCTGGCCGAGCTGGCCACGTCGCTGGGCATCCGCTGGAGCGATCTGCGCCGCATGGCCTGCGTGCGCGGACCGGGCTCCTTCACGGGCATCCGCCTGACCCTGGCCACGGCGGCGGCCCTGCGCCGTTGCGGCCGGGCGCAGCTGGCCGGGCTGGACTACATGCAGGCCCTGGCCACCACGGCCGTCATGCAGCGCGGCATGCTCTACGGCGGCCACATCTGGGTCCTGACCCATGCCCGCCGCAACCTTGTCCACTGCCAGCCCTTCGTCAGCTACGGGCCCGAGATCCCGGCCCAGCCCCTGCAGGGCGTGTCCCTGTGCACGCCGGCCGAGGCCGTGGCGGCCATCACGGCCGATACGGCGGACGCCGCTCTGGTCTGCGGTACGGGCCTGCGGCGCAACGCGGACGCCTGCGCGCCCCTGGAATCCCTGTCCGCCGTGACCTGTCTGCCCGCCTGCATCCATGCCTCCACCGGGGCCCTGTGCCTGCTGGCGCGTCACGGTGACTATGCTCCCGAGGACATCGAGCCGCTGTATGTGCGCCCCTGCGATGCCGTGGACAATCTGCCCGATCTGGCCCGCCGCCAGGGCCGGGACAGCGATGCCGCCACCGCCGAGCTGGAACGTCTGCTGCATCTGGCCCCGGACAGCGAGATCTGACGTTTGATGTGCCGGGGCCTGTCCCGGCGGGCAAGGCCCCCGGCGCACGCCCGGGCGCGTTTTCAGCGGGGCGTGCCTGCCCTCCCGGAGCCTTTCACAGCGATGTCCTTTGCCAAGGAGGAACGCGCATGTCCGATGAACATGTCCTTGAGGGCAGCGATGCCGGTGAACGGCCCCTGCTCAGTTATCGCCAGTCCTGGCTGGCCTGGGCCGGGCCGGTGCTGATGCTGCTGGTCTGTGTGGCCCTGTGCGTGGCCGGGCAGCGCTACATGCCGGAATTTTTCTGGATCTTCACGGGCGTGGGCGCCCTGCTGGTGCTGTGCATGGCCTACAGGATACTGCTGGTGCGCAGCGTGCACCTGTACGCCGACAGCAAGGGCGTCTGGCTGTACCGGGGCATCCTGCCCTGGAACCGGGGCGTGGTGGGCGTCAAATGGCGCGATATGGAAGACGCGGCCTTCACTTCGGGGTTCAGCAGCTGGCTGTTCAACAGCTACACCGTGCGGGTGGGAAACCGCTTTTCGCAGCAGAGCGAGATACTGGTGCACAACATCGCCGACGGACGCGAAGCCGTGAACCGGCTCAACGAGATGCAGGGACGTTTTTGCGGTCGTGCCGCCCGGCATGACGATTAAAGCCTGCCCCGTCTGAACCGGGGAAAGCGATGCGAGAGGGGGAGGGGCGTTTTTGGGTAAAAACTGCCCCTCCTCCTCTCGCGCTCTTCCCCACCCCGAAAAAACTTTTCTTCCGGTCTGTATGGCGGGCATGGTGTCGCAAGGCTGGATCGGCCCGGCGCAAGGCTCACATTTCGTCCATATATTCCTCTGGAGGGCATAAGAAACGCCCCGTATCAGCTTGATACGGGGCGTTTCTGTGCTGCCTGGGGACAGACGCCCGGCACGGTTTCGGCGTCTCTGATGACCGTCAGGGGCCATAATAAAAGTTTTAGGGAAGGAGAGGGGGGAGTTTGAGGGGGGAGAGGGAGGACCCTTTTCCAAAAGGGGCTCCCTCTCCCCCCTCATCACCCTTACTCTTACTTGCGGTTCTGGGCGCGCAGATAGGCCTTGGCGTCGGGGTCGCCGTTCTTGGCGGCCAGACGGTACCAGCGGGTGGCTTCGGAAAGGTTGCGCTGCACGCCGGTGCCCTGGTCGTACATGAGGCCCAGGCTGTACTGGGCGGCGGGCTCGTTCTGGTCAGCGGCCTTGCGGTACCATTCCACGGCCTTGGCATAGTCCTGCGGCACGCCGCGGCCCTGTTCATACATGAAGCCCAGGTTGTACTGGGCCTCGGCATAGCCGCGCTCGGCGGCGCGGGTGTACCATTCCACGGCCTTGAGGTTGTCCTGGGCAAAGCCGCGGCCTTCGGCGTACATGTAGGCCAGATTGTTCTGGGCCTTGAGATGGTCCTGCTCGGCGGCGCGCTGGAACCAGTGGGCCGCCTTGGTGTCGTCCTGATTGCTGGCCTTGGCGTTGAGGTACATCCAGCCCAGGGAATACTGGGCATCGGCCAGCCCCTGGTTGGCGGCACGGCCGTACCAGTCGATGGCCTCGTTCTCGCTTTTGCGCACGCCGCGCCCGTGGGCGTAGAGATAGCCCAGATTGTACTGGGCCATGGCCAGGCCCTGTTCGGCGGCCTTGCGGAACCAGCGCCCGGCCTCGCCGTAATTGCGCCGCACGCCGTCGCCCGTGGCCAGGGCGGTGGCCAGCGCGTTCTGGGCGTTGGCCAGGCCCTTGTCCGCGGCCTGGCGGAACAGGGTCACGGCGCGCTGGGGGCTCTTCTTGACGCCGCGCCCGTCCTGGGTCAGACGGCCGAGGATGTACAGGGCCTCGGCATTGCCGCTCTTGGTGAGCGGCGTGAGCAGGGCGACGGCCTTCTTGTAATCCTTGCTGTCCAGGGCGCTCTGGACTTCGCCCAGCACGGCATCCGCGGCGCGCTCTTCGGGGCTGGGGCCGCTTTCGGCGGCCTGCGCAGGGGCGGGGGCGTTGGCCGCGGCATCGGCCGCCGGGACGGGCACGGGCAGCAGCAGGCACAGGGCCAGGACGGCGGGCAGGACGGACAACGGCAGGCGGCACAGGGCGCTGCCGGTGGATATGCGGGACATGGGAGGTCTCCTTACAGACGTTGCAGCAATGAAACGATGGGGGCATCCGGGCCCTTGGGATCGACGAAGGCGTGTTCGCGGCAGAAAGCCCGGCGGGCGGCCTGGACGCGCTCCTCCTGCCACCAGCGGGCGGGGTTTTCCCAGACTTCCCGGACCTTGGCGGCGGCCGCCTCGGCGGAGGGCTGCCAGATGCCGGCCCCGGCCAGCAGGTCCAGCCGGGCCAGGGCTTCGTCGGTCATGGGCCAGATGGATCTGTCCCAGTAGGCGATGGTGGGCACATTGGCGGCCAGGGCCTGGAGCAGGGTGGTGCCGTGATGGTCCAGCACCATGAGGGCGCAGGTGAGCATCCGGGCTTCCAGCGGGCCGCTGCACAGGCGCACATGGGGGAAGCGCGGCAACAGCCAGGGGGCATCGTCCAGCGCGCCCGGGGCATCGAAATGGGGACGGTAGAGGATCTTGTCGTGCAGGCGGCGGGGCAGGTCTTCCAGGAACCACTGTTTGTCTTCCCGGTACTGGAGCCATTGCAGGGGCGTGGGGCGCGAGTCGAGACGGTGGCCGTAGAGGGGCATCTCCGCGCCCACAAAGAGCAGGGTGTCGTCACCGCCGTGCCACTGGTCGGCCATAGTGGCCAGCAGGGGATAGGGCAGGGGCAGGAACTGCCCGCCCGTACCGGCGCCCGTGGCATCGTAATGGCTCCAGCCCCAGGTGCCGAAGGCATGCTGGCTGAATTCCACGAGGGGCGTCTCGCACAGGCAGCGCACCTGGCCCACATTGCCGCCGTGCTGGACGAACATGAGCCGGTGGCCGCGGGCGCGCCAGATGGCCAGCTGCCGGCGGTAGCGGGTATCCTCGTGGGCACGGACCGAAGCCACGCGCACGCGCGGGACACGCGCCGGGGCGATGTGGCCGGGATGGTCCAGCTCGGCGAGGGTCTGGGGCAGGGCGCCGATGAAAAAGGGCAGGGGATCGAGCGGCAGGTCGTGCTTCACGCCGGTGGCAGCGCTGCCGAAATGGGCGGCCAGGGGGCGGCTGGCGTCGGGCTGGCGGCTGGGATGGAGCAGGGCCAGCGAGTAGCGCAGGGCCTGATGCAGGCGCATGCCGCGCAGGGGCGGGCAGGGCAGGCGCAGCACCCAGGAGCGCGCCCAGGCCCGCAGGCGCTGTTTCAGGCCGCCGCTGTCTTCCGGCGGGATGGGCTGGCCATAGGACGCGCAGACGGGCAGGGCGTAGGAGCGGGTCCAGCGTTCGGGCCAGACGGCCTCCAGCAGGCGGGACATGAGCCAGGTGTTCCAGTCCGCGCCCAGGGCGCCGCTCATGACGAAATCATGTTCCGTGGCAAAGGCAAAAGCGCAGTCCTCGGGCAGCAGCTCCACATGCAGGGGCAGGTGGCCCCAGTCCTCCACCAGGGCGCGCACGCGCAGCCAGCGTTCCACCAGCTGGCGCGCCACGGTGCAGGCCCAGGGGGCCAGCAGGGTCTCCCAGTAGACGCCGGGCAGGTCGACCTTTTCCGGGCCCAGCAGGGAGGGCACGGGAGCATTCTCCACGGCACGCCGGTGTTGCAGGCCCAGCAGGTGCCGCCCCAGGGCCGGGATGCTGTCCACGGCCAGGGACTGGGCCATAAGCACGGCCCTGTCCAGGGTGGCGGGATCGCGCAGGGGTTCCCGGCCGAAGACGAAGCTGTCCTCCCAGCCGGGAAAAAAGTCTTCTTCCGTATCGAAACACCAGGGCCCGGCCGCCCAGTGGGTATCGGGATCGGCCCCGCGGGGCATGAGCCCCAGGACAAGATGGCGCGTTTGAGCCATGAGAGCAAACCTTGGTGGAAGTGGGCAGCGGGGGAGCCCCGTGCGGGAGTGGAGACAGCGCAACATGCGCGGCGTGACGGCCAAGATAGCCGGTTTGCGGGGAAAAGGAAAGACTGCCCCGTCCCGCTTTTGCCATTTGCGGGGCAACCTGCTATGAGAGCGCAGGAGGACGGCGGCGCCGGGAAAAGCATGAAACAGAACACATCAGGCTACCTGCTGGCCCTGCTGGCCGTGGTCATCTGGTCGGGGAACTTCGTGGTGGCGCGCGCCGTGGCGGACATGATCCCGCCGTGGCAGTGCAACTTCTGGCGCTGGTTCACGGCCTTCGCCAGCATCCTGCCCTTTGCCTGGCGCCACCTGCGCGAGGACTGGCCCGCCCTGCGCCGTCACCGGCGCTACGTGGTGCTCATGTCCCTGCTGGGCGTGACGCTGATGAACACCTTTTTCTACAAGGCCGGACAGAGCACCGAGAGCCTGAACATGGCCCTGATCGCGCCCACGGCCCCCATCATCATCCTGATCTTCTCGCGCCTGCTCTATGGCGAGGCCATCACCCCGCGCCGCCTGCTGGGCATGCTGGTGGTGGCCGCGGGCATCGTGATCCTGGTCAGCCGCGGCGACATGGAGCGCCTGGCGGCCCTGCGCTTTGCCCCCGGCGACCTCTGGTCCCTGGGCGGGGCGGCCAGCTTTGGCCTGTATTCGCTGTTCATGCGCCACCGGGGCGCGGATCTTTCGGTCCTGGGCTTCAGTGCCGCCACCTTCGGGCTGGGGGCGCTGTTCTGTGTGCCGCCCGTGCTGGCCGAGATGTGCTGGCTGCCGCCCGTGCAGTGGGAGCCCGCCGTCATCACGGGCGTGCTCTATGCCGGGGTGGGCTGTTCCTTTGGTTCCTTCTGCCTCTGGACGGCCGCCATCAGCCGTATCGGGCCCGTGCGCGCGGGCATCGTTTATTACAGCATGCCCGCGTTCGCCGCCATCGGCGCCCACATGGTCCTCAACGAGGCCGTCAATGCGGCCCAGGTGGCGGGCGGCATGCTCATCATCGGCGGCATCCTGATCGCGACACTGCAACGACCGCACCTGCCGGTGCGCAAGGAGAACCCATGAACGACAACGAAAAGCTGCGGGTGGTGCTGGCCACCCACAATGCCGGCAAGATCCGCGAGCTGGCCGATCCCATGGCCGACTTCGGCATCGAGGTGGTGGGGCTTTCCGCCTTCCCGGAGATCGGCGAGATCGAGGAGACCGGCACCACCTTTGAAGAGAACGCCCTCATCAAGGCCCGGGCCGTGTGCGCCGCCACCGGCCTTGTGGCCGTGGCCGACGACTCCGGCCTGGAAGTGGACGCCCTGGACAAGGGCCCCGGCGTCTATTCCGCCCGCTATTCCAATGACTGGGAGAGCCTGCCCGGCGAGAGCGTGGACAAGCGCAACATGCGCAAGCTGCTTTTTGAGCTGCGCGACGTGCCCCCGGCCCGGCGCTCCTGCCGCTTTGTGAGCTGCATGGTGGCCGTGCGCCCCGACGGCCGCGAGCTGGTGGTGCGCGGCACCTGGGAAGGCCGCATCCTCGAAGAGCCCCTGGGCGAGAACGGCTTTGGCTACGACCCTCTGTTCTGGGACGAGAGCATCCGCAAAAGTGCCGCCCAGCTCACCCGCGACGAGAAGAACGCCCGCAGCCATCGCGGCAACGCCCTGCGTGCCCTGCTGGCCCGCTGGTCCGATTTCATGGCCGGGAAGTCCTAGGCCGGGTGCAGATCGCTGATGCAGGGGAAGGGCTCTCGTCTCTGCCATCGATGCCCGCAAAGCTCCCGCCTCGCCAACAGGCACGGCCTGCGGCCGCCATCCGGTCGCTGCTGGCGCGAGAGGGGTTCCCCCCTCAAACTCCCCCCTCCCCAGCGCGCTTTATCGCGGCGCCTTCGGCGCCGACGGGGCGGGCCGGTGGCCGGGCTGTTTGAAGCAAAGCAAAAGAGCGTCCCCGCTGCCGCATGATGCGCGGCAGCGGGGACGCTCCACTATTTTTGTACGGGAGATGCCCCGGACAGGATGGCCCGCGGCTTTCCCGTGCCCAGCGGCAGGAAGAAGGCCGGGGCGGAGAAAAGTTTTTGGAAGGGAGATGGGGGAGCACGAGGGGGAAGAGGGAGAACCTTTTTCCAAAAAGGTTTCCCTCTTCCCCCTCGTCAAAACGCGGCTGCCATGCAGCCTGAACAGGGTCCGTGCGCGCTATTCGTCGGCGGGCTTTTTCTTTTCGGGCTTGGGCGCTTCGATGACGGTGCCGTCGGGCTCCACCATGGAAAGGGCATGCACGGGGCAGGCTTCCATGCAGGCGGTGATCTTTTTGCCGTTTTCTTCACGCCAGGCCTTGCACATGTCGCAGCGCACGGCCACTTCACGGCGGCTGCGCTGGGCCATGGTCTCGCCGCCTTCTTCGGGCATGCCGATGGTATCCAGCGAGATGGTGCCGTACGGGCAGACGGCGATGCACATCTTGCAGGCCACGCACAGCTGCACGCGCATGGTGATGCGGCCGTCCTCCTCCTGCTGCAGGGCGCCGGTGGGGCAGATGTTGCAGCAGGGGGCGGGGTTGCACTGGTGGCAGCGCACGGTGGTCTTGAAGCCTTCGGCCTTGACCACCTGCACGCGGGAGACCAGCACGTCGCGGTGTTTCATGGCTTCCTTGAAGGTCATCCCGTGGTGCGCGGCGATGCAGGCCACTTCGCAGCGGCGGCAGGCGCGGCATTTGTCGGGTACTACCTGAATATGCTCAATCATGGTTCTCCTCCGGCTCCACCTCCAGATCGGTCATCACAAGACCGTGTCCGCCGGTGAAGCGTATGGCGTCGCTGCCGCAGTGGGGGCAGATGAAATGCCGTCTGAGCAGCTCGAATGTATGTCCGCAATCCGTGCAGCGGCAGGGCAGGGGGGCGGTCCGCAGGATGAGTTCCGCGCCGTCGGCCATGCCGTCCCGGGCAAAGATCTCGAAGCAGCCTTTCAGGGTCTGCGGCTCCACACAGGAGATGAGGCCCAGCTCGCAGGTGATGCTGCGGATGCGCCGCACCCGCTGTTCCGGGTGGGCCGCATTGTGCTCTTCCACCGTTTTCAGGGCGATCTTGAGCAGGCCCTGGACAAGGCTGGCTTCGTGCATCCCCGTTTCCGGCCTAGCGCTCCGTGCAGGAGACGCAGGGGTCGATACTGTTGGTGATCAGGGCCACATCGGCCACGGCGCAGTCGCGCATCATGACGCCCAGGGCCTCCCAGTTCATGTACGAGGGCACGCGCCACTTGAGGCGGGCCGGGATGTCCGTGCCGTTGGTACGGATGTAGTAGAAGACCTCGCCGCGGGGCGCTTCGCTGCGGGCGCAGGCCTCGGCCGTGTGGATCTGGCGCATGGGCACGCAGTGGGGGCCTTCGGGCATGCGTTCGCAGCACTGGCGGATGAGCTTGAAGGATTCGAAGATCTCGTCCAGGCGCACCATGGTGCGGGAGTGGATGCAGCAGCCGTCATGGGTGATGCTTTTGAACTCCAGGTCGGGATAGGCCGCATAGGGCGAATCCTTGCGCACGTCGGTGGCGATGCCGGAACCGCGCGCCACGGGGCCCACCACGCCCAGGCGCAGGGCGTCTTCCCTGGGCAGCAGGCCCAGGCCCCTGGTACGGCCCAGGACCATGGAATTGGTGGCGTAGATCTCGCGGATCTCGTCCACGGCGGGCTCCACCTTGTCGATCATGCCCAGGATGTATTTGAGCATGTCCGGGGGCACGTCGCACTTGACGCCGCCGATGCAGTTGGAGGCCAGGTTCATGCGGTTGCCGTACACGGTCTCCTTCACGTCCTGCATCATCTCGCGCACTTCCATGACGTGCATGAACAGGGACTTGAAGCCGATGATGTGGGCCTGGATGGCGGTGTTGAACAGATGCGAGGCCACGCGCTTGATCTCTTCGGCCAGCACGCGCAGATAACGGGCGCGGGCGGGGATCTCCATGCCCAGCACGTTTTCCACGGCCATGCTGTAGGTGAAGCTGTGGCTGTTGGAACACAGCGAGCAGACACGCTCGGTGAGGGTGACGTTCTTGATGAGGTTGCGCTGGGTGGCCAGGGCTTCCATGCCGCGGTGCACATGACCGGAGGTCAGTTCCACCTTGCGGATGGTCTCGCCTTCCACGGTGAGGTTGAAGTACACGGGCTCCTCAAGGGCCACGTGCACGGGGCCCAGCGGCATGTGGAAAGTGGTGAGCTTGCTCATGCGCGTTCCCCTTCCTTTTCTTTCAGGATGCGTTCCCAGAGGTCCGTGGTACAGGCCCCGTTCATCATGATGGACAGCGGCACGGCCTCGTTGAGGATGCCTGCGTCCAGCTCCTCGTCGAGGAAGAGGCGGCGGGGGTTGGGCTGGTTGGCCACACGGATGCCGTACAGTTCCATCATCTCGCGCTCATGCCAGTCGGCATTGGCGAACAGGGGCGTGATGGAAGGCACGGTGTTGTGCTCGGCGGTCAGGGTGGCGGTGATGTTGTAGACCACGCCCTGCAGCTCGAAGTGGTAGCACAGTTCCTGCTGCTGTTCGCCCAGCTGTTTCAGGTTGTATGCCGTGATCATGCACAGGCGGGCATGGGCGGCCTGCAGGGCGGTGGCGGCCTGGCTCATGAAGCGGGGATGGTCCAGGCGGAACCAGTGGAAGGCGTTGCCGTAGGCGTCGGTGCTGTGGTGTATGGCCGTGTCGCGGGTGCAGAGGGCTCCAAGAGCCTCCATGAGCGCGGCATTGCCTTGCAGAATCTCTTGCATGTTCAATCCTCGTAAAGACGGCTAATCCGTGGTGGGCGCGGCAGAAGCAGGGGTCTGGGCGGGCTCCATGGCCTTGGGCGGTTCGGGCAGACGGCAGAGGCTGCGCTTGGCGTCCTCGATCTGGCGGCACTTGGGGCACAGGTGGCGGATCAGGTCGGGGTCGATCTCGCTGTTGCCGGCGTAGAGTTTTTTCGCCAGTTTGAGCGGCAGGGGCCGCATGAGGGTACCGCAGTGCGAGCAGGGTTCGTAATTGATGGTCTGCTGCTCCACGCGGCCGAATTTCTCCGAGTCCAGATGGGCGGAATGCCAGTCGTTGATGATGCCCATGGCCCCGGTGGGGCAGTACTGGCGGCAGGAGGCGCACAGACAGCAGGAATCCTGCCAGACCGTGATGGTGTAGCCGCTGTTGTCCGGTTTCTGGCGGATGTTGATGGCCCCGGCAGCACAGACATGACGGCACACGCCGCAGCCCATGCACAGATCGGGGTCGATCTTCACCCGGCCCCGCAAGCGCTCGGGCGTGAAAGTTTCACCCAGCGGGAAGGGATCCGTGCTGGGGCCTTGCAGCAGATTGCGGAACAGAATCTTCAGAAAACCCGCCATAATCATTCCTCCAGACCCGGGCGCGGGCCTTTGGGCGTACGGGGGATCAGGCCGCAGACGTGGTGGCAGATGCCGCAGCGCCGGCAGGGCTGTTCCCCGGATGTTGTCTCGGCAGCGGGGGAGTCACCGCCGGCGGGCGCGGCGTCACGCAGCCCCAGCCGGACGGCCAGCCGTTGCAAAAGCTTCCCCCTGTCCATTTATTCCTCGATGCCCAGCTTTTTGAGCCACATCTTCCGTGCCAGCACCACGCCTTCCAGGATGGCCTGGGGGCGGGGCGGACAGCCGGGCACGTTCACATCCACGGGGATGTAGCGCGAGATGGGGCCCTCGATGGAGTAGCCCTCGCGGAACACGCCGCCGGAGATGGGGCAGATGCCCACGGCCACGGTGATCTTGGGCTCGGGGATCTCGTTCCAGACCGCGAGCACGCGGTCGCGCACACGGGTGGTCAGCGGGCCGGTGATGAGCACGATGTCGGCATGGCGGGGGCTGCCGCAGTACCGGCACCCCAGGCGTTCCACGTCGTAGCGGGGGATGCAGGCCGTGGTGGCCAGTTCCACGTCACAGCCGTTGCAGGAGCCCGCGTTGATGCGGAAGAGCCACGGCGAGCGCACCGACAGTTTTTTGAGCATGTTGTCCAGACTCATGCCCGACCTCCTTACAGCGCCCACACCAGCACCAGGCTCACCAGAGCCAGGGCGGTGGGGACCTTCACATAAAAGCGGAACGCCTGGTCGATGCGGAAACGCCCGGTGGCGGACTTGACCAGGGTCAGGGACAGCAGCATCAGCACCAGGCACTTGAAGACGAACCAGATCAGGTTGACGATCCAGAAGTCGGAGATGGTGCCGGGGAAGAACAGGGCCACGCCCAGGCCCAGGACCACGAAGGTCTTGAGGGCGGAGCCGATCTGGAACAGGGCCAGCAGGGGGCCGCCGTATTCCAGCAGGGGGCCTTCCAGCACTTCGGTCTCGGCTTCGGGGATGTCGAAGGGCGGCACGCCCATGGTGCCGGGCAGGAAGATCAGGTAGGCCAGCAGGGCCGGGATCATGACCGGATTGAAGCCCAGGGAGCCGGCGCCCTGCTGCCAGTCCACGATGGCCAGCAGCGAGAACTCGGCACCGGTGCCGGTGGCCTTGCCCACCAGCATGGCCACGGCCAGCAGGATCATGAGCAGGGGGGTCTCGTAGGCCAGCATCATGAGCATCTCGCGCGAGAAGCCTATGGCGCCGAAAGGCGAGCTGGAGGCCGAGCCGCCCAGCATGATGGCGATGGCCGGGATGGGCAGCAGGTAGAAGAGCACCAGCAGGTCGCCCATGTTGTACAGGCCGTCGAACACGCCGGGCACGGGGATGAAGGCCGCGCAGACGGCCATGCCCGCAAAGCCCACCACGGGCGCGGCCAGAAAGACGCTGCGCACGGCCGTTTTGGGGATCAGGGTCTCCTTGGTCAGCAGTTTGGCGATATCCAGCAGGGGCTGGACCAGCGGCGGGCCCACGCGGCGCTGCAGGCGGGCCTCGACGCGGCGGTCAAGGCCCTTGAACAACAGCCCCACAGCCAGCGCGAACAGGCCGCCGGGGAAAAGGCACATGTGCAGCACACCAAGAATGATGTCGGTCATCTCGGTTTCTCCTTCCTAGCTCTTGTTGTCTACGCTGGTATTGCCCGGGAACCAGGCCAGGCGGCGAACCAGCCCGCCGTAGATGCCCGAGGGCGCCATGCGGCTGGTGGCCACCTCGGTGGGCAGGCCGCAGGTATGCACGTCCACTTCACGCAGCACCACGAAGCGGCGCACGAAGTACCAGCCCGCGGCGGCGGCGATGGCCATCATCACGCACAGGCCGGTGGCGTTCCAGGCACCGGGGCCTTCCTGCAGGCCCGAAAGGCCCACCACCAGGCTGCCGGCGTTGTAGTCGCCCAGGATGGCGTTGATGGGCCAGAGCATGAGGCCGGGGAAGATGCCGGTGATGATGCAGCCGATGGCCAGGATGGCCATGGGCACGCGCATGGTCAGCGGGGCTTCCTGCACATGGTCCAGACGGCTGGAAGGCTGGCCCAGGAAGGCCGCGTGCAGGAACTTGGCGATGTAGGCCAGGGTCAGCACGCTGCCCACCAGGGAGAGCAGGGCCAGGAAGGGCTGGCCCGCCTGCATCAGGGCATGGTAGATGATCCACTTGGACGAGAAGCCGCTGGTGGGCGGCACACCGACCACGGACAGGCCGGCGATGGCGAACATGCACAGGGTGAAGGGCATCTTGCGGCCGATGCCGCCCAGGTCGTCCAGGCTGTCGGCGTGGGTGGCGAACATCACGGCGCCGCAGACGAGGAAGAGCAGGTCCTTGAAGAACACGTGGTTGACCACATGCAGCATGCCGCCCGCGTAGCCCAGGGCGCCGCCGGCGGCCACGGCCAGCACCATGTAGCCGATCTGGCTCACGGTGGAGTAGATGAAGACCAGCTTCACGTTGTTGACCAGCAGGGCCTGGGTGGCGGCCATGACGATGGTGATGCCGCCTATCCACATGACCACGGTCTGGATGAGTTCATTGGGCCAGGCGGCGCTGACGCCGATCATGGCCAGGCTGCCGCCCATGAGCATGAAGAGCTTGATGAGGCCCAGGATGGAGCTCTTCAGCAGCACCGAGGATATGTAGCCGGACACGGGCGTGGGGGCCAGGGCCGGATGCATCTGCCAGTCGATGCGGAAGGGCAGCTGGGCGGCCTTCATGACGAAGCCGATGGCCAGCAGGGCGGTGCCGCCCCAGACCACCCAGCCGGGCAGCAGGAAGAGCTGGGTCAGGTACTGCATGGCCCCGGAGGTGAAGGGCGTGGCCGGGCCGAGCACACAGACGCCCACAAAGATGAAGCCGGCGCCCAGCACGTTGAAGAAGAAGTACTTGAAGGCTTCGCGCAGCGATGCCTTGTCGCCTTCGTGGGCGATGGCCATGTAGAGCGTCCACGAGCTCATGATCTCCCAGAACAGGAAGAACTGGAAGAGGTAGGTGCTGGCGGACATGCCCACCAGACCGCCGCACATGGCGGTGAAGGCGCAGTAGAAGCGCCACTGGGTGTGGCTGTGGGACATGTAGCCCTGGGCGTAGAAGACGTTCAGGGCGCCGATGAGCGGCACGATGAGGGCGAAGCAGTAGCTCAGGGTATCCAGGTCGCGGCCCAGGAAGATGACCAGGACGGCGGTCAGCAGCAGCACGAAGGCGCTGGAGCGGGCGGCCCAGACGGGGTTGCGGCGGAAGAAGGCCGGCAGCAGGGCCCCGAACACGGGCACGGCCACATAGACGGGCCAGGGCGCCATGACGGACTGGAGCACCACGGGATCCGTGGCGGCCGGGGCGAAGCAGGCCGAGGCCACGGGGATGACCAGCGTGAGCGGGGCCCAGGGGGCCAGGCCCAGCAGCAGGCTGAGGGCGGCCAGGGCCATGAGGGCGCCGCGGATGGACCACGGGGCCTCTTCCAGCACGGGCAGGTCGGCGGGGCGTTCCTCGAAGACCAGGGTCTTGAGGATGCGCACATAGTAGATGGCGCCCACCAGGGAGCCGACGAGGATCAGGGCCGCCAGCGCGGGATGCCCGGCGTGGATGGCGGACTGGATCATCAGGTATTTGCTGAAGAAGGCGGTGAACGGCGGCAGGCCCATGATGCAGACAAGGCCCACGGCCATGCAGCTCACGGTCCAGGGCATGCACTGGCCAAGGCCGCGCAGGTCGGCGAGCTTGCGGCTGCCGGCCCGCAGGATGAGGGCGCCGGCGCCGAGGAAGAGCAGGTCTTTCATGACCGCATGGCTGAGCATGTGCGAGAGCGCACCGGCCGTGGCCAGCCAGGTGCCCATGCCCAGCACCAGGGCGATCTCGCCCAGCTGGCCCAGGGTCGAATAGGCCAGCATGCGCTTGATGTCGTCCTGCCTCAGGGCCATGAGCTCGCCGAAGATCAGGGTGGCCGCGCCCATGAAGGTCAGGACGGAGCCGAACCAGGACAGGCCGAAGACATAGTCGCCGGCAAAGAGCCCGCCGTTGGTCTGGCCCAGCAGCAGGACCACGATGCCGAACATGCCCATCTTGGTGATGATGCCGGACAGGGGACCGGACACCGAGGAGGGCGCGGCGGGATGGGCGTCGGGCAGCCAGGAGTGCAGGGGCACCAGACCGGCCTTGACGCCGAAACCGATGAGGCAGAGCAGGGCGGCCATGTTCAGCACATGGGGCGAGAGCAGGGCGCTCTGGATGCGGACATCGGCAAGGCCCAGGCCGCCGTTGCCCAGCAGCAGCATGCCGGGCAGCATCAGCAGGGCGCCGCCCGCGCACATCAGATAATATTTGAAGCCCGCGTCAAAGGCCACGCGGTCGGCCTCGTGCACCACCAGGAAGTAGGAGGCGAAGGTCATCAGTTCCCAGTAGCCGTACATGGCGGCCATGTCGGGCGTGGAAACGATGCCGGCCAGGGAGGCGAAGGTCAGCAGCAGGAAGAACCAGTACCACCCCTGCCGGTGGGCGTGGGCCATGTAGCCCAGGGAATACACCGAGACGATGAAGGCGATGAAGCCGATCATCACCAGGAAGAGCAGGGCCACGGGCGCGGGCGCCTCCAGCGTCAGGACGGCGGCCAGGGCGGCGGCGCAGGCCAGCACGCCGATGTAGGGCATCCAGCGGCATTTCAGGCAGGCAGCCGCGCCACAGGCGAAGGCTCCGGCAAAGTAGATCCAGAAGGCGGGGTGCACGCCGGCGTGGGCCACCTGCAGGCCGGCCCAGCCGGCGGCCACGTCCAGCATGGGGACGCGGGCCAGGCCCATGAGGGCCACCAGCACGCCCAGCACCAGGGTCAGGGCATCGGAACGGCAGCTGCCGCGGGCCTCGTCACCACAGGCGGCGTTGCAGGGCTGCAGGAAACACTGGCGCAGGGCATCCACATGCAGGCCGATGAGCACCGTGGCCGTGACGGCCGCCAGCACGGTGCAGAACAGGCCGCAGTGCAGGGGCAGGGAGGAGGCCAGGATGCCCTGGGTGATGAAAAGACGCCCTTCCGGGATGAGGAAGGGCGAACCGCCCACGCTGGCCATGAGGCCGAGGGCGAACAGGGCACCATTGACGGGCTGGAGTTTGACGGCCCCGCGCAGGGCCGCGAAGGTCGCCGACGGCGCGGCGGGCCCGGCCAGGGAGTTGAGGGCGCTCCAGCTCAGGCCGCGGGCCAGCAGCTGGAAGGCCACGAACAGCCAGACGCCTGTGCCGGCGGCGGCATTGGCCGCACCCAGCGCCATGCAGATGAGGCCCGCGTCGTGCACGGCCCCCCAGAGGATGAGCCGGCGGGCGTTCTGCCGCTGGCGGACCGCCTGCCATGCGCCATACAGCAGGAACAGCAGGCCCGGGATGAAAAGGATGAAGGAACCGCTTGCCGTGTAGGATGGTATTGTCATACGCGCCCCATTGTCTGCCGGGTAAAAAGTACAAAATTATTGCAGATGGACGTGGATGCGCGTCATCTGCCCGAGTTTGCCCTTCCGGCGGGATATCCTCGTGAAAAAAATTTTTTTCACGATTCGCCAAAAGATACGCGACATTCCTGGCCGGTGCAAGCCTCTTTTTGGCTTGCTTGTCATTCCTGGCGCAAAGTCCTCGTCATCAGGCGCATGACCGCCTTCCGGGGGGATTCGCCCCCGTGCAGCAGGCCCTGGACGGCATCGGTCACCGGCGTGTCCACGCCCAGCCGGCGGGCCAGGTCATGGACCGCGGCCGTGGTCTTGACCCCTTCGGCCACCATGCCCAGGCTGGAGGTGATGTGCTCCAGGCTCTCCCCCCGGCCCAGCCGCAGCCCCACCTGCCGGTTGCGGGAAAGGTCGCCCGTGCAGGTCAGCACCAGATCGCCCAGGCCGGAAAGGCCCATGAAGGTGGCCGCCTGCGCCCCGCAGGCCTCGCCGATGCGGCTCATCTCGGCCAGACCGCGCGTCAGCAGGGCCGCCCGGCTGTTGTGCCCCAGCCCCAGCCCGTCGCAGACGCCGGCCGCGATGGCCATGACGTTCTTCAGCGCGCCGCCCAGCTCCACGCCCAGCACATCGGTGCTGGAGTAGCAGCGGAAGGTGGCACAGGAAAAAAGTTCGCGCAGGCGGCAGCCCAGCGCCTCTTCCGCCGTGGCCAGCACCACGGCCGTGGGCTGGTCGCGCACCACTTCGGCCGCGAAGGACGGCCCGGAAAGCATGGCGTAGTGGAAGGGCCTGCCCGTCAGCTCTTCCGCCACGATGCGGCTGCAGGGGGCCAGGCTGCCCCGTTCCAGGCCCTTGGCGGCATTGATGAGGACGGGTTCGGCATGCAGGTGGTGCCGCATGGCGTGGAGCCAGCCGCGCAATTGCTGGCAGGGGATGGCCAGCAGGAGGAGCTCCGTGCCCAGCAGGCCGGGATCCGTCCCGGCCTCCAGGCCGGGATGCAGCGCGAGCCCCGGCAGGTAGCGCGGGTTCTCGTGCCGGCTGTTGATGGCCCCGGCCACGGCGGCATCGCGCAGCCACAGGCGCGTCCTGTGCCCCCGGACAGCCAGCAGATGGGCCAGGGCGGTGCCCCAGCTGCCGCCACCGGCCACGGTGATGGTGTGTCGCATGTTCTCTCCTGACGAGCGCTGTTGACCTGCGCAAGATATTTTTATGAGTACGTTTTTTAGGCCAGCTCGGCAAGTGGAACACGATTTTTTGTCATATGCGTGCAGAATAATTGGACTAGCTTCCTGTGATTTTATGAACTATTTCCTGTGGGAGCAGCCTGCCCCGGGCGCGGGCACAAAAAAAGGGCCGCACGGGCGGCCCGAAAGAAGGGGATGGTCACGCGGATCATTGGGGATCGAAACCGATGTCGAAGATGGCTTTGCGCAGGGCGGCCTCATCGACCGGCGCGCTTTCTTCGTAGCGCAGTTCCTTGGCATCCAGGTCCACCACGGGGTTGCTCACGCCGGGGATCTTGGCGGCGGCTTCTTCCACGGCGGCTTTGCAGTGGCCGCAACGCATGCCGTTGACTTTGAGGATCTTCATGCGACACTCCTTGCTGTGTTTCCACATATTGATTTTCATTTTCAATGGGAGCACCATCAGGAATAATACTGCCGGAACGGAGCGTCAAGACCACCGGCAGACAGGAGGTTTTATGGAAACGCGAAAGGCAGGTCCCTTGCGTTTTGATATCGGCGGCATGCATTGCGCCGCCTGCTCCTCGCGCATCGAACGCGTGGTGGGGCGCATGGAGAACGTGGAGCGCATCGCGGTCAACCTGGCCACGGCCAAGGCGCAGATCTGGCTCAAGCCGGGCACGGAAAAAGAGACCGTGCCCCTGATCATGGAACGTGTGGCGGGCATGGGCTTCAGCGCCGTGCCCTCACAGGAAGAGGACGTGGCCGTCCAGTACGAGAAAAAACGCCGGCAGGACGAAAAAGACCGGCGCGTGCGCCTGGGGCGTCTGGGCCCCATGCTGGTCTTTGCCGTGCCCCTGCTCATCCTCTCCATGGGGCACATGCTGGGCATGCCCCTGCCCGCCTGGCTCGACCCGCACCACGCGCCCCGCACCTTCATGCTGGCGCAGCTGGCCCTGACCCTGCCCGTGGTCTGGCTGGGTCGCCATTTTTACCGGGAAGGCCTGCTGGCCCTGATCCACAAGGCCCCCACCATGGACAGCCTGGTGGCCGTGGGCACGGGCTCGGCCCTGCTCTACAGCCTGTGGACGACCCTGGCGGGCCTTGCGGGCAGCGAGCCCCAGCTGCGGGCCATGAACCTTTACTATGAATCCGTGGCCGTGCTGCTGACCATGATCGAGCTGGGCCAGTTCCTGGAGGCCACGGCCAAGCGCAAGGCCGGGGATGCCATGGGCGCGCTGCTGCGCCTGACGCCGGAAACGGCCCTGCGCCTGGAAGCCGACGGCCAGAGCCGCGAGATCCCCCTGGCCGAGGTCATGCCCGGTGATACCCTGGTCATCCGGCCCGGTGCCCGCATCCCCGTGGACGGCAGCGTGGCCGGCGGCAAGAGCGCCGTGGACCTTTCCCTGCTGACAGGGGAATCCATCCCCGTGGCCGTGGGCCCCGGCGACAGCCTGGTGGCCGGGAGCGTCAACGGTGAAGGCGCCCTGACCATGACCGCCGAACATGTGGGGCAGGATACCCGCCTGGCCCGCATCATCAGGCTGGTGCGCGAGGCCCAGGGCAGCAAGGCCCCCATCGCCCGCCTGGCCGACCGGGTGAGCTTTTATTTCGTGCCCGCGGTCATGGGCATCGCCACGCTGGCCGGTCTGGCCTGGCTGGTCTTCAGCGACGAGCCCGCCACCGTGGCCGTCACGGTCTTCGTGGCGGTGCTGGTCATGGCCTGCCCCTGCGCCATGGGCCTGGCCACGCCCATGTCCATCATGGTGGGCACCGGACGCGGCGCCCAGCTGGGCGTGCTCATCAAGAACGGCGCTGCCCTGGAGCAGGCCGGCCGCGTCCGGGCCATCGCCGTGGACAAGACCGGGACCCTGACCACCGGCAAGCCCGTGCTGACGGGCGTGATCCCCCTCGCGGCCCATAACGAGCAGGCCCTTGTCACCCTGGCCGCCGCGCTGGAGGCCCGCTCCGAGCATCCGCTGGCCCTGGCCCTGGTGGCCGCGGGCAAGGAACGCGGCTGTCCCGCCTGCCCGGTGGATGCCGTGGACGTGGCGCCCGGTCTGGGCATCGCCGGTGTGGTGACGCTGGACGGCACGGCCTGGCGCGTGGCCCTGGGCAATGCCGCCTTCATGGAACAGAACCGCATCACGCCCGATGCCGCGGTGCTGGAACGGCTGGCTTCCCTGGCCGAGGCCGGGCAGACGCCGCTGCTGCTGGCGCTGGCTCCGGCCCGTGCCGCCCTTGCCGGTGCCGGTGATGACGACAGTGCCCGCTGGCAGTGGGACGGCCTCCAGATGGCGGGCATCCTTGCGCTGGCCGATGCCCTGCGCCCCGAATCCGCCGCGGTGGTGGCCCGCCTGCACGAGATGGGCATCCGGGTGGTCATGCTCACCGGTGACAACGAGCGTACCGCCCGGGCCGTGGCCCGGCAGGCCGGTCTGGATGACGCCGATGTGGCCGCCGGACTGCTGCCCGCCGAAAAGGCCGGGCGCATCCGCCAGCTCCAGGCCGGGGGCCTGCTGGTGGCCATGGTGGGCGACGGCATCAATGACGCCCCGGCCCTGGCCGTGGCCGACGTGGGCATGGCCGTGGGCAGCGGTGTGGACGTGAGCGCCGAGGCCGGGGACATCGTGCTCATGCGCGGGGGCATGGAGGCCGTGCTCACCGCCCTGGCCCTTTCCCGCGCCACCATGCGCAACATCCGCCAGAACCTGGGCTGGGCCTTCGGCTACAACCTGCTGGGCCTGCCCGTGGCCGCCGGTCTGCTGCACGTCTTCGGCGGGCCCATGCTCTCGCCCATGATCGCCGGCACCGCCATGGCCCTGTCCTCCTTCTCCGTGGTCAGCAACGCGCTGCGGCTGCGGTTCTTCAAGGTATAGATGGCTGTTGTCCGGGTGTTCGCAGGGGGGGAGGGAGCCCCCTTGGCTGGCGCGCAAGGGTTTCCCCCTTCCCCCTGACCCCCATCCCCTCCCCGACGCGCTTTACCGGGGAGGATGGCAGTGGCGGGAGGGACGGCGGCCTGATCGCCGGCTGCCGGTCCCCGTCTGGAGAAGCAGGACATGCGCGGGGAGGTCGTGCCCGGGTCGCGGGGAGCGGACAGGGCACGGCTGAAACGGGCTTGGGAGACAGTCCCCGTTGCCGCCCCGCTGCATCAATGCACAAAAAAAGAGAACGTCTTCGGACGTTCTCTTTTTTTGTGCGGCTGACCCGGGGATAACGGCTTTCCCTGAATGATGCCCCGGGCGTTGCGGGCGTGCTTTTCCGTCTGGATCCGGGATCAGGGCCGTATCGTCTCCTGCGCCCTATGGCAGGGGCAAGGCATTCTTCGGCTTCCGGCAGGCCGATGAGGCCCTTCAGGGAAAAAGTTGCTTCCGCCATCCGGGCTGTCCGGGGGAACGTGCGCTGCACGAACAGGGCAACGGCTTGTCGCGGCAGTGCTTTCCCCGAAGGAGGATTGTTTCCGGCTGACCAGCGAAGAGACAGCAAGGGCGGTGGTTCTCAGAAACCACCGCCCAGGAAAGAAGTCCGGTCATCTTTCGACTGCCGGGCAGCCTCGGGAAAAGGGCATCCTGCTTGCCGTGCGCGGCAGAAAATGCCTTGGCCGATCCGCCCTAAAGCCGCGCCAGTCCGATGCCGGGCAGGGCGGCTTCGAGACCGGCGCCCAGGCGGAAGAGGCCGGCCTCGTCAAAGGCCTTGCCGATGAGCTGCATGCCCACGGGCATATTGCTTTCGGCGGCCATGCCCACGGGCAGGGACAGGCCGGGCAGACCGGCCAGGTTCAGGGACAGGGTGTAGGCGTCCATGAGGTACATCTGCAGCGGATCGGCGCTGTGGCAGCCCAGTTCCCAGGCCGTGACGGGGGAGACGGGGGCCAGCAGGGCGTCGCACTGCTCGAGGGCGGCCAGGTATTCGTCACGGATGAGGCGGCGGACCTGGGCGGCCTTGCGGAAGTAGGCGTCGTAATAGCCGGAGGAGAGCACATAGGTGCCCAGCAGGATGCGGCGCTTGACTTCCTGGCCGAAGCCTTCGCTGCGCGAGCGCACATAGAGCTCGGCCAGCTGCCGGACATCGGCGGCACGGTGGCCGTAGCGCACACCGTCGAAGCGGGCCAGGTTGGAGCTCGCCTCGGCCATGGCGATGATGTAGTAGGTGGCGATGGCCGCGTGGGTATGCGGCAGGCTCACCTCCACGATCTCGGCACCTGCGGCGCGGGCCGTTTCGATGGCGTTTTCGCACACGGCGCGCACTTCGGGCGCCAGGCCGTCGGCATAGAATTCCCTGGGCAGGCCCAGGCGGGCGCCCTTGAGGGACGGCGCGGCGGCAGCGGCGGCATAGTCGTCCACGGGGCGGGGATCGCAGGTGGCGTCGCGCTGGTCATGACCGGCGATGACGCCCAGCACGCGGGCGCAGTCGGCCACGCTGCGGCCCAGGGGACCGATCTGGTCCAGGGAGGAGCCGTAGGCGATGAGGCCGTAACGGGACACGCGGCCGTAGGTGGGCTTGATGCCCGTGCAGCCGCAAAGGCTGGCGGGCTGGCGGATGGAGCCGCCGGTATCGGAGCCCAGGGAGGCGAAGCACTGGCAGGCGGCCACGGACGCGGCGGAACCGCCGCTGGAGCCGCCGGGCACGCGCTGGAGATCCCAGGGGTTGTGCGTGGTCTTGTAGGCGGAATTCTCCGTGGTGGAGCCCATGGCGAACTCGTCGAGGTTGTTCTTGCCCAGGATCACGGCGCCGGCTTCACGCAGGCGCTGCACGGCAAAGGCATCGTACACGGGCATGTAGCCTTCGAGGATGCGGGAACCGGCGGTGGTGGGCATCCCCAGGGTGGAAAGGGCGTCCTTGACGGTGACGGGCACGCCCCAGAGGGGCCGGGAGGCGTCGGGGCCCTGGGCGTCCAGCCGGCGGGCGCTGGCCAGGGCGCCTTCGGCATCCACATGGAGCAGGGCGCCCACGCGTTCTTCAGTGGCGGCGATGCGGTCGAGGCAGGCGCGGGTGGCTTCTTCGGCACCGATCTCCTTCTTTTGCAGGGCATCGGCCAGCGCGGTCAGGTTCAGCGAGCAGATCTCGTTCATGATGCGTCTCCTTTAGACGATGCGCGGCACGATGAAATAGTCTTCATCATGTTCGGGAGCGTTGCCCAGCACGTCCTCGCGGCGGCGCTTGCGTTCGGGCCGGTCGTCGCGCATGGGGGTGGCATGGCTCACGGGGCTGTAAAGAGGTTCCACGGCGCTGGTATCCACCTGGGCCAGCACATCCATATAGGCGAGGATGTCGCCGAACTGGCGGGCAAAGAGGGCCTTTTCCTCGTCACTGACGGCAAGGCGGGACAGCCGGGCCATGTGGGCCACGACGTCCTGGCTGATATTCTTGTTTTCGGACATGGGATCTACCTTGAGGGGCACCGTTATCGGGCGGTACGGGTTGTGCCGGTGGTGGCCGGCGAAAGGCGCAGCTTGTACGACGGCTGGGGCGTGGTGGACAGGGGCGCCACACCGGGCGTCGGGGACGTGGACGCGGGCGTGTTGAGCACGGCGGGGCCGGCAGACATGCCGGGCAGGCCCGGGATGAGGGAATTGCCCTGTTCGTCCACGGTGGGCAGCCCCTGCATGCGCAGGGCGGCCCGTTGCAGGATGGCTTCGCGCATGTTGCGGAAGCGGGCCAGGTCCAGCGGCTCCATGCCGTTGGCGCCGGGCTGGAACAGATGCAGTTTCTGGTGGGCGATGCCCTTGTCGTCCCAGGAAAGGGGCGCCATGGCCCACTGGAGCTTCATGCCGGCGGCCTGGGCGTTGACCGTGGCCGCCGGGGGACGGCTGTCAAAGGCCATGCGCACGGCGAAGCGCACGAAGTCGTAGCCCAGGGCCACCCAGAAATCGGTGCCGGGAGCGCGCAGGGCGGCGGGGGCCTGCGTGGGGTCCCAGGCGGCGGGGAAGACGGCCAGGGCATAGCGGTCGGGCTCGGCCACGGTCTTGCCGTCCAAGCCCTGTTCCCACAGGGTGGTGCCCAGCAGCACGAGACGGTCCTCGCCGTTGTACATCAGGCTGGTGGTCAGCAGGTTCATGTTCTTCCAGGAGTCGGGCAGGAAGAGCGCTTCGAACGGCGTCTGGGGGATGGGCGCGGTGATGTTCTCCTGCGCCGTGGGATTGATGAGCGTGGCGGCCTGGCCGCTCCAGGTGCTGGACTGGCCCGGCGTGTAGCTGGCCGAATGCAGGGTGATGCCCATGCCGGCCAGCTTCTGGTCCAGCAGGCCGGTCATGCGGGGGCCGTAATTGTCCGTGGGATAGAAGGCGCCGAAGGTGCGCAGGCCCAGGTCTTCGGTGACGAAGCCCACCAGACGGTCGATCTGGTCCTGGGGGCTGGGGAAGAAGCGCCAGGCCCGCACGCCTTCATCACCGGGCAGCAGGCTGGGCATGAAGGCGAAGAAGACACGCTTTTCCAGCATGCCGGACGTCTGGAGCTGCTTGAAGATGGGGGCCTGCAGGGGGCCGCCCACCATGATGCAGCTGGGGGGCAGGGCCGCGATCTGGGCGTTCCAGTCGGGCTTGCTGGTATCCACCACATGCAGCTGTGCCAGCAGGCCGCCGGCCTGGAGTTCGCGCAGGGCGATCTCGGCGCCGTTGCGGATCTTGGCGGCAACGCCGGCATAGGGGCCGCTGCTGGGCAGGGCCAGGGCGATGTGGGGCCCCGTGGGGGTGGCGGGCTTGGGAGCCGGGGCCTTGCTGGGGGCGGCGGGGAACTGGCAGGCGCTGAGCGCCAGGACCAGGAGCAGCAGGAGCGGAAGAAAAACGCGGGACGAGCAGCTGTTTTTCATGGCAGTACAGGGCTGAAAGGGGGCGCGTTTCCAGGGCGCGGGACGGGCCGGGACCGGATGGCCGGTGAAGGCATGCCTCAGGCAGACGGCATGCCGGACATGCCGCCGGGCACGGGACGGGCAGGAGCGGCGTTCCCGGGCAAGTCTGGAATCATAGCCCGCTCTGCGGCGTGGCGCAAGGGGCGGGAAGGTGGCGTGCGGGCAGGGCGGGGACAAAAAAACGCGACGCGCCCAAGGATTGGATTGGAGCGGAGCGCGTCGCGGCTGTGCCTGTGGGAGGCACAAATATGGCAGGCTTCCGGTTTGCCGGAAGGGGGGAACCTTTGCGGATCCAGAACGTTATGCAGCAAAAAAAAAATTTTGTAAAGATGCGTCATGGCAGGAAATATCTTTGTCCTGCCAAAGTCTTTCCCCCCGGTGGCGGGCGGTGCGCGCAGGGCCCGCGCGGGCCGTGTGCGCAGCTGTGCCGGGGCAGGCTCTGTGCCCGGATGCGGCCGGAAACGAAAAATGCGGAAGCTCCGGGGAGCTTCCGCAAAGGACATCAGCGGCGCGGGGAAGGATTCCGCCTGTCGTCGCGGCGGTCATGGACCGGCACGGGCTTGTTGTCCCCGTGGCGCGGTTCCGGGCGGGGAGCCACATGGGCCGGGGGCGCGGGCTTGTTGGGCTGGACCCTGTTATGCGGCGGAGGCGGCTGCCGGTGGTGGCGCGGCGGAGGCGGGTCGTCATACCAGGGGTCATTGTTATGCACACAGCCTGTGCCCAGGACGAAGAGGCCGGAGAGCAGGATCAGAGCCAGGACATGCAGGAGCCTGACAAAAGCGGGATGTGTTCGCATAGGCGCTCCTTGGTTGCCTCCACCCTAGCATCCCTGCCGCAGGAACGAAAGGGGGGCCGGGCATGAAAAAAGGGACGGCCCCGGAGGACCGTCCCTGAGATGCCTTGCGTGCGGGGATTATTTCTTCACTTCGGTGAAGTCGGCGTCCACCACATCATCGTTGTTGTTGCCCTGGGCGGCACCGGCGCCGGGATTGGCGCCCGCACCGGGCTGCTGCTGGGCACCGCCGTTGGGGGCCTGCTGCTGGTAGAGCTGTTCGGCCAGCTTGTGGGAAGCCTTGGCCAGCTCTTCGGTAGCGGCCTTGATGGCGGCGGCGTCATCGCCTTCCATGGCCTTGCGCAGGGTGGCGATCTTGCCTTCCACGTCGCTCTTCACAGCGGCGTCCACCTTGTCGCCCAGGTCGTTCAGGGACTTTTCGGTGCCGTAGATCAGGCTGTCGGCGTGGTTGCGGGCCTCGATGGTCTCCTGTTTCTTCTTGTCCTCGCTGGCATGGGCTTCGGCTTCACGCACCAGGCGCTGGATGTCTTCTTCGGACAGGCCGGAAGAGGACTGGATCTTGATGGACTGTTCCTTGCCGGTGCCCATATCCTTGGCGGACACGTTGACGATGCCGTTGGCGTCGATATCGAAGGTCACTTCGATCTGCGGCACGCCACGGGGTGCCGGCGGGATGCCGGTCAGGTCGAAGCGGGCCAGGGTCATGTTGTCGGCCGCCATGGGACGTTCGCCCTGCAGCACATGGATGGACACGGAGGGCTGGTTGTCGGCGGCCGTGGTGAACACGTTGCTCTTGCGGGTGGGGATGGTGGTGTTGCGGTCGATCAGCTTGGTGAACACGCCGCCCATGGTCTCGATGCCCAGGGACAGGGGCGTCACGTCCAGCAGCAGCACGTCCTTCACGTCACCGGCCAGGATGCCGCCCTGGATGGCGGCGCCCATGGCCACCACCTCGTCGGGGTTCACGGAACGGTTGGGATCCTTGCCGAAGAACTCGCCCACCTTCTTCTGCACCAGGGGCATACGGGTCATGCCGCCCACCAGGATGACTTCGTCGATCTGGCCGGCGGAAAGACCGGCGTCGGCCAGGGCCTTCTGGCAGGGAGCGATGGTGCGGTCCACCAGATCGCTGACCAGGGCTTCCAGTTTGGCGCGGGAGAGCTTGACCACCAGGTGCTTGGGACCGGTCTGGTCGGCGGTGATGAAGGGCAGGTTCACTTCCGCCTCCATGGAGGTGGAGAGGTCCTTCTTGGTCTTTTCAGCGGCTTCTTTCAGGCGCTGCAGGGCCATGCTGTCCTTGGACAGGTCGATGCCGTTCTCCTTCTTGAATTCTTCCACCAGGTAGTTGATGACGCGCTGGTCGAAGTCTTCGCCGCCCAGGAAGGTATCACCGTTGGTGGCGAGCACTTCCACCACGTTGTCGCCCACTTCCAGGATGGAGATATCGAAGGTGCCGCCGCCCAGGTCGAACACGGCGATCTTTTCGTTGGCCTTCTTGTCGAAACCGTAGGCCAGGGAGGCGGCCGTGGGTTCGTTGATGATACGCTTCACTTCCAGCCCGGCGATGCGGCCGGCATCCTTGGTGGCCTGGCGCTGGGCGTCGTTGAAGTAGGCGGGCACGGTGATGACGGCTTCGGTCACGGGCTCGCCCAGGTAGGCTTCGGCGTCGGCCTTCAGCTTGGCCAGGATCATGGCCGAGATTTCGGGGGCGGTGTAGGTGCGGCCGTCCACTTCCACACCGGCGTCGTTGTTGGCGGCGGTGGTGATGGTGTAGGGCGAATGCTCCTTCCAGCGGTCCACTTCAGGAGAGGCGTACTTGCGGCCCATCAGACGCTTGATGGCGAAGATGGTGCGCTTGGGGTTGGTCACGGCCTGACGTTTGGCGATCTCGCCCACCAGGCGTTCCTTGTCGGTGAAAGCCACCACGGAGGGAGTGGTGCGGCCGCCCTCAGGATTGGTGATGCACTTGGGGTCCTTGCCTTCCATGACGTAGACACAGGAGTTGGTGGTCCCAAGGTCGATGCCGATGATTTTGGACATATGTGGATCCTCCTCGGAGAAATAAAAACTGTATCGCTGAACGCCGTAGCGGCGTCTCTTTCGCTTGCGTCCTCTAAGTAAGTCTTTCTGCGTGCTCGTCCAGTGGCAAACGGAAAATTTTTTCTGCGGTCCCGGCCCGGGCACGGCACACAGGCAGGAGGGGGACACGGAGGGCAGCGGCCTGCCGCCGGGAAAGGAAAGCCGTCCGGTGCCGGCGGCAGGGGCTGCCCCGGGGAGCCGGGGCCCGGCCGGGAAAGCCGGAAAGGAGTCCTGTTTCGTGCGGCTGGTCTTGCGTTCCCTGCCGGAAAAATGTAGTGAAAAAAGTAACGACTATCGTAAGAGGGCGCGATGCGCCGAAGAAGGAGGATATATGGACAACAGCAGACGCAATTGCCTGTGTGGCCTTGGTGGCCTGGCCGTGGGCGGGGCTGTGGCGGCCCTGGTGGGCACCGGCGGCAGCATCGCCCGTGCGGCGGCGCCGGCCAAACGTTTCGAACAGGTCAATGGCGAGTTCGGGTGGAAGCCCCACAAGCTGGACCCCAAGGAATGCGCCAAGGTGGCCTATGAAGGCTACTGGTACAAGGGCTATGCCTGTGGTTACGGCGCCTTCTACAGCA